>NZ_JBPJZL010000001.1:0-741725 GCF_051216835.1 Variovorax multivorans
GACCTTGCCAGCAGGGTGGCTGCCAGCGGAGTAGGCCTTGAATCGCCCTTTGCCCAAGTAGTTGAGCAGGCCCTCGGCCAGGATGGAGCGCGCAGAGTTGCCCGTGCAGATGAACAGCACGTTGTAGGTTTTCTCAGCCATGACGATGTTTCTCGGTGGAGGAAGTGGGGTTGATCTCTTTGAACATGCAGACAGCCGAGGCCGGGCACAGGCTCCTAAATTCGCTGCTCGCCTGCACTGATGCCGGTAGCGCCGTGCGGTCGCAGCGCTCAAAGCCTCGGGCCTCGAAGAATGGCTCTGCCGTGGTGGTCAGGATGCAGAGGCGATTCACGCCTTTCGACGCGGCGAAGGCCTCCATGGTCTGCAGGGCCTGGTCGCCCACACCATTGCCACGTGCATCGGCGCGAACCGCAAGGGAGCGGAGCAACGCGGTGTCGCCGAAGCGTTCCAGACCGACACAGGCAAGAATCCCTTCGTCGCCGGCGCGGCTCACGAAGAAGGCCTCCATGTGCTCTTCCCGAAGGTCGGATTCAGGAAGGCCGGCGTCCCGAAGAAGGGATCGCACGGGCGGCAGAGACGCAGCCTCTGCGCGGACGAACAGCAATCTGACCAGTGATTCGGATGGTTCTTGGGGCATGGAGCAGCCCTCAGCAGCAGCCGCCCGTGCTCTTGACGGACACGTTGACCGGAATGCCTCGGGCAGCAACGGGCGTGCAGCAGGCGGACTCGGCCTTGGCGACGGGCTTGGACTGACCGTAGACCGGCACGGTGCCGTCCAAGGTCTGAAAGTGCTCCCACGCAATCCCCTGCGGATCGGTGACCCAGTGCTTCTCGCTGCGCGCGTAGCAGCACACTGTCTCTCCCTCGTCGAGCAGGGTTCGGTCAGCAGCCTGGCCGCGAGCCTTCAGCTCGGCCAGTTCTGCTTCGTCCTCAGCCTGAATGCCGAGATGGTCGATGCCCCTGCCCTGCCCGACCGTGGAGATTGCGAAGTTGACGCGTGGATCCTCGAGCATCCATTTCGCATAGTCGGCCTCAACACGTGCCGGCGGTGACGCAAACAGGTTGGAGTAGAAGGCGATGCTCTTGGCGAGGTCGTCGACGTGCAGATGGACATGGAAGCGCTTCATGTGTTTCTCCTTCAGCATTCGCAAGCAGTGGAGCTGTCGACGAGACATGCCTCGCCCTGACAGCAGTTCTCCGTGAGGTAGCCGAGCAGCGCATTCATCTGCTCGAACACCGCGCGATAGATCAGGTTTCGACCGTCACGCTCCTGGCTGACCAGATTGGCGTGCATCAACTCTTTGAGGTGGAACGAGAGGCTGGTCGCGGGCACGCCAAGCTGCTCGACGAGCACACCGGGCGTGAGTCCGGTACGGCCAGCGACGACCAATGCGCGGAAAACCTGAAGACGCACAGGCTGAGCCAGCGCGGCTAAGGCTTGAATGACAGTTTTCTCTTCCATACTTCCATTATTATTGAATAATAGAATAAATGCAACCGACTTGACGCAAGCTACGACAAGGTCGCCGGCCGAGACTCCGGCCAGGCCGGTGCGAGCCGAACAAACAGCAGCGGTATGTTCTACCTCTAAGCCGGCCCACCAGCCGCTATGTCGGTCGAGCGCGTAGCGAGTGGTTGGTTGCAATGCCCTCCTCCGCGTCTCACTGGAAAAAGCCCTTCGCTTCTTGTGATCTTGAGTACCCTGCCCGTGACAATGCCAAAACCAGATGGAGGACCTCAGGATGAAGTGGATTACGGCAACGCAGTTGGAGCAATGGGCCGCCACCCTGCCCGCAAGATCAGCATTTCCGGGCCTCATTGCGGATTTGATTTGGGCGTCTGCACCGAAAATCACCTCGATGCGATTCCCAATGGGAGACAAGGGGCAAGTGCGAGGGTTCGACGGCATCCTCCAAGCGAGTGGCGGCGCTCCGCCTTTCGTCCCGGATGGACACTCCATCTGGGAGTTTGGCGTGACTGATGATGTCGTCACCAAGGCGAATCAAGACTTCGAAAAGCGAACAAAAGAGATCGAGCATGCGCAACGCATGCAGACAACATTTGTGTTCGCAACGCCCCGGACGTGGGATCGTTGGAAGAGGAAAAAACGTGAAGATTGGCTGAAAGAAAAGCGAGACCTGAATCTCTGGAAAGAAGTTGAGTTTCATGATGGGCCTGTACTGGAAAGTTGGTTGGACGCCCATCCGGCGGTTTCCTCCTTCCACGCGAAAAGCGGAATAAGTGCCTTTCCACCCTCAGGGGCGTTTAGTACAGATGAGTTTTGGGAGAAGTTCTCTGCTCGATTCGAAGGAGGGCTAGTTGAGGAGGTCCTCCTTTGCGGTCGGGAAGCTCAAGTGCAGAGCTTGTTGAGAAACCTCACTGCCGGCGGCAATGCGTTGTCATTTGCTGCGGATTCTCCCGATGAAGTAATCGCATTCGTCGTTGCTGCAATCAGGACTTCGGAGCCCGCGGTTCGCGCATTCCTGGAGGCAAGGACGATCATCATCGACAGCGAAGAAGCAGCGCATCTTCTGGCTCGAAAATCGGATCTCATCTATCTGCCAAGACGCCAGGCCCGCAACCAAGCCGCATTTCTCTCTCGCCACGGGCTCACCGTGTTTAGTGCCGGTGCGGACGAAATACTTCAACTCCACAAGCATGAGCGACTCGTGCGTCCAAGCAGCGCGGCACTAGGAAAAGCGTTAATGGCGATGGGCCACTCTGAATCCGAAGGGTATCAACGAGCACGAGCTTGTGGACGCAGCCTCACGGTGCTCGCCCGTCAAATTCCCAATGGCCCAGTTGAACTTGCCGAATGGTTGCCAGCCGCGGAGGCCGTCATGCCTGCGCTGCTCGCAGGCGGCTGGAGCGCATCAACGCCAAGCGATATGGCTGTCATGTGTGAGCTCGGCGGAAAAACGAGCTATGAGCAAATCGAAGGGCCATTGCGACCGTTGGTTGTGCTTAAAGATCCGCCCATCGATAGGGTCGAGGACGTGTGGAAGATGCGTTCGTCGGTCGATGCCTTTATGCACCTCGGCCATCTCATTGGTGCCGAACATCTGCAAAGGTTCGAGGCAGCTGCCATCAAGGTATTTGGCAGGATTATTCCGCCTCCCAACCCTCACGATGTCTTCAAGCTATCGGCCGCGCGTGATGACTCGCACAGCAACTGGCTCAGAGAGGGAATGATGACCACGCTGCTGCATATTGCAACGCTTCATGATCAAGCTCACTTGAGCATCCCAGGAACGACGCCGCAAAACTTCGTCGACAAGATTGTTCGAACGCTGCCCGGGCTCTCCTCCGACTATCGATTGCTCGCTAGCCTTGACGAGAATCTAGCGCTGTTAGCGGAGGCCGCTCCTGACCCTTTCCTTGAAGCCCTCGAGCAGTTGCTCGAGGGCGACTCCTCGGCAATTCTCCCCATATTTTCACAAGATGAGAGTTTCCTCGCGCCGAGGAGCCCACACATCGGCCTTCTTTGGGCCCTAGAGGTTTTGGCTTGGGACCCAGTACTTCTCATGCGAGTGGCGACCTGCCTTGCTCGTCTAGCCGCAATCGACCCCGGTGTCTCCAAGGGGAATAGTCCCCTCAGCAGCCTCCGATCGATTTTCTTGCCTTGGTCTCCGAACACCAACGCGAATTTGAAGCAACGGATGGGTGCGCTAAAGCACGTTGTAGTCATAGCACCATCCATTGCATGGCCTTTGCTCGTCAAGCTCCTCCCAAGGCATCACGACCACACGAGCATCACCTCGGTATCGAGGTTTCGCGAAGCAGGTGCATCGAACGTCGAAACTCTTACATACAACGTAGTTTGGGAGGCGCAAGGAACCATCATCGACATGGCTCTAGAGCATGCGCATTCAGATGCAGCAAGGCTTATTGTTTTGATTGAGGCTATGGGCCAATTTCAACTCAGCGATCTTTCGCGTACTCTTGATCGAATCGAGGAGTTTCTGTCGTCAGCAGAATCGGAAGATGGTCTCGCAGTATGGGATGCCCTCCTGAAAGAGAGCAAGAGGCATCGGAAGTACGGCAGTGCCGACTGGGCGATCAAAGGAGACGCCTTGCTTCGGATGGAAGCGATGGCGACGAAATACCAGCCCTCCAAAGCCTCACACGCTCATGCGTGGTTGTTCGATGACTACATGCCCGATATTGAGCCTGATGCGGAGACTCCAAATTCAACGTTGGACGGGGCCCTTCGAGCCCGATTGCAGGCCGTGACCACCGTACTTTCGGAGGGGGGGATAACTGGCCTCATCGCATTCATCTCGCAGGTAAAACAGCCACATTTGGTTTTGGAAACCCTGAGGCATCTTGAATTGCCTGTCGACGATGTGGAGCAAATCGTCAACGCAGCGTTGACGTCTGGCGCGAACTCCATCGCACTGGCAACTGCGCTGACAGCTGATGGCATCCAACGCTTCGGAGAGGAATGGGTGAAACGGCTTCGACATCTCGTCGACAGACATGCACTAGAGCCAGAGGCCATCGCAAACTTGCTAATGATGACCAGAGATGAGCGAAGCACTTGGAACTTGGCTCAAAGCTTTGGAGATAAGGTTGAGGACTTCTATTGGAAAGTAAAGCACTCATTCTTTGTCGAGGGGGCCATAGAAGATCTCGTATTTGCTGCGGAGAAGTACCTACGATCCGATCGACCAATGGCAGCAATTCGTGCTGCTCAGCGTCGATTGAATGACATGCCCACCGAGTTACTGCTTAAATTGCTTGACGCAGCGGTCGCAGAGATCAACGCATCCGACGGCGCCGATTCGACGATGACGTCCTACTACATTGAGAAGGCGTTTGATTCTCTCGAAGGTCGATCGGATGCGGCATTGGAAAAAGTTGCCGCAAGGGAATTCGCGTACCTTCCATTGCTTCACCATCGCAAAACGCCACTGTCGCTGCATAAGCTTCTTCTTCGTGATCCTGCGACCTACGTGGCTATTCTCTGCAAGGTCTTTAAGGCCTCTAGTGGGGAGACTCCTGAACTCTCACCCGAGCAGCAGCGCTTCGCTACTGCGGCTTACGACCTTCTCTCGGGACTTCGAACGTTACCCGGTCAGCAAGACGATCGGGTCGATGCCGATGAGCTTCGAAAATGGTGCGACGACGTGCGCGTGCTGTCGGCGAATGATGACCGTGCAGAAATTGCAGATCTATATATCGGTCACCTCCTCGCGCATGCACCTGCCGATCCTAATGACCAGTGCTGGCCCCACACTTCCGTGCGGATACTCATAGAGCATCTCCAATCGGAGGCGGTGGAGGATGGGATTCTGGTCGAGAGGTTCAATCTCCGCGGGGTGCACACGAGGGCGATTGGCGAGGGGGGCGTCCAAGAACGCGTGCTAGCAGACCAGGCTCGCGCCTGGGCCGCGGCGGCTCCTGCATTTCCAAGGACATCTGCGATGTTGTTCAAGCTGGCAGAGAGCTGGGACCACCACGCAGAAAGAGCGGATATCCAGGCGCAAAAGGATGCGCTGAGACACTAGACATGGAACGCTTGGTGCTCACTGACCGCGCCGTCATAGCGAGTTGGTCGGAGCATGCCATGCATCCCGGGGAGTTCGTTCACCTCGTGGGTTTGCTCGAGCGGAAGTCTGCCCTCCTCTTTCTTGTTCGTACGTCCATTTCCAATGACATGCCGTAAATCGCAGAAACCGGGCGGAGCGCCGCGCGCTGATCATCTAGAGTTGGGACCACCGAGCCGAGCCGTCCGGACTGTTCTAGAAATAGGCCTCGAGGGGCCGGGTCTGGCGCATCGGATCTTCCGCCAAGGACGCTCATGACTGATAAAACTAAGTTTGCGAAGTCGCAGACGGTGGCAGTGCCTCCGACGCGCCTGTTCAAGTACTTTGGGTCAGGGGGAACCCGCCTTTTTGCCAATTGGATGGTTCGATTCAGCCAGCCCGCAGCCTTGAATGACCCGTTCGAATTCAGCCCACATGTGCGCTCGTGGGGGACGCCAGAGGAAGAAGCGGCTCAAGCCGGCGACGTCTGGGAGCAGCGTATGCTGGAGGCCTATGGCCTTCAGCAGCCCGGGTTTCGGAGCAGAGTTCCACGCGACGCTTTTCTGGCCAGTCGACGCCGGTTCAAGGCGGCAGAAGTTCTGGAGGAACTCGAGCGTGTTCGGAGCGTGGCATACCCACAGATGGCTGCAGGGGTTACCGAAATGGCCAACGCTGGCATCGGTGTCTTGTGCCTGACGGAGAACCCCGACAACCTGCTGATGTGGGCGCACTATTCAGAGAGTCACACTGGCTTTCTCGTCGAGTTCGATACGAGCGATCCATTTTTCACCTCGACCACGCCTCCCGCGCATGTCAATGCCGATGCGGCCGAGACTGCTCAGTTCGCCGCCGAGTACGGGCATCTTCGGCAGGTGATTTATGCGGATCAGCGGCCCGCAATCGTGCTGACGGCCATGAGCTTCGATGTCTTTCTAACAAAGGGGACATGCTGGTCTTACGAGCAAGAGTGGCGAATGTTCATGCCACTCAGCTATAGCCCCGCAGCACATCACGGCCCGTTGGTCATCCCTCATCCGGTCTGGCTGTGGCCCTTGCCCAAGTCCGCCGTCCGTCGAGTGGTAGCCGGTGCGCGCGCCTCGCCGGCGGTGATCAGTGCTCTCAGGGGTTTGAAGGTTGACCCGACGACCGAACACATCGTTCTAGAGCAGGCTCAGGTCGATCTCGAACACTTCCGGATCAACTTCATTAGCCCGCCTAGCTCAGGCTGATACGAAGGGCAGTGTGTAGTTCGATTTGCCGGTGCCACATATGCAATTCTGTTGCGGCTACCGCAACTGCTTGCCCGTACGGTTATGCGTCTACGAGCCTTGAGAAACACGTTCAAGGTCGATATTCGACCACCTAGACGAGCTCTAGTAGCGAGCCGCAGGCCACTCAGCGCAGAGTCAAGCACGCCTACAGCAGAGCTTTCGTAAAGAGTTCCGCTGCCGTCAATTCCAGGGCGCCTGCAATGCGCAAGATCGAGACAATGCCAGGGTTCTGACTTCCACGCTCAATGCTGCTCATGTAGGAGCGATCAATGGAGCTTCGATGCGCAAGTTCTTCCTGGGAAATTCCCCGCTCGAGCCGGGCACTTCGAATCGCAGCACCAAGAGCAACCAGCGCGGGATTCTGCGCGTGCCGAGGTGATGAAATTGGCATCCAGCGATGGTTGCCATATGATGCCAATCACACCACGGATGATCTTCCACATTTCATAAAATGCCAAGCGTGGCGACTGGTGGTCAAAACCCATCGCACGAGATCAACATGTGTTCGGCCAACGCCAGATTCTGTATAGGAGCGCACCATGTCCACCAAGGCTCAACGCCAGTACGCGATGCAGCAGGCTCTTGCGAACACACGGCTCGCCGGTCATAAGCCAAAAGCTGAATTTCTTTCAGACTGCGAGGCCGTCGTCGCGGGACAGATCACTCACGAAGAGGCCTTGGCCGCGAGCGTGACTCGGGCGCGGCGCCTAGACTCTTTGCTCGAGAAGTTTGACCCAGAACTCCACGGTGGTGAGGTGATGCGAACATTTCCAGTGGGCAAAGAGGTGTTCTAGCGCGACGGGCTCGCGGTGTCGGTGAAGCGCCCATGAAACGCGATATGCATGTGATTCGGCAGATTCTCTTTGCTCTTGAGCATCGACCAGAACACAAGGCGAGCTTGGACCTTCACATCGATGGCTGCGATCGAATTCTGATTCGGTACCAGCTCCTTCTTTTAGCGCAGGCTGGCCTCGTGGATTTCGAACCTGAAGTGGTGGACTCGGGTCGGATTGCAAGGGTCCATGTGTTTGGTCTGACCTGGAGCGGGCATGAATTCCTAGACGCGATTCGGTCCGAAGAAATTTGGGCCAGGATCCGCGGCTGTGCAGAAGAAGTCGGCGCCCTGCCCTTTGAACTGATCCAAGCTCAAGGGCTGCGCTTGCTAAAACGCGCAGCCCGGAAATCCAGACAGGTAGATCGCCGTCCGCTCGCCTGAGCGTTTCATCTGCACAACGGCGACCGAAGAAATAGAGCAACGTTGCCTGGTGAATCCATTTGGCAACGCCATTGCCTATATGAACGGCTTGAGAGCTGGGTGTCGTCACGCTGAACGATACGTCTTTCCCAGCGAAACATGGCGAAAAAACGGCGGCATCTGGGCAATCGCAACAGCGACCGCTGGTTCCTACTTTATTTCAGAACACTCAGCGCTTCGGCGCACCCCCAGAGCCTCTGCCTTCGTAATTCACACCCTTCGTCTGCTTGATCTCGATCTTCTTTGCATCCAGACACGGCTCATTCGAGTAAACGACCTTGCCGCCCTGAACGCACTTGTAGATCGCGTGCTGTGCCATCGCGCCGGATGCAAAGCCCATCATCGTCAAGCCGAACGCCAACGAGGCGCCTGCCTGCCTCACCATTTGCCGTCCTTGGGTATCGCCTTGGGCGCATTGGCCCGTGCCGCTGCAGCCGCGGTGATCATCGCCGCGGTATCCGACCGGTTCACCTTGTTCGCGAAGTCGACGGCCGTCATGCCCAGTTGGTTCTTCATCGTCGTATCGGCGCCCTCGGCCAGCAGCAGCTTCACCGCTTCGCTCGAACCGTACATCGCAGCCATCATCAGCGGCGTGGTGCCATTGGGCGATTGCGCGTCGATGAACGCGTAGTTGTCGAGTAGCACCTTCATGATGGTCAGCTGGCCGCTGGTGGCTGCGTAATGCAGTGGCGTCCAGCCCGTCTTGTTGACCGCAGCGTCGCGCTTCAGCAGTTGCGTGACCAGGTCCTGCTGGCCCTTGATCGCGGCCAGCATCAACGGGGTTTCATCCTTGGCGTTGGCCAGGTCCACGTTGGTCTGCGGCGACTCGATCAGCACTTGGATGACTTTCGGCGACGGCTCGCGCAGTGCGATCAGCAAGCCGGTCTGGCCGTGTTCGTCACGCGTGTTCGGATCGAACCCGCGCTGCAGTAGGCTGCGCACGCTGCTGGCGTTGTCGCCGCGCACGGCCCGGAAGAAATCTTCGAACGAGCCTGCATGTGCTGCAAAAGATGCAGCAATGACAATAAGATAGATTGATTTCTTAATGTAGTTTTTCATGATTTGACGTCCCTGAACAATGTTTCGAAGTTGTCGCTCGTCGCCTTGGCGATGGCCTCTACGGGCATTTTTCGCAGCTCGGCGATCTGTTGCGCCACGAATGGCACATACGACGGATTGTTGGTTTTGCCCCGGTACGGCACCGGCGCGAGATAAGGGCTGTCCGTCTCGATCAGCATGCGATCCAGCGGTACGAAAGCGGCCACATCGCGCAAATCCTGGGCCTTCTTGAAGGTCAGGATGCCGGAGAACGAGATGTAGAAACCCAGGTCGAGCGCGGCGCGTGCCACCTCAGCGGTTTCGGTGAAGCAATGGAACACGCCGCCAGCCGCGTTGCCAGCGCCGTCTTCGCCCTCCTCCTTCAGGATCGCCACCGTGTCGGCCGAGGCCTCGCGGGTGTGGATCACCAAGGGCTTGCGGGTCTGCTGTGCGGCGCGGATGTGCACACGAAAACGGTCGCGCTGCCATTCCATGTCGGCAATGCTGCGGCCGCCCTTGCGCTCCTCCATCTGGTAGTAGTCCAGGCCTGTCTCGCCGATGGCGACCACGCGCGGCCGGGCTGAAAGCCGCACTAGGTCTTCGACGCTGGGTTCGGCGATGTCCTCGTTGTCGGGGTGCACGCCCACGCTGGCCCAGAAGTTGTCGTAGCTGGCTGCAAGGGCCTGCACTTCGTCGAACTCTTCGAGCTTGGTGCAGATGCAGAGCGCCCGGTCGACCTGCGCAGCGGCCATGGCGGCGCGGATCTGCGGCATCTGGCCCGCGAATTCGGGAAACGTGAGGTGGCAGTGAGAGTCTGTAAACATGGCGCTGATTGTCGGGCCCATGCCAGAAATACCGCGAACACCGGCTTTGCCGGGTCGCAATGGGGGAAGCCGATCAGATAGTTTGCGTGGGGCGGTCGGACGCCATCGAGCCACCCAATGCCGCCTCGATGCGCGCTTTCAGTTGGCGCGACTTTTCGTCGGACGGAAAACGGATGCCCACGCCAGGTGCCCGGTTGCCAGCCGCGCGCGACGGCGTGATCCAGGCGACCTTGCCAGCCACCGGATAGCGCTGCGGGTCTTCCGGCAGTGTCAAAAGCACGTAGACGTCGTCGCCGAGCCGGTATTCGCGCGTGGTCGGAATGAAGATGCCGCCCTCGGCGAACAGCGGGATGTAGGCCGCGTACAGCGCACCCTTTTCCTTGATGGCGAGCTGGATGACGCTCGGCCGGGCGGGCGTGGCGTTGGCGGCGGGGGCTGTGGGTTGATTCATGGGCGACGAGCGGCAGAGTTTAGGGTGGTTCGCGCTTCGCTCACAAGCGCTTCCAGCATGAGGCCCGCATTGAACGGGTGTTCCGCGGTTCTCGCGGCGCTTGCAAGCGACTTCGACCAGCGCGCCAGCGCCAGCCGGGACGGTGCCGCAGGCAAGTCGGCAGCATCGAAAAACCGGGGTTCGGCGCCGTTGCCGACAGCCATCAGGTCGTGGCAAAGCTTCTGCAGCGCGCCGACGGCTTGCGCTGGCGCGTGATCGGCCAGTGCACCCACGTCGCCGCGCGTCATCGCCTTGGGAAGCAAGGCCCATGCCTTGGGCGACTGGCCCGAGCGCGCAAGCCGCAAGGCGTCACTCGGCCGGCCACCGGCAGCGCGCAGCAGGGCGGCCGCATCGGCAGCGGGCACGTCTTGCGCGGCCAGCCAGGCTTCGGCCTCGGCTGTTTCGGGCCACGGGAGCGTGAAACCCAGGCAGCGGCTGCGGATGGTCGGCAGCAATTGCCACGCCGCCTCGCTGGCGAGCACGAAGCGCACGTCGCCGACCGGCTCCTCGAGCGTCTTCAGCAGCGCATTCGCGGTGATCGTGTTCATGCGCTCAGCCGGATACACCAGCACCACCTTGCCACGGCCACGTGCGCTGGTGCGCTGGGCGAAGCCAACCGCATCACGCATCGCCTCGACGCGGATCTCGCGGCTGGCCTTGCGCTTCTTGTCGTCGATGTCAGCCTGTGCCTTCTCGTCGAGCGGCCAGTTCAGTTCCTGCATGGCGACTTCGGGCATCAGCACGCACAGGTCAGCGTGGGTGCGAACCTCGATGGCATGGCAGCTGGCACAGTGGCCGCAGGCGGTGCCCTCCTCCGTCGGCTGCTCGCACAGCCATGCGGACGCGAGCGCCAGCGCCAGTTCGTACTGGCCGATGCCGGAGGGGCCTTGCAGCAGCCAGGCATGACCGCGCTGGCGCAGCAGTTCCGCGAGTGGCCGGCGCAGCCAGGGAGTCAGTGCCGGAGCGCTCATCGAGTGACACCACCGCTCAGCACGCCACGCGCCACCAACGCAGTTTCAACCTGCTGCCAGACCTGGTCGCGGGACTGGCTGGCGTCGATGCGTACGAAGCGCTTCGCATCGGCGGCCACACGGGCCGCGTAGCCCTGCGCGACGCGGCGAAAAAACTCGACAGGCTGGGCTTCGAACTTGTCGGGCACGCGGGCACCGGCCAATCGTTGCGCCGCGATCTCGGGCGCAAGGTCGAACCACAGCGTGATGTGCGGCTGGAGCAATGTCGCCCTGCCCGCCTCCGCCTGCACCCATTGCTCGAGCGTCGACAGCACGGCTTCATCGAAGCCACGTCCCGCGCCCTGATAAGCAAAGGTCGCATCGGTGAACCGGTCGCACAGCACCACGTCACCGCGGGCCAATGCCGGCTCGATGACCTGCACGATGTGATCGCGACGCGCCGCGAACACCAGCAGCGATTCGGTCAGCGGGTCCATCGGCTTTTCGAGGATCAGGCCACGCAGCGTCTCGGCCAGCGGCGTGCCGCCGGGCTCGCGCGTACGCACGACTTCGCGCCCCTGCGCCCTGAACAGCGCCTCCAGCGCATCGAGATGGCTCGACTTGCCGGCGCCGTCGATGCCTTCCAGCGTCAGAAACAGACCGTTGTCACTCATTGGGTCGCCTTCGGTTTGTTGGGACTGCCGCCGCCGCGCTGATATTGGTTGACTGCGCGGTTGTGGTCGTCGAGCGAGCTGCTGAACTGGCTGGTGCCGTCGCCGCGCGACACGAAGTACAGCGACTTGCTTTGCGCCGGCTGCACCGCCGCGAGCAGCGCGGCCTTGCCGGGCATGGCGATCGGCGTGGGCGGCAGCCCGCCGCGGGTGTAGGTGTTCCAGGGCGTGTCGGTCTGCAGGTCTTTCTTGCGCAGATTGCCTTCGAAGGCCGTGCCCATGCCATAGATCACCGTCGGGTCGGTCTGCAGCGGCATGCCAATGCGCAAGCGGTTGGTGAAGACGGCCGCGATTTCCGCGCGGTCGTTGGCCTTGCCTGTCTCCTTTTCGACAATACTGGCCAGAATAAGCGCCTCATCGGCCGATTTCAGCGGCAGATCAGAGGCGCGGGCGGCCCAGGCGGCTTCGAGCTTCTTGTCCATGGCCCGCATCGCGCGCTGCAGCAGGGCGATGTCGGTCGAACCCTTCGAGTAGGTGTACGTGTCCGGGAAGAAGCGCCCTTCCGGGTGCAGGCCCGGCTTGCCGAGCTTGGTCATCAGCGCCTCGTCGGTCAGGCCCACGCTGTCGGGCTTGAGCTGGTCGGCCTTGGCAAGCGCGGCGCGCACCTGGCGGATGTTCCAGCCCTCGACCAGCACCAGGCTGCGCGTGGCTTCCTCGCCGCGCACCAGGATGTTGAGCAGCAGCTTGGGCGTAATACCGCGCTCCAGCTCGTAGCTGCCGGCGCGCATCTGGCGGTCTTGTCCCGAGACACGGAACCACAGGTAAAGCAGCTGCGGCTGCACGTCGACGCCCGTGTCGGCCACGGCTTGCGCAATGCCGCGCGGCGTGGTGCCGGGCTCGACCGACAAGTCGACGCTGGGCGCCGGCAGCTTGAGCGGCTGGTGTACCCACCAGAGACCAGCACCGCCGAGCGCAAGCGCAATCAGGGCGGCGAGCAGGAAAAGCGTGAGGAAGAAGCTACGCACGGATCCGATGTGGGGATGACGGGAAAAAGCCGGAGGAGGAGATGAAAAAACCGGTGGCCTTGCAGGTTGCAGGGCGGGAGCCCCTGCCGACCCGAAGGAACAGGCACGGCCATGATAATTCAGCGATGACCACTGTCGTTCTCAATGGCGTGACCGCCCTCTCCCACCTTGGTGTGATCCGTGCAGAGGGCCCCGATGCCGCCAGCTTCCTGCATGGCCAGCTGACACAAGACTTCTCGCTGCTCGGCGCCTCAGACGCCCGCCTGGCCGCGCTGTGCACCGCCAAGGGCCGTGTGATCGCAAGTTTCATCGGCATCAAGCCGCAACCTGAGTTGATCTTGCTGGTGTGCAGCCGCGACATCCTGGCCGCCACGCTCAAGCGCCTGTCGATGTTCGTGCTGCGCGCCAAGGCCAAGCTGACGGACGCCACCGAACAATTTGTGCTGTACGGCCTGGCCGGCACGGCATTGACCGGCAACGGCCTCGACGCCGCCGCGCTGCCCGGCAAGCGCACGGCCGTTAGCGACGAAGTCAGCGCCGTGTCGCTGTACCCGGCCGACGGCGTTCCGCGCGCGCTCTGGATCGCGCCGGCTGGCCATGCCGCCCCCGTGGGCCCGGCAGTCGATGCGAGCCTGTGGCAATGGAGCGAAGTGCGCAGCGGCATCGTGACGCTTACCACGCCGGTCATCGAAGCCTTCGTGCCGCAGATGATCAACTACGAATCGGTCGGCGGCGTGAACTTCAAGAAGGGCTGCTACCCCGGCCAGGAAGTGGTCGCGCGCAGCCAGTTCCGCGGCACGCTGAAGCGCCGCACCTACCTCGTGCAGGCCGATGCCCCCGTGTCCGCCGGGCAGGAAGTGTTCGCCGCCGGCGATGCCGAGCAGCCTGTGGGCACCGTGGCGCAAGCCGCACCGGCTCCCGATGGCGGCTGGTCAGCACTGATCTCCATGCAGATCGCCGCGCTCGAAGCCGGTGGTCTGCGCGTCGGATCGGCCGATGGCGCAGCGCTCACCGTCGAGCCGCTGCCCTATCCCTTGCTCGAAGACATCTGAGCCCCTTACCCCCCAAACGCCCTTGAAGAAAAGGGGCGCTCGGCGCTATCGAACAGATAGCGCCATTTTTTTGCGCGTTGTTTAACCCTGCCGCCGATGCTGCGCCGTAGAAGCCTGCACCGATCAACTCCTGGCAAGGAAGACACACCATGAAGCGCAGATTCTTCTCCACCGCCCTGGCCCTGAGCGCCGTGGCCTCGTTCTCGGCCTGCGCGCAGAGCCCCGAGCGGTCTTACGCTCTGCCCACGCCGTCCAGCCGCATCGGCTCGCTGATGCAGATCAGCGTGGTCGACCGCGGCACCGGCGCGGAGCTGCCGATCTACCGTCACCGCGGCGAATACTGGGTTGCCGGCCGTCCCGGCTCGCGCTACGCCATCCGGGCGCGCAACGCGATGGGCGAACGCATCATGGCCGTGATGTCGGTGGACGGCGTCAACGTCGTCACCGGCGAAACCGCGGGCGTCGGGCAGAACGGCTATGTGTTCAGCGCGAGCGAGCGCAGCGACATCACAGGCTGGCGCAAGAGCGACTCGCAGATCGCGGCCTTCGAATTCGCCGCGGCCGGCAATTCCTACGCGAGCCGCACCGGCCGCCCGGACGACGTGGGCGTGATCGGCGTCGCGATGTTCCGCGAGCGCATGCCCGAGCCGCTCCCGTCGCCCATCACGCCATACCCGCGCCGCGACGAATATGGTGGGTACGGCGGCGAACGCGAGCGCCGCAGCGAGTCATCGTCATACCAAGGCGATGCGCGCGCCAAGGCCGGTTCTGCCGACAGCGCAGCCCCGGCAGCCGAGTCCTCCGCGGGCAGCATGGCCCGCCAGTCTGCGCCCAGCCCGAGCCTGGGCACAGCCCATGGCCGCCGCGAGACCTCATACGTCGGCAAGACCACCTTCGAGCGCGCGCAGTCCTCGCCCGACGAGGTGGTCCGCATCCGCTACGACAGCCGCGAGAACCTCGTTGCTGCAGGCGTGATTCCAGTGCCGCCTCCGCCGCGCTGGCCGCGTCCGGCTGGTCCGTCGCCGTTCCCGGGTTCAGACCCGGGCTACGTGCCGGACCCGCCCAGCCGCTATTGAAGCTATTGAGAAGAGGAAGAAGAAAGAAGAGACCGGCGCATCTCGATGTGCGGGATGCCGGCCTCCTCGAAGCCATCACCGTGCGGCACGTAGCCCAGCCGCGCATAGAAGCGCTCGGCGCTGCGCTGCGCGTTCAGCGCCACCACGCTGTCGCCGCGCGCCCTGGCGGCTTCTTCGAGCGCCTGCATCACCGCAGCGCCGTGCCCGCCGCTGCGCAGGTTGCGATGCACCGCCATGCGTCCGATGTGCGAAACGCCGTTCTCGGCCGGCAGCAACCGGCCCGTGGCAATGACCTGCCCGATGCGGTTGCGCGCTACCGCGTGCAGCACCACGGCATCGTGCTCGTCCCACTCCATCGCTTCGGGAATGTTCTGTTCCTCGATGAACACCGCGCGCCGCAGGGCGCTCGCGCCTTCGCCCAGCGTGGCCCAGTCGCCCGTCTCGACGGTGCTCATGCGCTCGCCGGCTTCATAGCCGGTAAGCACCTCGCGCAGCAGCGCCGGCACCGGCTTCGAGGTCTGCGTGGCCGGGTCGGCGAACACGTAGACCAGCTCGCAGCCCACCAGGAACTGGTCCTGCCGGAACAGCCCGCCCTCGAACACCATCGACGAATTGCCGATGCGCGTGCAGCGCATGCCCACGTCGAGCACGTCGTCCATGCGGGCCGAGGCCCGAAAGTCGATCGTGGCCTTGCGCACGTAGAGGTCGCCGCCGAGCGCGTGCATCGCCTCTTCGTACGGCAGCGCCAGCGCGCGCCAGTAGTCGGCGACGGCGGTGTCGAAGTACATCAGGTAGTGCGCGTTGAAGACGATCTTCTGCATGTCGACTTCGGCCCAGCGCACGCGCAGGCGGTGGAAGAAACGGAAATCGCTGCGTTGCATTCATGTCTCCGGAAAGGGTTGAAATTGTAGGAATGGCGCGAGGCTTCAGGCTGGCGTGCCCGCGCGCAAGCCCAGCAGGCTCTTCTGTACCGCGCGCCCTTTGCCGCCCAGAGACAGGCGGGCCAGAACTTCCAGCGTCGGCGCGGGCAGCGTGCGTTGCGAACTCAGTGCAATCTCGAGCAGAAGCTCCATCAACGCGGCCAGATCCTTGGGTGGGCTGTCGACATCAGCTGCCAGCATCTCGCAGAGCATGTCGAAGATCGGTGCGGCCAGCCGCCCATCGGCGCGCACCGCAGCCTGCAGGCTCTTGGCGTAGCGCTTGGCCATGACAATCGGCGACGCCAGCAGCGCGCGCAACTGCGCCCCGAGCGCGGAGACCTCAAGTCGCCCGTCAATGAAGGACTGCACCAGCGCGTCGACCGCGAGCGCGGTCTGGCCGGGCTCCTTGCCGGCCAGCGCCAACGCCAACAGCAGCACGGCCATTGGCTGCGCGGCTGTCAGGGGTACCGTGGGGTCGAGCAGCAGCGTCAGGTACGCGCGGTCTTGCCATCGCGCCTCCCACAAGTCGAGGTTGTTGCCGATCTGCCGGCAGCCGTCGACAAAGAAAGATTCAAGAGAGGACGGCACCACTGCGGCCATGTAGCGCAGCAGGGCCTCGTCATGGGTGTCATTGACACCGGCACGGCGCACGGCCATCAGCGCATGCGGTGTGCTCGTGGGCACCTCCGCCGCGCTCAGCGACAGGTGGTGATGCACGTAGGTCTTGCCTGCATAGGTCGAGCTCCTGGCATCCACAGACCACGCGTAGCGGGCGGCGTTCGCGCCGTCTGGTCCGGAGTCACCGAAGGCGTCCAGCACGAGAGGATCGTCACCGCCTGGGTGGCGAATGCGAGCAGCCGCAGCGAAAAGCGCCTGCTCTTCATCGGTTTTGGCAGTGATCGGAATGCCGTCTTCACCAAGCGCGTGGCGCAGCGCACGCACCAGCGGTGCATCGGCCAGTTGCCGTGCCTGGTTGCGCAACGCCGCCGAGCGATCGCCCGCGGGGGCGAGCCGCAAAAGGCCGCGCACCTGCTCTCCCGAAGGCGCCTGGACACCACGCGCCTGGTACGCCGCGATGCGCTCGATGAAGACAGCCGCATCGATGAAGCCGCGCGCATGTGTGCCCGCCCCCAGGGGAGCCAGACCCCAGCCCTGCGCGGCTTGGTCGATCAGGTCTTCCAGCCGCAACGCCAGGAATTCGTCTGCCTCCGGTTTCTCTGGCTTCTCGCGATGCTCCTTCAGACGCTCGCCGCCCACAACGAAGGCCAGCAGGTAAGCGAGCCGGCTCTGCACCTCGCTTTGCATCAACTTGCGCGCACGCTTCATCACTGGTGCGAACTGCTTCAGAAGCGGCTGCGGCAGCGGAGCCATGCGTACCAGTGCCTCGAGCACGCGCTCCAGCGCGTCGATATCCTTGGGGTTCTCCAGCACAAAGGCGATGCAATCGACCAGTTCGGCCACATCGACGATCGGTGCGAGCGCCCGGCTCGCATCGAGCGGGTCGAGCGGTCCACGCCCTACCGGCAGTTGTTCGGCGGCCGAAATGTCGACAGCCGCTTCCGCCCCGACGTTCCCAAGCAGGGCCAGCAGCGCTGGCCTGTTGACGGTGGCCACACCCTGCGCATGCGCCTCCAGTTCTGCGCGTGCCGCGTCGTCCATGCCCCAGGCCTTGAGCCGCTCGATGAGCTTCTTCTGCAAGTCGGCCGCTTCGTGTGTCAACCCGTGCAGCGCCACCGCAGAGGCATCGTGCGCCAATGCGGGTTCGCGCTTGACTGCGGCTTCGGCCAGCTTCAGCGCCGCATCAACCTGCGATTTGACGCTGGCATAGAAAACCGGCTGCACCGCGACCAACAGCGATGCGCCGTCGACATGCCCCGTCGCGTGAAGCGTCTTCAACGCACCGAGCGCCAGCGTGACTGTCGGCGGAATGCGACTCTGGCACAGGCCGAGATAGCGCGGAGCAAAGGGCGCCATCTCGTCCGCGGTGGGCGCCAGCGTCTCATGGAAGCGCGAGAACCAGCCCGCGCGAAACTGCGGCCAGTCGCGCTCCAGCGTGCCCAGCGTCTTGTCGAGCAACTGGGGGCGAGTGAATTCGCCTCTGGCGACACCCTCCATGAAGATGTACGACCAGTAGTTCTTGGGCGAATGGTTGTATTTATCGACCGCCGACAGGTTGTGCTCACTCGTTCCCTCCAGATCGAACAGGCGGAGCACAGCTTGGTACAGGCCGGGATCACGGTCGAACCTCTCGTCCATGGTCGAGCGATGCAAGGCGCGCGGCAGGGCTATCAGTCCGATGGTGTAGTCATCGCTTTGTGGCCGGTCGATCAACCGCGCAGCCACCAGGTTCTGCACCGGAAGGATGCGCCAGGCGAAGGCGCGGAGTTCCGCTTCAGCCACTTGCTGTAGTGCGGCGCGCCAGCCGGCCGCATCGATGCCGAACTGCGTGCACAGCGCCGCGACGGTCTCCGGGTCGAGTACTACCTGCGGATTGGCGTGGTCGAGCAAGGCTTTTGGCGCCATGCACACGACGATGGCAGCTTGCAGGGCGCGGTATTGCGCCGTCTGCGCCTCGCCGCCCCACTGCCGCGCATAGGGGCTGGCCGGCCAGTGGCTGCAGGTCGCCATTTGCCCCATCTTCTCGAGCGATTCGGCGCAGGCCTTGCGTTCAGCCGTCGACATAGCCTGCAAGCTGGCGAGCGTCGCCTCGAAGTCGCCCTGGTGCACTGCATGCTCCAGCGCGTCGGCCGGCATGAACACCGGCAGCTCTTCTTCATTTCTCATCTAGCGCCTTCTGTCGGGACGATGGATGCGGCTGTGGCTTCCACCGCCAACACATGTTTGCAAGGGCCGCGTTCGCCCTGGTGCTTGGCGTACCAAGGACAAGTGCACCGCAATTCACCGTCGATCTCCCGCACGCTGTGCACCGTGCCGCCGCTGGCCACCTGCGCCTCCAGGGGGCTGGACTTGGCGATGCTCACGGCGCCACGGGCCATCAGCTCGCGCGCATCGGCCAGACGCGGGTGCATGTCTTCGACCGATGACAGGTCGAAGGGCAGTACGCGGTGAAAGTAGCGGCCTTCGGCCACATCGAAGCCGACCAAGCCCGAAGCGCCGAGGATGCGCAGGCTATCGTCCACGCTCGATACGGCCACACCCAGCATCTGGGCCAGCGCCGGCGTGTCGATCAACGGTTGCCAGTTCAGGTGCGCACGCACCTGCGCCACTGCACGCTCGTCGTCCATGCGCATCAGCGCGCGCAGCGCCTGCCCTTCACCCGAGAAGCCGCGCCAGGGTTCGGCACTGAGCGCCAGCGTAAGCCGTGCGCCCGGAAAACCGAGCACCCAGGCGCTGGCCTGTTGTGCTTCGTCGGCATGCACTACGAGGCTCTGGGCCTTGGGCAGCAATGCTTCGAGCACGCGCAGCCGGCCTGTGTCTGTCACGCGCACGCCTTGTGGATGCGGCCGCGTCGTGGTGAAAGGCCCCTTGGGCGACGGCACCACCCACAGTGGCGTGCGGCTGGTCGAGGCCTTGGGCAGCGTTCGAAAGAAGCGCAGCGCCTCCAGCCCCTTGAGCTCGAAGCGACGCCGCATGCCGGCCAGATAGGACTGAACCTCGACCATGCCGCGCAGCCAGCGAAGGGGCAGCGCTACCTTGCGCTCGACCACTTCGCTGCCACCCGACTCCAGCGTCAATGCATCTCGGCCGACTGACAACGACAGCCCATCGGCGTCGCGCAAACGGGCCAGCGCAGCGCGCATCGGGGCATTGAAGTCGACATTGGTCGTGCCCTTGCCCACGACTTGCCCGTCATAGGACTCCGGCAGCAGGTCGACGCGCACATAGCAACTGCAGCATGCCGAAAAACCCTCGAAGCGCAGAAGCTCGCCGCCAGCCGTGACCACCGGGTCGGCCAGCGCAATCGCACGCGCCACGCTGTTGGCAGGTGTGAAGAAGCGCGAGCCGACGACCAGATGCACTGCGCTGAGCAATTCAGCGCACAGCCGGGGCTGCAGCAAACGTCCTTCGAAGAAATGCGGATGCGCCGCGCTGCCGTCGGTCTGCGGGCTTGATGTGGCAAGGCTGAGCCGGGGCCCCGCCGGCTTGGTCACCGTGGCCGAAGCATGCGCGTAGCGGTAGGCGTGCGCAACGGCGCTCAAGGCTGCAAGGCCTCGCGCAGTGCCCGGGCCGCATCGTCCTGCGCCTGCAGCGCCTCCGGTATCGCCCGGCCCATCTTGATGAATTCGTGGATCACGCCCCGGTAGATCTCCAGGTCGACCGGCACGCCCGCGGCGCGCAACTTGTCGGCATAGGCAATACCCTCATCAACCACCGGATCGCATTCAGCCAGGCCGATCCAGGCCGGTGCCACTCCGTCGACGTCGTCGGCCAGCAGCGGTGCAAAGCGCCAGTCGTCGCGATCAGCGGGCGTGCGAACGTACTGCGCAAAGAAGAAATCGATCATCGCCTTGGTCAACAGCGGGCCGTTGACGTGGCGCTGGTGCGAGGCCGTGTCCTGATGGGCTGTCATACCGGGGTAGATCAGCATCTGCAGCGCGAGCGGCAGGCCCGCGTCGCGCGCCAGGATCGCGCACACGGCCGCGAGCGTGCCGCCAGCGCTGTCGCCGCCCACCGCCAGGCGCCGCGTGTCGACACCGACGCGTCTACCCTCGTGGGCCAGGAAGGCGAAGGCGTCCCACGCATCGTTCGACGCCGTCGGAAACTTGTGCACGGGCGCGAGGCGGTAGTCCACCGACACCACCGCGCAGCCGCTCTTGGCACTCAGCACGCGGCACAGCGTGTCATGCGTGCGGATATTGCCGACGGTGAAGCCGCCGCCATGAAAGTACATCAGCGCGGGCAGCGCATCGGTGGACGGCGCATACAACCGTGCCGGGATCGCGAAGTCATCGCGCGCGGGAATGGTGAAGTCTTCAACCCGCGCCAGCTCGGGCTTGGGCACTTCGAGCACGCCCGCGCCCTTTTCGTAAGAAGCCTTGGCCTCCTCGGGCGTGAGCTGATCGAGCGTGGGGTGGCCGGCGCGCGCCATGCGCTCGACAACGCTGGCCATCTTCGGGGTAAGTCGTATGGCGGGAGGTGTTCCCGGCGTGACAGCGGCAAGGGTTTCTTTCGTGTGCAAGACTGATCGCTCTTGTTAGATTTGGCTGGTCGGCAATCGTACTGCCCCGAGACATTTCACATCCATGGCACTCATCCAATACCTCACCCAGATCCAGTTCGAGTTCGGCGCGATCAAGCTGTTGTCCAGCGAATGCGCGCGCATCGGCATCAACCGCCCGCTGATCGTGACCGACGCCGGCGTACGCGCGGCCGGCGTGCTGCAGAAGGCGCTCGACGCCATCGCTGATCTCGAGGTTTCGGTTTTCGACCAGACGCCTTCCAACCCCACCGAAGCCGCGGTGCGTGCGGCCGTCGAGCTGTATCGCAGCGGCCGCTGCGACGGCCTGATCGCCGTGGGCGGCGGCTCCGCCATCGACTGTGCCAAGGGCGTCGCCATCGCGGCCACGCATGAAGGCCCGCTCAAGACCTACGCCACCATTGAGGGCGGCTCGCCCAGGATCACCGATCGTGCGGTGCCGCTGATTGCGGTGCCCACCACCAGCGGCACCGGCAGTGAAGTGGCGCGCGGTGCGATCGTCATCGTCGACGACCATCGCAAGCTCGGCTTTCACAGCTGGTTCCTGATGCCCAAGGCCGCCATCTGCGACCCCGAGCTCACGCTGGGCCTGCCGCCCAGGCTCACAGCCGCCACCGGCATGGACGCCATCGCGCACTGCATGGAAACCTTCATGTCGGCCGCGTTCAACCCGCCGGCTGACGGCATCGGCCTCGACGGGCTCGAGCGCGCCTGGGGCCACATCGAGCGCGCAACAAAAGACGGCAGCGACCGCGAGGCGCGCCTGAACCTGATGAGCGCCTCGATGCAGGGCGCCATGGCCTTCCAGAAAGGCCTGGGCTGCGTGCATTCGCTCAGCCACAGCCTGGGCGGCGTCGATCCGCGCCTGCACCATGGCACGCTCAACGCCCTCTTCCTGCCCGCGGTGATCCACTTCAATTCGGGCGCGGAATCGGTGCAAAAAGAGCAGCGCCTGCAACGCATGGCGCAGGCCATGCACCTCGATTCGGCTGGCGACCTCGGCGACGCGATCCGCGACATGAACGCGCGTCTCGGCTTGCCCAAGGGTTTGGCTGAAGTGGGCGTGACGCCCGCGCTGTTCGAGAAGATCATCGACGGCGCAATGGCCGACCATTGCCACAAGACCAACCCGCGGCTGGCCACGCGCGACGACTACAAGGCCATGCTCGAAGCCTCGATGTAAGGGCTTCTTCTACGCGTTGTTTCAGAGGAGAAAGGCTCCCTTCTGCGCGCCCTCGCGTCAT
Source organism: Variovorax multivorans (assembly GCF_051216835.1). Lineage (NCBI taxonomy): Bacteria > Pseudomonadati > Pseudomonadota > Betaproteobacteria > Burkholderiales > Comamonadaceae > Variovorax > Variovorax multivorans. Next base: position 22,503 of record NZ_JBPJZL010000001.1, read on the forward strand.
TTATGTGACATAAGGAATTTCTAGACTGTCACCGAAGGTTTCTCAGCCGCAGAAACCCAAGGGTCAGGGAAGTTCCGAATGCCGCGTACCGTCCAAGTCCACACCGTCCTGAGCGCCGAGCAGCTCAAGTTCCGCTCCATGCGGGGACAGGAGGGCCTCTCGCAACTCTTCGAGTTCGAAGTGGACATGGTCAGCACCAGCTTCAGCCTCGACCTGAAGCAACTGCTCGGCACTTCGCTCACGCTGGAACTCGCCGACGAAGGCGCACCGCGCTTTCTCAACGGAACCGTGGTGCGTTTCGGGCTGGTGGGCCGCGCCAACGAAACCGGCCGCCACTACGTCTACCGCGCACTGGTGCAGCCCTGGCTGTGGTACCTCACGCGCACCACCGATTGCCGCATCTTCCAGAACAAGAGCGTGCCCGAGGTGCTTGACGAGGTGCTGGGCAAGTACGGCTTCCAGTTCGAGAAGCGTCTTACAGGCAGCTACTCCGCCCAGGAGTACTGCGTGCAGTACCAGGAAAGCGACTTCGCCTTCGTGAGCCGCCTCATGGAGCACGAAGGCATTGCCTACCACTTCGAGCACAGCAACGGATCGCACCTGCTGGTGCTGGCCGACGACGCAGGCAGCTACAAGCCGTTGCCCGGCCACGCCAGCATCACTTACCGCCCGCGCGACCGCGTGCTCAATGCGATGGAGCCCTGCATCGACCAGTGGCGCGTGTCCGAGCAGATCACCTCGGGCCGCGTGATGCTCGACGACTTCGACTTCAAGAAGTCGCGAGCCTCGCTGCAAAGCGTGCAGCAGGACCCGAAGGCCCACGAGCATTCGACCTACGAGGTCTACGAATGGCTCGGCGGCTACAGCGAGCACCAGCAGGGCGACGCCTACGCCAAGATCCGCCTGCAGGAGCTGCAGTGCGCGCACGAGCTGGCCTCGGGCCATACCAATGTGGTCGGCATGGCGCCGGGCTACCTGTTCGAGATGACGCACTGCCCGCGCGAATCGGACAACCGCGAATACCTCGTCACCGAAACCCGCTACGACCTGCAGGAGCCCGAGTACTCCTCGGGCGGCAGCACTGAATCGGTATGCGAGTTCGACTTCACCGTGCTGCCCTCGACCGTGGCCTACCGCCCAGCGCGCAACACGCCGCGCCCGCGCACCAACGGCCCGCAGACCGCCACCGTGGTCGGCCCCGAAGAAATCTGGACCGACCGCTTCGGCCGCGTGAAGCTGCAGTTCCGCTGGGACCGCTATGGCCAGTCCGACGAAAACAGCTCCTGCTGGGTGCGGGTGTCGAGCAGCTGGGCCGGGGCCAACTTCGGCACCATGCACATGCCGCGCGTGGGCCAGGAAGTGATCGTCGATTTCATCGGTGGCGAGCCCGACCGCCCCATCATCACCGGCCGCGTCTACAACAGCGACCAGATGCCGCCCTGGGAGCTGCCCGCCAACGCCACGGCCAGCGGCATCCTCACGCGCTCCAGCACCGGCGGCGCGGCCAACCAGGCCAACATGCTGCGCTTCGAAGACCGCACGGGCGCCGAGCAGATCCTGCTGCACGCCGAGCGCAATCTCGACGTGGAAGTAGAAGCCGACGAAACGCGCGACGTGGGCGGCAACCGCACCTCCGTTATCCACGTCAACGAAAAGCTCGACGTCATCGGCACACGCACCACCACCATCACCGACAAGGAAACCGCCACCTACAACGGCGGCGAAGAACGGCTCGTGAATAGCGGCGGTGTCGAGACGATCAACGGCGGGCAGACCCGCACGGTCAACGGCGGCGAAAACGAGACCATTCACAGCGGCGAGACGCGCACCGTGACGGGCGGCCGCACCGAGACGATTTCCGGCGGAGAAACCCGCAACATCACCGGCGGCCAGAGTGAAACCATCGCGGGCGGCGAAACCCGCACCACCACCGGCGGCGCAACGTGGACCATCTCCGGCGGCCTCACGGCCACGGTGGACGGCGCGGAGATGCTCACCACCAAGGGGCCACGCACGGAGAACATCACAGCAGGCGAGACACGCAACATCACCGGCACGGTGACCGAGAACGTCAGCGTCGAGATCATCGTGAACGCGCCGAAGGTCACCTTCAACGTGCCTCAGCACACCATCAGCTCCTCCCAGGAGAACAACTGGCGGGTGGGGCGCGCCAGCGGCTGCGTCTTCCGCTTCGGCGCGGTGGCGACCTCCTTCGACGTCTGGGGCGCAAGAGCGCAGATCTACGCTGCCCTCAACCTGCAGCTGGCAACCGTGAAGATCGACATCTCGGCCTTCAAGAACAAGGACAACGGGCTCAGCCTCGAAGCCTCGGGCGCCAACGTGAAGGCCGCTGGCGCCAAGATCCGCAGCGGCGGGCTCGCGATCCAGGCCAAGGTCATGAGCATCTTCAGCTAGCGCCCATGCAATTCTGGTTGCCCCTGATTTCTGGTGTTCTGATCGTTGTCTTCCTGGTGTTCGTGGTCGTGCACACGGTGCGCAACAACAGGCCATACCGCGAGGAAGCGCAGCGCTATGAGCGCCTGGTGAAGCAAGGCCAGCCCGCCAGCGCCCAGGTGCTTGCCCTGCGGGAGCTTGCACAGGGCACCTACGACAACGACGTCGAACTGCGCGTGCGCACCACCGAGTTGGCCGGCCGTCCGCCGCTGGAGCAGATGTTCAAGACCCGCATCGCGCGCGAGCTGGTGGTCAATTTCATGCCCGGCCAGACGATCCACGTGCTGATCGACCCGGCCGATTCGACGGCCGTGGCCATCGACCGCCGCCAGTCGACCACGACCATTCCCCGCTGATCCCGCGCGCATTCCCTGTTTCATGAAAGTCATCAAGCCGCTACGGCTCAGCGTATTGAGCCGCCCGTTTCCATGGCAACGACGCCAGCGCCTGGGTCTGACCGTGGTCGCCATGACGGGCATGGATGGCGTGCCCATGCTCTACCCGGACGCCGAACTCTGGCCCCTGGTGGCCGAAGAAATCGGCGAGCAGGGTGTGCTCGATCTCGGCATGCCCAAGCGCAGCGCCGAGTTCCTGGCCACCGGCCACGCATACACCGCGCACCAGCAGATCCGCAACCAGTGCCTGGTGAAGATGCGCGTCGGCACGCTCGAAAAAACCCTGCGCGTCTCGGGCGACCGCTACTGGCTCGACAAGCGTGCCACGCCACCGCAAGACTTCGAGCGCATGCCGCTCGACTGGCAACACGCCTATGGCGGCGCCTCTTTTGCTGACAACCCGCTCGGCATCGGCGCCGCGGAAGAAATGGTGAATGGCGTGCGCACGCGCCGGTTGCCGAACGTCGAGTCTGCAGATGCACCCATCCAGCGTGTCGACCAGCAGTCCTCCTCCGCCGGCTTCGGCTCCATCGATGTGATGTGGCCCCGGCGCTTTGCCCGCATCGGCAAGGAATACGACGCCCAATGGGCCAAGGAAGACTTTCCGGCCTTCTCCGGCGACATGGACTGGCACCTCTTCAACGCGGCGCCCGAAGACCAGTGGTGGCGCGATGCCGATCGCATTCCCGATGCCGCGCCTTACGAAATCTGGAACATGCACCCGCACAAGCCCTATCAGGCAGGCCGCCTGCCGGACTGGCGTGCGCGCTGCTTCCTGACGCTGGCTTCCGAAACCGGCGAGACCACCTTCACCGACGTGCCGATGCGGATGACGACCGCCTGGTTCTTCCCGCACCGTGAGCGCATCGTGCTGATCTACCACGGCGTGGCGGACATCCGCGAAGACGACGCGGCCGACGTCATTCACCTGATGCCCGCGCTCGAAGAGGCCGGCACCGAGGCCCTGCCGGCCAGCTACTACCAGGGCATCCTGCATCGGCGGCTGGACCCGGAAAGCGGCGCGCTCTACAGCTTTCGCGATCGGGAACTGGTTCCCGCCGCGGCCATTGCCCCCTGGCTCGACACCGTATCGCTGAAAGACCGGCCACTCGGCCCATTGGCCCGCAATGCGCACAAGCACGGCGAGTGGATGCGCGAGCAGATGCGCCAGCAGATGATCGGCGACGGCCAGGACCCCGCGCGCTACTTTCCGCCCCAGGACCCCGCCGACGACCTGCCCACGCTGGACGCCCTGCCCGAGTTCGTCGCGCGCACCAAGCGCATGCAGGAAGAAGCCAGGCAGAAGCTGCACGCGCAGCAGCAGGAGCTGAGCGAAACACTTCGCACGCGCGCCGCCGAAGCCGGCCCGACGGAGCCGGACCTGAGCCCATTGCTGGCGATGGCCGAAGGCCGCGAGCGCTCCGGGCTCAAGGGACCTCCCGCAGCGGCGATGGCGCCGCATCTCCAAAGCATGGCCGCGACCATGTCGGAGATGCCGGGCTCGCGTGCGGCGGACATGGCCCCCGTCGCCGACCTCCTGGGCCGCGGCGAGTTGATTGCCGCGGCGCAACGCAAGATGTACCTGAGCAGCGCCCACCACCAGGACGCCGCCGACCCGATGACACCGGCACGCGCCGCCGAAGTGCGCGAGCAGGTGACGGCGCTGCTCGCCGGTAGCTGCGATTTTTCGGACATGGACCTGACCGGCGCCGACCTCTCGGGCATGGACCTGCGCGGCGCCCGCTTCTGCGGGGCACAGCTTGAGAGCGCCAACCTGCGCGGCGCACAACTCGACAACGCCGACTTCTCCCGTGCCGTGCTCGCGCGTGCCTGCCTCGACGGTGCTTCGCTGCGCGGCACGCGGCTGGACAACGCAAATCTGGGCTTCGCACAGTGCAGGCAGACCGTGTTCACGGGCGCCCATCTGCGCAACACGGTGCTGGAAAACATCCTCTGCGAAGACTGCGACTTCAGCGCTTCGCAATGGGAAGACAACACGGTGATCGAGGCCGCGTTTGTGCGCTGCCGCTTTCACGGAGCCAGCCTCAAAGTGGTCATGTTTCTCGAGAAGGTACGGCTGGAGGGGCTTGATTTCGAAGAGGCCGTGCTGTTCAAGCTGCACTTCGTGCGCTGCAAGCCCGGCGCAATCAGCTTCGTGGCAGCCCGACTCGAGAGCAGCGTGTTCGTCGATGTGCAGGCCGATGGGCAGATGGATTTCACGCGTGCGAGCCTGCGCACCACCTGCGTCGTCGGCACCAGCAGTTTTCGCCAGGCGAAGTTCCGGGGCGCGCACCTGCGCGAATGCAGCCTGCGCGAGGTCGCGCTGTCGCAAGCCGATTTCAGCGATGCGCGGCTGGAGAACAGCGACTTCTCGGCATGCGACCTGTCCCGAGCCGACCTCTCGCGCACCAATGCACGCGACTCACGCTTCGTGCGCACCGACCTGCGGCATGCCAGCCTGCGGAATGCCGACCTGATCGACGCGAGCTTCCAGAAGGCCGACTTGCGCGGCACCGACCTGCGCGGCGCCAACCTCTTTCGCGCCGACGTATCCCAGAGCCTCATGGACGACACCACGCTGCTCGACGGCGCCTACACGCACCTGGCCAAGGTCTACCCTGCGCGCCAGGAAGCCGCGGCCGCATGACGCCGCACCGAATGCAATCCATGGTGCAGCGCGGCGAACCGATCAGGGAGCGAAGCTGCAGAGGCTGGCGCCTCGATGGAATGGACCTCTCCGGAGGCGTGTTCCTGGAAGTCGACTTCGACGGCGTGAGCTGCATCGGCACGCACTTCGAAGAAGCCCAATTCGACCGCTGCACGCTCAACGGCGTGCAGCTGAACGACGCGCAGCTCAAGAAAGCCGCCTTCTCGCAATGCGCGCTTCCATCGGCGAACCTGACGGGCGCCGTGCTGGACGATGCGGTGTTCCATCGCTGCCAGTTGCCCGGCAGCGACTTTTCGCAAGCCAGCGTGGCAGACACCAAGTTCATGGAAAGCGCCCTCTCGCGCAGCCGCTTTGCGGCCGGCCTGCTCGACAGGACTTTGTTCTTCAAGTCGCCGCTGGATGGCGCCGACCTGTCGCGCGCACAGCTCGACCGGGCCGTGTTCTATCAGGTCGACCTGCGCAAGACCGCGCTGGCGGGGGCACGCTTCGAGCGCGTCGTTTTCGTCGAGTCACGCCTTGCCGGCCACGACTTTTCGAGCCACCACTTCATGCTGTGCCAGTTCACCGATGCGGACCTCGAAGGCTGCAACTTCGAGGGCGCACACATGGCGCAGTGCAACTTCAAGGGCGCCGTGCTGCGCGATGCGGTGCTGCGCAACGTTCATGCACCGCAGGCGCTGTTTCCCGAAGCCGACCTGAGCCGGGTCGACGCACGCGGCGCGCATTTCGACCAGAGCCTGTGGATCGACGCGAAGCTCGCGGCCGCCGATTTCGGCGAGGCCAGCATGCAGCAGTGCATCTTCCATCGGGCCGATTGCACCGGCACCAGCTTTGCCGGCGCAGACCTCACCTACGCGGATTTTTCCGGTGCCGCACTGGAAGGCGCGAACTTCGATGCCCGGCTCTTCCGCACCCAGTTGCATGGCGCCCGCGACGTTCCCGCTGCCCTGCGCGGCCATGCCGGCGTGCTGCCCAACGACCCCGACCTGTTTGAGGCGGAGCGCTGGTCCGCGCAGCGGAATGCATCTTCCATCCCATTCACGAAAGGCGAAACCCCATGAACATCGCAGCATTGCGCAGTCCCCAGGCCGGCACGGACGACGCGCCCGTGCAGCGCCTGGGCAAGGTGGTCGAGCACCTGTCCGAAGGATCGCTGTACCGCGTGGAATGCGACGATGGTGCCTGGCAATGCCGCCGCGCCGCCAGCTGCCTCCTGCGCCCCGAACTCGGCGACACGGTGCTGATTGCCGGGCCCGACCGCTACCACGTGTACCTGATCGCCGTGATCGATCAGGCCGACGAAACCACCGCGCACATCGAGACGAAGGGCCATCTCACGCTGGCTACTCCTGCTGGCGGTGTGCACATCGAGAGCAGCGAAGCCATCCGGCTGCAATCCAGCAAGGCGGTGGAAGTCAGCGGCGAGCGTTTCGCCCTGACGGCGACCGAAGCCGATTGCAAGGTGGATCGGCTGAACTACGTCGGCAACGCCGTCAAGGCCTTGGCCGCAAGCATCCATGTGGTCGGCCGTCTGTGCGAGACCGTGATGGACCGCCTGGTGCACATCAGCCGCACAGCCTTTCGCATGACCGAGCAGACAGAGCAGGTGCGTTGCGGCCAACTCGACTACGAAGCCACCGACCTCGCCCGCATTCACGCAACGCAGACGGTGGTCACGGCGCAGGCGGTCGTGAAGGTCGACGCCAAGCAGATCCACATGGGCTGAGCCCGGAAACACAAGGAGCCGACAGCATGTTTGCCAACTGCCAGATGATGGGCATGGACCTGGCCTTTCCCGACGTGTGCAAGACGCCGCCGGCCATTCCCATCCCCTACCCCAATTTCGCGCTCGGCCCGACCGCGATTCCCAATGCGTGGAACATCCTCTTCATGTTCGCGCCGGCGCACAACCTGGCGACCGTCACGCCGCTCACCAACGGCGACAACCCCGGCGTGACGCTGGGGGTGATTTCGCCTTCGGTGATGGGGCCTTCGCGCCACATCACCGGCTCGTTCACCGTGCTGCTGAAGGGCAGCCCGGCCACTCGCATGACGAGCCTCTCGGTGCAGAACCGTAGCAATGCGCTGGGCATGCGCATCGTGCCGAGCCAGTGCAAGGTGTTGATGCTCGCGGCCTGAGGCCGTTCGTTACTCCGCCTTCACCCCCGCAGTGCGGATGACCTTGCCCCACTTGGCGGTTTCCGCGGTGATGAAGGCGTCGAATTCCTCAGGCGTGCTGCCCGCCGGAATGGTGCCCATCGCGTCGAGCTTCGCGCGCGTCTCGTCGCTCCTGATGATGCGCGCCACCTCTTCCGACATGCGCTTGACGACATCGCGGGGCGTAGCCGCTGGCGCCAACATGCCGGCCCAGGTGCTGCCGGTGAAGCCCGCGAAGCCTTGCTCGATGAAGGTGGGCACCTCGGGCGCCGCCGCCAGTCGCTTGTCGCCCGCTACACCAATCAGCCGCACCTTACCTGCCTTGGCCTGATTGATGAGCCCCGTGGGCGCGTCGAAGAAAAGCTGGATCTGCCCGCCCATCAGGTCGGTCAGCGCCGGCACCGCGCCCCGGTACGGGATGTGGATCATGAAAGTCTGCGTCAGCGACTTCCACAGCTCGGTGGTGAGGTGCGCGGCCGAGCCGTTGCCCGAAGAGCCAAAGCTCACCTTGCCCGGGTTGGCCCGCGCATAGTCGATGAGCTCGCGCGCGGTCTTGAAAGGCGCGTCGACATTCACCGCGGCCAGCAGCGGCGACACGCCCATCAGCGACACGCCCGTCAAATCCTTGCGCGGGTCGTAGGGCAGCTTGGGGTACAGCGTGGTGTTGGCCGCGTAGGCGGCGATGACGACGCCGAAGGTCGTGCCATCGGGCGCGGCCTTGGCGATGGCATCGACGCCGATCAGGCTGTTGGCACCGGGCTTGTTGTCGATCAGCACCGGCTGGCCGAGCTTGGTCTGCAGGCCGATCTGCACCAGCCGAGCCATCTGGTCGGTGAATCCGCCGGGCGTGTAGGGCACGATGATGCGGATCGGCTTGGTCGGCCATGCGCTCTGCGCGAACGATGGCAAGGCGAGGCTTGCGGCGGCAGTGGCGAGTGCGAACCGGCGGCGAGACAGCGTGGCATGGGGCATGGTGGCGGCGTTGCTTTGGAATGAATGGACCGGGCCATTCTCGAAGCGCCGCACGCTGCCACGGTCAGGGTTTGCCCGGCGAGCGGGTCAGCGCCCTTCGACGTACGCGAGGATCGCGGACAGCCACGATGCGATCATCACCACCCAGATCAATACGCCCGCCACCGCGAGCTTGTGATGCCATGCGGCGGGCGGCGCGCGCAGGTCGCGCGTCACCAGCATGAGCAACGCATGGCCGCCGTTCAGCGCCGGCAACGGCAGCAGGTTCACCGCCGCCATCTTCGCGGCGAGCATTCCGAGCAGAGGCAGGAATGCGTGTCGCTCGGCAAAGGCATCGGCGCCTTCCACCAGTTGCCGCCCCGTGGACAGCGGATCAAGCGCACCCTCCAGGAACTGCGCGAAGCCATGGACCAGACTGGGTACTGCGGCTCCCTGGCGCAGCAGCAGCGCGACAACGACGAGCGCAGCCACACCCGCCAGCGGAATCAGCACCTGCACCGCGCGTGGCTTGTGATCGAAGGCATCGTCGAAATAGCCCGGTGGCTTGTCGAACGGCACGCCCTCCTGCCGTGTGTCCTTGAACTGGACGCTGCCGCCCAAGGGCAGCGCATGCAGATGAAAGATGCCGAGCGACCACAGCCGCGGGCCGAAACCCAGCGACACCTTGCGCACGGCGATGCCCCACCAGCGCCCCAACGCCGCCATCGCGAAGAGATGAATACAGACCAGCAGTGCGATGGCGGCGATGAACTTGAGAAAGGTGAGCATTTTTTTCCGGATATCGGCCGTCGCAGCCGGCGGCGTGAGGAATCAATTCGTATCCGATTGTTAAACTATTTCGAGCCGTTGCCCGGGAGCCGTGTCTGCGTCCGAAATGCAGATACCGCCCAAGAGCGGCCCATCAAAAAGTAGCAAAACAGTTCACGGGAGCGAAGACATGATCGTTGGCATTGATCTGGGCACCACCAACAGCCTGGTCGCGGCATGGCGGGACGGGCAATCGGTGCTGATCCCCAACGGGTTGGGCGACACGCTGACGCCTTCGTGCGTGAGCCTCGATGAAGACGGCACGGTGCTGGTCGGCCGCGCCGCACGCGACCGGTTGCAGACCCACCCCGACCGCACGGCCGCCGTCTTCAAGCGCTACATGGGCAGCGACAAGACCCTGCGGCTCGGCCAACGCGACTTCCGCCCCGAGGAGCTGTCGGCGCTGGTGCTGAAGGCGCTGAAGGCCGACGCCGAAGCGGCATTGGGCGAGACGGTCACCGAAGCCGTCATCACCGTGCCGGCGTACTTCTCCGACGCCCAGCGCAAGGCCACGCGCACTGCAGGCCAGATGGCCGGCCTGCGCGTCGACCGCCTGCTGAACGAGCCCACTGCGGCTGCGCTTGCCTACGGCATGCATCACATGGGCGCGGAAACCCGCTTCCTGGTGTTCGACCTCGGCGGCGGCACCTTCGACGTGTCGATCCTCGAAATGTTCGAGGGCGTGATGGAGGTGCGCGCATCGGCCGGCGACAACTTCCTGGGCGGCGAAGACTTCGTCCTGGTGCTGATCGACCTGTTCTTCGAACGGCGCAAGCTCTCATCCTCGCTGCGCAAGGACGCGCATTTCATGCAACAGCTCACGGGCGCGGCCGAGGCCGCCAAGCGCGCGCTGAGCACGCAGCCCAAGGCCACCCTGTCGGTGTGGCAAGGCGGCACGCAGCACACGCTCGAACTCGACGAGAGCACGCTCGAACAGGCCTGCGCCACGCTGCTCAAGCGGCTGCGCACGCCGGTCGAACGCGCGCTGCGCGACGCCAACCTGCGCAGCGGCCAGCTCGACAACATCGTGCTCGCGGGCGGCGCCACGCGCATGCCGATCGTGCGCCGGCTGGTCACCACGATGTTCGGCCGCTTCCCTTCGATCGACTTCAACCCCGACGAAGTGGTGGCGCTCGGCGCCGCCGTGCAGGCCGGGCTGAAAGCCAAGGACGCGGCGCTGAAGGAAGTGGTGATGACCGACGTGTCGCCGTACTCGCTCGGCGTCGAGGTCAGCATGCGGATCTCCGAGACCACCTCTTCGCCGGGGCACTTCGATCCGATCATCGAGCGCAATAGCCCGGTGCCCATCAGCCGCGTCAAGACCTACTTTCCGACCAGCAAGGGCCAGATGCTGGTCGACCTGAACATCTTCCAGGGCGAGGCGCGCATGGTGCGCGACAACATCCACCTTGGGCAGCTGCGCGTCGAGCTGCCGGGCATCGCTGCCGAAGAGTCGGGCGTGGACGTGCGCTTCACCTACGACGTCAACGGCCTGCTGCAGGTCGAGGCGACGGTGCAGAAGACGCAGCACAAGTCAAGCGTGCTCATCGAGGGCAACCCGGGCCTGCTGTCGGAAAGCGAAATCGCCGAACGCCTGAAAGCGCTCGACGAGCTGAAGATCCACCCGCGCGACACGCTCGAAAACCGCACGCTGCTGGCGCGTGCCGAACGGCTCTACCAGCAGCTGCGCGGCGACGTGCGCGCCTGGCTTGGCGCGCAGATCCGCGAGTTCGAACGCGTGCTGGCTTCGCAGGACAAGCGCGTCATCGCGCCTGCGCAGCGCCAGTTGGAGACACAGCTCAATCACATCGAGCGCGAGGGCTTCATCCTCGGCGACGACTGACGCACGCCTGCTGGCCGAGGCCCCATGACCAGTTCCGTGCCGTTTCTCCGGTACCTGGATCTCGACGAGAGCGCGGACGAGCGCGCCGTGCGCCGCGCCTATGCGCAGCGCCTGAAGACCGTCGACCAGGAAGCCGACCCCGCGGGTTTCCAGGCCCTGCGCGAGGCCTACGAGACCTCGATGCGGTGGCTGCAATGGCGCTTGCAACAGCAGGCGGAAGACCACGAGCAGCCTGAACCCGCCCCCGCACCCTTGCCCGCACCGGAGCCCGAGGCGGTCGCGGCAGCCGAGCCCATCGCGACGCCACACGACCCGCGCGCGATTGCCGAGGTCTTGCGCGCGGAACTGGCGCAGGCCCTGCACGAGCGGCACTTCACCAAGGCCGCACCAGTGCGCGAGTGCCTGCAGCAGGCGCTGGACGATCCGCGCCTCATCGACATGGACGCGCGCTTTTTCTTCGAGTGGGGCGTCACGGCCATCCTCGCGTCGGGCTGGCAACCGGGGCACGAACTGCTGTTCGAAGTGGCCGTCGAGACCTTCGACTGGCGTCACGACAGGGCGCGGCTGCTGTCGCTGGGCCGCGAGGGACAGATCGTGGACAGCGCAATCGTCGAATTCGAAGCCTTCAGCAGCCGGGGTGCACCGATCTATAACGGTGCGTCTCGTGAACAGCTGATTCAGCTGCTACGCAAGAACGAACGGCCGGAGAGCCAGGTGCTGATCATGTGCACATCCGCCGTCGAGCACATGGTGTCGCTGTACCCGCACTGGCTTCACATCGTCACTAACTCGAAGAACGTCGCGCAATGGCGGGCATGGGAGCGCGAGCTGACAAGCGCGCAAGCCACTGACGACCCGCCGCACATGGCCAGCAAGCCTCCTTCGCTGGCTCGCACGCTGGCGCTGGTGGTCTTGCTCTTCGTCGTGCTTGGTGTGCTGCTGTGGTGGAGCGCGCCGGCCGACAAGGCGACGGCGGGTGTCAGCCCCGCATTGGCTCTGGCCACACCAGAGGCGCGGGAGGAAGCCGTGCGGCAACTCGAAGCCGAGACCGTCGATGCACCGGCGCGCTACCGCACGCCGCCATCCATTTCCTACCCCTCGCAGGCCAAGCGCGACGGGCTCCAGGGACGGGTGATCGTCGGCGTGCTGATTCGCAAGAACGGCGAGATCGGCGAAGTGCGCGTCATGCAGGGATCGGGCCATGCGCTGCTCGACGAGGCCGCCGTGCGTGCGATCCGCAACGCCAGCTTCTATCCGGCCAGGGTCGACAGCCAGTACGTCGATGCCTGGTTCAACGCCCCGATCAATTTCCGGCTCGGCTCATGAACACCCAGTCGTTTCCCTTCCTGCAGCACCTCGGGCTCGATGACAAGGCGGACGAGCGCGCCATACGCCGGGCCTACGCCCAGCGCCTGAAGCAGATCGACCAGGAGGCCGACCCCGAGGCCTTCCAGGCACTGCGCGAAGCCTACGAGACCGCGATGGGCTGGGCGAACTACATGCAGCAGCGTGCGCAGGCCGCCGCGCAGGAAGCACCGGAGGCGGTGGCGCCGCAGTCGCAGCAAGGCCCCGCGCCGGAGGCGCCACCCGACCGCACGGACGACGAAGCAGCCTCCCGCGCCCGGCTCGCCGACTCCGAAACGCTCGCCCGCGCAGTGCTGGGCGAGCTGCAGAAGCGTCTGGAAGTCCGCCCGCCCACCGACCTCGCCGAAGGCCGCCAGCTTCTCGAACGCATGCTCGACGATCCGCGCTTGCTCGACCTCGACGCGCAGTTCCTCTTCGAATGGGGACTGGCAACGATCCTCGCGCGAGGCTGGAAGCCCGGCCACGAGTTTCTGTTCGGCCCGGCCATGACGTGCTTCAAGTGGCGCGAGGACGGCAGCCGACTGCTGCGACTGGGGCCCGCGGGGCAGTTCATCGACGTGGCCATCCGCGAGCTGGAGATGTATGACCGCCAGCTCGACACGCAGCGCACGCCGCAGCGTGACCTGATCCGCCGCCTGCGCCACGCCCGCCGCCCGAGCGACCGCGTGCTGATCCAGGACCTGCCGCTGGCCGAGCAGTTGAACGCCACCTGGCCGAACTGGCTGCACGTGGTCACCAACACGCAGAACCTCGTGAAATGGCGGGAGTGGGATGCCGAGGTGCCCAAGTGGCGCCGGGCCGTTACCGGCAAGCCGCATGGCACGGTGGCAAAGGCCCGGCCAAAGCCGTCCGGCGACAAGGGCTCCAACAATGTCGCCGGCTTCCTGTTTCTCGCGTTCCTTGTGCTCGGAAGCCTGGGCAGGATGCTGTCGTCGAGCAACGATCCCTACATACCGCCCGCTGCGAGTTTTCCGCGTCTGGCCGGCTCGGGCTACAGCCAGCCGGCTCCCTTGCATGTGCCTTCGATCACCCCGGCTACGCCGCTCACCGCGCAAAGGCCGCCTCCTCCAGCGGTGCCCGCACCCGCCGTAGCGCAGTTCGACGTGGCGAAGAAGACGGTGGCCAGCTTGACCAAGGGAAAGGTCGATGCGAAGAAATGCGCGGACACAGCGGAGATCCTCGGCTATCACGGCCGGGAACACGACAAAGGCAGCTTCGGCCCAGCCTTCGACCGGCTGGTGCTGGACTGCCTCGTCAAGCAACTGTGGCGGCCACCCGTGCCGCTTGCGGCTGTGGACGTTTCGCTCAAGCGCAATCAGCAACGGACCAAGGCGCTCATTGACAAGGAACTTGCAGCAGCACGGGGCAGCGCCTGGGTCTCGCCGGCGATTGCATGGCGGGCGGACGCACCACCACCTCCTCCGCCGCCCCCGCCGCAGCCCAAGCCCGTACCGCCGGCTCCGCGCGTGGTGGACGACACCAGCGTCTGGCTGACACCGGGCTCGCCGCTGTCGAACGGTTCGCCGTCCAGGCAGCCTTAGGCGGCATCGGAAAGCCGTCGGCTCACCGCGCCAGCGGCAACCGCATATCGAACCGTGCTCCGCCGCCGCTTTCATTCGCCGCCTCGATCCGCCCGCCATGCGCATGCACCACAGCCTGCGACAAGGCCAGCCCCAGCCCGAGCCCAGGTGTCTTCTCGTCCGACCGCGCCGTGGCACCGCGGTAGAAGCGCTCGAACAGATGCGGCAGTTCGTCTCCGCGAATGCCCGGCCCGCTGTCCGCCACGCTGAGGACGGCCTCGTTCGCATCTACGTCCGCGCGCAGGCTCACGCGCACCGTGGTGCCGGCCGGCGAGAACTTGAGCGCGTTGTCGAGCAGATTGGCCAGCGCGAGGCTCGCCGCGCCGCGCGCCACCCGCGCAGCCACGGGCGGTGCGGGTGCCAATGAAATCTCCAGCCGCCGCTCGCGCGCCATCGGCTCCAGTCGGCGCACGGCCTCTTCCGCCAGCACATTCAGCGACACCGTCTCGGCCGCGTCGCGTTCCTGCCCCGCGTCGAGCCGGGCAAGCACCAGCAGCTCTTCGACCAACAGCGTGAGCGATTCGACTTCTTCGAGCGAGGAATGCAGCGTCTCCACATAGGCCGCCGGTTCGCGCGGCCTGCGCAAGGCCAGTTCTAGCTCGGTGCGCAGCCGCGACAGCGGCGAGCGCAGCTCGTGCGACGCGTCGGCCGTGAACCGCCGTTGCGCCTCCATGCCCTGCTCAATGCGCGCCAGCATGGCGTTGAGCGTGTCGACCAGCCGGCCGATCTCGTCGTTCGTTCCGGGGTGCGGCAGCCTCTCGCCCAGGTTCGCGTCGCCGATGCGATGGGCCTGCTGCACCACGTCGTTGATGGCACCGAAGGCGCGCCGGGTGATCAATGCGCCCGCCGCACCAAGCGCCAGCAGCAGCGCGCCGCCGAGGATCAGGAACAGCACGCTGGCCATCGCCACCGTGCGGTTCACGTCGTCCAGCGAGCCGGCTACCTGCACTGCCAACAAGGAAGAGCCTCGCCCCGGCACGGGCACCGAGACCATGCGCGTCGGCTCCTCGCCGAAGCCGTCGAGCGTCTCGAACACGGTCTCGCCCGCCGCGAGCCGCTGGCGCAGCGCGAGCGGAATGGGCAGCTGCGCCTCGCCGAGGTTGCTGCTGCGCGCCAGCACGCGGCCCTCGGCGTCGACGATCTGCACCAGCCGGTCCAGCCGCACGAACGAAGGCGCGCCAGGGCCGGGCGGGGCCTCGTGCACGATCACGTTGTCGCCCTCGCCGGCGGACAGCAGCATGCCCATTTCGGTTTCGGCCAGCGCGAGCAGCGCGGCATCGAGCTCGCGGTGCACGTTGCGCGAGAACACGAGATACGAGCCGAAGGCGGCGATCGCCATCACCACCACGATCACGCTGACGTGCGCCAGCGCCAGCCGCTTGCGGAAGCTAAGCATGCGCGCTGCCATTGCTCGCGCCGTCGTCGGCCAGTGCCAGCCTGAAGCCGCGCCCGCGCACGGTCTGGATCAGCGGCGCGGCCGGCGGCGCGTCGACCTTGCGCCGCAGGTTGCTGATGTGCACGTCGATCAGGTTGTCGATGGCGATCAGGTCGTCCTTCCACACCTGCTCGGCCAGGCGCGATCGGCTCACCACCTCACCGGCATGGCGCAGCAGTATCTGCAGGATCGCGAACTCTTTGTGCGTCAGGTCGAGCACCATGCCGCCGCGCAGCACGCGCTGGCTCTGCGGGTCGAGGCTCAGGTCGGCCAGCGCGAGCACCACGGGCCGCATGATCTCGGAGCGGCGCAGCAAGGCGCGCACGCGGGCCAGCAGTTCGTCGAAGGCAAAGGGCTTGGTCAGGTAGTCGTCGGCGCCGGTGTTGAGGCCGGCCACGCGGTCGCTCAGCGCGTCGCGAGCGGTGAGCATGAGCACGGGCGTCTTGCAGCCGCGCTGGCGCAGGTCGCGGCACAGGGTGAGGCCGTCTTTGCCGGGCAGCATCCAGTCGAGCACGATCAGGTCGTAGGCGACGACGAATGCTTCTTCGTCGCCCTCCTCCGCCGTGTGCACGACGTCGACGACAAAGCCCTCTTCCTGCAGGCCCCGGGCCAGCAGCCGGGCGGCCTTGCGGTCGTCTTCGATCAACAGAATTCTCATGGCGCGAATCATGCCCCGGCTTCCTGACTTCAGGCCGCCAGGGTGCGCAAGAGCCAATCCTTAAGACATCTTCAGGATTTCTTGAGAACTTCTTAAGCCGCCCTTTCGTACCCTCGCCGAGAGGAGACGGGAGCGGATCGAGGGCATGGGGAAGGCACTCCGTGCGCAGCGCGCCCGTCCTCGCAACGGACGCATTGCGACGATGAAGATGAAAAAGAAATCCCTGTACCAGATGACGCCGGCACGCATCGTGTTCGGCGTGCTGACCTGCGCGGCGCTGTGCGTCGACTCCTTCGACAACACCGCCCATGCCGCCACCGCCGTGGCCGCCGCGCCCGCGCCGATGCTCGTGCGCCAGGGCAACCGCCTGAGCGTGCCCGCCGGCTCGCCGCTGCGCGACCGGCTGCTGGTCGCCACGGTCAGCCAGGACGCCCTGCCGCACGAGGTGAGCCTGCCCGCCACGGTGGAGGCCAACCCGGCTGGCACCGTCAACATCCTCCCACCGCTGACCGGCAAGCTGCTCGAACTGAAGGTGCGCCTGGGCGACACGGTCAAGCGCGGCCAGGTGCTCGCCACGATGGCCTCGCCCGATCTCGCGCAGGCCGTGGCCGACGCGCAGAAGGCACGCGACGCACTCGACCTGGCGCAGCGCGCGCTGGTGCGGGCACGCGGCGTGAACGAGGCCGGTTCCAACGCCGCGAAAGACGTGGAGGCGTCCCAGAGCAGCGTCGCGCAGCAGACGGCCGAACTGCACCGCAGCGAAACGCGCCTGCGCAGCCTGGGCGCTGAAGGCAGCGGTGGGCAGGCGGGCCAGGTGCTGAAGATCGTCGCGCCCATGGCCGGCACGGTCACTGCGCTGAACGCAGCCGCGGGCGCCAACCTGAACGACGCCAATGCGGCGCTGATGACGGTGTCGAACCTCGACTCGGTGTGGGTCACGGTCAACGTGCCCGAGAACGTCGTGGGTGCGGTCACCCCGGGGCAGAACGCGGTCGTTACGCTGGCCGCTTACCCGGGCCGCAGCTTCAGCGGCAAGGTCGGCTTCGTGAGCGCGGTGCTCGACGCGGACACGCGCCGCGCCCGCGCGCGCATCGTGTTCGCCAACCCCGAGGGCATCTTCAAGCCCAACATGTACGCAACGGCCGTGCTGGGCGTGCCGCAGGGCGCACAGCCGCAGGTGCCGGCCTCTGCCCTGCTGATGAACAACGACAGCGTGAGCGTGTTCGTCGAGGCCGAGCCCTGGACCTTCGTGCGGCGCATGGTCGAGCTGGGCCGCGAAGATGGCGACAAGGTCCGCATCCGCAGCGGCCTGTCCGCGGGCGAGCGCGTGGTGGTGCGTGGCGGTGTGTTGCTGAATGATTAATCTCATCATCACCCAGTTCTTTCGCCGCAGGCACCTGGCCTGGGCGATGTCGGTGGCGCTGGTGCTGTTCGGCGCCTGGTCGTGGACGCAGATGACGGTCGAGGCCTACCCCGACCTCGGCGACGTGACCGTGCAGGTAACAACGCAGGTCAACGGCCTGGCCGCCGAGGAAATCGAGCAGCAGATCACCACGCCGCTGGAACGCGCGCTGAGCAACACGCCGGGGCTGGCCTCGATCCGCTCGAGCAGCACCTTCGGGCTGTCGCTCATCAACCTGAGCTTCAAGGACGGCACCGACGACTACTTCGCGCGCCAGCGCGTCACCGAGCGCATCGGGCAGGTCAGCTTGCCTTCCGGGGCGCAGCCAGGCCTGGGGCCCGTTGCAGGGCCGGCCGGTGAGATCTACCGCTACACGCTCGAATCGGACACGAAGAACCTGATGGAGCTGTCGGAGCTGCAGCGCTGGAAGGTGATTCCCGCACTCAAGCAGGTGGCGGGCGTGGTAGACATCAACAACTTCGGCGGTTTCACGCGCGAATTCCAGCTCGAACTCGACCCGGCACGCATGCAGAAATACGGGCTGGTGCTGAACGATGTGGTCACGGCCATCAACAACAACAGCGCCAACGCGGGCGGCGGGCGCATCGCGCGCGGCGACCAGAGCTATGTGGTGCGCGGCATCGGCCAGATCCACACGCTGGACGACCTGGGCACCGTGGTTGTGGCGCAGAACGGTGGCTCGCCGGTGCTAGTGCGCGACCTGGGGCGGCTGCAGTTCGGCCACCAGGAGCGCGGCGGCATCCTCGGCAAGGACACCAACCCCGACACCATCGAGGGCATCGTGCTGATGCTCAAGTACGAGAACCCGTCGCGCGTGCTCGAAGGCGTGCACAAGAAGATCGACGAACTGCAGGCCGAGCTCGCGTCCATGGGCGTGAAGATCGTGCCCTACATCGACCGCGACGACCTGGTGAAGCTCACCGTCGACAAGGTGACGCACACGGTGCTCGAAGGCATGGCGCTGGTGTGCTTCGTGCTCATTCTTTTCCTGGGCAGCCCGCGCAGTGCGGTGGTGGCTGCCGTGGCCATTCCGATGTCGCTGGTGACGGTGTTCATCGTGATGCACTTCACCCGCATGCCGGCCAACCTGTTCTCGCTGGGCGCGATCGACTTCGGCATCATCGTGGACGGTGCCATCGTGGTAATGGAAGCCATCTTGCGGCGGCGCGAGGAAGAACCCGAGGCCACGCTCACCGAGGGCAACATCCTCGAAACCGTGAGCCACGTGTCGGGGCCGATCTTCTTCGCCACGCTGATCATCATCACCGCGTACTTTCCGCTGTTCGCCTTCGAGCGGGCCGAAGGCAAGCTGTTCAAGCCGATGGCCTTCACAGTAGGTTACGCGCTGGTGGGCGCCCTGCTCTGCGCGCTCACACTCATTCCAAGCCTGGCCTACGTGGCGCTGCGCAAGCCGAGCAAGCCCTTCGTCAACAAGCCGCTGGAGTGGCTCACGCGCGCATACCGCCGCGTGCTGGCAAAGCTGCTCGACGTGCCCGCCATCGCCTACGGCCTGAGCGCGCTGGCGCTGGCAGCGGTGCTGGTGCTGGGCGCCACGGCCGGGCGCGAGTTCTTGCCCGACATCGACGAAGGCGCGCTGTGGCTGCAGGTGCAGCTGCCTTCTGGCCTGTCGCTCGACAAGGCCAGCGAGATGGCCACCGAACTGCGGCACGTGCTGCTCGAATACCCGGAGGTGTCGTACGTGGTGACGCAGCTGGGCCGCAACGACGACGGCACCGATCCGTGGACGCCTTCGCACATGGAAGTGCCCGTGGGCCTCAAGCCCTACAGCGAATGGCCGGCCGGAGTGAACAAGGCGGCCTTCGTGCGCACGCTGACCGAGCGCTTCGCACGCATGCCGGGCTTCGACGTGGGCATCAGCCAGCCGATCATCGACGGCGTGAACGATTCGGTGGGCGGCGCGCACAGTCCGCTGGTGCTGCGCATCTACGGCGACGACCTGAAGGAAAGCCGGCGCATCGGCAACCAGATCGTCGATCTGCTGGAAACGGTGCGCGGCACGGCCTCGGCCTCGCTGTTCCAGGAGCCGCCGATTCCGCAGGTGGTGATCGAGCTGAACCGCGAGGCGGCTGCGCGCTTCGGCGTCAACGCGAACGACGTTGCCAGCCTGATCCAGACCGGCATCGGCGGCGCGCCGGTGATCACGGTGTACGCGGAGAACCGCACCTACAACGTGGCAGTGAAGATGCCCAAGAGCGCCAAGGGCAACACCGAAGCCATCGGCGCGCTGCTGCTGAACAGCTCCAGCGGCGCGAAGGTGCCGCTGTCGCAGGTGGCCGACATCCGGCTGCAGACCGGCGAAAGCACGATCTCGCACGAGATGAACGAACGCCAGATCACCGTGCGCGTGGACAACCGCGACCGCGACCTGGCCTCGTACCTCGATGAAGCGCGGGCGCGCATCGCGAAGGAAGTGAAGTTCGACCCGACCAAGTTCAGGCTGCAATGGGCCGGCCAGTTCGAGAACCAGCAGCGCGCGCAGGCCCGCCTGGGCGTGTCGCTGGCCATCGTGGTCTGCATCATGGCGGTGCTGCTGTTCTTCCAGTTCGGCAAGATCCGGCAGGTGGCGCTCATCCTCGGTGTGGTGCCCATGGCCACGTTGGGCGGGCTGATCGCGGTGCACGTGGCGGGCGAAACGCTCAACGTGGCCACTGCCGTGGGCTTCATCGCGCTGTTCGGCGTGTCCATACAGAACGGGATCATCATGGTCGCGAACTTCCGGCGCGTGCGCGGCGAAGGGCTTGCCCTGCAGGCCTCGGTGCTCGAAGGCGCTGCCGAGCGGCTACGCCCGGTGCTGATGACGGCCACGGTGGCATCGGTCGGCATGCTGCCGGCAGCGCTGGCCACCGGCGTGGGCACCGACGTGCAGCGCGGGCTGGCGACGGTGGTGGTCGGCGGGCTGGTGGTGTCGACGCTGCTCACGCTGTTCATCCTGCCGACGCTGTATTTCGCGATGGAGCGCGTGTTCGAACGCAAGGGCTGGGGCACGCGCTCGCGCCGCGACCGTTAGGAAGGCTGGAGACACAACACATGAAGAAGACAACAAGCCTTGCGGCGCCCGTGGCGGCCGGCATCGTGCTGCTGCTGGGTGGCTGCGCGGTCGGGCCAGACTATGTGCGGCCACCGCTGAACCTGCCCGCGCAGTACACGGCCTCTCCGCCCAGCAGCACAGAGGCCGAAGGCGTGCCATTGGCACGCCTGTCGCCTGAGCTCGACGTGCCGGCGCAGTGGTGGCAGGCCTTTCGTTCCGAGCCGCTGAATGCGCTGGTAACGCAGAGCCTGGCGGGCAACCCGACCATCGAGGCCGCAGATGCCGCCCTGCGCACGGCGCAGGAGAACGAAGCCGCCGACCGCGCCGCGTTCTGGCCCAGCGTGGCGCTTGGCTACTCGCCCACGCGTCAGCGTGTTGCCAGCGCGGTCGCGAGCCCGGTGTCGTCGAATGCGAACCTCTACACGCTGCACACGGCGCAGGTAACGGTGTCGTACACGCCGGACGTGTTTGGTGCCACGCGCCGGCAGGTCGAGGGCTCGCAGGCGCAGACCGAGCTGCAGCGCTTCCAGAGTCTGGCCGCGAAGCTCACTCTGAGCAGCAACGTGGTGGCCGCAGCGATCACCGAGGCCTCGCTGCGCGCGCAGCAAAGCGCCACGCTGGAAATCGTCTCGGGACAGAGAGAAGTGCTTCAGGCCTATCGCAAGCAGCAGGCGCTGGGCCAGGTAGCGCTGGCCGATGTCGATGCGCAGGAAGCATCGCTGGCCGCCACCGAGGCCACGCTGCCGCCGCTCGACAAGCAGCTTGCGCAGCAGCGCAACCTGCTGGCCACGCTGGCAGGCCGCTACCCGAGCGAAGGTGTGGCGGCGCATTTCGATCTCGATGCGTTGCAACTGCCGGGGGAGTTGCCGCTGACATTGCCATCCAGCCTGGTCGAGCACCGTCCCGACGTGCGCGCGGCCGAGGCGCAGTTGCAGGCTGCCAGCGCCGCCATCGGCGTGGCAGTCGCCGCGCGGCTGCCGAACGTGATGCTGGGCGTGAACTCGTACGGTTCGTCGGCCTATACGCTGTCGGAGCTGTTCAAGTCGTCATCGCTGTTCTGGACCGTGGCCGCCAGCGTGACCCAGCCAATCTTCGACGGCGGCGCGCTGAAGCACCGCGAAGCCGCGGCACGGGCCTCGTTCGACCAGGCGGCCGCGCAGTACCGCGCGACGGTGCTCGCCGCCTTCCAGGACGTGGCCAACACGCTCGAAGCCATCGATGCCGACACTCGCACGCTGCAGGCGGCCCTGAAGGCCGAGCGCACGGCCTCGCAGAGCCTGGCGCGTACGCGGGCGCAGGTGAGGCTTGGCGATGCCAGCGCACTGTCGCTGCGCATTGCGCAGCAGGCCCAGCAGCAGGCTCTGCTCAACCTCGTGCAGGCCCGCGCGCTGCGGCTGACCGACGCGGCGGCCCTCTTCCAGGCGCTCGGCGGCGGCTGGTGGAATACTGCTGCTCCACCGGCGCAGTTAGCTGCCTCGTCTTCTTCCCATTCCCCCGCATCGCCATGAACATCATCCGCCACGAGATGGGCCCCCGCTTCAGCGAGATGGTGACCGTCGACCTGGGTGCCGCGCGCCTGCTCTATCTCTCCGGCCAGGTGGCCGAGAACCCGTCGCTCGACATCACCGGGCAGATGCGCGAGATCCTGCATCACATCGACGAGATGCTCGCCACGCAGGGCGCGACGAAGAAAGACCTGGTCAGCGTGACGATCTACCTGCGCACCGTGGGCGACTACGCCGCGATGAACTCGGTGTGGGACGAATGGGTGCCCGCCGGCCACACGCCGGCACGCGCCACGGTTGGGGCGAAGCTGATCGACTCCGAATACCGCGTCGAGATCCAGGCCACGGCGGCGGTCGGGCCAGTGCCATGAAAGGTGTGCGTCGCATGATCGCCTTATGGGCGTTGACGCTCGGCGGCTGCACCGCCTTCGATGCGCACTCGTTCGATCACTCGGCCGGCTGGCGGGCCGCGCAGGTCGTCAGCGTCGGCCGCGCGGGCGATCTGGCCAAGGCGGCCGACCATGATTGCGGCGTCGAGGACGACGCAGCGGCGCCCTACGCCATCGTGCGCTATCGCAACGGCGGCGTGCACACGCGCTCGATCGGCACAGGGCGCTGGCCCGCTGGCGCCTCGCTCAAGGTCGGCGATGAGGTGGAAGTGAACATCCTCGACTGCGCCGCGCCGCTGGCGCTTCTAGGTCAGAGGGGCAGCGTCTCGGGCACGCCGTCGCGCTGAAGCCAGCCTTCGAATTCGTCCGACAGCCGCTGCGCCTCGCGCGTAGCCCGGCCCCAGGCTGAGATGCGCGCCTGCGCGTCGTTGGCGAAGTGGATGAAGTCCTTGCGGTCGGGCAGCTTGCCGTTGGGCAGCGACCGCACCCATTCGGGGTCGGGCGCGAGCACCACCATGCGGTCGAGGAAGCCGCTGGCCTTGTGGCGCCAGCGCAGGCCCTTGTCGAGCCAGCCCGGCACCACCGCCTGCTGGAAATGCGGGTACAGCACGATGCCCTCGTCGGCCGGCTGGTAGTCGAGGTGCAGGTGGTAGTCGGTGATACCGCCGTCCCAGTAGGCGCCACGCGGTGCGCCCGGAATGTCGTGCACCGCCGCCAGCAGGAACGGGATGGAGCACGAGGCCTGCAGCACCATGTTGAAGTTGGCCTCGCTCAGCGCATGCTGGCGCGTGCGAAAGTCGCGCGTGCCGAAGGGCAAGGCCGCGCCGGGCGTGGAAAACACGCAGCGCTCCAGCCACGCGCCCAGGCTCTTGCGGTGCAGGCTGTTGGTGGCAAAGGCGCCCAGGTAGCCGACCGGCGTGCGCGCCCTGCCCTCGCGCCCGAGGATGTGGCGCCCGCGCGATGTCACCACATGCAGCCGATAGCGCGGATGGCTCAGCACCTCGCCGATGCGCCCGCCGTAGAAGGATTCGAGGCTTTCTGCAAAACGCTCGCTCAGTTGGCTCGGACTGAGCCGCTTCTGCCCCGGCGGCACTTCGAACTGCTGGTGCACGTAGTCGTGCTCGAAGCGCGCGAAGGCGGCATCGGGGTCGGCCAGGCAGGCCGTCGACAGCCGCCATGCGCCGATGGACGCGCCCACCAGATGCACCTGCTGGCTCGACTGCGTGAGCCAGCGACCGAAGATGAAGCGATCGAGCGCACCGAGGATCAGGCCTTTGGGCCCGCCGGCCGCGCCGGGGATGGTGCGCACGTCCTGCGGGCGCAGGCCGTGTTGTTCGATGTGCTTGCGGGCCGCGGGGCCGGCGTAGATGCGCAGGGCTTTCATCATGCCGGACGCGTCAGCAAGAAACGTGCATCGCCGCTTGCTACTTGCGCAACCCCTGCAGCTTGGCAAACGCACTCGCCATCTGCCCCGCCGGCTGCGGCGAGTTGTCGCGCCGGCCTTGTTGCTGCTGGCCACGCCCCGCTCCTTCGAAGCGGTTGTCGCGCGGACCGTCGCGGCGCGCGGGCGCCGCATCGAGCTTCATCGACAGGCCGATGCGCTTGCGTGCCACGTCCACTTCCATCACCTTGACCTTGACGATGTCGCCGGTCTTGACGACTTCTCGCGCGTCGTTGACGAACTTGTGGCTCAGCTGGCTCACGTGGACCAGGCCGTCCTGGTGCACGCCGAGGTCGACGAAGGCGCCGAACTGGGCCACGTTGCTCACGGTGCCCTCGAGGATCATGCCCTCGACCAGGTCCTTGATGTCGTCCACGCCGTCGTTGAAGCGCGCCACCTTGAAGTCGGGGCGCGGGTCGCGGCCAGGTTTTTCGAGTTCGCCCAGGATGTCCTTGACCGTGATGACGCCGAACTTCTCGTTGGCGAACAGCTCGGGCTTCAGCGTCTTGAGCATGTCGGCGCGCCCCATCAGCTCGGCGATGGGCTTGCCGGTCTTCACGATGATCTGCTCGACCAGCGGATAGGTTTCGGGGTGCACGCCGGTGATGTCCAGCGGGTCGGCGCCGTCGCGGATGCGCAGGAAGCCCGCGCTCTGCTCAAAGGCCTTGGGGCCGAAGCCAGTCACGTCAAGCAGCTGCTTGCGGGTGGAAAACGCGCCGTTGGCTTCGCGCCAGCGCACCACCGCCTTGGCCACGCTGGCGGACAGGCCCGAGACGCGGCTGAGCAGCGGAACGCTCGCGGTATTCAGATCGACGCCCACCGAGTTCACGCAGTCTTCGACCACGGCCTGCAGGGTGCGCGCCAGTTCGCTCTGGTTCACGTCGTGCTGGTACTGGCCCACGCCGATGCTCTTGGGGTCGATCTTCACGAGTTCGGCCAACGGGTCTTGCAGGCGGCGCGCGATGGAGGCAGCGCCGCGCAGGCTCACGTCCACGTCGGGCATTTCCTGCGAGGCGAATTCGCTGGCCGAGTACACGGAGGCGCCGGCTTCGCTGACGACGACCTTGTCGACCTTCACTTCGGGCGCGCCGGCTTGGGCGGCCATCTTGGCCAGCAGCTTGATGAGGTCGGCGGCCAGCTTGTCGGTTTCGCGGCTGGCGGTGCCGTTGCCGATGGCGATGAGGTTCACGCCGTGCTTGGCGCACAGCTTGCCCAGCGTGTGCAGCGAGCCCTCCCAGTCCTTGCGCGGCTCGTGGGGGAACACGGTGGCGGTTTCGACCAGCTTGCCGGTGGAGTCGACCACGGCCACCTTCACGCCGGTGCGGATGCCCGGGTCCAGGCCCATCACGACGCGCGGGCCGGCGGGCGCCGCCAGCAGCAGGTCGCGCAGATTGTCAGCAAACACCTTGATGGCGACCTTCTCGGCATCTTCGCGCAGGCGGGTGAACAGGTCGCGCTCGGTCGATAGCGCCAGCTTGACGCGCCAGGTCCAGGCCACGCACTTGCGGATCAGGTCGTCCGACGGGCGAGCCGCATGGCTCCAGCCCAGGTGCAGCGCGATGCGGCCTTCGGCGATGCTGGGCTTGCCCGGTTCGGGCTCCACGGGCAGCACCAGCTTGGCGTCGAGGATGTCGAGCGCGCGGCCGCGGAACACGGCCAGCGCACGGTGCGAGGGCACGCGGCCGATGGGTTCGTCGTACTCGAAGTAGTCGCGGAACTTGGAAACGTCGGCGTTGTTCTCGTCCTTGCCGGCCATCAGGCTGGACTTGAGCAGGCCCTCAGCCCAGAGCCATTCGCGCAGGCCCTGCACCAAGGCGGCGTCTTCGGCCCAGCGCTCGGAAAGAATGTCGCGCACACCATCGAGCACGAGCGGCACGGTGGAGAAATCGGGGCCCGGCTTGCCGTCGTCCAGCGTGGTGGCGGGCTGCAGGAAGGCCTTGGCTTCAACGGCCGGGTCCAGCGTGGGGTCGGCCAGCAGCTTGTCGGCCAGCGGTTCGATGCCGAATTCGCGGGCAATCTGGCCCTTGGTGCGGCGCTTTTGCTTGAACGGCAGGTACAAGTCTTCGAGTTCCTGCTTGGTCGGCGCGAATTCGATTGCGGCGCGCAGCTCGGGGGTCAGTTTGCCTTGCTCGTCGATGGCCTTGAGCACCGCCACGCGGCGGTCTTCGAGTTCGCGCAGGTAGGAAAGACGCGCTTCCAGTTCACGCAGCTGGGTGTCGTCGAGGCCGTCGGTGGCTTCCTTGCGGTAGCGGGCGATGAATGGAACCGTGGCGCCTCCGTCGAGCAGTTCGACGGCGGCCTTCACCTGGTTCTCGCCGACCTTGATTTCGGCGGCGAGCTGGCGAATGATTTTCTGCATGTCTTGAGCGCGTCCCTGGCAAAGCGCGGGAGTTTGCCATAGGCGCGGACGGCGTCCGTCCGGGCGGCCCGGCGGGCGTGTTACAGCATGCTTTCCGCTTCGGCCCGGGTGCCGGTCGGCGCCTGCGCTTGGCTCGGAACCACCAGTAGCACGCTCAGCCCGCGCGGCGCGGCATTTTCGATTGTCAGCTCGCCGCCTATGGCGTCGGCCCGGGAGCGCATGCTGCGCAGGCCCTTGCCCGTATCGGAGGAAGACACGCTTCGCGAACCCAGTCCGCGGCCGTCGTCGCGCACCTCCAGCATCAGCAATCCCCGGTCGCGAAGGCCGAAGCGCAGTTCGACACGGGTCGCCTGCGCATGCCGCAGCGCATTGGACATGGCTTCCTGCGCCACCCGGCAGATCTGCATCGCGGTTTCCGGCGGCACCCAGCGGGTGTTGGCCTCGCTGGCGATGTGCCATTCGAGCGCGATGCCGAGCCGGTCGAACGCGGGCTGCAGCCGGTAGCGCACGTGGGCCAGTCGCTCGACGACGCTGGCGGACGTCTGGTCGTCAAGGTCGTCCACCGTCATCTGGAGTTCGAGCAGGCAGTCCTGCAGGGCCATCGACAGGCTACCGGGCCCGGCAGACCGGGGGTCCTGGCTGGCCAGCAGCGCCACCAGCCGGGAGCCCACGCCGTCGTGCAGGTCGTTGGCAATGCGCCGTCGCTCGGCGACCACCGCCTGCGACGGCCGATGGTCTGCGGCGCGGCGCCGGAAGACCAGAAAACAGACGCTGGCGAGGAGCGCGGCAAGCACCGCCACGTTCAGCGCTTGCAGCGCCCAGAAGGCGAACGGCATGTCATCCGCCGTCACGCCGATGGCCGAAGTGGCCCGGATGACCTGCGCGGTCACGGGCGTCAGGTGCAGCGCCCCCACCAGGCCGGCCCACATCAGGAGCCGCCGGCGCGAGACGCGCGAGCGCAGCCACGTCAACAGCACGCACCACGAGCCGATCGACAGCCACACGAACTGGTCTTCCAGGAAGTGCGGTAAAGAAAAGACCTGCGGCGCCAGCATGGCATGGGCTACAGCAGCCCCCGGTGGGAGGCAAAGCTCACGGCCTGCGCGCGGGTGTGGGCGTGCAGCTTGCGGTAGATGTTCTTGACGTGCGCGTTAACCGTCTGAGCGCTGATGGTGAGCTGCAGCGCGATTTCCTCGGTAACGTAGCCCGTTGCTACAAGTCGTAACACTTCGCGCTCCCGCGCGGATAACGTCGCCTTTGTGTCCGGCGGACGCACCGGATTGACGTTGGAGCGCTTGTGATCGAGGTGCACGAGCAGCCGGCGCGCCAGCCGCGGGGTGATGGCGGCCCCACCGTTCACCACCTGCAGCACGGCCTGGGCATAGCTCTGGAACCACGCGTTCTTGACCAGGTAGCCGGAAGCGCCGAGTTCGAAGGCATGCAGCACCTGGGGTTCGTCCTCGAGCGCCGAGATGACGATGATTTCCGCCGCGCTGCGATGCCGCTTGGCCTCTTCGATGAGCTCGAATCCGCTGCCGTCGCCCAGACGGATGTCGACCATGAGCACGTCGAACTCATGCTGCAGCAGCAATCGTCGGCCTTCGCGCAGCGTGCCGGCTTGCCCTTCGAGTTGAATGCGCAGGTCGCCCAGCAATTCCTGGGCGATGACGCGACGCACGAAGGGGTCGTCGTCCACCAGCAGGACGCGCACGGGTTTGGTCTGTTGCCCGGTTAGGAAATCAGGCCACGGGAGAGTGTCGGCGGACGGCGAGAGAAGCCCGCCGAACTGGCCGGGATTGGCGTATTGCCTACCCCCGCTGCCCACATCTGTCAATGAAATGTCGAGATCGCTTTCCATTCCAGCCCCTTTGTGACAAATAGCACATCTTGTTCGTGACCAAAAGTTAATTCATTTCTACTCAGATTTTGAGTTTCAGTTTTTTTGATTACTTTGGTTGCATTTTGTTTCGACTAGTCAACAATGTCCATCGAAAGTTGTAGTTTTTCCCTCGGCCGCCGCATCGAGGGGTCCCTCCCCGCGGCCCCCCGAAATGGTGCAAAACACACCTTTCGCCATAGCCTTGCTCTACCCAGCACTGGGCATTTTTCCCCGGTTCCTCGACGCAGAAACTGCACCTCGGTCGTGACGGAAGCATTTCAAGCAGTGCCGCTGACCGTTAGCTGATGGCCGGATTGATCCGGCAATCGGGTTCGTTTCAACAACTTTCGAGGAAGCATCATGAAGAAGACACTCATCGCGATCGCAGTGGTTCTGGTTGGAAGCGTTGCCTCGGCAACCAGCACCACGGCCCTCGCCGCCACCAGTACGACGACCGGCTCTTCCAGTTCCGCCGGATCTGTGGCCGCCAGCTCGGGCACGGGCAGTGCCCTGAGCTACAACGCAGCCAACTCCAGCTCGTCGGCCAACGCCAACGCTGCAGGCGGCGCGGTCAGCTTTCCGGGTCTGCGCATCGGTGGCGCAACGGCAGGTGGCTCGGCGACCACGCAAGGCCGCGTGACCAGCGTGGCTGCAACGACAGGCAATGGCGCCGCAGCGGGCGCTGCCAATGCCTCGGCCAATGCAGGCGCGACCGCCAATGCCAACTACAGCGCGGGCGGCCCCAACTCCGTGAGCGGCAGCGCAGGCGGAACCGCTGGCTCCACGACCAACAACACGGCCGCAACGGCCGCGGGTCCTGGCGGTGGCCTGGCTGTGGTAACGCGCACCTCCGGCACGACGTCGAGTTTCAATGCCTCGTCGGGCGCCATCAACGGCTTCGTCAACGGCACGACCACCTCGGCAACGGCTGGCTCGACCGGCGGCTCCTTCGGCGTGACCAACCTCAGCTTCGGCAATGCCGCCGGCTTCAGCAACGGTGGCGGCACCGGCGGCCTGGCTGGCTCCGGCGCAACTGCATCGGCTCCCTGAGCCCTTCTCGCACAGGTTGTTGCACTCAGAAATGGGGAGGGGCTAGCCCCTCCCCGGCTTCCAAAGGAGTTGAGAACATGAAAAAACTTATTGTCCTGACCTTGCTGGGCTTGTCCGCGGGCGCCATGGCGCAGACCACGGCGGGCGGTGCCAACAACCAGTCATCGAGTTCAGCCACCACCTCGGCCCAGGGCAACACCCAGGCCGTGAACTTCAACACCAACACCCCCGCGGACACCCGGGCGACGCTGAACCAGAACGTCAACAACACGGGCGCCACGACGAGCACCGTCGACTACCGGGGCAGCTACACGATCAAGAACGTGCCATCGGTCAACGGCCCCAACCTGACGACGAGCAACGACACCTGCATGGGCAGCACGAGCGCCAGCGCGAACGGACCGGGCGTCGGACTCAGCTTCGGCACCACCTGGACGGACGAGCACTGCAAGCGCCTGAAGATGAGCCGCGAGCTCTGGAACAAGGGCATGAAGGCAGCCTCGCTCGCCATGGACTGCATGGACCCGGCGGCCCTGGCGGCGCTGGAGATGACGGGCACGAAATGCCCGCAGTCGATGACTGCGGACGAACGCGTGACCGCCTACGGGCCGCAGGCGTCGGCAATCGGTGCACCTGCGGCACCGCCGCGCCCGGTGGCTGCGGCTGCGCCAGCGGCCCCCGTCGCAGTGGTACCGGCGGCGGCGCCGCCAGCACCCGTCGCCGAGGTCGCACCCGCCGCGCAGCCGGTGGCCACGGCCCAGGACGAGCCTCCGGCAGCGGTGTCGATGCCCGTTGCCAGCGCCACGGTGACGGCAATGGACCCGGGCGAAGCGGCGGCCATTCGCGCGGCACGGCCGGCCGGCGACGTTGCGTCCGCATCGATGGCAGTCCGGCAATGACCGCGTGGAGCCTGACATGACCAGGACCGTAATCCTCTGGCTGGCGGCCTGCTGCACGGCGACAGTCGCGGCTGCGGCGGCCGCGCCCTCGCCTCCGGTGCTGCGCATCGAGCGGATGAACATGGGCAGCGGCTTGCAGAACGCACGGGGCACCGAAAACGCCGAACCGGTCGGCACCCTGGGCGTGTGGCACGTGCCGCAGTACCTGCCGGGCTTTCCGACGGCCGCGACGATCTGGCCGCGCGTGATCATCCTGCAGTGCGCCAGCGACCTGTGCTCCGGCTACGAGATCACTCCGGAGATGGGACGCGGCGAATACCTCTTCTTCGTGCCGGAGAAGAAGTAAACAGGCGGCGTTGGCCCGCGCGCCGGACGGCCGCGGGCCCGCGTTGCCTTACCCTTCGCGGATGACATTCCTCGCGCGCGTCCTGCGCGTCTTGCGTGCCCTGCTCCGCGCCGTTGGCACCGCGCTCATCGTTCCCCTGCTGCTCTTCGAGGAGTGGGGCTGGGAGCCACTGGCCGCGCTGGCGGCGCGGCTGTCCCGCCTTCCCTTCTGGGCCGCGCTCGAAGAACGGCTGCGCCGGCTGCCGCCCTGGGGCGCAGTGCTGGCCTTCTTCGTGCCCGTGTTGCTGCTGCTTCCGGTGAAGGTGCTGGCTCTCTTTCTCTTCAGCCGCGGCCATGCAGCCACGGGCCTCACCGTGCTCGTGCTGGCCAAGCTGGCGGGCACGGCCATCGTCGCGCGGATCTTCCAACTGGTCGAAGGGCCGCTGATGCGCATTCCATGGTTCGCCCGCTGGTATCCGCGATGGAAGGCCTGGAAGGACCACGTGCTTACCATCGTTCGCCAGAGCCGTCCGTGGCGCGTGGTGCGGGCGCTGAACCGGCGCATTTCGCGGGGCTGGCGGCGGTTCAGGGAAGGTTGATTTTGCTCATTTTTACCCGGGTATATTGTTATTTTAATTTAACCCGGGTAATATTTGATGCATGAACCTCTCTGAAGAAACCCGGCGCGCCCTCACCCGCCATTACAAGGAAACCCCGCGCCCGGCCGGCGTCTTCGTCATCAGAAACACGCTGAGCGGTCGCGTCTACGTGGCGGGCAGCCTCGACGTCGAAGGCGCGATGAACCGCGCGCGCTTCGAGCTGAACATGCCCGCTCATCGGAACAAGGCGCTCCAGCAGGACTGGAACGCCCACGGCGCCGGCCATTTCACCTTCGAAGTGATCGACCGGATCAAGGAGCGCGAAGACCCCGATTTCGATCGCAAGGCCGAACTCGACAAGCTCCTGCCGCTCTGGCAAGAAGAGCTTCAATGCTTCGGCCCGAACGGCTACAACACACCATGAGCGCCCACGCAACGTACGGCGGCGAGATGCCGCACGCCGGAGCGCATCAGCGAGTAGATTACGCACCTCGTTTCGCTTGGCACCCCCAGGAACAAAACACCCGAATGTCATCTGACACCCCACCCACCACCCTGACCGTGTTCTTCGGCTTCCAGCGCATCGCACAGGGCAGCAAGGCCGAAGTGCTCGACCAGCTGCGCCGCCGCGACGACCCCGGGCCGTACCTTGTTTTCGACGACCAGACCGGCACGCAACTCGACCTCGATCTGCGCGAGTTGCTGCCAGAATTGCGCGATCACGAAGCAGAGCACCGCGACGACGCCCCGCGCGGCGTCGGCCGGCCCAAGCTCGGCGTGGTCGCACGCGAAGTCACGCTGCTGCCGCGCCACTGGGACTGGCTCGGACGCCAGCCCGGCGGCGCCTCGGTCGCGCTGCGCAAGCTGGTCGACGACGCCCGCCGCGTGAACGCCGAGCGCGACACCGTGCGCGCCGCGCACGAGGCCACCTACCGCTTCATGACCGCCATCGCGGGCAACCTGCCCGGCTTCGAGGAAGCCACCCGCGCACTGTTCGCCGGCGAGGAGCAACGCTTCGGCAACCTGATCGAGCCCTGGCCCGCCGACGTGCGCGCCCATTTGCAGAAACTGTCGGCCGCAGGCTGGCCTCCCCAATGAGAACAACACCCGAGACAACCGGCGCCGGCAGCGGCGCCGACCCCAGCGGCCTGCAAGGCGTGCCAGTGGCGCCAGTCAACGCACCGCGTCCGCTTTGGAAGGTCTTTCTTTTCTTCCTGGCGCCGATGTTGCTCAGCAACATCCTTCAATCGCTCTCCGGCACGCTCAACAACGTGTATGTGGGGCAGATGCTCGGCGTGGGCGCACTGGCCGCCGTGTCGAGCTTCTTTCCCGTGATGTTCTTCTTCATCGCCTTCATCATCGGCCTGGGCGCCGGCGCTTCGGTGCTGATCGGGCAGGCATGGGGCGCGCGCGATGTTGCCAAGGCCAAGGCCGTGGCCGGCACCACGCTCACCGTCGGCGTGCTGATGGGCCTGGTGATCGCGGTGTTCGGCGGCGCGTTCACCACGCCGATGCTGGCCGCGCTGGGTACGCCGCCCGACGTGCTGGCCGACTCCACGCGCTACGCCCGCATCATGCTGATCGCGATGCCTGGCGTGTTCGTGTTCCTGCTGGCCACCGCAATGCTGCGCGGCGTGGGCGACACCGTCACACCGCTGCTCACGCTGGTGATCTCAACGCTCATCGGGCTGGTGGTCACGCCCGCGCTCATTCGCGGCTGGGGCGGCCTGCCGCAACTCGGCGTGGCGAGCGGCGCATGGGCGTCGGTGCTGTCTTTCATCGTGGCGACCACCTGGCTCGGCTTTCGGCTGCGCCAGAAAAAGAGTCCGCTCGCGCCTGACGCGGCGTTCATGCGCAACCTGCGCATCCAGCCGCAATTGCTGAAGGCCGTGCTGCGCATCGGCGTGCCCACGGGCGTGCAGATGATCGTCGTGGCGCTGGCCGAAGTGGTGCTGCTCTCGATGGTCAACGGCTACGGCTCGAAAGCCACGGCGGCCTACGGCGCGGTGAACCAGGTGGTGGCGTACGTGCAGTTCCCTGCAATCTCCATTGCCATCACCGCGTCGATCCTCGGCGCGCAGGCCATCGGTGCGGGTCGCGCCAACCGGCTCGGCGCAATCGCGAAGACGGCGCTGCTGATGAACCTGGTGCTGACCGGCGGGCTGGTGCTGCTGGGCTACCTGTTCTCGCGGCCGCTGATGGGCTTTTTCATCACCAGCGCGCCAGTCATCGAGATTGCCCAGACGCTGCTGCACATCATGCTGTGGAGCCTGGTGATCTTCGGCATGGCCGCTGCGCTGTCGGGGATCATGCGGGCCAGCGGCTCGGTGCTGGTGCCCACGCTGATTTCCATCGTCTGCATCCTCGGCGTGGAAGTGCCGGTGGCCTGGGTCATGAGCCACCGCATCGGGCTCGACGGGATCTGGATCGCCTACCCCGTGACCTTCGGCGCGATGCTGCTGCTGCAGACCGCGTACTACCAGCTGGTGTGGCGCAAGAAGGCAATCCACCGGCTGGTGTAGCCGCCACACCTTGGCCGGGGCGACGGCGGATCACTCCCCGTCGAAGGCCTTCTGCGCCGCGGCGAGATCGAGCTTGACCATCTTCATCATCGCCTCCATCGCGCGGGCGGCCTTGGCCGGGTCCTTGTCCTGGAACATGCGGATCATGGCCGTGGGCGCAATCTGCCACGACACGCCGTAGCGGTCGGTGAGCCAGCCGCACTGCACCGGCTCGCCGCCACCTTCGAGCAGCTTGTCCCAGTAGTTGTCGACCTCGGCCTGCGTCTCGCACTTCACGAACATCGAGATGGCCGGGTTGAACTTGTACTGAGGCCCGCCGTTGAGCACCATGAACTCCTGCCCTTCGAGCTCGAAGGTCGCGGTGAGCAGCGAGCCCTTCTTGGCTGGGTTGACGTCGCCCCAGAGCAGTTTGTCGGTCACGCGTGAGTTCGGGAAGATGGAAGTGTAGAACTTCAACGCGTCTTCGCCGTTGCCGTCGAACCAGAGGCAGGGAACGATCTTCTGCATGGGATCTCCTTTGCTTGAATGATGAACCGGAGGGTTCAGTATCAAAGCGGCAGACGGCCCTTGTCAATCGGCGCAGCGCCCGTCAGCAGGAAGTCCCCATGCGCCGCGCACCTACCAGCGGTAGGTAGCCGTCGCCACCGCCGTACGCGGATAGCCGTAATAGCAATTGCCATAACCACAGTTGGCGATGTAGGTCTTGTTGGTGAGGTTGCGCAGGTTCAGCGCCAGGCTCCAGCGGTCGATGTCGTAGCCGACCATGGCGTCGAACACCGTGGACGCGGGCACCTTGCTCGGCCAAGTGGCTTCGCCGTCGCCGTAGTTCGAGCCGGTGTAGCGCGCACCCAGCCCGACCTTCACGCCGTTGGCGAAGCGGTAGTCCGCCCACACCGACAGCCGGTGGCGCGGCACGGCCGTGGCCTGCTTGCCGATCTCGCTCGGGTTGCTGCTGGCCGTGACGATGGCCCTGGGCGTGTAGCTGTACGAGGCCGTGAGGTTCATGCGCGATGCGATCTCGGCCGTGGCTTCGAGCTCCAGGCCGCGCACCGAGATCTCGCCCGTCTGCTTGGGCATGAAATTGCCGTCGTAGCTGATGTAGTTCTTGCGCCGCAGATCGAAGACTGCCGCGCTGTACATCGCCTTGCTGCCCACCGGCTGGTAGCGCACGCCCGCCTCAACCTGCTTGCCGCTTTCCGGCTTGAACGGGTCGCCCGACACGGGGTCGATGGTGGCGGTCGGCGCGAACGACTCCGAATAGCTCACGTACGGCGCCCAGCCGCTCGGATGCAGGTAGACCAGGCCAGCCCGGCTGGTGAACTTGTGGTCGCGGATGCGCTGGCGCGAGCCGTCGATGCGGCTGTCCACGGTGCTGTCGGCGCGGTCGTAGCGCCCGCCCAGCGTCAGCGTCCAGCGGTCGCCCCACTTGATCTGGTCCTGCAGGTAGACGCCGGTTTGCGTGAGCCGGGTGATGCCGTTGAAGTACGGGGCTGGCAATTCGATCGGCCCGCCGTACACCGGCGCGTAGATGTTCAGCGGCGAGGCGCTGCCGCCGCTGAAGGTGACCTGGTCGATGCGGGTGCGCTGGTAGTCCAGCCCGACCAGCACCTTGTGCTGCGTCTCGCCCACTCGGAAGTCAGCCTGCGCCTGGTTGTCGAGCGCCACCGCGCCGATGTTCTCGCTGCTGCCGAACACGCTGCGCGACATCAGCTGAAAGTTGGCCGGGTCGGTCGGGACATCAGGGTTCAGCGTGCTAAAGCCGGACAGCTGCGTGCCCTTGTAGTCGAGCTTCTGGTGCGCGTAGCGCGCGTTCTGCCGCACCGTCCAGGTGTCGTTGATACGGTGCTCGAACTGGTAGCCGACCATCTCCTGGTCCTGGTTGAAGCGGTCGAAGCCGGGCTCGCCCACGAAGAGCTTCGAGGGAATGTAGGTGCCGATCGCGGTCGGGTCGAGCGAGCCGATCTGTGGCCGCGCACGGGTGTAGACACCGCTGCGCGTCCGGCTGAACTGAGACAGCAAGGTCAGCGTAGTGTCGCTCGACGGCTTCCATGTGAGCGACGGCGCGATGTAGGTGCGGTCGTCGGCCTCTTTCGCCGCCGGCAGTTGGGCGTCGCGCAGCAAACCGGTGATGCGGTAGAGCACCTTGCCGTCGGCGTCCAGCGCGCCCGAAAAATCGCCCGCGACCTGGCGGCGCGCGTGGTCGCCGACCTGCAGTTGCAACTCGCGCACGGGCTCCGCCGTCGGGCGCTTGCTGACCACATTCACCACCCCGCCGGGGCCGCTCATGCCGTACAGCACCGACGAAGGACCGCGCAGCAGTTCGATGCGCTCGGCGCCATAGTTTTCGGTGCGCCACACGCCCCAGGTGCTGTTGTTGCGCAACGGCAGGCCGTCGAGGTAGAAGCCCGGCGAATAGGCGTCGAAGCCGCGCAGCGAGATCCAGTCATAGCGCGAGTCGGCGCCGTAGGTGGTGGTCGACACGCCCGGCGTGTAGCCCAGCGCGTCCTTCAGGTTGGTGGCGCCGATGGCCTCGATGCGGTCGGCCGTTACCACCGAGATCG
The DNA here is from genome assembly GCF_051216835.1 of Variovorax multivorans. Lineage (NCBI taxonomy): Bacteria > Pseudomonadati > Pseudomonadota > Betaproteobacteria > Burkholderiales > Comamonadaceae > Variovorax > Variovorax multivorans. The sequence goes on from NZ_JBPJZL010000001.1 coordinate 58,837, forward strand.
ACTGCGGCGTCTCGATGATCGGCGTGTCGGTCTTCGTGCCGGTGGCACTGCGCTTGGCCACGTAGCCTTGCACGCGGCTTGTGGCGCTCTCTTCGCTGTCAGCCACCACCGTCACCGCCGGCAGCGTGGAAGAACTCGACGCGGGCGCGGTCTTGATCACCGCGGCGTTGCCTTCCATCGTCACCGCCAGGCCGCTGCCGGCCAGCAGCCGGTCTAGCGCCTGCCGCGGCGTCAGGCTGCCCGCGACGGCGGGCGCAGTCTTGCCGGCCACCAGGCTCTGCTGCACGACCAGTTGGATGCGGGTCTGCCGCGCCCAGTCGTTCAGCGCCTCGGCCAAAGGCTGCGCCGCGATGCTGATCTGCTGCGGCGCCCCCTGTGTCTGGGCCAGCAGCGGCGAGTGCGCCAGTGCGAGCGCAATGGCCAGGGCCAGCGGCGCCGGCGTCATCTTCAAGCGGTTCGTCATCCGAAATCTTCCAGGTAGTGAATACAAATGGTTCCTATCTGGGCTGACGCACGAACCGCCGGAATTACCGTAGTGCCGGCAAAAAAATCTTTCTCTTTCTTCTAGGGGGCAGGCAGGATTTCCGCGACCGGGCCGGTCTCTTTCAGGCGCACGGGCAAGGCACTCGCCAGGGCGCGCCGCAGCGTGCGCGCGTCCCGCGGATCGAAGGTGCCGCTCAGGCGTAGCGCCGCCACGGCCGGCTCGTTCACCACCAGGCCGGTGCTGCCGTAGCGCTCCAGTTCGGCCAGCGCGCGCGACAGCGGTGTGTCGACAAAGCTCAGGCGATGCTCCCGCCACGGCGCGATGCCTTCACTCGGAACGACCGCCACGGCCGACAGCACGCCCCGTGCGTCGCTCTCCACCTGCTGGCCCGCGGTGAGAAAGAGCTCGCCGCCCTGCGCGCCCGGTGGCCTGCGCGTGACTCGCACCTTGCCCTCTTCCACCGACACCCTCGCCCCATCGGCGCCCTGCATGCCGGGCGTGTGTCGCACCGCGAAGCGCGTGCCGACCACCCGCACCTGCAGCGGCCCGGCCAGCACATCGAAGGGGCGGCTCGCATCGGACTGCACCGCGAAGACCGCCTGCCCGTCGATCAGCGTCACCTCGCGGCGGTCGCGGAAAAGGCGTACCTCCAGCCGGGTCGCGGTGTCCAGCCGCAGCCGGGAGCCGTCGGGCAAAGGCGCTTCGAGCTGCTGCCCGCGCCGTGTGGCAAAGGCCTGCTCGAACACGGGTTGGGCCTGGATGTGGCTCCACCCGAGGTAACCGGCGCCGACCGCCATGCCCGTGGCGGCCAGCGCGAAAGCCGGCCGCAGGAAACCGCGACGCGTAGGGGCCGACCGGTTGCCCTCGAAGCCGCTGCGCCAGGCCGCGACCGTCTCCGGCGATATCGCGTCGAAGGCCTGCCAGCGCGATTCCCATTGGCGGTAGGCCTCACCATGCCGCGCGTCTGCGTCGAGCCAGGCCTGGAACTCGCGCTCGTCCGACGCGCGCCATTCCTCATGATTGCGGCGGACGAACCATTCCAGCACGTCCTGTCGCAGGCGCGTTGCGTCTTCTGGCGTTGGCAGTGGTTGGGTCATGGCTCGGCGAGCGTTCCTATGGATGTAGACGCGCGAGCGGGGCCAAACCCCGTAGTCGTGGTGCTTGCCGCGCGTTCTCTCTTCTTATTCATGGCCACTGGTGCGCTCCAGGCACGCCCAGCACGCCTCCATCGCGATGCGCAATTGCATCTCGACTGTGCGCACCGAAATGCCCATGCGCTCGGCCACTTCGGCATACGAGAGGCCGTCGAACTTGTAGAGCACGAAGGCCTCCCTGCAGCGCGGGGGTAGCCGGTCGATGGTCTCGACCATGGCCGCCAGGCCCTGGCCGGAAGACAGGATGGTGTCGGGCTCGAAGGTTTCCGGTCCGATGCAGTCGTCGAGTTCGACCGGCTCTTCGTCCGGCGCCGCCGTGTCGCCGCCCGCGCGCACGCTGGTGCGGCGGTGGTGATCGGTCACCAGGTTGCGGGCCGTGCGGTAGAGCAGCGCACGCGGATCGCGCACCACGCTGCCCGTGCGCTGCGCCTCGTACACCCGCGCGTAACTCTCCTGCGCCAGGTCGGCCGCGGTGGCGCGGTCGGACACCTTGCGGGAAAGAAAGCTCAGCAGCTCGCGGTAATAGCGTTCGAACACAGGCGCACCACAGCCGGAAAAGGGAGGTCGAAGTCCAGGAGCAGGTTGGCTTCGACACGGCGTGGCTTACCTGATGCGATCAGAAAACGGGAAGCGGCGATTATCTGCGGCTTCCCGGCTGCCCAGCCAAAGGGCGCAAAAGGCGTCAGGCGATGCGGTAGAAGCCCTGGTCGGAGCGCACGCCCGCATTCTTCGTGAACGCGACCGGATCGAAGCCTTCCTCGGCGAACTTCCTCTTCACGAATTCGGCGGCCGAGGCCACGGCCTGCTCGCTTGCCCACTCGACCAGCGTCACCACGTTGAACTCGCCGCTGCCGCCGGTCTGGTCCAGCACGTAGGTGCGCTGGCAGCCCGGCCAGGTGCGCAGCGTCTGCTGGATGCGCTGCATCTGGGCGATGAACTCGTGGCGAGCTTCGGCGGGCACGACAAACTTGTCGATGCGAAATACGGGACCGGATTGGAGGGCGATGGCATCGTTCGGCATGAAGCGGGTTCCTTGGTGAGAAAAATGCGCACAGGACCTGCGCGCTGAAAGTTATTCTCAAACCTCAAGTAAAGTTGAGGTCAAGAGGTTTTTCTCCACATGAACGACGCACTGCAAAAGGCCGGCATCTCCCCCACGCTCACCGTCGGCGAGGTCGCGCGCCGCAGCGGCGTCACGGTGTCCACCCTGCATTTCTACGAGGCGCAGGGCCTGATCGACAGCACCCGTACTGCGGGCAACCAGCGGCGCTATCCGCGCACGGTGCTGCGGCGCGTGGCCTTCGTGCGGGTAGCGCAAAGGGTAGGCATTTCGCTTGCCGACATTGGCAGGGCGCTGGCTACCCTCCCCGCGTCCGCCGCGCCCAGCCGCGAAGACTGGGCCCGCCTGTCGGCCTCGTGGCGCGCCGAGCTGGATGAGCGCATGGCGCAGCTGCAGAAACTGCGCGACACGCTCGACGACTGCATCGGCTGCGGCTGCCTGTCGATCGACCGGTGCAAGCTGCGCAATCCGCTGGACCGGCTGGGCGCCGAGGGCCAAGGGCCGCAACGCTTGCTGGTGAGGCGCAGCGCCTAGAAACCGTAGAGCGCCGCCGGGTTGTCCACCAGAATGCGCCGCCGCGTGTCGTCGCTGGTTGCCCAGGAAAACAGCAGGTCGTACAGCGGCGCGCTTTCGGGCCTGGGGTTGCGCCCCGGGTGCGGCCAGTTGCTGGCCCAGAGGCAGCGCTCGGGAAACTTCTCGGCCAGCGTGCGGGCCAGCAGGCTCACGTCGTCGTAGCCGGGCGCGCCGGTCTTCGAGGTCTCGTAGGGCGCCGAAAGCTTGATCCACACGCGCCCCGAATCGAGCACGCGCAGCAGCGACTGGAACGACGGATGGTCCGGCGCCACCGGCTCCAGGAACTTGCCGTTGTGGTCCAGCACCAGCCGGCACGGCAGGCGCTTGAGCACTGCTTCGTGCTCGGGCATCGTGCGGCCGTCAAGCTGCAGGTTGACCATCCAGTCGGCATTGGCCAGCCGTGCGGCCATCGGTTCGAGCGACGCCCAGCTCAGCACGCCGCCGATCATCATGTAGCGCACGCCGCGCATGCCGCCTGCGTGCAGGCGCGCGATCTCGGCATCGGCCACGTCGGGCGCTACCAGCGCAATGCCGCGCGCTGCATTGCCGAACTGGGCCAGCGCATCGAGCGTGCAACTGTTGTCGAAGCCGTAGCCCGTGGGCTGCACGACCACGGCGCGGTCGATGCCCAACAGCTGCTGCACCTGTTCGCGGTAAGCCGACACGGGCGAATGGGGCGGCACCCATGCGACGTTCGGAATCAGCGGGAAGCGGTCTTCGTAGATGTGGACGTGGCAGTCGCATGCGTCGGCGTAGCGCGCATTCCGGGTCGGTTCCATGGGGCTCTCTTTGCGGGATGTGTGAGTCGGACGTTCAGGCGCGCGCACCAAAGGCCTGCTGCCAGCGATAAGCCTCGGCCGCGTTCACTGCGCCCTTTGGCGCCCTGCCCTGGAAGATTTCGGCCAGCTGCGACACGGTTTCCATCGCCTGGTGCTCGACGGCCGCCGGCGTGAGTCCACCGATATGCGGCGTGGCAATCACACGCGGGTGAGTCGCCACGCGCGTCGACGGCATCTGGTCGGGCGCGCGGCCCACGTCCACAGCGCATCCCGCGATCGTGCCGGCATCGAGCGCGGCAAGCAGCGCGTCTTCATCCACCAGATTGCCGCGCGATGCATTGATGAAGAAGGCGTGCGGCTGCATCGCGGCGAAGGTCGTGGCATTCATCATGTTTTCGGTCGCCTCGGTGGCCGCCGCGAGGCAGACCACGAAGTCCGACTGCGCCAGCAGCGCGTCGAGCTCCACCTGCGCGAACTCGGCCCTGCCTGTCGCGGTGTACGGATCGTGCACAACGATGCGCATGCCCAACGCCAGCGCGACATCGCACAGGTAACGGCTGATCTGCCCGTAGCCGATCACGCCCAGCGTGCTGCCGCGCAACTCGCGCCCCATCGCCGGCACCACGGGCCGGACTGCGTGATAGCCCTCGGCCGAGGCGCTGATGTGCCGACCCAGGTCGATCATCACGCCCACGATCCACTCCGACACCGAGGGGATGAACCCCGCGCTCGCCTGCGTCACCAGCACGCCGTGCCGGCTGGCCGAAGCCACGTCGATGTTGCGGATGTCGATGGCGCAGCGCACGAAGGCCTTGAGCTGCGGCAGCGCGGCGAACAGCGCCTCGTCGCCCACCGTCTGGCGATAGGAAATGATGGCGTCGCAGTCCCGCGCCAGTTCGGCCAGTTCGCGCGACGAGAGACCGGTGTCCGTGGGGTTGAAGCGCACCTGCGCGATGGCCCGCAAGGCGGCCGTGGCGCGGTCGCCGAAGTAGTGAGCGAGCTTGCTTTGCGGATGGCTGACGAAAACCGTGGTCATGAAAAAAGACTTCTGCTCAGGGAAAGAAAAGAACTAGCCGCGCGGCGGCGCCACCGATTCGCGCGCCACCAGCGTGGGCGCGAAAACGAACTCCTGCGTCGAGATCGACGGGTCCGACAGCCGGCTCATCACCCGCTCGACCATCACCTGCGCCATCTCGGGCACCGGCACGCGCACCGAGGTCATCGCGGGGTGCATCAGCGTCGAGAGAAACACGTTGTCGATGCCGATGACCGACACGTCCTGCGGCACCGCCAGGCCCGCATCGCGAAAACCCGCCATCAGGCCGAAGGCCAGCAGGTCGTTCACGCCGATCACGCCGGTCGGGCGATCCTTCGACTTCGCGATGAGCCCAGCCTGCATGCGACCCAGCTCGCTCATCATCGAATCTCCGTATTCGTCGACCGGCATGCCCTCGATGACCTGCGCGCTGCCCTCGAGGCCCGCGCTCTTCGCAGCTGCCAGGAAGCCATTGATCTTCTCGCTGCGGCTCATGGTGCGGCCCGACGGGGTGACGAAGGCCAGCCGGCGGTGCCCCTGCTCGATCAGGTGCTGCGTGGCGATGCGCGACGACTCGAAGCTGTCGACCGTCACGTGGTCGATCACCGAGGCCCCACCCGATGCAGCGGGCGTGGCGCGCCGGTCGTAGCTGACCACCACCAGCCCGCGCTCGGCGGCCGCTTCCACGTGCTGCTCGTCGACCAGCGACGAGATGATGATCACGCCGCGCACGCCATGCGCCATCAGGTCCTCGAAGAAATGCGCTTCCTTGGCGGCGTCGCGGTAGGTGTTGCCGATCATGATGCGAAAGCCGTAGCGCTCCTGCGCCAGCGTTTCCACCTCGCGGGCGATGAAGCCGTACATCGGGTTGGCCATCGACGGCACCAGCAGCCCGATCAGCGGCGTGTACCCCGTCTTGAGTTGCCGCGCCGAGGTGTTGGGCCGGTACTTGAGCTCGCGGATGGCGGTCTCGACGCGCGCCAGCGTCTCCTTGGCCATGCGGTCGCTGCGCCCGTTCAACACGTTCGACACGGTGCTGGTCGACACCCCCGCCCGCTGGGCGACATCGCTGATTCTGCTCACGGCATCCTTCCTGTTGTCTCTGGTCTTTGTCTTGTCGCGGTCCGTTCACATCCCCATGCGCAGCGGCAGCCACGTGGAGAAGGCCGGCACCAACACCAGCACCACGAGGGTAACGAACAAGACGGCCAGGTATTTCATCATCGGCCGCGCCACGTCCTTCACCTGCGTGCCGGTGATCGCGCAGGTGGCGAACAGGCCCAGCCCGACCGGCGGCGCGAACAGCCCGAAGCCCATGGCAATGACCATCACCGTGCCGAAGTGCAATGGGTTCACGCCCAGCTGCGAGGCAATGGGCGTGAGCAGCGGCCCGAAGATGATGAGCGCCGGCGCGCCCTCGAGAATGGCGCCGAACACGATCATGATGAGCACCGACAACATCACGAACATCGTGCTGCCGTAGGAATGCGCAAAGCCGATCATGAACTCCGACAGGTACTGCGGAATCTGCTGGATCGTGAGCGCGAACGACAGGCTCGACGCCGCCGCCACGATGAAGAGAATGCCGCCCGCCATCGACGCCGAGCGCACGAACAGCCGCGCCACCGATTTCACCGTGAGCTCGCGAAAGGCCAGCCAGCCCACCACCAGCGCATAGACCACCGCGAACGAAGACACCTCGGTCGAGGTGGCGATGCCCGAGGTCACGCCCTTGCCGATCATCGCCACCATCACCAGTGCCACCAGCGCGCCGCCCAGCAGGCGAAACATGGGCGTGCGCACGTCGAAGGCCTCGTCGGGGTTGATCTTCGTGCCCACGTAGATGGTCACCGCAGCCAGCGACACCGCCATCACCACCGCCGGCACCAGCCCCGCCATGAACAGCCCGGCGATCGAGATGTTGGCCACGAAGCCCATGATGATCATGTTGATGCAGGGCGGAATGGTCTCGGCCATCACCGCGGTGCAGGCCAGCAGGCCGGCGGTCTCGTTCGGGTCCTGCCGGGTCTTGCGCACGGCCGGCATGATGATGCCGCCCACCGCCGCGATGTCGGCCAGCTTGGAGCCCGACACGCCCGAGAAGAAGGCCGTGGCCGTGATGGTGATGAGCCCCAGCCCGCCGCGCAGCCGCCCGAACATGCGCAGCAGCAGTTCGATGAGCCGCGACGACATGCCGTTGGCCTCCATCAGCAGGCCCGCCAGCACGAAGAACGGAATGGCCAGCAGCACGTAGTGGTCGGTGCCCGCCATCACCTGCTGCGAATACACCAGCATGGGCAGCGACGGATCGGCCATGAAGAACACCAGCGACGACAGCGCAAGCACAAAGGCAATGGGCATGCCCAGCGCCATGCCGCCGAGAAAGCCCGCCACGAGCAGCGCCCAGGGTGGAATCGCATGCTCGCTCATCAGCGTGTTCCAGCCCACCACCGCCGCCGTCAGCGCCAGCCCCACGCCCAGCGTGGACCACACCACGCGCGAAGGCCCGTTCACCGCATTGGCCAGCCCGAACAGCGTCATGAAAAGGCTGCCGATAGCCACCGGGTACACGTAGATCCACTGCGGCAGGCCGATGGAAGTCGTCATGTTGTACGAATCGAGCAGCAGCTCGCACGACGAGGCGAAGAGGCTCGCCGACACGCCCACGATGATCCAGCTGCCGAGCTGGATCAGCGCCGGCTGCCAGCGCACCGGCAGCATGCCGCGGAACAGGTCCACGCCCACGTGCTGGCTGCGCGCCAGCACTGTGGCCGCGCCAAAGAACACCTGGATCACCATCAGCGCGCGCGCCACCTCCTCCGCCCAGTCGAAGGGGTCGTGCAGAAAGTACCGGAAGATGACCGAGACGAAGACGACCACCACGTCGATGGCCAGCACCACGCCGGCCACGTACTCGGTCATGCGCATCAGCCAGGCGAGCCAGCGGCCTGCGGCGTGGCTGGCATCGAAGCCAAGCGCGGGTTGCAACGGAAGCGACATGCTCGACATGGAGCTTCAGGCCCGAGCGCCGTTGATGGCGGCAAACAGCGGCCCCGTCTCCGGGTACTGCTTGGCGAAGCCGGCCCAGAGCTTCGTTTCCATTTCCTTGCGGACCTGGTCGCGCTCGTTCTTTGCCATGGGCGTGAAGGTGATGCCGAGCTTTTTCAGCTCTTCCATCACCTGCTGCGTGCGCTCGTTGCCAATCTGGCGCTGCTGCAGCGTGGAGTCGGCCGCGGCCTTCAGGAAGGCCGGGCGCAACGCGGCTGGCACGCGGTCCATCGCGCGCTTGCCGGCCACGCAGACCATCGGGCTGAACAGGTGCTCGGTCATCCAGCAGTGCTTGACCACCTCGTTGAGCTTGTTGGCCAGCACCGTGCCCGCGTCGTGCTCGAAGCCGTCGACCACGCCGGTTTGCGCCGCCATGTAGAGCTCGCCGAAGGAAATCGGCGTGGGGATCGCGCCCATGATCTTGAAAGTCTCGATGAAGGCTGGCGTGGGCAGCACCCGCAGCTTCACGTTCTTGATGTCGGCCAGCCCCTTCACCGGCTGCTTGGTGTAGACGTTGCGCGCGCCGTAATGCGCTCCCCAGGTGATGATCTGGCAGCCCGTGCTCTTCACCAGCATGTCGTTGAGCTTCGGCCCCACGCCCGCCTCCACCGCACGCGCCACGTGCTCGTAGCTGTCGAACAGGTAGCCCAGGTCGAGCATGCCCAGCTGCGGCGTTACCGTGGCCCAGATCGAAGAGCCCGTGAGCATCATGTCGATGGAGCCCACCTTCACCTGCTGCACCACGTCGCTTTCCTTGCCGAGCTGGTTGTTCGGAAAGTAGTCGATGCGGATCTGCTCGCCCACCGCCTTCTTCAGGTTGGCCTGCATCAGCTGCACCCACGCGAAGTGCGAGGAATTGAGGTCGGCCACGTGGGAAGACGACAGCCGTAGCGCCACGGTTTTTTCCTGTGCGAAGGCGTGCTGCGAGAAACCCGCCGTCGCCGCAGCAAGCGACAAGGCGGACGATGACTGGACGAACCGGCGGCGTGAAAGCGAGGTCATTTTCTTGTCTCCTGGAGGGTTGTCGGGTCGTGCGCCCGTTTTTGGTGGAACGATTTACTGTATCGATACACAAGAATGCCGGCAACGCTCTTCCGATAGGTGTTTTCCTTCGTAAACGAGGTAAAGACCGCGCGCTGCAAAGCAAAAGGCAGAATGGAAAAACCACAGGACGCCGCATGACCACCATCACTTCATCGACACCCGACGCCGCCCGCGCCTATGCCGTCGAAATGCATGGCGAGCAGAGATACGGCCCTCATCCGTACGTGCACCACCTGGACGCCGTGGTCGCCCTGCTCCGGCCTTACGGCGACAAGGCACGCGTCATCGGCTACCTGCACGACGTGGTCGAGGACACCGAGGCCACGGTGGCCGACGTGCGATCACGCTTCGGCGAACTGGTGGCCGCCTGCGTCGCGCTGCTGACCGACGCGCCCGGCGCCAACCGCAAGGAGCGCAAGGCCAAGACCTATGCGGCGCTGGCGAAGGTGACGGGCGACGAAGAACTTGCGCTGGTGGTGAAGGCCGCCGACCGGCTGGCCAATGTGCGGGCATGCGTGGCGGACGGGCATCGCACGCTCTGGGACACGTACCAAGGCGAGCACCCGACCTTCAGGGCCGCCGCGTTCAGGGCTGGGCAATGCGATCCGCTGTGGACGGAGCTCGACAGCCTGCTCTCGCCCGTGCACGCGCCCTAGCCGGGTTCGCACCAGGCTCGCGCGGCGCGCTCATCAGGCGCCGCAATCGCTGCCCAGGTCCGTCTTGCTGCGCGACAGCGGCCGGATGGCATTGCTCCCAGTGGTCAAGGGCTCGACCACCTCTCGGCGGAACGCTTTCAGCGCCTTCGGGGTGTCGGGGTCCGTGCGCGAGGCCTCGATGGCAACGCGCCCTCCCGGCAGGCGCCATTCCTCGACCCTGAGATTCCCCCTCTTCTTGAGCTCGAGTCGTGTCGTCGTGCTTTCGCAAGCCGCGAAGCGGGCTTGCAGCGCTTGGGGAACCGGCGGCGGCGCGCTCGTCGATTGCACGGTGCAACTGCGCGAAAACACGCGCACCGGATCTGCCGCGCTGGTGAACGACACATCGACTTCGTCTTTCGTCTCGTCCTTCGGACCGACCAGCGGACCCACCGGGCACTGGGCGCCTGCAAAGCTGGGAGCCGAAGGCAGCGGCGAGTTGCTGCGCAGCTTGTAAGTCAGCTCGTGGCGCGCCTTGCTCGTGCGCTCCCGCTCGCGAAGGATGGCCCTTGCACCGACAACGCCCGTGGGCGCCTTCACCTCGCTGGCGTAGCGCACCCTGAAGAGGTCCGTTTCGATGTCGTTGTCGCCCGGCGCCAACCGAGCGAGTGCCTCTGCCGCGGTCTTGGGGCCGCCCTGAGATGGATCCCAGCGAATCGCATACTCCGCCTGCGCTGCTGCCGCGCCCGATGCAAAGACGCCGATGCCGCACGCCAGCACCATGACCCATCCGGTTCGTTGCTTCATGACGGTTCCCTCTCCTTGGTGTGCTTCATTCTAGGAAGCAGGTCTTTCCGCCGCATCCCCTGGAAAGAGGATTGCTTGCGCACGCAATCGTCTAGGCGCGGCGAGGGTTCGAGAACTCCATCACCCCATCGTCCACCGCCCCGAAGCGCAGGCTGACAAGGTCGCGCGCGTAGTTCTGATACACCCGCCACGGTGCGCGCGAACCCTGCTTCGGAAACCTGCCCACCGCGCGCTGCACATAGCCCGACGAGAAATCGAGCCAGGGTTCGGGCGCCAGCGTGGGGTCGGAGTTGCGCGGCGTACATTGGGTCCAGCCGTGCCTCTCCATGTGATTGAGCACCCGGCAGACATACGCGCAGGTCAGGTCGCTCTTGAGCGTCCACGAGGCGTTCGTGTAGCCGAACGACGAGGCCAGGTTGGGCATGTCGCTGAACATCATTCCCTTGTAGTTGAAGGTCGCGGCCGGGTCCACGCGGCGGCCGTCCACGTCGAGCTGCACGCCGCCGAGCACCTGCAGTTCGAGGCCGGTGGCGGTGACGACCACGTCGGCCTCCAACTCAGCGCCCGACTTCAGCCGGATGCCGCCCGGCGTGAAGGTGTCGATCTGGTCCGTGACCATCGAGGCACACCCTGCGTTGAGGGCCGCGAACAGGTCGCCGTCGGGCACGAGGCAGATGCGCTGGTCCCACGGGTTGTAGCGCGGCGTGAAGTGCGTGGCGATGTCGTAGTCGGGGCCGAGAGCCTGCCGCACGCCGCCAAGAATCATCCGCTTCGCGCGGTCCGGCTTGCGCCGCGCGAGGCGGAAGAAGTACATGGCCAGCAGCACGTTCTTCCAGCGCGTGAGGCCATAGGCCAGCTTGTCCGGTAGAAAGCGCCGCAGCCCGTGCGCGATGGGGTCTTGCGCCGGCCGCGCGACAACGTAGGTGGGCGAGCGCTGCAGCAGTACGACATGCGCGGCCATCTTTGCCAAGGCCGGCACCAGCGTCATCGCGGTCGCGCCGCTGCCGATCACAACCACCCGCTTGCCGCTGCAGTCGAGGTCTTCGGGCCAGTGCTGCGGATGGACGACGCGGCCCGTGTAGTCGCCGATGCCCGCAAACTCGGGCGTGTAGCCGGCTTCGTAACTGTAGTAGCCGCTGCACAAGAAGAGAAAGCTGCAGCGCATGCGCAGCGGAAGACGCTCGGGGCCATGCTCGACATCAACGCTCCAGCACGCATCGGGCGTCGACCAAGAAGCGTGCACCACGCGATGGTTGAAGCGGATCTTTCGGTCGATGCCATGCTGCGCCGCCGTCTCGCGCAGGTAGTTCAGGATCGTGGGCCCATCGGCAATCGACTTCGCGTTCGTCCACGGCCGGAACGAATAGCCCAGCGTGTACATGTCGGAATCCGAACGCACGCCCGGATAGCGGAACAGGTCCCACGTGCCGCCGCTGCGCTCGCGCCCTTCGAGAATCGCGTAGCTGCGACCCGGGCAGTTCGCCTGCAGGTGGTAGCCGGCGCCAATGCCCGAGAGGCCGGCGCCGACGATCAGGACATCGACGTGCTGCACCTGCTGTCGCACTTCTTCCTGCATCGACTTGTCTCCTTAGCTCTTGCTGTCGGGCCCTCCTGCGGCGGGAGTGCCCCGGATCATCAGCCACGCGCTCGCCGCACTCAGCACGGCCAGCCCGGCGCTCAGCAGCATCACCCAGCGAAAGCCCGCGACGAAGGATTCGGCCACGGCCCGCTTGACGGCCACCGCCGTGGCGGCATCCACGCCCGGCGGCAGCGCCGCGCCGGCCAGCTTGCTGCGCTCGCCTTCTAGAAAAGCCGACACCTGCGCCGAGGCGCCCATCTCGCGCAGGTTGTTCGCCAACGCCGCGTCGAAGGCCCAGGCCATGATCGCGCCGAACACGGCAATCGCCAACACCGCCGCCGCGCGCGACACGGCGTTGTTCACGCCCGAGGCCACGCCCGCCAGGTCGGGCCCAACCGCATTCATGACCGTGGTCGTCAGCGGCGCCACCGTCACCGTCATGCCGAAGCCCAGCACCACCGCGGCCGGCAGAAAGCCGCTCCAGTAACTCGCCCCCACGCCCGGTAGCGCGAACAGCGCAAAGCCCACCGCCGCAATCGACGGCCCGATGACCAGCGGCATGCGCGGCCCGAAACGGTCGACCAGTTGCCCGGCCCAGCCCGAGAGCGCGAACATGATGAAGATGAACGGCAGCAGCGCCGCGCCCGCCACCGTGGCCGAGTAGCCCTGCACCTGGATCAGGTTGAGCGGAAAGAAATACAGTCCGCCGCCCAGCGCCGCATAGAGCAGCAGCGTCAGCAGATTGGCCCCGCTGAAGTTGCCGATGCGCAGCAGCCCCAGCGGCAGCATCGGTGTGCGCACCTTGCGCTCGACTGCGATGAAGCCCACGCTGCCCAGCACGCCGATGACCAGCGCCGCGAGCACGGCCGGCGAACCCCAACCTTGCGTCGGCGCCTCGATGAAGGCATAGACGATGCCGCCAAGCCCGGCCGTCGCCAGCAGCGCGCCCCACACGTCGAGCCCGCCGCTGGCCGATGCACCTCGGCTCTCGGGTACGTGGCGCCAGACGATCCACAGCACCAGCAGCGCCATCGGCACGTTGATGAGAAAAGCCCAGGTCCACGAGAAGTGATCGACCAGGAAGCCGCCCAGCACCGGCCCCACGGCCGCAGTGATGCCGCTGAAGCCCGACCACGTGCCGATGGCCTTGCCGCGCTCTTTCTCGGGAAAGGCCGCGCTGATGAGCGCGAGGCTGCCCGGCACCAGCAGCGCACCGCCGACGCCCTGCACCGCGCGCGCGGCAATGAGCTGTTGCACATTGGCCGCGAGCCCGCAGGCTACGGACGACAAGGCGAAGATGCCGACGCCGATCGCGAAGATGCGCCGCCGTCCATAGTGATCGCCGAGCGCGCCACCCACCAGCAGCAGCGCCGCCAGCAGCAAGGCATAAGACTCGACCACCCATTGCGCCTGGAAGGCCGTGGCGAGCAGGTCGGCCTGGATGGCCGGCAGCGCCACGTTGACCACCGTGCCGTCGATGAAAGCCATGCTCGAACCCACGACGGCCGCGGCCAGCACCCATGGCTTGGAGGCTTCGGGACAGGCCCCCTCTTCCGCACGGGCGCCATGCAGGATCAGCGTGTGGTCGCATGGAGCCTTGCCGATCTGAGCCATGGGGTCTCCTTCTTATGGGATTCCGGTCTTGCCTCTTTTTTCTTCTCCGAGGCGGGGAGAAAGAATCAGGTCACGCAGGCGGTCGCCGACGGATTCGCACGCGCCGCACTCACGCTGCGCGCCATCGCCGCGGCAGCCGCCGAGGTCACGCGCTGCGCCCCTTGCGCCACCGCGTCCATTCCGCTGCCCACGGCCTCGCCGAGGTTCAGCTGGCACACCACCGTGCGCGCCTGGTCCGAGCGCCGCAGCGTCCAGTTGAAGCTCGCATCGACACGCCCGCCGTCGACCGCGTCGAACTGCTGCAGCTGCACCGCGATGCGCCACACTGGCTGCGAGCTCTGCCGGCCGCCCTTGGTCACGTCGAGCGCGCCGAGCCGCCCGGCGATGCCGCTGGCCAGCGCATCGCGCAGTTCGTTCTCGAACGACGCGGCCCAGCGGTGCTGTTCCAGCACCTCGACCTGCACGCTGCCGTTGGGCTGGCGCACCACCATCTGCGGCCGCGCGAAGCGCTCAGGCACGGCCACGGGCGCGAGTTCGATGTAGAGCGGCGCGGCACTGCCGAGCGTTGAAGGCGCGGCTTCGGCGGCGGCCACCGGGCTCGCCAGCGTGTAGTAGTTGTCGGGCTTGCTTGCGCAGCCTGCTGCAAGCACGGCCAGCGCTGCCGCCGCCACGAATGCGAGGTGGTGGTTCTTCTTCATTTCTTGTCGTCCGGTTTGCCGCGCAGCAGCGACTCGGGGTGGCGTTCGAGGTAATCGGTCAACACGCGCACAGAGCCAGCGGCGCGCGTCAGCTCCTGCAGCGTCTGGCGCATGTCCTGCTGCAGCGGCGAATCGTCGGCCAGCGTGCGCTCGGCACTGTTCACGGTCTTGCGCACGTCCTTCATGGCCGCGGCCAGCTCGGGCGTGACGTCGTTGTTGATGCGGGTCACCGTCTGCTCGGTGGCCGTCAGCGTCTTGTTGAGCGTGGCGAGCGTGGTGCGCAGGTCGCCCGCGATCTGCTCGTACGGCACCTTGTTGAGCTTGGTCGCGATCTCCTGCACCTGCGACTGGATCTCGTCGAGGCTGTTGGCCACGGTGGGCAGCTCGATCGGGTTCTTGCTCAGGTCGATCTTTGCTGGCGGCGCCTTCGGGAAGAAGTCGAGCGCCACGTAAACCTGGCCGGTCAGCAGGTTGCCGCTGCGCAACTGGGCGCGCAAGCCCTTCTCGGTCAGGAAGCGCAGCCGCTCCTGCTGGGTAGCGCGAGATTCAACGCCGCTCTCGCCGGCGCGGCGGCGCAAGCGATCAGGGTAGACCTGCACCAGCACCGGCATGCGGAACTCGCGCTCGGCGCGGTCGAACTCCACGCCGATCGACTTGACCTCGCCGATCACCACGCCGCGGAAGTCCACCGGAGCACCCGGCGTAAGCCCGCGCAGCGACTGGTTGAAGTACATCAGCAGGGTTTGCGAAGGCCCATCGGGCTCCTTCATGGCGGCGGCTTCGTCCTGCGCCAGCGTGAAGGCGGCGTTCTCCTTGGCGACCGGGCCCATCGCGTCGTCGGGCGCCTGGAACGCGATGCCGCCGAGCAGGATGGTTGCCAGCGACTGCGTGCGCAGCGTGAAGCCGCTGGCGCTCAGCTGCGCGTCAATGCCGCTGGCCTGCCAGAAGCGCGTGTTCATGCCCACGAACTTGTCGTAGGGCGAGTTGACGAAGACGCGCATGGTCACGCCGCGCCCGTCGCCGTCGAGTTCGTAGGCGGCCACCTGCCCGACCTTGACGCGCCGGAAGTACACCGGCGAGCCAACGTCGAGCGAGCCCACGTCGTTGGCGCGCAGCAGAAACTGCTTGCCCGAGTCGTCGCGCGTGACGATGGGCGGGGTCTCGAGCCCGGTGAACTCGCCCGCGGTGTCCTTCGACACGCCCGCGTCGGCGCCGATGTAGGCGCCCGACAGCAAGGTGTTGAGGCCCGAGATGCCCGAGGTGTCGAGCCGTGGCCGAACCACCCAGAAGCGCGAGTCCGAGGCGGTGAAGCTCTCTGCCTCCTTGTTGAACTGCACCAGCACGCGCACGTGCGAGCGGTCGCGCGCCAGCCGCAGGTGAGTGACGAGACCGATCTGCACGTCCTTGTACTTGACGGCGGTCTTGCCGGCCTCCAGGCCCTCGGCGGTCTTGAAGGTCAGCACCACTTCGGGGCCGCGCTCCAGCAGGATGCGGGCCACCAGCGTGACGCCGACCAGCGCGGCCACGATGGGAATCAGCCAGATCAGCGAGGGCAACCATTCGCGCCGGCGCACCACGCGCGGCTTTGGCAGCGGGGGCTGGGCAGACGGCGCCGGTTTGTCCTGGGGTTGGTCTTCTTCACTCATGCTGGTTTCTCGTCCCTGTTTTCATGTCCCTGCGCAACTTCGTTCTCCTGCAGGGTGGCCTGCGCCTCCTTGCTGTCCCACGTGAGCTTCGGGTCGAAGCTCAGCGAGGCCAGCATGGTCAGCACCACCACCGACCCGAAGGCCGCGATGCCCACGCCCGCGGTGATGACCGCGAAGCCCTGGATCTGCACCAGCCCGGTCAGCAGCGACACAACGAACACGTCGAGCATCGACCAGCGGCCGATCACTTCGATGATGTGATACAGCTTGGCCCGCTCCCGCCGGCGCCAGGTGCTGCCGCGCTGCGCCAGCACCACGAGCAAAAAAAGCACCGCCAGCTTGAACAGCGGCACCAGGAAGCTCGCAATGAAGACGATGGCCGCCAGCCCGTAGGCGCCCGACACCCAGAAATAGATCACCCCGCTCAGGATGGTGTCGTACTGCGCGCCGAACAGCGTGCGCGTGATCATCACCGGCAGCAGGTTGGCCGGTATATACATCATGCAGGCCGCTATCAGGAAGGCCCATGTGCGGTTCAGGCTCTGCCGCTTGCGCGTGTGCAGGTGCGTGCCGCAGCGGCCGCAGGCGTCGCCCTCCTCGGCGTCTTTCCAGACGGCGGCGCAATGCGGGCAGGCCATGAGGCCTAGCGAGGCGGCGGTGAGAACCGGCGCGTCTTCGTCGTGGTGTTCGTGCCGCTCGAGGAAGGCAGGCAGCTTCATGCCGACGCCCCGTCTTCTTCAGCCTTGGGTTCGCCCTTCGGGCGGAAAGTCATTTCCCAGAACGCGCCCGGGTTGAACGACAGCACCGCCGTCAGCATGACCGTCAGCGCCATGAAGGCCCACAGCGCCGGCCCCGGCACCACGCTCGCCATGCTCGACAGCTTGACGATGGCCACCAGCACCCCGAGCAGGAACACTTCGATCATTCCCCAGGGCCGCAGCGACTGCATGGCCCGCACCAGCAGCGCGAAACCCACGGGCCGGTGCTCGCGGCTCAGCGGAATCAGCAGGTAAGCCAGGATGCACAGCTGCAGAAAGGGAAAAAGAATGGTCGTGGCCAGCACCAGCAGCGCCACCAGCGACATGCCCTCGGCGCCAAGCGCCACCACCGCACCGGCCAGCGTGGTCTGGCTGCGCAGGCCCTGGAGCTCGATCTCGACGATGGGAAACAGGTTCGCGATGGCGAACATGATCAGGCAGGCCACCGTCAGCGGAAGGATGCGGCGCTCCTGCTGGCCGGGGTGCCGGCCGAGCTCTGTGCCGCAGCGCGGACAGTGCGCCACGTCGCGCGGATGCAGGGGCGCACGGCTGTAGACCGCATCGCACCCCGGGCAGACCACGGTGTCAGGTACTTCCTTCATAGGTGAGTACCCTAACTCATTCAGCCGCCAGGACTTGTCGTCTTGAGCCGCAGCGTGCTGAAAACCGCCGCCACCGCGGCACAGCTGGCCGCCAGCACCAGCGCCACCACGGGGCCGTGGCCTCCGTGCGGGCTCCAGACGCTGAAGACGCCCGCCAGCACCACCGCCCCCAGCGTCTGCCCGGTCAGCCGCGCCGTGCCGAGCATGCCGCTGGCCGCACCGCTGCGGTGCGCCGGCGGCGAAGTCACGATGGTGTGGTTGTTGGGCGACTGGAACAGCCCGAAGCCCAGCCCGCACAGCGCCATGCGCCAGGCGATGTCGGCATCGCCCGGGTTTGCCGGCAGCGCCGCCAGCAGCGCCAGCCCCGTTGCCAGCAGGCCCAGTCCAATGCCGCCCAGCAGCCCGTCGGGGTAGCGGCCGATCAGCCGGCCGGCGATGGGCGCCATCACCACGATGGCCAGCGGCCACGCCGTGATCAGCAGCCCGGCCTCGATGTGGCTGCGCCCATACACGTCGAGCAACAGGAACGGCAGCGCGATGTAGGCCAGCATCTGCGCGCAGAACGCGGCGACCGAAGTGCCCATCGACAGTGCGAACACCGGAATGCGCAGCAGGTCGATGGGAAACAGCGGCACCGCCTGCTTGCGCTGGCGTTGCAGATAGATGAAGCCGACGACCACACCCGCCAGCAGGATGCCCCACGCCGAAGCGTGCGAACCCGTGGCGCCCTGCACCGATCCTTCGCGCACGCCGAGCCGGTCGACACCCAGGAACACCAGCGAGAACATCAGCACGTTGAGCGCCACGTCGATCGGCGAGAAGCGCAGGCCTGCCGCCGGCGCCACGCGATTGAACGGCAGCGCCTTCATGCCCAGCGCGAAGGTGACAAGGCCCAGCGGCACGTTGATGGCAAAGAGCCAAGGCCACGAGGCCACCGACAGGATGGCCGCTGCAACCGAAGGCCCGGCTACCGAAGAAGTCGCGACCACCAGCGAGTTGATGGCCATGCCCTTGCCCAGTTGCGCCGACGGATACGTCAGCCGCACCAGTGCCGCGTTCACGCTCATGATGCCGGCGGCACCCAGCCCCTGGAAGGCGCGCGCCGCGATCAGTGTGCCGAGCGAATTGGCAAAGGTGGCTGCCAGCGACGACAGCGTGAACACCGCCATCCCCACCAGGTACACGCGCCGGTAGCCCACGAGATCGCCCAGCGAAGCCAGCGGCAGCAGCATCACCAGCGTGGCGATCTGGTACGCATTGACCACCCAGATCGCCTGCGACGGGCTGGCCTGCAGCTCACGGGCGATGCCCGGCAGCGCCAGGTTGACGATGGTGCCGTCGAGCACCGCCACGATCAGCCCGAGGATGATGACCAGCATCGCCCAGCCGCGCTCCGGCTGGGCCAGCCCGTCGATGGGTTTGTGGACTGTGTTGTTGTCTTCGGTCACCGGGAGCCCGGCGCCAGCGTGTACCGTGTTCATCAGGCTTGCTGCGCCCTTCCTGTCTTTTCAGTGGGCTCGGAGCGCACGCCGCCCAGCGTGAGCCAGGTCAGCACCAGCGCGATGAGTGCACCGCCGGCCATGCCAGCCACCATCGGCAGCGGCCGGCCGTCGGTGAAGAGGCCCACCACCGCCATTGCCAGTGCGCCCGTCAGCATCTGCAGCGTGCCCAGCAGCGCCGAGGCCGTGCCGGCGATGGCGCCGTGCATCTCGAGCGCGAGCACACCTGTGGTCGGAATCACCAGGCCCATGAAGCCCGAGGCGATGAAGTACAGGACGATGAGCACCCAGATGTTGTCGCCGCCCATCGCGAAGTAGACGAACATCGCGACCATTGCCACGCCGCAGCACACCACGCCGAACTTGACGAGGTTGACCAGCCCGTAGCGCTCGCCCAGCGAGCCGGTGAACTGCGAGGCCGCAATGAAGGCCGCAGCGTTCACGCCGAAGGCCACGCTGTAGAGCGCGGGCGACAGGCCGTAGTGGTCGATCATCACGAACGACGAATTCGCCAGGTAGGTGAAGAAGCCCGCCATCGCGAAGCTGCCGATGAACACCAGCCCGAGGTAATGCTTGTCGCGCAGCAGCAGCCAGTAGGCCGACAGCGCGCTGCCGAGGCTGCTTTCGACGCGCTCCGAGGCCGGGCGCGTTTCATCGAGCAGCTTGACCATCATCGCCAGGCCCGCCACGGCCGCGATGGTCACGGCCCAGAACACGCCGCGCCAGCCAGCCACCGCGATCACAGCACTGCCCGCAAGCGGCGCAAGGATCGGCGACACGCTGAACACCAGCATCAGCAGCGACATCAGCCGCGCGGCATCGGTGCCGGTGTGCAGGTCGCGCACCACGGCGCGCGGAATCGCCATGCCGGCCGCGGCGCCCAGGCCCTGGACGAAGCGCAGCACGATCAGCGTCTGGATGTCGGTCGCCATCGCGCAGCCCACGCTGGCGAGCGCGAACAGCAGCAGCCCCGCATACAGCGGCGGCTTGCGGCCCACCATGTCGGAGATCGGGCCGTACAACAACTGGCCCGCGCCGAGCGACAGGAAGAACGCCGTGAGGCTCATCTGCACCGCGCCAATGTCGGCGTGCAGGCTCTGTCCGATGGCCGGCAGCGCCGGCAGGTACATGTCGATGGCGAAAGGCCCGATGGCCGAGAGCAGGCCCAGCAGCAGGGCCATCTTGAAGAAAGGGGAAGAACGCATTGAACCGATTGTCGCCAAGGGCGGCGATCGGTGCAGGCGTGGGGTCAGCGCCCGGGTGGTGCTAATTCAGGGCAAAGAATCGGGTGGGCAAGAGGTTGTAGAACTTTGTTCGGAAGAACAGTTTCAACTTATTTGCCAGCCGGCCAGAACACCAGCGCGCGCAGCTCGATGCTGCGCCGTGGCGGTGCCTCGCGCGAACCGGTCGGGTCTTCGAACGCGGTGTGCGCGGTGTAACGCGCCACACCGTCTTCGCGCGAGTCGTAGATCTTCAGCAGCAGGGCCTCGTCGGGTCGCATCCGCGGGAACCAGTACCAGCGGTGCTCCGGATTCCAGGTGAACGAATAGGTCTCGCCCACCTTGTCGGGGTAGACCAGATCGCTGGGCACCAAGTCATTGGGCGAGATGGAACGCGCATCGCACAGCGCGAGCGGCAGGCGCTCCACGGTAGCCAGCGGGCGCCACAGGTTGATGATCGCGAAGCGGTGCTTCAGGCGCTCCTCGGCCTCTTCGGCCGGCAGATGGGCATGCACCCGGCGCGGCGCGGAGACGAAAGTCTGGTCGTTGTGCACGCGGCGCACCGGCTCGCGCAACTCGGCCGTGCGGCGCGAGCCTTGTGCGCTGTCGCGCAGCGTGTGGTCGAACACCACGATCTTCTCGGCGCCCGTCACGTCGCGCAACAGGGCCTCGGCTTCGCGGTAGTAGATGTCGCGGATCGTGGCGTCCTGCGAGAAGTCGGCGAGCACGCTGCGATGCGAAATCTGCGTGAAGCCGCTGCGGTCGAGCGTCAGCTCGTTCAGCGCCACCAGCGGGCGGCCGTCGCGAATCGTCACGCGGCGCGGCTCCAGTTCGCCCGTTACCCAGGGCGTGCCGGGCGGCGGCTCGAAGGTGTAGCTCACGGGCCGGCCCTGGCCCGCCTTCAGGTAGTTGAGCTCTGCCTCCACCGAGGGCAGCGTGGCGGCAAGCATCTGTCCATTCGATCCGACGCTCATGTGGCGTGACTCCTCAAAACGGTTCCTTGAACGGCCGCAGGTCGAGTTCCTGCGTCCATGCGCTGCGGTGCTGCACATGCAGCTGCCAGTAACTTTCGGCGATGGCTTCGAGCTGCAACAGGCCGTCGTCGCCGGCTTGTTCCACGCGCTGCGGCGCGTTGTTGCGCAGGCGCTCGCCGTCGATGCCGCCATCGATCACCACATGCGCCACGTGAATGCCCTGCGGGCCGAATTCGCGCGCCAGGCTCTGGCTCAAAGAACGCAACGCAGCCTTGGCTGCGGCGAAGGCCGCGAACGGCGGTTTGCCGCGCAGCGCCGCGGTGGCGCCGGTGAACAGCAAGGTGCCGCGTGCGTGTGCTCCAGCCGCCTCGAAGGAATTGGCCAGCAGCCCGCGCAGCGCCTCGTGCCCGAAGATGAACCCGCCCAGCGCGCTGGTGCGCCAGGCCTGCGTGAACTGGTCGACCGACAGCTCCAGCGTCGGCGCACGCACTCCGCTCGCGGCATTGAAGATGGCCACGGTGAGCGGGCCCAGCGCCCTCGCCTTCTGCGCGATGCCGTGCATCTCGGCCTCGCTCGCCACGTCGCCCGTGAAGGCATGGGCCCGGCCGCCGGCCGCAACGATTTCACCGGCCACCGCATCGAGCTGGGCCTGCGTTCGGCCGGTCAGCGCAACGATGAAACCTTCGGCCGCGAAACGCCGCGCAAGTGCCGCACCCAAGCCCGCGCTGGCGCCGACACCGGCGATCCATGCAACGGGCGACGGCCCTGAACCAGACGACGACGGAGATGGAGTGACGGAGGTGACAGTCATGAATGAGCACGAAGGCTATACCTGCACCCCGGGCCTCGGAACGATGCAAAAGGGATAACCTTATTCGGCGGCAGGTCGGTGCGCGGCGCTGCTTGACGTTGCACCGGGCTTCACTGCACGCGCCGCGCCCGCTACCCTATCGCCTTCCCGGACCGTCTACAACAACTCACAGCAATCGCTATCCAGGAGCAGCACCCATGGCCCTCGCACGCACGATCCATGCCGATCTCTTGCGCGTGTTTCTTCTCACGCTCGTGTCGCTGTTCGCCATTCCGGCGGCAACGCTGGTCTTCACTGAATACGCATTGCGTTCGCAGGATGCGGAATTCCTGCAGGCCATAGAAAAGCGCATCGCCGGCGATGCCCGCCTGTCGGCCGCGGACAAGACCGAAGCCACCGAGTTCTACCGCAGCCATCCACTCTCCAAGGCCTGCGACGCCACAGCGCCGGAAGACAAGAATTTCCACGACAAGGTGTGCAGCCCCTATTCGATGCAGTGGCAGTTCCACTGGGCCGACCGCGCCGCCATCTGGACCATCGTGCTCGGCGCCGCGCTGCTCGCGGCAGCACTGGTGCTGGGCGCGCTGGCCTTTGCCAATAGAGGCCTGCGCTATGCCAGCTTCGTCGCCGGCTGGCGGCTCATGACGGTGTCGAGCGCGGTCGAGGTCGTCCTGCAAAGCGCGATGCTGGTGTGGCTGTCGTTCTGGCTCACCGCGTACTTCTGGCAGAGCTACTACGTCAAGCTGATCGCGCTGGCGGGCATCGCGGCCGGCGCGGCGGTGTTCTATGCGATCTACACGCTGTTCAAGAAGCTGCCCTGGGGCAACGAGATCGAGGGCGAGCTGATCTCACAGGCCGACGCACCGCGCCTTTGGGAGCGCATCCGGCAGCTGGCTGGTCGCGTGAAGACCACGCCCCCCGACCAGATCGTGGCCGGCATCGACACCAACTTCTTCGTGACCGAGGCGCCGTGCGAGGTCAAGGGCCGCACCTTTCAAGGCCGCACGTTGTTCGTCAGCCTTCCGCTGCTGCGCGTGCTCGACCAGACCGAAGCTGATGCCGTGCTCGCGCACGAACTGGCCCACCTGGGCGGCGGCGACACCCGCAGCAGCGCGGCGCTCGGCCCCAAGCTGCTGCAGTTCGACCAATACACCTGGAAGATGCGCAGCGGCGGCCTCACCATCGTGGCGCACTACCTGCTGCGGCTGTACCGCATGATCTTCTCGTTCGCCCTGGCGCGCGACAGCCGCGAGCGCGAATACAAGGCCGACCGCGTGGCCGCCGGCCTCACGGCGCCGCATGCCATCGTGCAGTCGCTCATCAAGATCTCGGCCTACGCGAGCTACCGCAACGACGTCGAGCGCAAGCTGTTCGCGCAGAACCGCGAGCATGACGGCGCGCTGGGCATCGCCCGTTTCGTCGCGGACGGCCTGCCACCCTATGCAAGCTCGGACGCGTTCATCGAGGCGATGAAGACCGCTGACGTGCCGCACCCCTACGACAGCCATCCGCCGCTGCTGGAGCGCATGCGCAACGTCGGCCATCACGTGCCCGAAGCAGCCTACGGCGCCATCGTCGCGACCGCGCCAGAGGCCTCGTGGGCCGACGACATCGAAACCGCCCCCGCCATCGAGCAGCGCCTGTGGAGCGAGTACGAGCAGCGCTTCGTGCAGAACCACGAGCTGAGCCTGGCCTACCGCTACGAGCCCGCGACCGAGGAAGAGCGCGCGGTGGTGCTGCGCCACTTTCCGCCTGTCAGCTTCACGCTGAAGAACGGTGACCGCATCGACGTGACTTACACCGGCCTGCACCGTACTGCCGATGGCGGCTCGACGATTTCGTGGGACGAAGTCAAGGGCCTGACCTACCAGGACAACGCCTTCGGCGACATCCTCGTCGTCACCCATCACGACAAGGGCTTGCTGGGCGCGCGCACAACCAAGATAAAGCTCGCGGGCTTCCGCAAGCAGAAAGAGACTTTCAAGGCCATCGCCGGACGCCACTGGCAACGGCACCAGATCATGAGGGCGCAACAACAACGGCAACAACAGCAGTCATGACACCCGGCGGCAACGCCCGCCCTTCCCCTTCCCGACAAGCTCCATAAAACCATCCAACACCGGAGACAACCAACCGTGAACCCCGTCGAACAAAGAACCATCTCCAAGATCAGCTGGCGGCTACTGCCGCTGCTGATGATCAGCTACTTCATCGCCTACCTCGACCGCGTGAACCTCGGCTTTGCCGGCGCGGCCATGTCCAAGGACCTGGGCTTCACTGCCGCCGTGTTCGGCAGCGCGGCCGGCATCTTCTTTCTTGCCTACTTCCTGTTCGAAGTGCCGAGCAACATGGCGCTGGAGCGCTTCGGCGCGCGCCGCTGGATCGCCCGCATCATGTTCAGCTGGGGCATCCTCTCGGCAGCCCAGGCCTGGGTGGGCGGCTCGACCAGCTTCAACATAGTGCGGTTCCTCTTGGGCATTGCCGAGGCCGGGTTCTTCCCGGGCGTGATCTTCTACATCACGCTGTGGTTTCCGGCTGCGTACCGCGCGCGCATCGTGGGCTGGTTCATGTTCGCCATTCCGATCTCGACCGTGATCGGCTCGCCGATCTCTGGCTACATCCTCAACATGGACGGCGTCGGCGGCATGCACGGCTGGCAGTGGCTGTTCATCCTCGAGGCGATTCCCTCGCTGATCCTGACCTTCTTCGTGCTGATGTACCTGCCCGACGGCCCGAAGGACGCCAAGTGGCTCACTACCGAAGAGCGCAGCTGGCTGGAGCAGACGCTCGACTCGGAGCGCCGCAACCGCGAGTCGATCAACAAGATCTCGTGGAAGCAGTCGCTGCTGAACCCGCGCGTGATCGGGCTGGGCTTTGTCTACATGGGCATCACCGTGCCGCTGTACGGCCTGAGCTTCTTCCTGCCGCAGATCATCAAGGGCTTCGGCGGGCTGAGCAACGTGGAGATCGGCTTCATCAACGCCTTCCCGTACCTGGTGGGCGCCATCGCGATGCTGTTCTGGACGCGGGCCTCTGATGCGCGCAAGGAGCGCAAGTGGTTCCTGCTGATTCCGCTGGCCTGCATCTTCGTCGGCCTGGTGCTGGCCGCCCAGACCAGCGCGCCCATTCCGAAGATGGCCGCCGTGACGCTGGCCGCCTTCGGCATCTTCAGCGCACTGCCCACCTTCTGGACCCTGCCCACCGCCATCCTGAGCGGCACCGCGGCCGCGGCAGGTATTGCGTGGATCAACTCCATCGGCAACCTGGGCGGCTACATCGGCCCGACGATCTTCGGCGCGCTGAAGGACCGGATGGGCAATGACATCTACGCCGTGATCTTCCTGGCGCTGCTGTCGGCGGTGGCATTCGGACTGGTGCTGATCATCGGGCACGACTCGCGCACCGAGCAGGCTGCGCCTGGGCGGACCTGATGCGGGTTAGCCCTAACGCCCCTGGCCCTGTGCCCCGTGCAATTTTTCACGCCACAACCGCTACCAAATGTCATCTAAATGTGACTCCAGGGCGTTCTGCAAGGGCGCCCGTTGAACGACGCATCCCTTTGATCGATGTCTTTGCTTAGAAAGAACCCCATGAAGACCAAGCAGCTCATCCTCTCCAGCATCCTCGCGTTCGCCGGCCTTGCCATGCTGGCACCGAGCATCGCCTCGGCCGCGCCGTACCATCCCAAGAAGCACAAGGTGTGCAAGTGGGACGCGCGTCATCACCACCGTGTTTGCCACTGGGTGCGTTGATTCCCTCGGTGCAAACCGCTTGAGAAAGCCCGCTGATGCGGGCTTTTTTCATGGGCGACCGAAACAGGTTTTCAAGTCAATACAGCGTCGCCCGCTGCCTCGCCGGCAGCTCCCGGTCATACGTTTCCCCATCGAACTCCGACGCGGTCAGCGCCGAAAGTATCGCCCCCGGCGTCGGCACTTCGCGCTTCGTATCCGCCGGCACCGGCGCCCACAGCTTCGACCGCTGGATCGCCCGGGCGCACTGGAAGAACACCGTATCGACGGTGATCCGGATCACGCATTGCGGCGGCTTGCCGTCCATTGCCAGGCGTTCGAGCAGCGCCGGCTCGACCGTGATGTGCGCCCTGCCGTTCACCCGCAGCGTCTCGCCCACCCCGGGAATGAGGAACAGCAGCGCCACGCGCGGGTCGGCCACGATGTTGCGCAGGCTGTCGATGCGGTTGTTGCCGCGGCGCTCGGGCATGAGCAGCGTCTTCTCGTCCTGCACCGCGACAAAGCCCGGCGGGTCGCCACGCGGCGAGGCGTCGAGGCCGCCGGGGCCGGTGGTGGCAAGCACGGCAAAGGGTGACGCGGCAATCAGCGCTTGGTAGGCCGGGTGCAGGTACGCAACCTCTTTCTTGAGCGAGGCCTCGCCGGCCTGGCCGAACAGTGCTTCGAGCTTCGTCACGGTGTCGATGGCGTGCGGTGTCGTGGTCATGGCGATGGTTTCTGATTGAAGAATGTGATGGTTCAACCTGCCGTGCGCGCAGTATCGGCTTCAGGCAGCGATGCGCTGTTCCAGCCGCAGGCCAGCGCCGCCAGCGCAAGGAGCGTCGCGGCCACGCCGTAGATCCACGGCGGTGACGCAACCGGCAACAGCAGGCCTGCGATCAGGGGGCCCGTGCCTGCGCCGATGTCGCGCCACACCGAACGCGCGGCCAGCGCCTGCACACGCTCCGGGCCGGGCGTACGCCGGGCCACGATGGGCGGCAGCAGGGGCAATTGCAGGGCACGCAGCACCACGATCAGCGCCGCGCAGCTCCATAGCCAGCCAAGGCCGAAGCCGACAAGCGCGATGGCCGTGACGAGCGACAGACTCACCAGCAAACGCTCGGCGCCGAAGCGCTCAGCCATGTGGCCGCCGACCGGGCTCAGCAGAATCTCCGCAAGGTAGCGCAGCGCCATCAGCACGCCGGCCACGATCACCGCGCCGCCCGGCAGCAGGTCCTTGCCGAGGTACGAGAGGCCGATGATGAAGAGCCCGTCGAGCGTCAACCCTTCCATGAACGACCAGCTGTCCAGGCTGTTGGGCCGGCTGAAGCGCCGCTTCGGCTTAGCCACAGGGTGCGGCGCCATCGGCAGCCGCCGCGCAACGAACCACGCAAGCAGCGAGAACACCGCAAGGATGCCGAAGATCGTGCGCGGCCCGGTCCAGTGCGCCAGCAGCGCCCCCAGCGGCAGCGCCAGCACAGGCCCCACCGCGATGAACGCCCGCGAACGCCCGTTGCGCCGAGCCGCGCCCAACGGGTCGGCCGTGGCCAGCGCCTGGGTCGACAAATTCAGCGCCGCAAAGCACAGGCCCCACATCAGCCGCAGCGGCAGCAGCGCCCAGAAGCCCGAGAGCGTGGCATAGCCCAGCCCGCACACTGCCGCTGCCAGGACGGCGATGGTGCAGGTCAGCCGGTCGCCGTTGCGGGCATAGAAGCGCGCAACGAATCCATAGCCGGCGATGCGCACCAGTCGGTTGGCCGCGAGCAGCATGCCAGCCTCGGCCAGCGTCACGCCGAACTGGCCGGCGTACATCGGCAACAGCAGATAGAGCACGACGTCGGCCGGCAGCGAAAGACCGAGCGCCATCGCCGCATGGCGGGAATTCAGGTCGGTGGGGGTGGGGTTGGGAGCGGGTTGGGTGCGTGACATCGAGCCCTGATGGTGCGCCGCCACATGCCGCGCCGACAAACGACATAAACGCCCGCCATGCGTGAGAAAATTGCACGCATGCCGCTTCGAGAGCCTCCCCTCAACGCCGTGCGCGCCTTTGCCGCGGCGGCTCGCCATCTCAGCTTCACGCGCGCGGCGCTCGAACTGCACGTCACGCACAGCGCCGTGAGCCGGCAGATCAAGAGCCTGGAAGAGTTCCTTGGCGTCGCACTGTTCGAGCGGCGCATCCGCCAGGTCGCGCTGACCGCCGAGGGGCAGCAGTTCTTCGCGGAGGTTGAGCCGGCGCTCGCGCAGATCGGCGCAGCGGCGCGCTCGCTGCAGTTGCAGGGGCCGGCCCGCGCGGTGCGGATCAACGTGCGCCCTTCTTTCGCGGTTCGCTGGCTCATTCCGCGCCTGCCCTCCTTCGTCGAACGCTACCCCGACATCGAGCCGCAGGTCGTCACCAGCACCGTCATGCCCGAGCAGGCCATCGACAGTTTCGACATCGCTGTGCGCCGCGGGCTCGACGGCTGGCCGCCTTCAATCGAAGTGCAGCCCTTTCTCGAAGATGAGGTACTGGTGGTCGGCGCGCCAGCGTTGTTCGAGGCGCATCCGTTGCCCGATCTGCGCGCACTCGCCTCGCACGTGCTGCTGTCGGCCAAGACGCGCAAGGACGACTGGGACGACTGGAAGAAGCAGGTCGGTGCGCCGCGCACCCGTCCGGCGGGTCGACTGCAGTTCGACCACCTGCATTTCGTGCTCCAGGCCGCGGTCGACGGACTGGGCGTTGCACTGGCGCCGACCTCGCTGGTGTCGCACGACCTGGCTTCAGGCCGCCTGCAATCGCCGCTGCCCGCGTTGCGCATGACGCTGGAGCGCTACTACTACGGCCTGGCGCCCGACGCCACACCAGAGGCGGCGTACGTGGCCGAGTGGTTCGAGGAGATGCAGGCCGGGGGCGCCTAGCCGATCAGCCGATCAGCGAGCGGATCACCTCCGCCACGCCCACCTTGCCCTTGCGCACGCTCGCATCGGTTCCCTCGAAGCGAATCCATCCTTCGTTGAAGCCGTCGAGCATCTGGATGCGCGGCACCGGGTCGCGCATGCCCTGCGCGCGGAAGATGGCACCCCAGATCTCGCGCGGCACCACCTCCGCGTGCACCGGGCGGCCCAGCACCTGCGAGAGCGCCGCTGCAATTGCGTGCTGCGTCAGCCGCTCGGGGCCTTCGAGCTCGACGATGCGCGGCGCCTCGCCGTCCTGCAGCAGGAGTTCGGCGGCAACGCTGCCCACATCCGCCGTGGCCACCATCGGCACGGCCCGCTCCAGCGGCTGCAGGTAGCTCGACAGCACACCCTGCTCGCGGGCCTGAGCAATGTCCCAGCGCAGGTTTTCCAGGAACCATGCGGGCCGCAGGAAGGTGACCGGGAACGGCAGCGTGCGCAGCGCTTCTTCCATCAGCGTGCGCTGGCTCAGCAGATTGGGCTGCGCGGCCTGCGCGCCGACGGTCGACAGGCACACCACGCGCGGCGGCCGGGCGGTGTCGAGCGCCTGGCGCACCGCGGCGTTCTCGGCCCTGGCTTCGGGAAACCCTGGCTCGGGATCGAAGTTCGGCGGCGGCAGCACGAAGACGCCGGCCGTGCCCGCGAAGGCGCGCGACAGCGCCGCGGCATCATCCATTGCGGCGATGGCGACCTCGCAGCCGAGCTCGGCCCAGGCACGGCCCTTCGCTTCGTCACGAACGACCGCGCGAACGGGTTTGCCCTGGGCCAGCAAGGCGCGCGCGACAGCGCCGCCGACCTGGCCCGTGATTCCGGTGATTGCGTACATGAGACTTTCTTTCTTCACTTGATTGCGATGGAGCGAATCGTAGAAACGCTTCATCTTTGAGTAAAGCGACCTCAAGGCATATCATTCATGACAACTGATCACGAATAAGAAAATGACTCTCGACGGACGCCTTCTCTCCAACGTCAGCGTGCTGGCCGCCGTGGTCGAAGGCGGCAGCTTCGCCAGCGCCGCCAACGCACTCGGCCTCACGCCCTCCGGTGTGAGCCGCGCCATCGCCCGGCTCGAGGGGCGCATCGGCGTGCGGCTGTTCGACCGCACGACCCGCTCGCTGAACCTCACCGACGAGGGCCGGCTGCTCTACGCCAACATCAATCCGCTGGTGCTCGGCATCGAGGACGCAGTGACCATCGCTTCAGGCGCATCCGGCGCGGTGCGCGGGCGCCTGCGCGTCAACACCGATGCCTTCACCTCGCGCCTGCTGCTGGCACGGCACCTGCCGCGCTTTCTTGCGCTGTACCCCGAGCTCACGTTGGAGCTGATCGCGCGCGACCAGCTCGGCGACCTGGTGGCCGAGGGCTTCGACATCGCCGTGCGCTTCGGCGAGCCGCCGTCGTCGTCGCTGGTGGCCCGCAAGCTGATGGACTCGCGCGTAGTCACAGTGGCCACGCCGGCCTACCTGGCGCGGCACGGCCACCCTGCCAAGCCGGCAGATCTCGTCGGCCATGCCTGTCTGCAGGTGCGCAACCCGGCCACGGGGCAGCCCTATTCGTGGGAGTTCCAGCGCGGACGCAAGCTCGTGAAGGTGCCAGCCACCGGACGCCTGCTGCTTACCGACCCGGGCACCGTGCTGGAGACGGTCCTCGCCGGTATCTGCGTGGCGCAGATCAAGGCCGTGGGCATTCAACAGCAACTCGACGGCGGCGAGCTTGTCGATCTGTTTCCTGATTGGCCCGATGAGCGGCTTCCGCTCTATGCGCTCTATCCGTCGCGCCACCTGCCGGCTGCGAAGGTGCGCGCGTTCATCGATTTCGTGATGGAGGTCGTCTCGCCCGCGCCTTCGCCTGCATCGAAGCCGAAGCCTCGGCGCTGATGCTCGCGCGTCCGGAAACGGCCAGCGACATGGGTCCTCCGATCGCACGATGAGGGCATGCCCCATACAACACTCACAACACCGCTCCCCCGTTCCTTCCTGAACCTCGCGTGGTCCAACCTCGCCGCGCAGTCCGCCGAACAACTGAGCCTTGCGGCCGTGCCGCTGGTCGCCGTGCTGGCACTCGGCGCAGGGCCGGGCGAAATCGGTTTTCTCGCGGCAGTGCAGACGCTGCCCTTCCTGCTGGTCTCGATGCCCATGGGCCTGCTCGCGGATCGCATGTCGCGGCGGCGTTTGATGGTGTGGGCCGAGGGGCTGCGAGCAGTCTCGCTGCTGGTGCTGCTGGCGATGCTGTTCGCGTCGAAGCTCAGCATCGGCTGGCTGGCTGTGCTCGGTTTCCTGGGTGCTGTCGGCACCGTTGGCTTCAGCGTTGCAGCGCCCGCGCTGGTGCCGGCGCTCGTGCCACGCGAGGCACTGGCACTGGCCAACGGGCGGCTCGAACTGGCGCGCAGCGCTGCGTTCACCGCCGGCCCCGCGCTCGCGGGTGCACTGGTGGCATGGGCCGGCGCTCCTGCTGCGTTCGTGCTGGCAGCAGTGCTGTCGGTGGCGGCCGTGGGCCTGCTGCTGCGCTTGACCGAAGCACCGCGCGCACCCGCCTCCGGGAGGCATCCGCTGCTCGAAGTGCGCGACGGCGCGCGCTTCGTCTGGCAACACGACATGCTGCGCCCGATGCTGATGACCGGCGCCGTCTTCAACATCTCGTGGTTCGTGCTGCAGGCCGGGTACGTGCCCTATGCGGTGCGAGTGCTCGGCCTGGGCGCGCAGGCGGTCGGCTTCACGCTGGCGATGTACGGCGCGGGCATGGTCGTTGGTGCGCTGCTCACGCCACGCGTTGTGGCGCGCTTGCCATTCGGCCGCGCGATTCAGGTCGGCCCCGCGGTCGCGGTTGTGGCAGCGGCGACGATGGCAGCCACGCTCCTGGTGCCGACCGCCGCGTTGGCCGCGCTCTCGTTCTTCCTGTTCGGCGCGGGGCCGATGGTCTGGGTCATCACCTCGACCACGCTGCGTCAGAGCGTGACGGCTTCGACCATGCTGGGCCGGGTGTCGGCCGTGTTCCTCACGATCAATGCGGGAGCACGGCCCATCGGCGCGGCACTCGGCGGCCTGGTCGGTGCGGCCTGGGGTGAGCCGGCGTGCCTGCTGCTGGCGCTGGCCGGGTTCGTTTTGCAGGCCGCGATCATCTTCGCGTCGCGCATCGCGGGGCTGCACCGGTTGCCGGTGCCGGCCATCTGAGCCGCCGCTGAAGCTTCGTCTACTCCTGAAGGTCGGGAAGCACCATCGACTCCAGAGAGTCGAGCGGCAGCCAGCCATCCGGTGCGTCAACCAGAGCGGACTCCTGCGCACGAACTCTGGTGGGCTTCCTTACAGGCTTCTTGGCGAGCGGATCGACAGTGGAAAGCGAGAACACCCTCTTGACCGGACCGCCCGTGAAGCTGAGTCCGGTGAGCCGCTCGACTTCATTGATCTGGACCTGGAAGGTCTTGTAGGCATCGAAAGGAATCTCGCGTGCAGCCTCGATGCCAAATTCTTCGATCACGCCGGACTGATCGAGGATGTAGGCCGTGGCAAACAGCTTGCCGCTTGCCGTGATCGCCGCGACGACTTTCCAGAAGCGAACCGGGTACTGGATCTTCGGGTACTTGTCCCAGACCGGGTCGCTTTCTTCGAGGATGGGGCCCGTGATGACCTGCGCCCTGAACTTGTCGAGCTTGATCGCGTCCTCGAAGATGTGGCGTTCGATGCCCTGCCAGAGCTCCTTGTTCTGATTGAACTTGGAATGCTGTGGCGTGCAGTTGCTCCAATGGCAGGTATCTGCCGCAGTGGTGAGCGCGGCCAGCCGGGTTGCTCCGTATTCCATGTCCTCGCGGCGCGTCAGATGGCCCCGGTCGAACTGGTTGTTCTCGTAGTAGAAGTTGGTCAGCTGTGCGCTTGCGGGAATCCGTGGATCCTGCCTCCACACGTCCGCCGGCCGGGCCAGCTCGAACCGGCCGCTGAAGTCGACGTTGGCTGCCGAGTAGAGCGCCAGCCGCCTCGCCTTGTGCATCACGAGGCTGTAGCCGTGATAGTTCAGCACGTTCTCGCCCGGGGGGCCGTCGACCAGTTCTACCGTCTCCTTCGCAAGAGCCTTGCCAAGCAGCGGCAGATGCACCGACATCTCGGGCTTGCCCGGCGCGAGGAACCCGGCTTCGAAGCCTTTGCGATCGTCGTACTTCGCATTGAAGGGCACGTCGATGGCGGGGGCTGGTTTCTTCGCCTTGGCACGTGCGGCTTCTTCGAAAACGCTTTGCGACTCACGGGCGGCGGGACCGGATCGGAGGACGGAGACGCTTCCATCCGATTCGATGCCGAGCGTCACCGTGAGGGTCCTTCTTCCACCAGATTGCATGTCGTTCATGGTCGTCTTCCGGGTTGAGGTTTGTTGAATGAGCGGACCGGGAAGCGGCAAGCTCCCGGCAGCATGGGTCGCCGTTGACTGCAGCAGGTCAACGGAAGGAAGCATCAGCCGCGAGTTCTCCGGCGTGGCACCGAAGACTGGCTGGAGCAATGAATGCGCGGGCAGGGCTGCATGAAGCGTTTCGACGATGCGGGAAATACGGATGCCCTCGTTGGCAATCCACTTGATGTCCTGCTCGCCGTCTTTTGCGGGGTCGTAGTCGCGGCCTGAGATGGTTTGCGTACGGCCGTCTCTTTCTTCCGGTACGCCGCTGTGGTGGAGCGCGACGACATACCAGTCGTTGCTGAAAACGGGGGAGCCTGAAGATCCCCCGAGCGTGTCGGTCGAGTACCAGAGCACGTCGTCCGTGCGTTTGAGAAGCTTGTTCTCGCGCACGCACACCTGTTTGCGGTCGCCGTTGGGGTGCTGGATGATGGTGAGCCACTCACCGTCCGATGCCTTGCCGGTGGCGCCTACGAGCGGCAGGAACCCATAGTGTTCGAGCTGCCCATCTCCCACTGTCGAGCTGGAGGTGACAGCCACGACGGTGAAGTCGAGGTCCTTCGAAGTGAAGAAGAGTTCCTGCGCCTGAAGGCTGTAAGTGGTGGGGTTGAGTGCGGCGCCGTCGATGTCGAGTTCGAATTCGAACTGGGCTTCCGAGCGGCGACAGGACTCGATGGATGGCAGAACGTGGTTGTTCGTGATGAGCACGTTCGGCGCTATCAGGAATCCGGTGCCATAGGCCACGAGCCGCCCTGCCGTGTCCCTGATCAGGATGCGGCTGACCGCCTTTGCGGCTCGCGCGCCGCGTGCCAGGTAGTTGACGTCCTGTATCTCGCTGCCGGAGATGATGCGCTCATACGCGACGGCAGACTTCTCTTCGTCGCCCAGGCTTTCACGCAAGAAGCTCCTGCGGTCATCGAGCTGCTTCGGCGTGCTCAGTTCGCGCGGGGTCTTGTCTCTCGCATAGTCGGCAAGAGATCGCAGGTCGATGCCTTCGCTTCGCTCCCGCGCCTTCTCGATTTGCTCAAGCCAAAGTTGCACGTGCGCCCCCTCGTCCCGTGAGGGTTGCAACTGTGCGTGTTTGCTGGCGCTTCTACATCCCCCATTCGAGGGATGCCGTACGTACTAGAAAAGCGACGCCATTCCGTTGGGCCGCGCGTCTTCGATGTCGAGCATGCGCAGCTTGGTCAGCGCGCCGCCGCCGGCCGAGAAGCCGCCTGGCTTGTTGCCCGCGGCCAGCACGCGGTGGCACGGCACCACGGGCGCGAACGGGTTGTGGCCCATGGCTTGGCCCACGGCGCGCGACAGGCTCTTGTCGCCCAGTTCTTCGGCGATCTCGCCGTAGGTGCGCGTCAGTCCTGGCGGGATGCGCCGGGCGATCGCATAGATGCGCTGGTGAAACTCCGACACGTCGCGCATGTCGAGTTCGATGTGGCTCAGGTCGTCGCGCACGCCCTGCAGCAGGCCCTGGATAGCGGTGATGGCACGTTGCGCCGCCTCGCTCGGCGGGCTTTCGCTCAGGTCTGGAAAGCGTTGCTTCATGCGCGCCCGAGTGGCCGCCTCGCCATTGTCGGCGGGCAGTTGCACGCCTACCAATCCGCGCGGTCCCCATGCCAGGGCGCACATGCCAATGGAAGTTTCGAACAAGGCAAAGCCCGTCATGACGAAGTCTCCTGTGCCAGCGAATGCTGGCGCGACGCCAGCACAGCGCCGAGCCAGAGGGCCATCGCCGAAGCCACCAGCCCGCGCGCAAGCCCACCGGGGCCGTCGGAAATCCAGCCGGTGACAGTCGGCCCGACGATCTGCCCCAGCGCAAAAATGATGGTGAACATGCTGATGCCCTGGGCCCAGCGCGAAGGCGGCAGGTTGTGGCGCACCAGCGCAGTGGTCGAAGCCACCACCGACAGGAACACCCCGCCGAACAGCACGCCTGAAACCAGCGCCACCGGCGCCGACGCGCTCAGCACCGGCAGCAGCGTGGCCACTCCGAGCAGCCCGTTCAGCAGCGCCTGTGGCTGCCCGCCGCGGTAGCGGTCGAGCAACCCGGCCCACAGCTGCGACGACGCCACGCAGGCAATGCCCAGCAAGGAATAGAACAGCGTGACGAAAGAAGCGCTCGCGCCCTGCTCGCGCAGCAGCGCGATCACGAAAGTCATGTAGCCGATGTAGCCCATGCCGAACAAGGCATAGCCCGCGAGGGCCCAGCCGAAGCGATGCAGTGCGACCGGCGGCGCAGGGTCCGTCGAAGCGGCAGCTGCCGTTGGCGCCGGCCTGTCAGGTATCGCGCGGCCAGCCCACGCCAGCAGGCAGGTGGCCGCTGCACTCGCCAACGCCAGCGCCCACCACGCCCAGGCCCATCCGTGCGGCACGCCCGATGCTGCACGCAACACCTGCGGCACGAGCAGCGCGGACAGCAGGATGCCGAAGCCGGTGCCGCCGTAGTAGATGCCGAGCAGCAGTCCGCCGCGCGAAGACCCCGCCTCGCCGAGTCGCGCTGCGAGCAACCCGCCCGCCACGAACACCCATGCGCTGGCCACCCCGGCCAGCAGGCGCTGCAGCAGCAAGGCCGGCGCATCGGTCACAAAGCCGCTGCCCGCCATGAACACACTGGCCAGCACCGCGCCGACCACCAGCAGCCGCGTCGTGCCGAAGCGCCGCATCAGCATCGGCGTGATCAGCGCACCGACCAGGTAGCCGACTGCGTTGGCCGTGTTCATGCCGCCGGCCAGCGCATAGCTCCAGCCCAGGTCCGCACGCATGGGCGGCAGCAGCAGCGCATATGCAAAGCGGGTGATGCCGAGCGAAACCGCCGCGCCCATCGACAGCGCGAATGCAAGGCGCAGCGTGGGCTGCGCAGGGGCGGCAGAAGAAGTGAGCGTTGTCGACATGGGTGCGGGCGGCTGGCCATTTTGCGGCAGGCGCCGCCGCCCTGCCCGCGCCCGCCCGGTCAACCCGCGTCAGGCATCGGGTCGGCGTGCAGCAGATGCCGCTCCAGCAGCACCGCCACATGCACCGCTTCGCGCTGCGCACCATCCTCGATCTGGTGGCGGCAACTGGTGCCGTCGGCCACCACGATGGCGCCGGGCTTCGCGCGGATGGCCGGCAGCAGGCTGGCTTCGGCCATCTTCATCGACACCTCGAAATGGCTGGCCTCGTAGCCGAAGCTGCCGGCCATGCCGCAGCACGAGCTTTCGATGAGTTCGGGCTGCGCGCCGGGAATGAGCTTCAGCACTTCCATCACCGGGCTCACCGCGCCGAAGGCCTTCTGGTGGCAGTGTCCGTGCAGCAGGATCGGTGCCGCGGCCGGCTTCAGCGCCAGCTCGAAGCGGCCCAGCTTGATCTCTCGCGCGATGAACTCCTCGAACAGCAGCGCGTGCTTCGCCACCATCTCGGCCTTTTCGCCGAAGCCCATCACCAGCGTTTCGTCGCGCAGCGTGAGCAGGCACGAGGGTTCCAGCCCGACGATGGGTACGCCGGCCCGCGCCAGCGGTACCAGCGCGTCGATCAGCGCCTCGGCCTTCTTCTTGGCCTCGTCGACCATGCCGCTCGCCAGGAAGGTGCGTCCGCAGCAGTGGTGCCCGCCGCGCTTCTCGACCGTATGCAGCACATAGCCCGCAGCCTGCAGCACGCGCGCTGCCGCAAAGGCGTTCTCGCTCTCGAAGGTGCCGTTGAAGGTGTCGACGAACAGCACTGCCGCCTTGCCGCCGCGCCGCGCAATCGACAGCACCACGTCGCGCTCGACGAACGGGCCGGGCTCGTTGGCCTTGCCGCGCCAGAAGGTGTCGCTGCGCCATTCGGGCAGCGAGCGCTTGGCTGAAAAGCCCAGCAGCTTCTCGCCGAGCCATGCGGCGCCGGGCACGCTGTTGCGCAGGTTCAGCAGCCACGGCATACGGCTGGCCTTGTGGGCGTAGTCGGGCAGGTTCGCCACGAGCCTGTCTTTCAGCGTGTGGCCGTGGCGCTTCTTGTAGTGGTCGAGAAACTCGACCTTCATCTTCGCCATGTCCACGCCGGTGGGGCAATCGCGCTTGCAGCCCTTGCAGCCGACGCACAGGTCCATGGTGTCGTGCATGGCCTCGCTGGTGAAGGCGTCGGGACCCAACTGGCCCGACAGCGCCAGGCGCAGCGTATTGGCGCGGCCGCGTGTCAGATGCTGCTCGTCACGCGTCACGCGGTAGCTGGGGCACATGGTGCCGGCATCGAACTTTCTGCAGTGGCCGTTGTTGTTGCACATCTCCACGGCCTTGGCGAGGCCGCCGGTGCTGTCGCCGCCGGTGCCGGGCGCGGTCGTCACTTCGGTGACCGGGTCGGCGTTGACGTTCCAACCCGACCAGTCGAGCACGGGCTTGAGCTCGATGCGGCGGTAGGGCTTGGGCGCGGTCGGCGGCGCGAAGCGGAACAGCGCGCCATCGTCCATGCGCGGCGGGTCGATGATCTTGCCGGGGTTGAACAGGCCGATCGGGTCGAGCTTGCGCTTGATGGAGCGGAATGCCTCGTTGATGGCCGGGCCGAACTGCCATTCGATCCACTCGCCGCGGCACAGGCCGTCGCCGTGCTCTCCGCTGAACGCGCCCTTGTACTTGCGCACCAGCGCGCCCGCCTCTTCGGCAATGGAGCGCATCTTGGCGGCGCCATCCGCGCGCATGTCGAGAATCGGCCGCACGTGCAGCGTACCGACCGAGGCATGCGCGTACCAGGTGCCGCGGCTGCCATGCCTGGCGAACACTTCGGTCAGCGCGTCGGTGTATTCGGCCAGATGTTCGAGCGGCACGGCGCAGTCTTCGATGAAGCTCACGGGTTTACCGTCGCCCTTCAGGCTCATCATGATGTTGAGGCCGGCCTTGCGCACTTCCCACAGGTTCTTCTGCCGAGCGTCGTCGGGCATCTCGACCACGCTGCCGGGCAGGCCCAGGTCGCCCATCAGTTCGACGAGCTGCTTGAGCTGCGGCAACAGCGCGGCCTTGTCGGAACCGGAAAACTCCACCAGCAGGATGGCCGCCGGCTTGCCGATCAACGCAGTCTCGACCGTCGGCTTGAAGGCCGGGTTGGCAAGGCTCAGCTCGATCATCGTGCGGTCGACCAGCTCCACCGCCGTCGGCCCCAGCTTCACGATGTGCTGCGCCGCATCCATCGCGGCATGGAAGGTCGGGAAGTTGACGATGCCCAGCACCTTGGCGCGCGGCAGCGGCGCGAGCTTGAGCTTCAGGCTCTTCGTGTAGGCCAGCGTGCCTTCAGAGCCGATCAGCAGGTGCGCGAGGTTCACGCTGCCGTCTGCCGTGTACGGGCGCTCGCTCTGGTTGTCGAAGATGTCGAGGTTGTAGCCCGCCACGCGGCGCATCACCTTGGGCCAGTGCTCGGCGATCTGCTCGCGGTGCTGGCGCGCCAGCCCACGCAAGAACTGCGCGATGCCGGCCGCGCGCACGCCCATCGTGCCGACCGTTCCGAACTCCACCAGTTCGCCACTCGACAACCATGCACTCGCACCCAGCACGTTGTGCACCATGTTGCCGTAGGCGATGGAGCGCGAGCCGCAGGAGTTGTTGCCCGCCATGCCGCCCAGCGTGGCCTGCGCGCTGGTCGACACGTCCACCGGATACCAGAGGCCATGCGGCTTGAGTTGCGCGTTCAGATGGTCGAGCACGAGGCCGGGCTCGACCGTGGCCGTGCCCTCTTCCACGTTCACGTCGAGCACGCGGCGAAAGTGCTTGCTGTTGTCGATCACCAGCGCCGCGCCGGTCGTCTGCCCGCACTGGCTGGTGCCGCCGCCGCGCGCGAGCACCGGCACCTTCAGGTCGCGGGCGATGTCGATGGCGGTTGCGATGTCGCTCTCGTTCGTCGGCACGAAGGCGCCGACGGGCGTGATCTGGTAGATCGACGCATCGGTGGCGTAGCGCCCGCGCGAACCGTCGTCGAACAGCACCTCGCCCTGTGTGTCGGAGCGAAGGCGGCGCGCGAGCAGCTCGCAGGTGTCGTTGGGCGGAAGAACGGTTCCGGCTGGCTGCATGTGGCTGGCGGGATCGATGCGCATGGTGGGGTGTTTTTCTTTTGGCAGGTCGGGAAGCTCAGCTCGACTTGGCCGAGGGATAGATTTCGCCGGCGCGCAGCAGCTCCAGCACGGTGTCGCGCTTGCGCAGCACGTGCGCCACGAGCACCTTGCGCATGGCCGCAGCGTCGCGTTTGACCAGCGCATCGATCATCTGTTCGTGCTCTTCGACGGCGTGCTTCCACTTCGTCTCGTTCTGGTTGGTGCGAAAGCGCAGCGACTGCACGCGGGCGTTGATGGAGCGATAGGTGTTCGACAGCACCGGGTTCGCCGCCGCCTCGTTGATGGCGGTGTGGATGCGCGCATTCAGGCGGTAGTAGCCCGAGAGATCGCGCCGCGAGAAGCAGGCCAGCATTTCGTAGTGCAGCGCGCGCACTTCGGCCAGCTCTTCGTCGGTGATGCGCTTGGCGGCCAGCTCGCCCGACATGCCTTCGAGCATCGCCAGCACCTCGAAGGTGTCGAGCACGTCGGCCTCGGTGAGCTTCACCGCCACCGCGCCTCGGTTGGGCAACAGGTCGACCAGCCCTTCGGCCGCGAGCAGCTTGATGGCCTCGCGCAGCGGCGTGCGCGACACGCGCAGTTGCAAGCACAGCTCGCGCTCATTGAGCTTGGCGCCGGGGGCGATGAGCCCTTCGACCAGCATGGTGCGCAGGCGCGCGGCCACCTGGTCGTGCAGGGAGAGTCTGGAGATTTCGATGATGTCGGCTGTCATGGCTTTGCCTCTTGATTGCATTTTGAATGCAAAAAAGAAGGCTCACAACCCAAGCGAATAAGGGTAAACCATCAAACAAAAAAGCATTTTGAATGCAAAACTGAATGCGAAAGGACAGTCCATGCTGCAACTCGACATCCATCCCACCGGCCGCCACTTCCTCCAGATCCCCGGCCCCAGCCCGGTGCCCGACCGCATCCTGCGGGCCATGAGCCTGCCCACCATCGACCACCGCGGGCCCGAGTTCGGCACGCTGGGCCTGAAGGTGCTCGGCGGCATCAAGCAGGTGTTCAAGACGAAGCACCCGGTCGCTATCTACCCCGCCTCGGGCACTGGCGCCTGGGAGGCCGCGCTCGCCAACACGCTGAGCCCCGGCGACCACGTGCTCATGTACGAGACCGGCCACTTCGCCTCGCTGTGGCAGAAGATGGCCACGCGCCTGGGCCTCTCGACCGAGTTCCTCTCGTGGTCGGGCACCGACGCGCAGCTGCCCAACGCGCCCAGCTGGCGCCGCGGTGTGCAGGCCGAGCTCATCGAGGCGCGCCTGCGCAAGGACACCGAAAAGAAGATCAAGGCCGTGTGCGTGGTGCACAACGAGACCTCCACCGGCGTCACCTCCGACATCGCCTCGGTGCGCAAGGCCATCGACGCTGCAGGCCACCCCGCCCTGCTGATGGTCGACAGCATCTCGGGCCTGGCCAGCGCCGATTTCCGTCATGACGAATGGGGCGTGGACGTGACCATCAGTGGCTCGCAGAAGGGCCTGATGCTGCCGCCGGGCATCAGCTTCAACGCGCTTTCGCCGCGAGCGCTCGAGGCCGCAAAGAGCGCGAAGCTGCCGCGCGCCTTCTGGGCCTGGGACGAGATCGTCGAGATGAACAAGGACGGCTACTGGCCCTACACGCCCAACAC
Source organism: Variovorax multivorans (assembly GCF_051216835.1). Taxonomy (NCBI): domain Bacteria; kingdom Pseudomonadati; phylum Pseudomonadota; class Betaproteobacteria; order Burkholderiales; family Comamonadaceae; genus Variovorax; species Variovorax multivorans. The sequence continues at coordinate 99,549 of NZ_JBPJZL010000001.1, forward strand.
CAACCTGCTCTACGGCCTTTCTGAATCGCTGGACATGATCCTCGGCGAAGGGCTCGACAACGTGTTCGCGCGCCACCAGCGTTGGGCCGCCGGCGTGCGCGCGGCCGTCAATGCGTGGGGCCTGCCGATCCAGTGCGCCGACCCGGCTGTGTACTCGCCCGTACTCACCGGCGTGATCACGCCCGAAGGCATCGATGCCGACGCGCTGCGCCGCCTGATCCACCAGCGCTTCGATCTTTCGCTGGGCACCGGCCTGGGCAAGCTCAAGGGCCGCATGTTCCGTATGGGCCATCTGGGCGACAGCAACGACCTGACGCTGGTAGCGATGGTCGCTGGCGTCGAGATGGGCATGAAGCTCTCGGGCATCAAGCTGGCCGGCAGTGGCGTGCACGCGGCGATGGGCCATTTCGCGAACCACACGGCACCGGCCGCGCTGCAAAAAGCCGCATAGGCACGCGGGGCCGCCCCGGCGCGCATCGGACCATTCCCACCCACGACGGAGACCAAGAAGATGCAGAGACGTTCGTTGATCCAGGCCGCGGGCGCCGCGGCCGCCACACTGGGCGTGCCCCGGCTCTTCGCGCAGGAATGGCCTTCGGGGCCGGTGCGCATCGTGGTCGGCTTTCCGCCGGGCGGCGGCACCGATGCGCTGGCCCGCGTGGTCGCGCAGAAGCTCACCATCATGTGGGGCCAGCAGGTCATCGTCGAGAACAAGGGCGGCGTGGCCGGTGTGCTCGCGGCCGACTACGTGGCGCAGCAGCCGAGCGACGGCAGCACGCTGCTGATGGCCCACATCAACAGCCACGCGCTCGCACCCAGCCTGCAGCCCAAGCTGCGCTACAACGTGGAGCGCGACTTCGTGCCGATCGTACTGGTGGGCGTCACGCCCAACCTGTTGATCGCCAACCCGGGGCAGAAGGCGCTGACGGTGAAAGACATCGTGTCCGCCTGCAAGGCCGCTCCCGGCACCATCAGCTTCGGCTCGGCCGGCGCGGGCTCGGCGCAGCACCTGGCGCTGGAGATGTTCAAGCTGCAGGGCGGCGTCGATGCGCTGCACGTGCCCTACAAGGGCAGCGGCCCGCTATTGGCGGACCTGATGGGCGGACAGATCCAGTACAGCTTCGAGACCATGACGGCCGCCACGCCGCACGTGAAGAACGGCCGCGTCATCGCCGTGGCGCAGACGCGCACCAAGCGAGCCAAAGGCCATCCGAACGTGCCGACGATGCAGGAGCAGGGCTTTGCCGGCTTCGAGGCGACCACGTGGTACGGACTCGCCGGGCCGGGCAAGCTGCCCGCTTCCATTGCTCAGAAGGTGAATCGCGACGTGAACACGGTGCTGGCGATGCCTGATGTGCAGGAGCGAATGGACACCTATGGCGCGGAAGACGGCGGTGGTTCGCAGGACAAGTTCAGGCAGTTCATCAGTACGGAGATTGCGAAGTGGGCGAAGGTTGTTAAGGACGGCAACGTTCACGTTGAGAGCTGAACATGCGTTGTTGGGGACGCGAATGCCCCCGGCAGAAACTGAGAAGATCCAGCAAATGACCCCATCCCAGACCGCCCTCACCGACGCACTCGTTGCCGCACGCCGCGGCAACCGCACCCTCGACGCCACGCCCTGGCTCGGCACGCTCGAAACCGACACGCAAGCCTATGAAGTGCAGGACGCCGTCGCGGCCGCACTCGGCTGGTTCGACGGTCGCCCAGTACCGGGCACCTGGAAATCCGGTGGCGGCTCCCGCAGCGCGACGCTCACGCATGCGCCGCTGCCGCCTTCCGGTGTGCGGCAAAGCCCCGCAAACTTCAGCGACCTCGTGTTCAACACGCCCGGCATCGAGGCCGAAATCGCCTTGCGTCTCGGCCAGGACGTGACACCCGCGCAGGCGGCGAAGCTCGATCACGCGAACGCCGTGTCGCTCGTCGATGCCATGACCGTCTCCGTCGAGGTAGTCGACACGCGTTGGCAAGACCTCGCCTCGACACCCGCCCTGCTCCGCCTCGCCGATTCGCAAGTGCATGGTGCTCTCGTGCTCGGCGAGTGGAAGCCCTATGCCGCCGTCGACTGGGCCTCGCAGCATTGCGAAGCCAAGGTCGGCGACACCGAGACGGTGGTGCGCGAAGGCACTCATCCGCTGGCCGACCCCACCTGGCTACTGCCGATCTGGCTGCGTCACCTCACGCGCCACGGGCAGACCGTGCCCGCCGGCACGGTGGTCACCACCGGTTCGTGGGTCGGCATCCTGCCCTGCCGGCGCGGCGATCAGGTGACGGCGGAATTCCCCGGCATCGGCGCTGTCCGCTTGAGCGTGTAGCGCCCGCCCCCCACGCCCGAGCAAGCCACCAGAAAGTCGAGCACCGCCCGCACCCGCGCGGGCAGCGTGCCGGCCTTGCCGATGTACACCGCGTGAATCGGCTCGATCTCGCCGGCATTGAATTCATCGAGCAGAGGTACCAGCCGGCCAGCGTCGATGTCGTGCTGTATGTGATACAGCGACAGCCGCGCCACACCCGCCCCCGCAATAGCCAGCTGGCGCAGCGTTTCACCATCGCCCGCGCGCACCGGGCCGGCCACGGGCAGCCACACCATGCGGCCATCGACACGCAGCGGCCAGTCGGGCGAATTGCGCCGGTAACTCCAGCCAAGACGGTTGTGTGCCTCCAGTTCCTGCGGAGTGCGCGGCGTGCCGTATTTCGCAAGGTAGTCCGGCGCGGCGACGATAGCCTGGCTGGTTTCGCCAAGCCGCCGCGCCACGAGGTCGGACGACGGCAGCTGGCCCCAGCGAATCGCGATGTCGGCGCGTTCGTCCATCAGGTCGACGATGCGGTCGGTCAGCGCAATGTCGAGCGTGATCTGCGGATGCAGTTCGAGCAGGCGCGGCACCAGAGGCACCAGCTTGTGGTGGCCGAACGAGACGCTGGCGTTGATGCTCACCCGCCCACGTGGCGCCGCGCCGGCCGCGGCGCAGCGCTCGGCCTCGTCCATGTCGGCCAGCACGCGCAGACTGCGTTCGTAGAACTCCGTACCTTCGGGCGTGAGCTGCAGCTTGCGCGTGGAGCGGTGCACCAGCTGGATGCCCAGGCGCAGTTCGAGCCGCGCCACCAGCTTGCTCACGGCCGAGGGCGTCATGCCCAGCAGGCGCGCCGCCGCCGAGAAGCCGCCTGACTCGACCACCTGCACGAAGGCTTCCATCTCGCCGGAGCGGTTGACGTCGATGCGCGGCATGGCTGCTTCTCCAATTTGTGACTTCAAATCACAAGTATGTGTACCAGCGGCATTCTAGTCATCGAAGGCTTTCGTCCGCACAGTACAGGGCATCATGCCAATCGCTCTACTCGCCCTCACCGCCGGTGCCTTCGGTATAGGCACCACCGAGTTCGTCATCATGGGCCTGCTGTTGCAGGTATCGACGGATCTTCATGTCTCCATCACGGCCGCCGGCCTGCTGATCTCGGGCTACGCGCTCGGGGTCGCGGTCGGCGCGCCGGTGCTCACCATTGCCACCCGCAAGCTGCCGCGCAAGACCGTGCTGCTGGCGCTCATGGCGATCTTCACGCTCGGCAATCTCGCCTGCGCCGTAGCGCCCAACTACGAAATGCTGATGGCCGCGCGCGTCATCACCTCGCTGGCGCACGGCACTTTCTTCGGCGTCGGCTCGGTGGTGGCCACCGGCCTGGTGGCACCCGAACGCCGCGCCTCGGCCATCGCGATCATGTTCACCGGCCTGACCGCCGCCACGCTGCTCGGCGTGCCGGCCGGCGCGTGGCTGGGCCTGCAGTTCGGCTGGCGCTCGGCCTTCTGGGCCGTCACGCTGATCGGCGTGCTGGCCTTCACGGTGCTCGCGGTGTTCGTGCCGCGCGTCAAGGGCGAGGCAAAGCCTGCGCCGCTGCGCGAAGAGCTCGCCGTGCTGGCGCGCCCGCAGGTGCTGCTTGGCCTGGCGATGACGGTGCTCGGCTTTGCCGGCGTGTTCGTGGTGTTCACGTATATCCAGCCGCTGCTCACGCAGGTCACCGGGCTTTCGGAGTCGGCTGTGTCGCCGATCCTGCTGGTGTTCGGCGGCGGCCTTGCGGTCGGCAACATCCTCGGCGGCAAGCTGGCCGACCGTGCGCCGATGGCAGCCGTGCTTGGCACGCTGGTGACGCTGGCGGTGGTACTCGGCGCGATGCAGTTCACCATCGGCACGCCGTTCACCGCGGTGGTGTTCGTCGGCCTGCTCGGCGTGGCCTCGTTCGCCACCGTAGCGCCGATGCAGCTGCGGGTGCTGGAGAAGGCCTCGGGCGCGGGTCAGAACCTCGCGTCGAGCCTGAACATCGCAGCCTTCAACCTTGGCAACGCGCTCGGCGCCTGGGTTGGCGGCGTGGTGATCGACCACGGCCCGGGGCTGCGCGCGCTGGGCTGGGTGGCGGCGCTGCTCACGCTGGTGGGCCTGGCCATCGCGCTGTGGAGCCGATCGCTCGACCGGCGCGAACCACGCAACGAGCTGGGGGATTGCGCTTCGGCGCGGGTCTGATCCTCTCCGGGGCGGTGAAGGGATTGCAGAATCCCGCATGCGCAACGCTCCCCTCATCACCCGCCCCGCCATCGCCGCCGACGCTCCTGCGCTGGCAGCGTTGTCGATCCAGGTCTGGCTCACCACCTACGCGACCGATGGCGTGAACGACCTGCTCGCGCGCTATGTGCTTGACCAGTTCACGCCGGCCGCGTTCATCGCGTGGACGAACGACGCAGACACCGCCTTGATCGTCGCCGAGGCCGATGCCCATCTCGTCGGCTATGCGCGCCTGCGCTTCGGTGCGCGGCAGGCCCTCGCTCCCCCAGCCAGCACCGAACTCTGCACGCTCTACGTGCAGGAGCCGTTCACCCGCTCGGGCGTGGGCTCCGCATTGCTCGACAAGGCAGGCGCCACGGTCCACGACCGGACGGGCAGCGACGCCCTATGGCTGACGGTCAACGTCCGGAACCAGCGGGCGTGCCGCTTCTACGAGAAGCACGGATTCGCCAGAAAGGGCACGACCTGGTTCGCACTGGGCGAAGGCCGCCACGAGAACCACGTGCTGGGCCGACCATGAGCGGCCGCCGGAATCATCAGTGCTGCCGCGTAGGCGAATCGCTGCGCGCCTCTTCCATCGGCATGAAGAACTCGAACCGGTTGCGCCCCGCCGCCTTGGCGTTGTAGAGCGCGACATCGGCCCGCGCCAGCAGTTCTTCGGCGGTAACGGAGGAATCGGCCGCGCGGTGGTACGCGATGCCGATGCTGGTCGTCGCCTCGATGCGCTGCCCGTCCACCACGAAAGACGGCATCCGGATGCTTTCCACCACCTTGGCCGCCACGGTGGCCACGGTGCCCGGCGCATTCAGGCCCTCAAGCACCAGCACGAACTCGTCACCGGCCAGCCGGGCCACCATGTCGGTGCCGCGCACGCAGCCCAGCAAGCGCCGTGCGTATTCCGCCAGCACCGCATCGCCCACCGCGTGGCCCATCGTGTCGTTGATGGCCTTGAAGTGGTCGATGTCGAGGAACATCAGCGCCATTGCATGGCCGGTGAGCTGCCCACGCAGCACCGCTTCAGGCAGGTACTCGTTGAAAGCCAGCCGGTTGGGCAAGCCGGTGAGCGTGTCGAGCCGCGCCAGTTCGATGAGCTTGTGCTCCACCACCTTCAGCGCCGTGATGTCGAGCGCCAGCGAGAAGATGCCGTGCGTCGCCCCATCGGCGCGCACGTCGGGCACATAGATCACCTGCGTGATGCGGTCGAACCCCGCGCGTTGAGTGCTGGTTTCGAACTCCACCCGCTCGCCGGACAGCGCCCGGGCGAGCATCGGCTGGCGCGACAGGTACACATCTCGGCCCGACACCTCCTGCACGTGGCGCCCCAGCACCTGGACCGGATCGAGCCCGAGCCATTCGCGGCTGGTGGCGTTGGCGAAGGTGATCTTCTCCTCGCGGTCGATGTAGGTGATCAGCGCCGGCATGTTGTCGGTGATGGCGCGCAGGCGCAGCTCGCTCTCGGCCTGGCGCAGCTCCGCTTCCTTCAGCGCCGTGATGTTGAAGGACATCAGGTAGAAGCCCACGACCTCGCCGCGCAGGTTCTTGTCAGGTATCAGGTTGACCTGGAAGTACCCCTCCCTGCCGTGGATGGGTGCACGCACCGGAAAGCGCACTTTCTTGCCGGAGAACAGCACGGGAAGGTAGGGCTTGTGCTGCGCGTACACCGCCCTGCCGAGGGCAGAACGCATGGTCGTGCCCTGCAGCGGCGCGCCTTCGCTCAGGCCCGCCATCTGCCGCGCCCGGATGTTGGCGAACAGGCAGTTCTGCTCGCGGTCGAAATAGCCGACCAGCGCCGGAATGCTGTCGGTCACGTCGCGCAGCAGCTTTTCCTGCTCGGTCAGGGCCCGGCGGATGTTCACTTCTTCGGTGATGTCGAAGGTCATCGAGAACACGCCGCACACCACGCCGTCGGCATCGACGTCGGGAATGTAGTGAGCCTTGAAGGTGCGGTTGCCGATGCCCAGGGCCGGGTCGCCCGATTTTTCGAGGATCACCGTCTCGCCGGCCAGCGCGCGCATGAAGTGCGGCTCCACGAGCGCAAAGTCCGCGGCGCCGCGCACCTCGGGCATCAGGCGCCCCACCAGCGCTGCGTTGTTGTGCAGGGCCCGCACGTGCGCGTTGACGAAGGTGTAGCGCAGCGATGCGTCTACATGAGAAACCATCGCCGGGATGTTGTCGGCAATGGTGCGCACCTGCGCCTCGCTGCGCGCGAGGCTGAGCTCGATGGCGCGCCGCTGCGCCATCAGCTCGTCGAAGGTGCGCGCGAGATCGCCGATCTCGTCGGGGGCGTAACTGCTGCGCGGCTCGGCGGCGGCTGCGGGTGCCTCCTTCGTGGACTGCATGTGCCGATGCAGCTCCGACAGCGGCTTCAGCTGCCGGCGCGCCACGCCCAGGGCCAGCGCGCCCGCGAACAGCGCGAGCACCATCGCCCCGAACAATGCACCGCGCTCGATGGCGTCGATGCTCGCGAAGGCCTCGCTGCGCGGATACATGGCGCCGACGATCCAGTTGGTCTGCTCGGTGCGGTCGAAGGCATAGAGGGCGGGCACGCCGGCATCGTTGATGCCCTCGCTCGAGCCCTGGAAACCGGCCATCGCGCGCAGGATCTCGGCATTGCCGCGGCCATCCGCCTGGACCTGGTTCAGGATGCGCGAAGTCTGCGGATGGTCGACGACGATGCCGTCCACGGTCATCACGAACAGATAGCCGGTCTTGCCGAACCTGACATCGCCGAGCGCGCCCAGGATGTTCCGGTCCTTCAGGTTGATGGCGCCGGAGATCACGAACCTCACCTGCCCCGTGTTGTCGAGCACCGGCTCGGTAATGGCTACCTGCGCCAGTCCGTTGAGGCGATTGCGGTAGGGCTCGGACACGAGGCCGGCCTTGGAAGCGACCGTCTGCTGGAAGTAGGGGCGGTCCTTCACGTTCACCTTGCCGATTGCCTGCACGCCGTTCAGGTTGGCTACCAGGTTGCCGTCCGTGTCGAGGAACGCAACGTTGTCGAAAGCCTTGCGCAGCGAGCCGTGCTTCTCAAGAAAGGCCTGTAGCGCAGCGCCCTGGAGGTCCTGCGCTTCCACGCTGCCGCCAAAGGTTTGCAGCAGGATCCGGCGGCTGCCGAATTTCTGGTCGATCGCATCCGCGATGGCACCCACGCGGGCGACCTCCTCGGTCGCGATCGAGGCGCGCATGTTGCTCTTGACCAGGTGCAGGGCGAAGGTGGCGATGGCGAAAGTGGTCAGCAGAACCACTGCTGCCACGCCGAGGCTCAGGCGCGTGTGCAAACCGAAGCGGATTTTCGAGAAGCCTGTTGGAGTCATTGAACTTGTTCGGAGCCGGTACGTTGCCGGCGGGGAGTTTCCGGGCAGAGTATCGGTGCGTTCCGCGCGCGGAGAAAGACTCCGGGACACAGGCTCCGGTGAACCGCGTGGCGCGGCAGAAAAATGAATTCCTTTGCAGTACTTTTCGCCTTCCAGGAAGGAAACAGCGAGGGGCGCTGGCGTCAGGAGCCCGAGGAATCCGCCGAGCGCTTGCTGGCTAGGGCGCGGCTTTCTTTCTTCAGCGCCTTCGACACCGGGCAGACCGCCTGTACGAAGCCGGTCAGCGTGTTGGCCAGGCTCTCTCGCTGCAGGCTGTAGAACACGAACTGGCCGCGCTTCTCAGCCTTTACCAGCCCCGCGCCTTCGAGGATCTTCAGGTGCTTGGAAAGCGAAGGCTTGGTCATATCGAAGCGCGAGGCAATGTCGCCGGCCGACAGTTCGGTCTCCGACAGGTACGCCAGAATCTTGCGCCGCGGCGTGGAGGCAAGCGCTTCGAAAACTTTTTCCATTGGTTCAGTTTAGCTCGCGAGTAGGCAATTCTCTAATTAGTTATTTAGCCATTTAGCTAAATAGATGGCAGAATGGCCCGAACAGGAGCCGACGACATGCAAGCACCCACCGCCCCCCCCCCCGCGCACGGTTGTCTACTACAACAGTGCCTGTCCCGTCTGTGATGCCGGCGTTTGCGCCATGCGCGAGAAAACACCGGACGCAAGCGTCGAGTGGATCGACGTGCACACCCGGCCCGAAGTACTCGAACCGCTGGGCCTGCAGCTGGAGGACGTGCGCGAACGCTTGCACCTCGTCGACACCTCGGGCGCCACGCGCATCGGTGCCGACGCCATCGCCGGCGTGCTGGCCCTTGCTCCGCGATGGCGCTGGCTGGCAAGGCCGCTTCAGTGGCCCGGGCTGCGAACGCTCGGCGCCTGGCTCTACAACCTCTTCGCGCACCAGCTCTACCGCTGGAACCGGTCGCGGGGTCATTGGTAAACCAAGGAGAAGAACCATGAGCGCAGCATCCAACTTCGACCCCGCCGAACTGGCCAGATTCCAGGCCCTGGCCGACCGCTGGTGGGACCCGCAGTCTGAATTCCGCCCCCTGCACGAGATCAATCCGCTGCGGCTGGACTGGATCGACAAGCTCAGCCCGCTGAACGGCCGCAAGGTGCTCGACGTCGGTTGCGGCGGCGGCATCCTGGCCGAATCGATGGCGCACCGCGGCGCAGACGTACTCGGCATCGACCTGGCCGACAAGCCGCTGAAGGTCGCAACACTTCATGCACGCAGCAGCGCGGCGAACGTGACCTACCAGGCCATTTCCGCCGAAGACCTGGCCATCGGCAACGAGGCGAAGTTCGACGTCGTCACCTGCATGGAGATGCTCGAACACGTGCCTTCGCCAGTGGCCGTAATCGACGCCTGCGCCCGCATGGCGAAGCCCGGAGGCTGGGTCTTTTTCTCCACCATCAACCGCACGCCGTGGGCATGGCTGATCGCGATCTTCGGCGCGGAGCAGGTGCTGCGCATCCTGCCGCGCCGCACGCACGACTACCGCAAGCTCATCCGCCCGGACGAACTCAAGAGCGCGGCCGCCAGCGCCGGCCTCGTGCTGCGGGACCAGCGCGGCCTGGGCTACAACCTGTTCACCCGCAACTTCAGGCTACACCGTTCGCTGCGCGTGGGCTACCTGCTTGCCATGCAGAAGAAGGATTGAGCCATCAGGCCTTCACCACGCGCGCGCTGGCCGTGGAGCGCGCCACGATGCGGCCGTCCGGGTCGCTCAGTTGCGCCTCGAGAAAAGCGATGGTCTTGCCGCGCTGCACGACCCTGCCTTCGCCATACAGCAGGCCGGGCTTCGCGGCCGCCAGAAAAGACACGCTGAGGTCGATGGTGACGGAGTAAGTCTCTTCGCCATTCATGACCCACAACGCCGGCCCCATCGTGTCGTCGAGCATCGCGACGAGGATGCCGCCCTGCACCGCGCCCGCAGGGTTGAGGAATGCATCGGTGGCCACGAAGCTCAAGCGGATCGTTCCCTTTTCCTTGTCGAATCCGAGCACGCGCTGGCCGAAGAGCTCGGCGGTGGGCGGGCGGGGAAGGCGCTCTGGCAAAGGGTCGGTCGTCATTTTTTGCTCCAGAAGTAGAGCGAAAAATCCTATGCCGCCGCTGCTGACAGCGTGGTGTCAGTAGCTGTCAACACATCGACGAGCTCGTCCACGCGCTGCTCCGCACGCCGCATCGACTGCGCGAGCTGCTCGCCGCCGAACTCATCGGACTCCACCGCAGTCTCGAACACATCGGTGATACCGATGTAGCCGAGCACCGAACGCACGCTGCCCTCGGTGTGGTTGAGATGCGCGATGCGCCCGCCGGCGTCGTAGCCGTGGTCGCCGCGCGCGCCGAGCAGCACCACGCGCTTGCCCGCGTCCGCCAACAGCGGCCAGTACGGCACCGCACCGCGCGAACGGTCGAAGCCGAAGGTGCGGCCCACGCGCACGATGTTGTCGATCCAGGCCTTGAACTGCGCGGGCACGCTGAAGTTGTACATGGGCAGGCCGATCACGACGACGTCGGCTGCAATGAGCTGGTCGACCAGCCGGTCGCTCTCGGCAAGCGTTTCGGCCATCCACGGCTCGCGCGCGGCCGGTGGTGTGAAGGCCGCATGGATCCAGCGGCCGTCGACGTGCGCGGGCGGCTGCCGGCCCACGTCGAGGTAGTCGATGCGGTCGTCGGAGCGCGCCTTGCGCCAGCGCTCGACAAAACGCGCGGAGAGGCGGCGCGTGTGCGAGCCGTGCAGATCGGTATCGGAACGGCCCGGACGGGCGCTGGCGTCGATGTGAAGAAGGTTCATGGTCATGGTTTTGATGGATGAATGGATGTCTTTCGTTCCGCGCTGCCAGAATGGCGCGCAGACCTTGAATCTACGGATGCAGTCCTGCCATCACAAACGACGATTTCTCCGCCTATGAACGAGATTGGCTCATCTATTCGCCCTCCCCGCCGGCTGCCTCCGCTGCTGTCGCTGCGCGCTTTCGAGGCCGCGGCCGCACACCTGAGCTTTCAGCGCGCGGCGCTCGAACTCTCGGTTACGCCATCGGCCATCAGCCACCAGGTGCGTGCGCTCGAAGACACGCTGGGCCAGCCGCTGTTTCGCCGGCTCACGCGGCAGCTCGCGCTGACGCCCGCGGGCCAGCGACTGTTCGACGACCTGCGCATGGGCTTCGACATGCTCGAAGCCGGCGTCGACAAGCTGCGCCGCCCCGCCGCATCGCAGGCCGTCACTCTCACCACCAACACCGCGTTCGCCGCGCGCTGGGTGCTGCCGCGCATGGAGGCGTTCCGCAAGGCCAGCCCCGGGGTGGAGCTGCGGCTGCATGCGAGCGATACCGTGGTCGATCTGGCGCGCGGCGATGCCGACATCGCGGTGCGCTCGGGCCGCGGCAACTGGCCGGGGCTGGTGTCGCGCGAGCTGATGCCCGAGCGCTATGCGCCGCTGTGCAGCCCGATGCTGGGCTTGAAGCGCGCAGCAGACCTGCCGAGGCACCAACTGATCCACTGCGACTGGCAGCCACAGGCGCTCGCACCCGCCGTGTGGCCGCGCTGGTTTCGCGAAGCCGGCATCGCACCGCCGAGGGGGCGCGCGATGAAAGCCTCGGGCCTGTCGTTTTCCGACGAGACGCACGCGATGCTGGCCGCCCTCGCCGGCCATGGCGTGGCGTTGCTGAGCCTCACGCTGTCGGCTGAAGAGCTTCGCAGCGGCGCGCTGGTGCAGCCCTTCGGGCCCGCGCTCGAAACCGGCAGCTACTTTCTTTCGGTTGCGAACGGGAGGGAGAACGAGCCGGCCATCCGCGCCGTGTGGGAGTGGATCGCGTCGCAGGCCACCACAGGCTGAGAAAAAGCTGAACGCCAGGCTTGCAGGTCGTTACGTTTCTCATGGAGACTCCGGCACCAACAATAAAGTGAGGAGAGTTCATGACGAGGTTTGCCCGCGTCCCTCTTGCCATTGCAACAGGCGCGCTTCTTGTAGTGGCTTTGACTTCATGTGGAGGCGGCGGTGGAGGTGGTGGAGGCGGGGGCATCGGCATACTCCCCGCCGCGGGCGGAACCACACCGACCACAAGCACCCCAGAGCTGCCGGCACGCGAAGCCCTCATCGCCCGCGCCAGAAGCTACGAACTCAACACGCCCTACGTCCCGCCGCCCGGCGATCCCCTGGAACACAACACCTCGGGCTACGCCAAGACGATGTGCTCCGCCGCGTTCATCACCGGCCTTGACCCCGACGTCGCCGCCGAGAGCGTCGGCTACTTCACCGGCCCTTACGACCAGCGCAAGAAAGTGGGCAAGCCGGTGGTCGACCGCGTCAAGAAGGAAATCCGCATCGCCATCCCGAACGGTCCGACACTGGTGGCGCGCTACTACGGCTCGCAGGGCTGCATCACGCTTCCACCTGACAGGGACGACGTGTTCTTCACGCCGGTGGCGGTGACGAGCGCACTCCCCGATCCCTCGACACAGGCATGGCCCATGGGCGACGTGATGCCCGCCGGCCCCGCGCCCGGCATCGACACGACGAAAGTGAACCAGGCAGTCGATGCGGCCTTCGAGCTGCCGGAGGCCTACACCGCAGCCTTCATCGTCACGCACAAAGGGCGCATCGTCGGCGAGCGCTACATGAACGGCATCACGGCAAGCACGCCGCTCGAATCGTGGTCGATGGGCAAGAGCGTGACCGCGACGATGCTGGGCGTGCTGATGAAGCAGGGCGAGTACCGGCTCGACCAGCCGGCGCCCATTCCGGAATGGCAGGGAGCGGACGACAAGCGCAAGGAAATCAAGATCCAGGACATCCTGCACATGTCGAGCGGACTGCGCATCAAGGCGCCGGACGATCCGGACTTCGACCCCAACGGCACCTACCCCGACCACATCTATCTCTACACCGGCCGCATCAACTCGTTCAACTATGCAGCCACGCGTCCGCAGCAATGGCCGCCCAACACCATCGGCCGCTATCGCAACACCGACCCGGTGCTCGCAAACTACCTGATCCGCCTTGCCGTGGAGAAGCGCGGCGAAGAGTACCTGTCGTTCCCGCAGAGAAACCTGTTCGACAAGATCGGCATCCGCACGATGACGCTGGAGACCGATCCGTACGGCAACTTCCTGGCACAGGGCTACGACTTCATGTCGGGGCGCGACTGGGCGCGACTGGCCAACCTGTATCTGCAGGACGGCATCTGGAACGGCGAACGAATCCTGCCCGAGGGCTTCGTCAAGTTCGTGAGCACCCTGGCGCCGGCCTGGGCTGCCGACAAGCGCCCGATCTACGGCGGCTTCTTCTGGCTCAACGGCGCGATCAACGGTGCGAGCACCTGGCCGGTGCCGACCACGGCGTACTACATGCTGGGTGCGGGCGGGCAGACGGTGCTGATCGTTCCTTCGCACGACCTGGTGGTGGTGCGGCTTGGCTATGACAAGGGGGAGCGCGCGTCGGCCACAAGCCTGCGAAAGGCGCTGACGCTGCTGATGCAGGCTGTGCCCAGCTCGTCGTGAACGTGAAAAGGCCTCCCGAAGGAGGCCTGCGCTGACCGGGTTCCAGGCGGAGCCCGGGCTTTCTCTTCATTCGACCCGCTTGCTCAGGAGGGTCGGCACGACATAACCGTCGCGGTACACGGCCTCGATGCTTCCCTGCACGCGGTCGGTGGCATGCGCAGCCACGAATTTTTCCTCTGTCACGCGATAGACCACCATGGTGCACGACGAGTGCTTGCTGAGGGTGCGGGCCACGCCGGTGGCCTGTCTTAGGGTTGGGTACGTTTCCATGGGATCCTCCTTGTCTGCCTGACAGCCCAAATATTAACTCTTTGGTACTCAAATATTCATCAGGGTATTTTCTGAGCGTCAACGGCCGCCATTCTTGCCCGCCTCTCCCTTTTGCAGGAATCGGATGATCTGGCCATTGACATCCTCAGGCTGCGACATAGCGGCGATGTGGTCCGCGCCCGGCACGATCGCAGCCTCGAGGCCAGGCATCCGGCGCTGCGCCAGCTCCAGCATCGCCTGGGGTTCGTAAAGCTTTTCCGCGTCTTGTACCGCGCCCTGGCTTCCTCGCTCCTGAACTCGGGCGGCCCTGTCATGCGCCAAGGCCTTGGGCGAGCTGACTCAACTGGGGTTCAGACAGCCGGTAGCTGAGCCTGTCGAGAACCCGGCCTGCACCAAGGCCTTCGTAGAACGAGATGCCCCTGTCGTTCGATGCCTTGACGGGCCAGTCGATGCGACAGCAACCGTTCTCGACAGCGTACCGGGCCACCCAGGCCATAAGCGCCCTGCCTGCTCCATTGCTCCTGCCAGAAGCCTTCACATACAGCTCCTTGAGCTGGCAATGCTTGCGCCTGTCGGGAGCGAATTCGACGAGCGAATACACCAGCGAGATGGCCGCCAGGCCAACCACTGCGCCGTCATCGCCTGAAGCCACGGCCAGGCGATGCGGCGACCCAGCCGCCAGGAGGTTGCCGAGGAGGTGTTCTCTCACGGCCTCCCGAGAGACTTTGGCGCCATCGTTGTAGAAGGCATGCAACTCGCACAGCAGGTCTGTCAGCGACTCATGCTGGGCTTCAGAGACAAGTTCAACGTGCATACGGTGTCCTTGAAGGCTCCCGGCTAAACGCGGCGATGCTACCAAGCTCACTACACTGCCCCCCGATGAACAATCCTCCTCGACCGCAGCACGCGCGAGACATCCTGACTTCCTACTTCTGGAGCGGCGACGTCATCCGCAGCCGGAGCGTGAGCAATGTCGTGCTGTCTGCCACGGTCGACGTGCCTGCGCCTCCTGCGCGTCTGCTTGCGGATTGGGAAAGCGAAATCTCTTCGCGCCTGTTCCTGGAACCCGGAGACGTCGAACCGTTGCCCCTGGCCCGGGCGCGTGCGCGATGGCCTGATTACAAGCACTGCGTGCAGGCCATGTCCGACTGGATGCGCACGCTGGAGCTGTCCGAGGTGCTTGCCTCCAGCGACGTGGCCCTCATGGCCTGCCGCGGCGCGAAGTACCACCACGACGGAGCGCAGTACGGCGGCGCGGCCTTCTGCAATCTCTTCATGAGCGAGGACAAGGGGCTGGACCTGCATTTCCCCTTTGCAGATCACCGGATCCCGCTGACCCGGGGCACAGCAGTGATCTTCGACACCGGCCAGCCTCACGCCGTCATTCAACGCGGCAGCAGCGGCTTCGATGCAGCCGACTTCGCGCCCGGGCGGGATTGCAGCCAAGTTTTCCTGACCTGGGAGCTTCCCATCGAGGAGGTCCATGTCGGGCACGCACTGGGAGTCGCCTTCGACATCGATCTTTCGACCTCGCCGCAGCTGGATGAAGAGCAAGTCTGGCTGAACGGCGCGCGGGCCATCGTGTGCCCGGACTCCGGACGATGGCGCAGTGCCGACTGACTGATCGTCAGCGATTGGATTGAAGAGCCCTGGCAGCAGCCAGTTCGCCCAGGCAGGCGTTGACCGCCTGGAGCGGTACTTTCTCGTGGCAACGCGCTACCGCCTCGCGCGCAACGGCTTCGCTCAAGCGCCGCTCCCGTGCCGCCTCGACCTGGAGTTCGACGATCCACTTCATGAGCATGGCCAGCACGATCAGCAAGCCGATCAAGGCTGCGACCAGGGTCACCCGCCAGCCCTGAACGCGAAAGATGGATGCTGCGGATTTACCCGCCATGGGTTCTTGCGAGGCCATCTAGCGGGGAAGGTCCGGAAAGACCCACATGCTCAAGCCGAGGATCAGGCCTGCGCCCAGGAACATGATGGCTGCCGTCGTGAACATCGATGCCGCAATGATGTTCGGCACGAGGATGGCCACGACCACGAAGACAACTGCCGCCACGATGCACAGGAGCACGGACAGCCATGCCATGTAAGCTGGCCCGCGCCCGGCCGCCAAAGGCTCGTCCGGGCTGGTTTCGGGTTGGAACGGTGTGCGCATGAATAGCCTCCCTCTTCGCAAGATGTCGCGTGTAATTCGTTAGCCGGCGCAGGCAGTTGCGAAGCAGCATGGACTGCTCGCAACCTTTCCTGACCTTCGTCAAAAAAGTACAGGAAGGTTAAGAAGAACAGCCGATCGGGCTAAGGGATTAATTCGCGCGCACCGCACATGAGAGTGGGTTCGGTGCAGAAAGCCAGTGAACCTGCGCAATATTTGACTAATGTCAAACATTGCGCAGTGCAGGCGCCTCTCAGCCGCAGAGGTCGAAGATCGCTTCCATGATCAGCTGGTAGCCGCTCCAGAACAGCCAGTGGTCGCTGCACTGGGTGAACGGCCCTGCGACAGCCGGGGCAGCCAGAGCCAGCGACGACAAGATCGCGGCCACGGCGCCAGCCTTGATTGCGGTTGCACGTTTCATGATTTCTTCCCTCCATTGGTACTTTTGAACGCAGGGCATTTCGCTCCTGCAACCCGAGATGAGCCGCGCAAGCGACTCACGGTTGGACTCTAGGACTGCGAACGAGCCACCACCAGTGTCGAAAGTCACGCGCTCAGGCGCCCAGCGGCTGAAGCCCTCTCACCCACTCGAACACCGCCGCCACGGCCGGCTCCGAACGCCGCGCCTCGAGGCACACCAGATAGAACGGCAGCCCAGGCAACTCCGGACCGAAGGGCTGCACCAGATTGCCCGCGCGCAGTTCATCGGCAATCAGCGCAAGGCCCATCAACGCCACGCCCTGCCCCTGCAGCGCGGCCGACACGGTGTGTGTTTCATCCGAGAACACCGGCCCGGCCGATACGTCGAGGCCGGGCACCTGCGCCCGCTGCTGCCACTCGGCCCACGTGCCGGGCTGGCTCTTGTTGCCGGGCACCGCGAAGTGCAGCAGCGTGTGCCGCGCCAGGTCACTGCGCCGGCGCAGCTTGAGCGCAGGGCTGCAGGCCGGCGCGAAGACGGTGTCGAACAGCTTCTCGGCCACCATGCCCGGCCACTGCCCCTTGCCGTAGCGGATGGCGATGTCGGCCGTGACACCGTCGAGCGCAACCGCTTCGTGCGATGCATGAATGCGCAGATCGAGCCTCGGGTGCAGCGCGCGCAAGGTGCTCACGCGCGGCAACAGCCAGCGCGCCGCAACGGCCGGCGTGGCCGACAGGGTGATGGCGCTGCGCTCGGGCGGTGCACGCAGCCGCGCCACCGCATTCGCCATGGCATTGAACGATTCGCTCAGCACCACCTGCAGCGCCCTGCCCTGCGGCGTGAGCACCAGTTGCCGCGGCTGGCGGATGAACAGCGGCACGCCGAGTGAGTCTTCGAGCTGCCGCACCTGGTGGCTGATGGCGGTAGGCGTCACCGAGAGTTCGTTGGCTGCGAGCTTGGCGCTGCAGTGCCGCGCGGCCGCCTCGAAGGCGCGCAGCGCCGCCAGCGGAGGGAGTTGGCGAAGGTTGGCCATGGATGAATTAATTTTTCAGCAGCACAAAGAAATCGTCGTTTGTCGCGTTGGCGGTGCCTGGATAAATTGAGAACCATGTCAAGCAGACAGCTGAATTCTCTTCATCCCACCTTTCACGTCAACGAGGACCGCGCCATGACCACACTGCTCCACATCGACGCCAGCGCCCGCCCCGGTCGTTCCGGCACCCACGTTCACGGCTCGCATTCGCGCCGGTTGAGCCATCACTTCGTGTCGAGCTGGCGCGCGACACAGCCGGGCACCGAGGTGATCTACCGCGACATCGGTGCCGCACCGCCGAGCAACGTCACCGGCGAGTGGATTGCGTCGGGCTACACGCCGGCCGCAGAACGCGAACCGTGGATGCACGCCGTGCTCGCCGAGAGCGATGCGCTGATCGCCGAGATCCGCCGCGCCGACGTGCTGGTAATCGGCGTGCCGATGTACAACTTCAGCATGCCGGCACCGCTGAAGTCATGGATCGACAACATCGTGCGCATCGGCGCGACCTTCGACTTCGACCGCAGCCGCGAGAACCCGTATGTGCCGCTGCTGGCCGAGCGCAACCGCCGCACGGTGCTGCTGACCTCGTGCGGCAGCAGCGGCTACGGGCCGGGCGGATTCCAGGCGCATCTGGACCTGCTCACGCCCGGCATCACAAGCCCGCTGGCCCTGCTCGGTCTCAACGAAGTGCACAGCGTGGCCATCGAACACGCCGAAGACCATGACGACTTGCTGGACCGCTCCATCGCCAGCGCGCTCGCCCGCGTCGAGGCGCTGGTGGCCGAATTGCAGGCCTCCTGAAAAGGAAGCTGCTGCCTACGCCGAGCGCAGTTGCTCGCGCAGCTTCTGCCCGATCTCGGGCCGCTCCAGGAAGGGATCGGCCGGGTTGGTAATGGAGACGATGTTCTCCATGCGGCTGCGCACATTGCCCAGCGCCTTCGGGTGGCTGAACACGTAGAACTGGTTGGCAGTGATGGCGTCGAACACCTTGGCCGCGACTTCGGCGGCCGTGATCTTGCCGCTGCTCACCGCCTTGTTGCTCATGGCCTGGCCGATGAGTTGGCTCTTGGTGAGCTCGGTTTCCTTCGGCGCATTCGGGCGGTTGCGCTCGCTGCTGGTGATGCCGGTGGGCACGAAGTACGGGCACAGCAGGCTCGCGCCGATCTGGTCGGTGACGAGGTTCAGGTCCTGGTACATCGTTTCGGTAAGGCTCACGACTGCCGCCTTCGCCGCGTTGTAGATGCCCATGTTGGGCGGTGTGAGCAAGCCCGCCATGCTGGCGGTGTTGGTGATGTGGCCGCGGTAGGCCGGGTCTTTCGCGGCAGCCTCCAGCATCATCGGCGTGAACAGGCGCACGCCGTGAATCACGCCCCACAGGTCCACACCCAGCACCCATTCCCAGTCGGCCACCGTGTTCTCCCACACCAGGCCACCGGCTCCCACGCCCGCGTTGTTGAACACGAAGTGCGGCGCACCGAAACGTTCCTTCACAGCGGCGGCCAGCGCTTCCATCTGCGCCGCGTTCGACACGTCGACCTTGCGCGCCAGCACCTGTGCGCCGGCAGCCCCCATTTCTGCCTGGGCCTTGTCGAGCGCGTCCTGCTGCACGTCGACCAGCACGAGGTTCATGCCGCGGGCGGCGCCGATGCGCGCGCACTCCAGGCCGAAGCCCGAGCCCGCGCCGGTGAGTACGGCGGTCTTGCCCTTGAAGTCTTGAATCATTGAATTCTTTCCTGTGGTTGGCTCTGCGCCTCCTATTGGAACGCTTTGCAGCCCGGTTGACTGTCGTTCGTGTGACGCGTGTCTGCGACCGCCTCGAGCCGACTCCGGCCACACCCAGCACCCTGCAGATCGAAAACCCGCTCCTTCGTGACAAAGAACCAAGCGGTTGACCATAGACAACAGTGTTAGCAATTGCTGCCGCTTACAACGCCCCGTCATGAACGGGGAGCGTAGCGAATGGAGCGAAAAATTCTTGTAGTCGGCGATCCGCCAGCGTCTGGCGGACAGGTATTGCCCTACGACGGCCCCATGCTCGATTTGTACGGACACCGGGTCGCCTTGATCGGCGGCAGGGCCTACTGCGAAGGCTGCAACAGCGTGGGCATCATCGCGAAGACCGGAGGGCCGCGGCGCCCTCAATTCATATCGGAGGCGGCGCTGGAAGGAGACGTGGTGGTCTGCCACTGCCCGGTGCCACAGCCCATACTTTCCACCCTGCAGCGATGGGCAACATACGAGGACGAGGCTTGGCATGCCGTTGGAGCCGAGGATGAATTGGCGGCATTCAAGAAAACGGTAGACAAGAATGTGACCCACCCACCAGGGGCGGAACTGGCCGAAAGGATCTGCCCGAACATGACGAACAAGGAGTTCTGCGCGGTAGTGCTCAAGCTGCGCGATCAGGCCGTGGCGTTCATTGCGAAGCAGCGCCTCCCGGAACTCGAGCGATGGGACAAAGATGCGCAGGCGCGAGTGCAGGAATGGTTTGGCGTTGCCGACCAATCGATGCGAGAGCATCTCCAGAAAGGACTGGCTGCGTGCAAGCGAGTGCTCGAGGGACTGGGATGCGAGAACTTCATCCGGTACTCGGAAGCAAGCAAGAAGAATCTCGGCTGCATCTTCTCAAGCGACCCGGTCGTGACAGTAGCGGCAGTTTGCAAACCAGACACTGCGACCCGCACCATTGCCATCGGGCTGAGTTTTTGCGACCTCCCGGAGAACATGCTCATCTACGATACGGACATCATTCGCGACGGGGACTCGAAGCTCCTGACATTGATTCACGAGGTCACGCACTTCGACGACACCTTCAGTTCATTCGATCCCTGGTATGGAACGAAGCACGCGAGGGATCACGCAGAAGACCCCCGGTCTCGTGTCAACGCCGACAGCATCGCTGCGTACATTCTTGGCGTTGTTGCGAAAGCATCCAAATGAAATGCACGATCAGGGCCTTCCTCGTCATCGCTACCACGCTGACAGGTTGCAGCGCCATGGCTTGCAAGCCCGTCGTGGTAACAAGGCTGACTTTTTTTGCCGAAGGCGCCGCAGACCTCGAACCGGCGCAGATAGCGAAGCTGGTGGAGTTTATTGACCGGGCAAACTCGGCGTTTCCGAAATACCTCGAGGTTTCAATCGACGGAGGCGCCACCGTCAAAGTTCCAGGCAGAACACCAGCCCAAGCCAGGCAGTTGGCAAGACGGCGCGCCGAAAACGTGACCCGAGCGTACAAGCAGCTCCAGCCGACCGAGATCAAGCTGGAAACGACGTCGAGCATCTACGAAGACAACAAGATGTCGAGGGAGGCGAGCAACGACTTTGTCGTGGTGCAGTTTCACCCCGACTACGAGGCGCTGAAGTTGCCCGACTGCAACCCGGTTCCGATCCCCGGGTTCAAGCGTTGATGCACGGCAATCACCGGCCGCAGCCCTCTCAACCCTCAGCCTTCTTCAGCACATACCCGATCCGCGGAAAGTGCACATGCACCGTGCCCGTCCGCTCGCTGCTGCGCTCCAGCGTGTAGTGCGTGCGCGTAGCCGCGACCAGCGTGCCGGGCGTCTCCTCGAGGCCGAAGCTTTCGGCGCGCACGGTGACGGCACTGCCGAGCGGAATGTCGTGGTCGTCCTGGAAGGTGCTGTCGGTCAGCAGCGTGTGCGGCGTCGCGGCCTTGGCCACTGCAATAGCCTCGTCGCTCGTGAACTTCTCGGGAACGCCGTGGCCGATGGCGGCCATGCGGTCGAGCCAGTCGATCACCGCGGGCGTCAGATCGAGGATGGTGCGGACCGACTCGATGCGCCGCGTGTACCAGAGCGGGTGGTAGGCCGAGAAGTCGGCAATGCTGGGCACCTCACCGAGCAGGAAGGGCTTTTCGTCGAGCATGTCCGACAGGCGGCGCAGGTATGACTTGTAGGCGCTGGTGGCGTCGGCCGGGCGCAGGCGCGTCATGTTGCCAGCGCTCATCTTGCCGCGGTCTTCGCCGAAGGCTTTTGCGGCTTCGGGTGGGGCCTTGGCGAACACTTCGGCCGCGCCCCTGGGCTGCAGGTTCCAGGCCATGGCAGCCCAGAAGAGCGTGGTGTCGGCCCACTGCGCGAGGATGCGCGACATGCCCTTCTCGGGCTCCGGATAGAGCGTGGGCTCGGGCTGCAGGTGTTCGAGCACGTCGGCGATGAGCGCGCTGTCGCAATACATGTCGGCGCCGATCTGCAGGAACGGTGTCTTGCGATAGCCGCCAGTGAGCACCTCCACGTCGGGCTTGGGCATGATCGGCGGGATGAAGACCGACTTCCACGGCAGCTTCTTGGCGCCGAGGATCAGGCGCACCTTTTCCGAGAACGGCGAGGTCAGGTAGTGATGAAGGATCAGGTCGGCCATGGTGGGGGTCTTTCTTCTGTGATGGGTTTGGCACGCGTCACCGGGGTTGCGCGCGCTGGATGATCGAATCGAAATCGGTGCCTGCGGCCAGCGTGCCGAAGGCGTTGCCCCAGTCGCCGCCCAGTCGCGAGGCGCAGAACGCGCCAGCGACGGCGGATGGCGCGGTCTGCACGAGCAGCGCAGCCTGCACGGCGAGCGCCACGTCCTGCGCGAGGCGGCGGGCCTCGGCTTCGGAGGCCATCGCCTCGATGCGCGCGGGCAGCGCGTCGGTCAGCCGGTCGAGCGCGGCGTGCTCGCCACGCGCGGGCGCCAGCTCCTTCGTCAGCGCGGCCACGGCATCGCCTTTTCGCAGGCCGCGCAGCAGGTCGAGCGCCATGATGTTGCCCGCGCCTTCCCAGATGGAGTTGAGCGGCATCTCGCGGTAGATGCGGGCCATGACGCCCTCGCCGCCCTCTTCCACGTAGCCGTTGCCGCCGAGGCATTCCATGGCCTCCTGCGCGAAGGCGCTGCCGCGCTTGCAGATCCAGAACTTGGCGACCGGCGTGAGCAGGCGGGCCATCAAGCGCTCGTGCTCGTCGGCCTGGTTGTCGAAGGCGCGTGCCAGGCGAATGGCGAGCGCAGTGGCGGCTTCGCTTTCGAGCGCGAGATCGGCCAGCACGTTCTTCATCAAGGGCTGTTCGATCAGCGGCTTGCCGAAGGCCTTGCGCTGCGTCGCATGGTTGAGCGCTATGCCCAGCGACTGGCGCATCAGTCCGCTGGTGCCCAGTGCGCAGTCGAGCCGCGTCATCGTGCCCATCTCGAGGATCTGCGGAATGCCGCGGCCCTCTTCTCCCACGAGCCATGCGCTGGCGCCCTGGAACTCGACCTCGGAGCTTGCGTTGGCCTTGTTGCCGAGCTTGTCTTTCAGCCGCTGGATCTGGATGGCGTTGCGTGAACCATCGGGCAGCACACGCGGCAGGAAGAAGCACGAGAGCCCCGCGGGCGCTTGCGCCAGCACCAGGAAGGCGTCGCACATCGGCGCCGAGAAAAACCACTTGTGGCCGGTGATGGCATAGCGCTCGCCCCAGGCATCGCTGCCGTCGCGCACGGCCTGGGTGGTGTTGGCCCGCACATCGGAGCCGCCCTGCTTCTCGGTCATGCCCATGCCCATGGTCACGCCGGGCTTGTCGCTGAAGAGCTTCAGCGCCGGGTCGTACCAGAGGCTGCCGAGCTTCGGACCCCAGTCGGCGTACACGCCCGCATTGCCGCGCAGCGCGGGCGTGACCGCGTAGGTCATGGAGATGGGGCAAAGAATCGATGGCTCCAGCTCGGTGAAGAGCATGAAGCCCGCTGCGCGCAGCACATGCGGCGAGGCCGAAGTGCCCGTCCAGGGCGTGCCGTGCAGCCCGGCACCCACGGCGGCGGTCATCAGCGCGTGGTAGCTCGGATGGAATTCCACCTCGTCGATGCGCCGCCCGAAGCGGTCGTGCGTGTGCAGCTCGGGCGTGTGGATGTTGGCGAGCCGCGCATGCGCCTGCATGCCGGCCGTGCCGAGGGTGGCGCCCAGCTCATGCAGCTGCGTGGTCTGCAACGCGGGCGCGTTGAACTTCAGCGCATCGCGCAGAGGCCGGTTGGTGTCGAAGAGGTTGTAGTCCACCAGCGGCGTAGGCTGGTTGAACACCTCGTGCGTGGTTTCCATGACCGGCCTCCTTGCCGTGCATTCAGTTCATCCAGTGCATCAGATCAGTTTGACGAGTTGCTTGCCGAAGTTCCGACCCTTGAGCAGGCCCAAAAAGGCTTCAGGAGCAGATTCGATGCCTTGCGCAATCGACTCACGCGGCTTCAGCTTGCCCGTGCCCACCAGCGTGCCCAGCTCAGTCAGCGCCTCGGGCCACACTTCCATGTGCTCGCTGACGATGAAGCCTTCGATCTTCATGCGGTTGATGAGGATCAGCGCCGGGTTGGCCAGCGGCAGCGGCTGTCCGTCGTAGCCCGCGATCATTCCGCACAGCGCCACGCGGGCAAAGGCGTTGGCGCGCAGCAGCACCGCGTCGAAGATGTAGCCGCCGACGTTCTCGAAGTAGCCGTCGATGCCGTTCGGGCAGGCTTCCTTGAGCGCAGCGCTCATCGACTTGACGTCGGCGTGCACGCGGTAGTCGATGCAGGCGTCGAAGCCCAGCTCGTCGGTCACGTACTTGCACTTGTCGGGGCCGCCGGCAATGCCGACCACGCGGCAGCCGCGCGCCTTGGCCAGCGCCCCGAAGGCGCTGCCCACCGCGCCGCTGGCGGCGGTGATGACCACCGTTTCACCAGCCTTGGGCGCAATGATCTTCACCAGCCCGTACCAGGCCGTGACGCCCGGCATGCCGACCGCGCCAAGGTAGTGCGACAGCGGCACGTGCGTGGTGTCGACCTTCTTCAGCGCTCCGGGCTGCGAGGCATCGACCACGCTGTATTCCTGCCAGCCGCCGAAGCCGACCACCTTGTCGCCCACGGCGTACTTGGGGTGCTTGCTCTCGACCACTTCGCCGACCGTGCCGCCCTGCATCGTCTGGCCCAGCGGCTGGGGTTGCGCGTAGCTCTTGGAGTCGTTCATGCGGCCACGCATGTACGGGTCGAGGCTCATGTAGTGGTGGCGCACGAGCACCTGGTTGTCCTTGAGCGCGGGGGTCTCGGCGGACACGAGCTTGAAGTTGCTGGCCACGGCCTCGCCGTCGGGACGGTTGTCGAGGTGGATCTGTTTGTTGATCGGCATGAATGTCTCCGGAAAAGTGTCAGTCAGTCAGTCAGTCGGTCGACGGCGGGCGCATCTCGTTGGCGCTGGCGGGGCCGGTCGGCAGCCGGCGCTTCACGTACTTGAAGGTGCCGGTGGCGTGGGCACACACGCGCTCCTGCTCGTCGTAGATTTTGGCCTCGGTGAAAGCCAGCGTCGCCGTCCTGTGAATGAGCGTGCCGCGCGCGTGCAGCGGGCCGACCGAGGGCTGCATGAAGCTGGTCTTCATCTCGATGGTGACCACGCCCGTCTCTGGCGCCACGCTGCGCGCGGCTGCTGCCATCGTGATGTCGAGCAGCGTCATGCAGGCGCCGCCGTGCGTCACGTCGAAGGTGTTCAGGTGCTCCGGCTTCGCCGTGTAGATGATCTCGGACTCGCCGCCCTCGAACCTCGTCAGCTCAAAGCCCAGGTGCCGCGCGAACGGAATCTGGCTCGTGTACGAGCGGATGTTGATGTCGCTGGAATCTGAAGAAGAAGACATGTCAGGCCGCACCCAGCACCACGCTCACGCCGCCGTCCACAGCCAGCCACTGGCCGGTGATGTGCTTGCCGGCATCGCTCGCGAACAGCAGCGTCAGGCCCTTCAGGTCTTCCTCGTCGCCTAGGCGGCCGAGGGGGGCCTGGGCGGCCATCTTTTCCTCGCCCAGCGACTTGATGAGGCCGGCGGCCATCTTCGTCATGAAGAAACCGGGGCAGATGGCGTTCACGTTGATGCCGTAGCGGCCCCATTCAGCGGCCAGCGTGCGGGTGAAGCCGATGACCGCTGTCTTGGAGGTGTTGTAGGCCAGCGTCTGCATTTCGGGCGGGTTGCCGTTCAGCCCGGCGATCGAGGCGATGTTGATGATGCGCCCCGTCTTCTTCGGAATCATGTAGCCGTTGGCGATCTGCTGCGACAGGATGAAATAGCCGCGCACGTTGAGGTTCATCACCTTGTCCCAGGCCTCGACCGGGTGGCTCTCGGCCGGCGAACCCCAGCTGGCGCCCGCATTGTTGATGAGGATGTCGACTGCGCCCATGCGCTGCAGCGTTTCGTCTGCCAGGCGGCGGGTGTCTTCTTCCTTCGAGCAGTCGGCGGCGATCCAGCGCGCGTCGATGCCGGCGGCTTGCAGCTCGGCTGCGGCCTGCTCCAGATCGTCGGCCTTGCGCGAGCTCAGCATGATCTTCGCGCCGGCTTCGCCGAGCGCATGGGCCATCTGCAGGCCCAGGCCGCGCGAGCCGCCGGTGATGAGGGCAGTCTTGCCGGTGAGGTCGAACAGCTGCTTGATGTTGCGGGGCGTCATGAGGTGTCTCCGGTTTTGAATGTCAGGCTCAGATCTCGTAGTCCATGCACTGGCGGGCTTCGCGCACGGCGCCGATGAAAGGCTTCAGGGCCACGTGCTGCGGGTGGTCCGAATAGGCCGCGAGCGCGGCGGAGTCGGTGAATTCCGAGTACAGGACCAGGTCGTAGGTGGCTTCCAGCCCGGGCTGGGCAATGGCCACCTCGAAGCGCAGCGTGCCGGGCGACAGCTTCGCGCAGGCGTCGAGCAGCGCCTTGGCCTTCAGCAGGTTGGTCGCCTTGTCGGTGCCCTCGGCGTGCTCCTTGAACTTCCACATCACGATGTGCTTGAGCATGGCGGGTCTCGTTACTTGGTAGGGGTGTTGGGCAGCCGCGAGCGCACGTAGATCAGCACGAAGCCGACCACCGCCACGATGCCGCCGGGCACGGCGATGGACCAGCCCAGCGCGGCGTCGGTGCGGCCGGTGGCAATGCCCAGGATCACGACGAACAGGCCGCCGTAGATCAGGATCCAGATCCACTTCTCGAGCCGCGCGTGCGGCTTGGGAGGTTTGACGGCGGGAGTGTTGTTGGGGTTGGCGTTCGGCGAATCGGTAGTGGCCATCAGAAGGCGTCCTCGGGCAAAGCTGTACAGGTCGGGTCGCGGGTTTCAACCACGTTGAGCCATGCGCCGATTTTCGGCAGCTCGTAGTGGAAGAAATAGTCCGTGGCGCCGATCTTGCCAGCTGTTACCGCCCTCGCCTTTTCACCGTCGGTCTGCAGGGCCCTTTGGGCCACGTCGAGCCAGATCCAGGCCAGCACCGTGTGGCCGAAGGCCTGCATGTACGGCACGGCATTGGCCAGCGCGTCGGCCGGGTCGCCGGTGGCCCATGCGGCCTCGGTCGCGCTGCCGATGCGCTGCAGCGCGGCGCCCAGCGCCTTGGCGTGGGCCGCCAATGCCGGCACCTTGGCGGCGCGGCCGATGGTGTCGGTCATACGGCCGGCCAGCAATTGCAGGCCGCGACCCTTTTCCATCAGCACCTTGCGGCCCAGCAGGTCGGCTGCCTGGATGCCATGGGTGCCCTCGTGGATCATGTTCAGGCGGTTGTCGCGCCAGTACTGCTCCACCGGAAAGTCACGCGTGTAGCCGTAGCCGCCGTGCACCTGGATGGCCAGCGAATTGGCCTCCAGGCACCACTCGCTGGGCCAGCTCTTGGCGATGGGCGTGAGCACTTCGAGCAGCAGGCGCGCGTCGTCGGCGGCCTGCGCGTCGCCGGTCTTCTGCTCGTCGACCAGCCGGGCGCAGTACAGCTCCAGCGCCAGCGCGCCTTCGCAGTACGCCTTCTGGGCCAGCAGCATGCGGCGCACGTCGGCGTGCTCGATGATGCGCACCTGCGGCGCGGCCGAGTCCTTGGCGACGGCCGTTCCAGCGGCGTCCGGCTTCTTCACCAGCCGGCCCTGCGGACGGCTCTTGGCGTATTCGAGCGAGGCGTGGTAGCCGGCCATGCCGAGCATGGTGGCAGCCGTGCCGACGCCGATGCGTGCCTCGTTCATCATGTGGAACATGCAGTGCAGGCCCTTGCCGGGCGCACCGACCAGGTAGCCCACGGCGCCCGCTTTGCCATCGACCGGGTACTTGCCCTCGCCGAAGTTCAGCAGCGTGTTGGTGGTACCGCGCCAGCCCAGCTTGTGGTTCAGGCCCGCGAGCGCCACGTCGTTGCGCTGGCCCGTCAGCTCGCCCTTGGTATCGACCATGCGCTTGGGCACGATGAAGAGCGAGATGCCGCGCGTACCCGGCACCAGTTTGCCGTTCTCGTCGGGGATCTTGGCGAGCACGATGTGCACGATGTTCTCGGTCAGCTCGTGGTCGCCCGACGAGATCCACATCTTGTTGCCCGTGAGGCGGTAGCGCGGGCCCAGCGGGTCGTTTTGAAAGTCAACGCCATCGGGCACTGCGCGCGTGGCCACATCGCTCAGCGACGAACCGGCCTGCGGCTCAGACAGGCACATGGTGCCGGCCCAGCGACCCGAGAACTCGTTCTTGGCGAACACCTCTTTCTGCATCTCGGTGCCGTGCACCATCAGCAGATTGGCATTGCCACTCGTGAGCATGTTCGAGCCGATGCTCACCGAGGCCATCGCGAAAAAGCTGTTGGCCGCGGCCGAGAGCGTGTACGGCAGCTGCATGCCGCCGATGTCGTAGTCTTGCGCGGCACTCATCATTCCCGACTCGACGAAAGCCTTGTGCGCGTCGTGCGTGGCCTGCGGCAGGATGACTTTCTCGCCGTCGAAATGCGGCTCCTGCGTGTCGACCGTGCGGTTGAACGGTGCGTACTTCTCGCGCGCGATGCGTTCGCAGGTGTCGAGCACTGCGTCGAAGGTTTCGCGCGAATGGTCGGCAAAGCGTTCGCGCTGGTTGAGCGACTCGGCGTCGAGCCAGTCGTAGAGCAGGAAGTCGAGGGTGGAACGCAGGCTCATGAGAATGTCTCTTCTTGCTACTTTTTCGGGGAGTCGGGCAGTTTGGCGATGGTGCCCTGCGCCAGCGCGCAGAGCTTCTCTGCACCGTCGTTCACCACGAACACCTCGCAGGTGCAAACGGCCTGCGAACTGCCGGAATGGGCCGTCCTGGCGCGTGCGATCAGGCGCTCGCCAAGAGCGGGCCGCACATAGTTGATCTTGAATTCGGAAATCACCACCGGCACGCGCAACGCGCTGCCACCGGCAAAGGTGAGCGCGTTGTCGGCCATGTAGCTCACGATGCCGCCGTGGGCAAAGCCGTTCTGCTGCTTCAGCTGCGCCGTGAGCGGTAGCTGGAGCTCCACATAGTCCGGCGCCAGCGCGTGCAACTGCGCGCCGATCAGCACGCTGAACGGCTGCGATGCAAGCATGCGGCGCCCGTAGGCCAGAACGGCTTCGGGCGAGACCTCCTGGTCGTGGCCCAAGCCGGACATGATTACAAGACCTCGAACACGCCCGCAGCGCCCATGCCGCCGCCGATGCACATCGTGACCACGACCTTCTTGGCGCCGCGGCGCTTGCCTTCGATGAGCGCGTGGCCCGTCAGGCGCTGGCCGCTCACACCGTAGGGGTGGCCCACGGCGATGGCGCCGCCGTCCACGTTCAGGCGGTCGGCCGGAATGCCGAGCTTGTCGCGGCAGTAGATCACCTGCACGGCGAAGGCTTCGTTCAGCTCCCACAGGTCGATGTCGTTGACCGTGAGGCCCAGGCGCTTGAGCACCTTCGGAATCGCGAAGACCGGGCCGATGCCCATTTCGTCGGGCTCGCAGCCGGCAACGGCAAAGCCGAGGAAGCGGCCGATGGGCTTCAGGCCTTTTTGCTGCGCGTACTTCTCGTCGACCAGCACGCAGGCGCCGCCGCCGTCGGAGAACTGGCTGGCATTGCCGGCCGAGATCAGGCCGCCGGGAATGGCCGGGCGGATGCCGCTGATGCCTTCCTTGGTGGTGCCGGCGCGAATGCCTTCATCGTTCTCGATGGTGACTTCCTTGGTGCGCAGGCCCAGCACGGGGTCGGCCACGCCGGCCAGCACGGTGATGGGGGCAATTTCGTCCTTGAAGCGGCCGGCTTCGAGCGCGGCGGTGGCCTTCTGCTGGCTGGCGGCGCCGTATTCGTCCATGGCGTCGCGGCCGATGTTGTAGCGCTTGGCGACCTGCTCGGCCGTCTGCAGCATGTTCCAGTAGATCTCGGGCTTGTGCTTCACGAGCCACGGGTCGGCCAGCATGTGCTTGTTGGCTTCGTTCTGCACGCACGAGATGCTCTCGACGCCGCCGGCCACATACACCTCGCCCTCGCCCGCGATGATGCGCTGGGCGGCGGTGGCGATGGTCTGCAGGCCCGACGAGCAGAAACGGTTGATGGTCATGCCCGAGGTGGTGATCGGCAGGCCAGCGCGCAGCGCGATCTGGCGCGCGATGTTGGAGCCGGTCGCGCCTTCAGGCGTGGCGCAGCCCATGATGACGTCGTCCACCGAAGCAGGGTCGATGCCGGCGCGCTGCACCGCGTGCTGCACGGCGTGGCCGCCGAGCGTGGCGCCGTGCGTCATGTTGAAGGCACCCTTCCAGCTCTTCGCGAGCGGCGTGCGGGCGGTGGAAACAATGACGGCGCTGGTCATGGTGAGGTCCTTTGAAGCAGATGGAAGGGAAAAGAGGTTGTCGTCATTGCGCCGGAGCAGCGTTGGTGTTGCTCAGGAGCTGGTGATAGAAGCCGATCATCTCGCCGTAGTTCGAGATGGCCAGGCGTTCGTTGTTGCCGTGGAAGCGCGCCAGGTCTTCGCCCTTCACGCGGAACGGCGAGAAGCGGAAGACGGCATCGCTCACGAGGCTGAAGTGGCGCGAGTCGGTGGCGGCGGTCATGAGGCCTGGGGCCACCACCGCATCGGGGAAGGTCTGGCGCACGGCCTGCTGGATCGCGCGGTAGCCGGTGCTGTCTGTCGGCGACACGGGCGAAGGCTCGGAATTGCCCGGGTACGCCTTGATCTTGATGTCGTCGTTGCCCAGCGCCTTGCGCAGATGCGCTTCGGTGCTGGCGATCGTGTCGCCCGGCAGGATGCGGAAGTTGACGGCAGCCTCGGCGCGGCCGGGCAGCACGTTGTCCTTGTTGCCGGCGCGCACGATGGTCAGCGCGGTGGTCGTGCGCAGCATGGCGTTGCTGCTCGGGCTCTTCTCGAGCTGGCCGCGCACCAGCGGCTCGGTGAGCCACAGGTTGGACAGCATCACGCGGTTGACGCCGCTCATCTCGGGCGCGAGCGCGCCGAACATCTGGCCGGCCACGCCCTTGATGCCGCCGGGCATCGGGTTGGCTTCGAGCCGCGCCAGCGCCGCGCTCATGCTGCCGATGGCGCTGTGCTGCGGCGGCATCGATGAGTGGCCGGGGGCAGTGTCGAGCGAGAGGAAGAAGGTGCCGTAGCCCTTTTCAGCCAGGCCGATGAGCGCCGCAGGCTTGCTCAGGCCCGGCAGCACGCCGTCGAGCACCAGCAGGCCTTCGTCGAGCACCCAGTCCAGGCGCACATTGCGCGACTTGAGCAGTTCGGCAATCGGCAGCGCGCCGCGCAAGCCGCTCACTTCTTCGTCGTCGCCCATCACCAGGTAGACGGTCTGCCTGGGCTTGAAGCCGGCGCCGATGAGCAGCTCGATGGCTTCCATCTGCGCGAAAAGATTGCTCTTGTTGTCGAGCGTGCCGCGGCCCCAGATGAAGCCGTCCTTGATCTCGCCCGCGAAGGGGTCGACCGTCCACGCCTTCTCGGTGCCCGGGGCGATGGGCACCATGTCCTGGTGCGCCATCAATGCAATGGGCTTGGCAGAAGGGTCAGTGCCAGTCCATGTGTAGAGCAGTGCCTTGTTGCCGACCACTTCCTTCTTGAGAGTGGCATGCACCTTCGGGAACTGCTGTGCGAGGAATGCGTGCAGCTTGTCGAACTCGGCCGCATTGGCGGCCGGATCGTCCATGCCCGACACCGTGCGGAACGTGATCGCTGTAGAGAGCCGTTTGGCGGCCGCCTGCAGGTCGATGTCCAGCTTCGGCGCGGGCGCCACCGCCAGTTGCTGCGACGGTGTGGTCCAGGTCTTGACCGCCACGGCGGCCACCAGCAAGACGATTGCCAGCAGCAGCCCGAGGAAGATGCGTTTCAACATTGGCGGTCGGTCCCTTTGCCTTCGTGGATCAGCTGAACTGCTTGCCTTCGGCCACGAGCTTCTGGATCAGCGGTGCGGGCTGCCAGAACGCGCCGTCGTCGCGCGGGTTCTTGGCAAAGCGCTTCATCGTCTCGGCCACGTTGTACAGGCCGACTTGCGATGCATAGTGCATCGGGCCGCCGCGCCAGATCGGGAAGCCATAGCCGGTGAGGTACACCATGTCGATGTCGCCGGACTTCGAGGCAATGCCGTCTTCCAGGATGTGCGCGCCTTCGTTGACCAGGGCGTACACCAGGCGCTGCACGATCTCTTCATCGGAAATCTTGCGCGGCGTGATGCCCAGCTCTTTGCGGTGGTCCTCGATCATCTTGTTGACGAGCTCCGACGGAATAGCGTCGCGCTTGCCGGCCTGGTAGTCGTACCACCCTGCCCCGGTCTTCTGGCCGAAGCGGCCCAGCTCGCAGAGCTTGTCGGCCGTGCGGCTGTACTTCATGTCGGCGCGCTCGGTGGCGCGGCGCTTGCGAATGGCCCAGCCGATGTCGTTGCCGGCCAGGTCGCCCATGCGGAACGGGCCCATGGCAAAGCCGAACTTCTCGACGGCCTTGTCGACCTGCTGCGGCGTTGCGCCTTCGTCCAGCAGGAAGCCTGCCTGGCGCGAGTACTGCTCGATCATTCGGTTGCCGATGAAGCCGTCGCACACGCCCGAGACCACCGAGGTCTTCTTGATCTTCTTGCCGATGGCCATGACTGTGGCCAGCACGTCCTTGGCGGTGGCTTTGCCGCGCACCACTTCGAGCAGCTTCATCACGTTGGCGGGGCTGAAGAAGTGCATGCCGACCACGTCCTGCGGACGGTCGGTGAACGAAGCGATCTTGTCGACGTCGAGCGTCGAGGTGTTCGAGGCCAGGATCGCGCCCTTCTTGGCGACGCGGTCGAGTTCCTTGAAGACCTTTTCCTTGACGCCGATTTCTTCGAACACGGCTTCGATGATGAGGTCGGCGTCCTTCAGGTCGTCGTAGCTCAGCGTGGTGCTCAAGAGCGCCATGCGCTGCTCGTACTTGTCCTGCTTGAGCTTGCCCTTCTTGACCTGGGCTTCGTAGTTCTTCTTGATGGTGGCAACGCCGCGGTCGAGCGCTTCCTGCTTCATCTCGAGGATCTTGACGGGGATGCCCGCGTTCAGGAAGTTCATCGAGATGCCGCCGCCCATGGTGCCGGCGCCGATCACGCCAACGGCCTTGATCTCGCGCTTGGGCGTGTCTTCGGGCACGTCGGGGATCTTGCTCGCGGCGCGCTCGGCCATGAACAGGTGGCGCAGGGCCAGAGATTCGGGCGTGAACATCAGCGCCGTGAACAGGCGACGCTCTTCGGCCATGCCTTCGTCGAACTTCATCTTCGTCGCGGCTTGCACGGCGTCGACGCACTTCAGCGGCGCGGGGTAGTTCTTCGACATGCCGCCGACCATGTTCTTGGCGAACTGGAAGTAGGCATCGCCCTGCGGGTGCTTGCACGGCAGGTTGCGCACCAGCGGCAGCGCGTCGGCGCCGGTCTTGCCGGCCACGCTCTTGGCGAAAGCCACGGCTTCTTCGAACACCGATTCGGCCGAGGCAGCCAGCTTGTCGAACAGCTTCTGGCCGGGCAGGCTCGCGAGCAGTTCGCTCTTCACGGGCTCGCCGCTGACGATCATGTTCAGGGCGGTCTCCACGCCGAGCACGCGCGGCAGGCGCTGCGTGCCACCGGCGCCAGGCAGCAGACCCAGCTTGACTTCAGGCAGTGCCACGCTGGTGCCGGGGGCAGCCACGCGATAGTGGCAGCCCAGGGCCAGTTCGAGGCCGCCGCCCATGCAGACCGAGTGAATGGCAGCGACGATGGGCTTGGGAGAGGCTTCGAGCGCGAGGATCACGCTCAGCAGGTTGGGCTCTTGCAGTGCCTTGGGCGTGCCGAACTCCTTGATGTCCGCGCCGCCCGAGAAAGCCTTGCCGGCGCCGGTGATGACGATGGCCTTGACGGCGTCGTCGGCATTGGCCTTCGACAGGCCATCGGTGATGCCAATGCGTGTCGAGAAACCGAGACCGTTGACCGGAGGGTTGGTCATTGTGATCACGGCGATATCGCCGAGCACTTTGTATTCAGCCGTCATGCTGCGTTCCTTGGTGTGTGAAGAAAAAGAAGAAAAAGCACGAGTGTTCTTTTTCGGGGGATTCTAGGCGTTTCGCGTGGCCCAACAATGGCACGCAGTCGCTGGAGAGACAAGGGGATCCGGGGCGTGGCCCGAATCCCCTGGGGGTATCAAACCTCCAACCACTCTTTGCGAGTGGTGGCGTCGGCGCGGAGGCTGTCCGGCGTGCCGTCGAACACGATGCTGCCGTGGCCCATGACGAGCGCGCGGTCGGAGATCTGCATGGCAATGGTGAGCTTCTGCTCGATCAGGAGCACCGAGATGCCCTTGTCCTTCAGCGTGCGCAGGTACTGCCCCACCAGCTCGACGATCTTGGGAGCAAGGCCTTCGGTGGGCTCGTCGATGATGATGAGGTCGGGGTCGCCCATCAGCGTGCGGCACAGCGTGAGCATCTGCTGCTCGCCGCCCGAGAGCACGCCCGCTTCGGTGTGCTGGCGCTCCTTCAGGCGCGGGAACATGCCGTACATGTCGTCGAACTGCCAGCGACTGCCCTTGCCCGAGCCCTTCTGCCCCAGCAGCAGGTTCTGGTGCACCGTGAGCTTGGGAAAGATGTCGCGGTTCTCGGGCACGTAGCCAATGCCGAAATGCGCGATCTCGTAGGCCTTGCGGCGCAGGATGTCCTGCCCCTTCCAGTGCAGGCCGCCCTCGGCATGCACCAGGCCCATGATGGCCTTGGCCGTGGTCGAGCGGCCCGAGCCGTTGCGGCCCAGCAGCGCGACGATTTCGCCGGGGTTCACGTCGAAGGAAACGCCATGCAGCACATGGCTCTTGCCGTAGTAGGCGTGGATGTCTTTGAGCTTCAGCATGTCAGTGTCCCGCCCCTTGCGCATCGGCTACCGAGGAGCCCAGGTACGCCTCCTGCACACGCGCATTCGCACGAACGGCAGCAGGCGTGTCGAAGGCAATGACTTCGCCGTACACCACCACCGCGATCTTGTCGGCCAACCCGAAGACCACGCCCATGTCGTGCTCCACCGTCAACAGCGTCTTGCCGACAGTGACGTGCTTGATGAGCGAAATGAAGTGCGAGGTTTCAGTCTTGCTCATGCCCGCCGTGGGTTCGTCCAGCAGGATGACGCTGGCGCCGCCCGCGATGGTCACGCCGATTTCCAGCGCGCGCTGCTCGGCGTAGGTGAGGTTCACCGCGTGCACGTCGCGCTTCTTCTCCAGGCCGATTTGCTTGATGAGCTCTTCGGTGCGCTCGTTGGCGTCATCGAGGTTCGAGAGAAAGCGCAGGAAGGTGTACTTGTAGCCAAGGCTCCACAGCACGCCGCAGCGCAGGTTCTCGAAGACCGTGAGCTTCGGGAAAATGTTCGTGATCTGGAAGCTGCGCGACAGCCCCATGCGGTTGATCTCGTACGGCTTCATGCCGTCGATGCGCTGGCCGTTGAGCAGCACTTCGCCGCTTGTGGGCGTGAGCCGCCCGCTGATCAGGTTGAACAGCGTGGACTTGCCAGCGCCGTTCGGCCCGATGATGGCGATGCGCTCGCCGGCCGTCACGGCCAGATCGACGCCGCGGATGATGTCGGTCTTGCCGAAGCTCTTGCGCAGGTTCTTGAGTTCCAGTGAATAGGTCATGCCGTCTCCCGCCGCTTGATCTCGGCTTCGATTTCTTCCTGTGCATGGCCCCAGACCTTCGCGAAGCGACGGCGCACCACCTCAAACACGCCCAGGCCCACTGCCAGCAGCGCCACCGCGACGATCCAGCTGGTGGCCGACGAGGTGTCGAGTTGCAGGCCCGCCAACGGCACCACCGGCCCAAGTGCCGCATTCAGCTGCATGTGATAGATCATCTCGACGATGGCCGCAGCGCCCGCGAGCATGATGGCCGCGCCGATGAAGAGGCCCACGTAGAGCGCATAGAAGCGCTTGATCTTGCCGAACAGCGCCACGCGCACGTTCATCATGATCAGGCTGGCCACACCGCCGGGCGCGAACATCACCATCAGCAGGAACACCAGGCCCACGTACAGCAGCCAGGCCTTGCTGAGTTCGGACAGCAGCACCAGCGCGAACACCAGCAACGCCGCGCCGATGATCGGCCCGAAGAAGAAGGTCGCGCCACCGAGGAAGGTGAACAGCAGGTAGCTGCCCGAGCGCAACCCGTTCAGGCTGTCGGCCGCGTTCACGATCTCGAAGTTGATGGCCGCCAGCCCGCCGCCGATGCCCGCGAAGAAGCCCGCGATGATGAAGGCGTAGTAGCGCACGCGCTGCGTGTTGTAGCCGATGAACTCCACGCGCTCCGGGTTGTCGCGCACTGCGTTCAGCATGCGCCCGAGCGGCGTGCCGGTGAAGGCGAACATCAGCCCGGTGCAGATGAAGCAGTACACGGCGATCAGGTAATACACCTGATTCTGCGGCCCGAAGTTGATGCCGAAGAACGAAGCGCCGTACACGCGGTTGGTGGTGATGCCGCCCTCGCCGCCGAAGAAGCTCGGGAACATCAGCGCCATGGCGGCCACCAGCTCGCCGAGGCCGAGCGTGATCATCGCGAAGGTCGTGCCAGATTTCTTGGTCGACACGTAGCCGAACACCACGGCGAAGAACATGCCGCCCAGGCCGCCCACGAGCGGAATGAGCACCAGCGGAATCGGCAGCTTGCCGGCACTGGCCAGGTTCATCGCGTGAATGGCGATGAACGAGCCCAGGCCCACGTACACCGCATGCCCGAAGCTGAGCATGCCGCCCTGCCCCAGCAGCATGTTGTAGCTCAGGCAGATGATGATCAGGTAGCCGATCTGCGACAGCATGGTGAGAGCCAGGCTGCTGGTGAAGATCATCGGCGCCACGATCAGCAGCAGCGCGAAGAGCGACCAGATCAGGATGCGGCCGATATTCAGCGGCTTGAATCGGTAGTACTGGGTCGGCGCCTTGTTGGCCGACCCGGTTGGAGTGGTTGAGGTTGCAGTGTTCATGGCGTCAGTCCTCCCGCGTTCCGAGAAGACCCTTGGGCCTGAAGATGAGGATCAGCACCAGGAACAGGTACGGCAGGATCGGCGCCACCTGCGAAATGGTGAGCTTGAGCAGTTCGTAGCCGAAGGTCTGGTCGCTCACCGCCACGCCGAGCGCCTGCAGGCCGGTGGCGAGCGACTGGTCCATGGCCACGGCGAAGGTCTGCACCACGCCGATGATCAGCGAGGCCAGGAAGGCGCCCGCCAGCGAGCCCATGCCGCCGACCACCACCACCACGAAGATGATGGAGCCGACCGAACCCGCCATGGCCGGCTCGGTGACGTAGGTGTTGCCGCCGACCACGCCCGCAAGGCCTGCCAACGCGGCGCCGCCGCCGAACACCAGCATGAACACGCGCGGCACGTTGTGGCCCAGCGCCTCGACCATGTCGGGGTGCTTCAGCGCCGCCTGAATGACCAGGCCGATGCGCGTGCGCGTGAGCAGCAGCCACACCGACACCAGCATCAGCACCGCCACCAGCATGATGAACGAGCGCGACTTCGGAAACTGCGTGCCGTAGAGCGAGAAGAGCGGCCCCTGCAGCGCCGACGGCAGGCCGTACGGCACTGTAGAGCGGCCCCACACCAGCTGCACGAGTTCGAGGATCAGGTACGAAAGACCGAAGGTCACCAGCAGCTCGGGCACGTGGCCGAACTTGTGGACCCGGCGCAGGCAGTAGCGCTCGAAGGCCGCGCCCAGCGCGAACACCAGCAGCGGCGCAATGAAGAGCGCCGGCCAGAAACCGACGACGCCCGACAGCGTGTAGGCGAAGTAGGCGCCCAGCATGTAGAAGCTGGCGTGCGCGAAATTGAGCACGCCCATCATGCTGAAGATCAGCGTGAGGCCAGAGCTCAGCATGAACAACAGCAAGCCGTAGCTCACGCCGTTGAGCAGCGAGATGACGAAGAATTCGACGTTCATCGGTCTTTCGTGTCGGGTGAAAAAAGAAAAAGGCCCGAGTGTTGAAGTCGGGCCTCGACCTGTCAGACAGCGATCAGGAGGCGCCGCCGCCGGGCCGCTTCATCTGGCAGGAGGTGGGCGTGCTG
Organism: Variovorax multivorans; assembly: GCF_051216835.1. Taxonomy (NCBI): domain Bacteria; kingdom Pseudomonadati; phylum Pseudomonadota; class Betaproteobacteria; order Burkholderiales; family Comamonadaceae; genus Variovorax; species Variovorax multivorans. Next base: position 137,051 of record NZ_JBPJZL010000001.1, read on the forward strand.
GCCACGTAGGCGTCGTAGTACTTCACCGGGGCCAGCGTATAGCCGGTGTTCTCCGGGCTGTACGGGTACTTGGCACTGGCCTTCTCCCACTTGGCGATGTACAGGCCCTGCTGTGCCTGGTGGTCGGTCTTGCGCAGTTCGATCTCGCCGTTGAAGCTCTTGAACTTCATGCCTTCCATGGCGGCGGCCACCTTGACGGGGTCGGTCGACTTGGTCTTCACGAAGGCTTCGGTCAGCGCCTGGAACACGGTGTAGACGTCGGTGGTGTAGAGGTCGTCGTTGAACTTCTTCTTGAACTCTTCCGCGTACTTCTGCATGTCGCCGCCCATGTTGTAGTGGGCATAGCCGACCTGGTACACCTTGCCGTCGGACGCTGCGCCCATGGCTGTCGGCGTGCCGCTGGTCACGGCGTAGTAGGTGTAGAACTTGACGTTCAGGCCCGAGTCGTTGGCCGACTTGATCAGCAGCGCAAGGTCGGAGCCCCAGTTGCCGGTGATGACGGTGTCGGCACCCGAGGCCTTGATCTTGGCGATGTAGGGTGCGAAGTCGCGCACCTGGGCCAGCGGATGCAGGTCGTCGCCGACGATCTGCACGTCGGGGCGCTTGTTCTTGAGGTTTTCCTTGGCGAACTTGGAAACCTGCTGGCCGTGCGCGTAGTTCTGGTTGAGCAGGTAGACCTTCTTGATCTCCGGCTGGTCCTTCATGTAGGTGGTCAGCGCTTCCATCTTCATCGACGTGTCGGCGTCGAAGCGGTACTGCCAGTAGCTGCACTTGCTGTTGGTCAGGTCGGGGTCGACGGCGGCGTAGTTCAGGTACAGCGCTTCCTTGCCGGGGTTGCGCGCGTTGTTCTTCTCGAGCGCGTCGATGATGGCCAGCGCGGGGCCGGAGCCGTTGCCCTGCACGATGTAGCGCGCACCCTGGTCGAGGGCCGAGCGCAGTGCGCTGGTGGTCTCTTGCGGGCTGAGCTTGTTGTCGATGCCGATGATCTCGAACTTCACGCCTGCCGCATTCTTCTTGTTGAACTCTTCGGCAAAGAACTGGAAGGTCTTGAGCTGGTTCGTCCCGACCGCGGCCATGAGGCCCGACAGCGGGTCGAGCCATGCGATCTTGACGGTTTCACCCTTCTGGGCAAGGGCGCCGGTGGCGGTTGCCGCGATGACGGCCGCGGTAGCGATTTTCAGAGCGAACTTCAATCTATATCTCCTGGTCAAACCGATTCAAAACGCCGCACGAGAGTACAAGCGTTTGCAGCCCCTCCCCTCAGGGAATGCCCGTAAGAGGGGTGCTGCAAAGGCCCGTTTCTATCGCGCATGCGACACCGCGTTTCTCCAATTTGCTACCCGTTGGTAGACAGCTGCTACCAATGGGTAGGAAACGCGTTCACAAAGACGCCTAGGGGCGCTTCATCTGGCACGACGTGGGCGTGCTCGCCACGTACGATTCGTAGTACTTCACGGGAACGTTCGTGTAGCCGGTGTTCTCCGCGTCGTAGGGGTACTTGGCGCTGGCCTTTTCCCAACGCGAGATGTACAGGCCCTGCTGCAACTGGTGGTCGGTCTTGCGCATCTCGACCTCGCCGTTGAAGCTCTTGATCTTCATGCCCTCCAGCGCCGCAGCCACCTTGACCGGGTCGGTCGACTTGGTCTTGGCGAAGGCCGCGTCGAGCAGCGCGAACACGTGATAGATCGACGACTGCGTGAGGTCGTCGTTCATGCGCTTCTTGTAGCCGGCGAGCAGCTGCTGGATTTCCCCGCCCATGTTGTAGTGGGCGTAGGCGACGGTGTAGACCTTGCCGTCAGAGGTGGCGCCCATGGCCGTGGGCGTGCCCGCGCCCGGCGCGTAGTAGGTCAGGAACTTGACGTTCAGGCCCGAGTCGTTGGCCGCCTTGATGAGCAGCGACAGGTCGGAGCCCCAGTTGCCGGTGATGACGGTGTCGGCGCCCGAAGCCTTGATCTTGGCGATATACGGAGAGAAGTCGCGCACCTGCGCGAGCGGATGCAGATCGTCGCCCACGATCTGGATGTCGGGGCGCTTCACTTTCAGGTCTTCCTTGGCGAACTTGGACACCTGCACGCCGTGGGCGTAGTTCTGGCCGAGGATGTAGACCTTCTTGATGTCTGGCTGGTCCTTCATCCAGGTGGTCAGCGCCTCCATCTTCATGGAGGTGTCGGCGTCCAGCCGGAAGTGCCAGTAGCTGCACTTGCTGTTGGTCAGGTCGGGGTCGACGGCCGCGTAGTTCATGTACAGCAGCTCCTTGCCCGGATTGCGCGCGTTGTTCTTCTCGACGGCGTCGATGATCGCGAGCGCGGGGCCGGAGCCGTTGCCCTGCATGATGTAGCGCGCGCCCTGGTCCTGCGCGGAACGCAGCGCGGCGGTGGTCTCCTGCGGGCTGAGCTTGTTGTCGAGCGCGATGATCTCGAACTTCACGCCCGACTGGTTCTTCTTGTTGAACTCTTCAGCAAGGAATTGCGTGGTCTTGAGCTGGTTGGTGCCGACCGCGGCCATGAGGCCAGACAGCGGGTCGAGCCAGGCGATCTTGACGGTCTCGCCCTTCTGAGCGAATGCGGCGGCAGCGCTCACCAACATTGCACAGGCAGCTACTGACTTGATAGCAAATTGCATGAAGAGTCTCCAGTGTGAAAGGCGGAATGCCAGCGTACAAGCGCCCTTTTTTTCGCCGCACAGGGAATGCCCGGAAGGAAGGCCGCCGGAGCGGCTTTCCTATCGCGTAGGCGACAGTGCGGGTGGGCTTGGCTCGTGTCCTTGTCTTCAGAGGGTCGGCAGCTTGTAGTCCTTCAGCAGCTCGCGCAGCTTGGTCTTGAGGATCTTTCCGGTGGCGCCGATCGGAATGGCCTCGACGAACACCACGTCGTCCGGGATCTGCCACTTGGCGGTCTTGCCCTCATAGAACTTCAACAGCTCTTCGCGCGTGACTTCGGCGCCGGGCTTCTTCACCACAGCGATGATCGGCCGCTCGTCCCACTTCGGATGGAACACGCCGATGCACGCCGCCATGGCCACGGCGGGGTGCGCGACGGCGATGTTTTCGATCTCGATGGAGCTGATCCACTCTCCGCCGGACTTGATCACGTCCTTGCTGCGGTCGGTGATCTGCAGGTAGCCCTCGGCGTCGATGGTGGCGACGTCGCCGGTGGGGAACCAGCCGCGGTTCTGCTCGTCGGGAATCAGCGGATCGCCGCCCTCGCCCTTGAAGTATTCCTTGACGATCCACGGGCCCTTGACCAGCAGGTCGCCATAGGCCTTGCCGTCCCACGGCAGCTCCTTGCCGTCGCCGTCGATGATCTTCATGTCGACGCCGAAGATGGCGCGGCCCTGCTTCATGCGGATCTGCAGCTGCGCGTCGGCCGGCAGCGACAGGTGCTTGTTCTTGAGCGTGCACAGCGTGCCCAGCGGGCTCATCTCGGTCATGCCCCAGGCGTGCAGCACCTCGACGTTGTAGTTCTCCTGGAACGCCTTGATCATGGCCGGCGGGCAGGCCGAGCCGCCGATGACAGTGCGGTTGAGCTTGCTGAACTTCAGCCCGTTTGCCTGCATGTGGCCGAGCATCATCTGCCACACGGTGGGCACGCCCGCCGCGAAGGTAACGCCCTCGCCTTCGATCAGCTCGAACACCGACTTGCCGTCCAGCGCCGGGCCGGGGAACACGATCTTGCAGCCCACCAGCGCCGCCGAGTACGGAATGCCCCAGGCGTTGACGTGGAACATCGGCACCACCGGCAGCACCGAGTCGCGCGCCGACAGGCGCATGACGTCGGGCAAGGCCGCTGCGTAGGCATGCAGCATGGTCGAGCGGTGGCTGTAGAGCGCGGCCTTCGGGTTGCCCGTGGTGCCACTCGTGTAGCACATGCTCGAGGCGGAGTTCTCGTCGAAGCTGGGCCACTCGTAGTCGGTGGACTGCGCGCCCATCCAGCTCTCGTAGCTCACGAGGTTGGGCACGCCGCTGTCTGCGGGGAGCTTGTCCGCATCACACAGTGCAACCCATTTCCGGATCGTGGGACAGCGCGCATGCACGGCCTGTACCAGCGGCAGGAATGTGAGGTCGAAGCACAGGATCTGGTCTTCGGCATGGTTGGCGATCCACGCGATCTGGTCGGGGTGCAGGCGCGGGTTGATGGTGTGCAGCACGCGGCCGCTGCCGCTCACGCCGTAGTACAGCTCCAGGTGGCGATAGCCGTTCCAGGCCAGGGTGGCGATGCGGTCGCTGAACAGCAGTTGCTCGCCGTCCAGCGCATTGGCCACCTGCCTGGCGCGCGATGCGATGTCGCTCCAGGTGCAGCGGTGGATGTCGCCTTCGACACGGCGCGAGACGATCTCGCCGTCGCCGTTGTGGCGCTCGACGAACTCGATCAGCGACGAGATCAAAAGCGGTTGGTCTTGCATCAAACCCAGCATCTACGAACTCCTATGTGAAATGACTTCATGAAAACCTGCGAACAACGGATTCACGCAAGCTTCGGCCACTTCCACAATGACACAAACCCGCACTGCACGATTGAACGAAGCGGCTCATTGCACCGGCGTGATCCTGGCCGCCGTGGGCGTGGCATCGAGCAGCAATTGCGAGGGCCACGGCGCCCAGGTCGCACCAAGTTCGGGCGTGTTCGGATCGCCCTTGCGCATGAAGACGCCGATGCTGGCCATGACGGCGCTCGACAGCGCGAGCCGCCCCTTCTCGTTGGCCTTGCCGCCGATGGAGCTGGACAGCACCGACGGGCCGAAATTGCCGAACACGAACGGCAGGTCGAAGGCGTGCGCGGCGCCATACACGTCATTCCACGGTGCAGCCTCCTGCGACCAGTCGAAGCGGTAGTGCCAGATGTTCGACTGGCGCGTCTTCATCGTGTCGAGCAGGTTGCTGCGGTTGGCCTCGAACAGCCCCTTCGTGACGAGCGCGGTGGCTGCGTTGTAGCCAGTGCCGAGCTTGTCTACCGGAAGGTAGAACGGGTCGATGATGTCGTTCACGGTGAGCGTGGGTGCGGCATCGGGGTCGAAGTTGAACATCAGCGAGAAGCGCTGGGCGTCGTTGACGATCCAGCCCGAGGTCGGAAAGCCGATGGTCCCCAGCAGCGACGCGAAGAGCTTGCCCTCGTCGCGCGTGTTGCCGGCGAGCATGGGCACCTTCGCGTACTGGTCGGCTGCGATGGCACCGATGGGGTCGGTCGGGATCACGGTGCCATCGGGAATGGGCCCGACCGAGCCCAACCCTGCGGCGACCACGGTGCCCAGCATCTTGCCGCCGTCCTGCGCGCGCAGGTACTCGGCGATCTGCTCCGGCGTGCGGGTGGCGATGTAGGCCTTGGCAGCGGTTGCATCGGCCGAGGTGCCGTCTGCAACGAGCATCTTCTCCAGGATGGCTGCGCCCTGCGCAAGCGAGGTCGAGGCCGGCGACAGCGAAGGCAGCGTACCGGGCGGCAGGTTGCTCGCGAGCGAAATACCACCGCTCATCTCGAAGGCCTTGTGGAACAGGCCCTTGGCCATCGGCGAAGTCATCACCGACAGCAGGTTGGTGGCGCCGGCCGACTCGCCCGACAGCGTGACGTTGCCTGGATCGCCGCCGAAGTTGGCAACGTTGTTCTGGATGAACCGTAGCGCCGCCATGTTGTCGAGCAGCGCGAAGTTGCCCGAGTCGTCCCCCGCGGTGCCGCCCGGCCGTAGCTGCGGCATGTTCAGGAAGCCCAGGATGCCGAGGCGGTAGCTGGCGGTGATGACCACCGCGTTGGCGGTCTTCGCCAGTTTGGCGCCGTCGTACAGCGGGTCGGCCGTGTAGCCCGAGATGTTGCTCCCGCCATGCACGAACAGCAGCACCGGCAGATTCTTCTCGTCCGTCGCCGGGCGCCAGATGTTGACGAACAGGCAGTCTTCGCTGCCGACCGGCTTGCCGAGGTTGGTGCCGATGGTGGCGTCGTATGTGTTGTTGAGGCCGGGGCTGAAGATGCGGCCGATCTGCAGGCAGGCGTTGCCGAACTTGGCGGTCTGGCGGATGCCGCTCCAGGCTTCGGGCGCGACCGGTGCGCGCCAGCGCAGCGCGCCCACGGGCGGCTGGGCGAACGGGACGCCCTTCCAGTAGTAAGTGCCCGAGGTGGCGCCGTCGTCCACGCCTTCGATCTTGCCGGCCGTGGTCCGGCGAACCATCGGGCCATCGGCTGGAGGCGGGGCCGGGGGCGCCGGCGCCGGTGGGGGCGCGCTCGGCAGGAAGGTGAAGCCGGACGAACCGGATGAACCGCCTCCGCAGGCCGAGAGGGCCGCAAGGGCAGCCGCTGCCACCATGGTGGCGATGGCCTTGCCCACCGCCGTTTTTCTTGCTGCACCCTGGTTTTGTGCCGTTGTCTCTGTCTTCATGTTTTTGTCTCCACACCGGGTTAATCGGAATTCCTGGCCTGGTGCGCGGCACCCATACTCCGGGCCGCCGAGCACGCAAAAAAATTCTAGAAACCGGCGTCGTTTTCACCGCTATCGCAAGGAAGCCAAACGAATGACTTCAGGAGCCTCCCTGTCGCACCGCCAGCGCGGGCCGCAGCGACGGGCCGGCGGCATGCCGCAGCCGGAGCTGCGCACCAGCTCGGCCGCATGGCTCGAAGGCGTGCTGTCGATGTTCGAGGCCGAAGGGCTGGACGTGCCTTCGCTGTTACGCGATGCCGGCTTCGACCCCGATTCACTGCACCGCCAGAACACGCGCATCCCGGTCGACGAGATCTCGGTGCTTTGGCAGCTCGCGGTGACGCGCGCCGGCAAGCCCACTCTGGGCCTGCACCGCGACCTGGCCGCCACGCACAGCAAACTGGGCACGGTCGGTCACGCCATGGCCTGCAGCCCCGACCTGGGCGCTGCGCTCACACGGCTGACTCGCTACATGGCGGTGATCTCGGACGCGACCGCCTTCTCGATGCACCCCGAGCCGCGCGGCTGCTGGATGGTGATGGAGCACACCGGCGGTAGCCTGCCGATTCCGCGCCAGCGCGTCGAATACGCCCTGCTGACCGTGCTCATGCAGTGCCAGTGGCTCACGCGGCGCGACCTGCAGCCGCTGGCCATGGAGTTCGTGTACCCCGCGCCGGCCAACGACCGGCTGCACCGCGAGGCCTTCGGCTGCGAAGTGCGCTTCAACGCCGTCGCCAACCGGCTGTTGCTGTCGACGGCCGACATGACGATGCCGCTGCCCACCTTCCACCCGGTGCTCGGCGAGATGCAGGAGCACCTGCTCGACGACCAGTTGAACTTGCTGGGCCAGACCACCACCAGCAGCCTGGTGTGCGCCGAGATCGCACGCCGGCTCCAGCACGGCGAGCCGCGCCGGCAGGACGTGGCCTCGGGCCTGGGGCTGGCCGAGCGCACGTTGCAGCGGCGGCTGCAGGAAGAATCGGTGTCGTTCCAGGGCTTGCTCGACCGCACCCGCCGCGAACTCGCGCAGCAGTACCTGGCGGAAGACCGGCATACGCTGACCGACGTGGCTGACATGCTGGGCTTTGTCGACACCAGCAACTTCTTTCGCGCCTGCAAGCGCTGGTTCGGCGTTCCGCCGGCGCAGTACCGGGCGCGTATCTGGGACAACCCCGCGCCGCTGGCTGCCTGAGCCTCCCGGGTCGCGTGCAGGGGCCGCGATGGCCCGCTTGGCAAGGGGTTACGCGCTCTGCCGGACAATCCGCCCATGAGCTTGCTTGCTGAAGACACCGAGGTCGCGGACCTGGGGCTGCACTGGAAACCCGGTTTCGCCACCCTTGGCCCGGCGTTTCTCACCGAATTGCGGCCGACGCCGCTGCCCGATCCGTACTGGGTAGGCCGCAGCGAAGCCGTCGCCCGCGAGCTGGGCCTGCCGCCTGATTGGCATTCGTCGAATGCAACGCTGGCGGCCCTGACCGGCAGCCTGCCTATCGCCGGCACCCGCCCCTTCGCCAGTGTGTACAGCGGCCATCAGTTCGGCGTGTGGGCCGGCCAGCTCGGCGACGGGCGCGCCATCATGATCGGCGAAACCGAAAGCGGGCTCGAAGTGCAATTGAAGGGCGCAGGCCGCACGCCCTACTCGCGCGGCGGCGACGGCCGCGCGGTGCTGCGCTCCAGCATCCGCGAGTTTCTCTGCAGCGAGGCCATGCACGGTCTCGGCATCCCGACCACCCGCGCACTGTGCGTGACCGGCTCCGACGCCCGCGTGTACCGCGAGGAGCCGGAAAGCTCGGCCGTCGTGACACGCGTGGCACCGAGCTTCGTCCGCTTCGGCCACTTCGAGCACTTCGCGGCCAACCAGCGCGAAGACGAGTTGCGGGCGCTGGCCGACTACGTCATCGACCGCTACTACCCGGCGTGCCGCACCACCGACCGCTTCAACGGCAATGCGTACGCAGCCTTCCTCGAAGCCGTGAGCGAGCGCACCGCCGCCCTGCTCGCCCAATGGCAGGCCGTGGGCTTCTGCCACGGGGTGATGAACACCGACAACATGAGCATCCTCGGGCTCACCATCGATTACGGACCGTTCCAGTTCCTCGATGGATTCGACCCGCGCCACATCTGCAACCACAGCGACACCAACGGGCGCTACGCCTTCAACCAGCAGCCCAACGTGGCCTACTGGAACCTGTTCTGCCTGGCGCAGGCACTGCTGCCGCTGATCGGCGACCAGGAAGTGGCAGTGGCCGCGCTGGAGTCTTACAAGACGGTGTTCCCGAACGAGTTCGAGGGCCGCATGCGCGCCAAGCTGGGCCTTGCCGACGCGGGCGAAGGCGATCGCGCGTTGATCGAGGGTGTGCTCAAGCTGCTGGCCGCGGGCAAGGTCGACTACACGATCTTCTGGCGGCGCCTGTCGCATTACATGGCCGATGGCAACATCGAGCCGGTACGCGACCTGTTCCTGGACCGCGAGGGTTTCGATGCGTGGGCGCTAGCGTTTTCGGAGCGCCACACGCCCGCTGGACGCGCGCAAGCCGCCGATCTGATGCTCAAATCCAACCCGAAATTCGTGCTGCGGAACCACCTGGGGCAGCAAGCCATCGAAGCAAGTCAGCAAAAGGACCACTCGGCTGTGGCAACCTTGCTGGCTGTGCTCCAGTCCCCATTTGAAGAACATCCCGACGCCGACGCACTGGCCGGCTTCCCGCCCGACTGGGCCTCCACGATCGAAATCAGCTGCTCATCATGACCACTCCCGTACAGAAAACCGACGCCGAATGGAAAGCCCTGCTCGCTGAAAAAGGCGCTGAGCCCGCGGCCTTCGAAGTAACGCGACACGCCGCCACCGAACGCCCCTTCACCGGCAAGTACGAAGCGCACTGGGACGACGGCACGTATCACTGCGTGTGCTGCGGCGCCAAGCTGTTCGAGTCGACGACCAAGTTCGACGCTGGCTGCGGCTGGCCCAGCTTCTCGGAAGAAGCTGTACCCGGCGCCATCCGCAACATCGTCGACCGCTCGCACGGCATGGTGCGCACCGAGAACGTGTGCGCCAATTGCGGCGCCCACCTGGGCCACGTGTTTCCCGACGGCCCCACTGAAACCGGCCTGCGCTACTGCATGAACTCGGCGTCGCTCGACTTCCAGAAAAAATGAAACTGCTCCTCGACTTCTTCCCGATCCTGCTGTTCTTCGGCGCCTACAAGCTCGGCGACATCTACACCGCCACCGGCGTGCTGATGGCCGCCACCGTGGTGCAGATGGCGATCATCTACGCCACCGAGCGCAAGCTGCAGGCCATGCAGAAGGCCACGCTGGTGCTGATCCTGCTGTTCGGCACGCTCACGCTGGCACTGCACGACGACCGCTTCATCAAGTGGAAGCCGACGGTGCTGTACGGCGCAATGGCCATTGCGCTGGCCGTGGCGCTCTGGGCGCTGAAGAAGAACTTCTTGAAGATGCTGCTGGGCTCGCAGCTGGAACTACCCGACCGCATCTGGGGCCGGCTCAATGTGGCGTGGATCGGTTACTGCCTGTTCATGGCCATCATCAACGGCTACGTGGCGGCGTACTTCACGACCGAGGCCTGGGTCAACTTCAAGCTCTGGGGCTATGTGTTCCCCATCGTCTTCCTGGTGGCGCAGGGCCTGTACATCGCGCCGCACCTGAAGAACGAAGACAAGCCGACGGCATGACGACGAGCACCGCACTGCTGCCCACAGCCGCCGACATCGAAGCCGCGTTGCGCAAGACGCTTGCCCCCACGCAGCTCGAAGTGATCGACGAGAGCGCCGCCCACGCAGGCCATTCGGGCGCCAACGCGGAGGGCCGCGGCACCCATTTCCGCGTGCGCATCGCCTCCCCTCTGTTCGAAGGGAAGCCCCGCGTGGCGCGACATCGGCTTGTGTATGATGCCCTCCAGGTTTTTATCGCACAGGGTCTGCACGCCATCGCCATCGAGGTGCTCTGAGTCGTCCACCGGATCGCACGCCGCGTTTGCACCGGCCGTTGCTCCCCTTCTTTTCTCCCATATCCCTGCTTTCTTTCCCGCGCCTTTTCCTACACGCGCATTTCCTTTCCAGCTCGATATTCATTCCATGAAAAAACAAATCTTGCAGGCCGTCGCGGCCGCAGTGCTGCTCGGTGCCACGTCCATGGCGGCTCTGGCGCAGAACGCAGCCATCGTGAACGGCAAGCCGGTGCCCAAGGCCCGCATGGACGTTCTGGCCCAGCAACTGGCAGCCGCAGGCCGTCCGGTGACGCCTGAAATGCAGAGCCAGCTGCGCGAGGAAATCGTGGCTCGCGAAGTGTTCATGCAGGAAGCGCAAAAGCAGGGCCTGGACGCCAGCGACGACTACAAGAACCAGCTCGAACTCGCCCGCCAGGCCATCCTGATCCGCGCGCTGTTCGAGAACTACCGCAAGACCAACCCGGTCTCGGACGCAGACGTGAAGGCCGAGTACGACAAGTTCGTGGCGGCCAACGGCGGCAAGGAATACAAGGCCCGCCACATCCTGGTCGAGACCGAAGACCAGGCCAAGAAGATCATGGCCGACCTGAAGAAGGGTGCCAAGTTCGAAGACATCGCCAAGAAGCAGAGCAAGGACCCGGGTTCGGGCGCCAACGGCGGCGACCTCGACTGGGCCAACCCCGCGAGCTTCGTGCCCGAGTTCTCGGAAGCGATGATCAAGCTCAAGAAGGGCGAAACCACCCCCGCCCCGGTCAAGACCCAGTTCGGTTATCACATCATCCGCGTCGACGACATCCGCCAGGCCCAACTGCCGAAGCTGGAAGAAGTGAAGCCGCAAATCACGCAGCAGCTGCAGCAGCAGCGCCTGCAGAAGTACCAAGAGGATCTGCGCGCCAAGGCCAAGGTCGAGTAAGACCGGAGCCTTGCAGCCCCATGAAAAAAGCGGCCCGCGGGCCGCTTTTTTGTTGCCCGCCGCGTGGCGGGCTTGTGTCGATCAGCCCACCCAGCGGCGCGCATTGCGCCAGATCTGCATCCACGGGCTCAGATCGCTCCTGTCGCCCGAGGTCCAGCTCATCTGGATGTTGCGGAACACGCGCTCCGGGTGCGGCATCACCGCGGTGAAGCGGCCGTCCGGCGTGGTCACCGAAGTCAGGCCGTTGGCGCTGCCGTTCGGGTTGAACGGGTACTGCTCGGTGGGCTGGCCGTGGTTGTCCACGAAACGCATCGCGCCGATGGCCTTGGCAGCGTCGCCGCGGTGCTTGAAGTTGGCATAGCCCTCACCGTGCGCCACTGCGATCGGCAGGCGGCTGCCGGCCATGCCCGCGAAGAAGATGCTCGGCGATTCGAGCACTTCGACCATCGACAGGCGCGCCTCGAAGCGCTCGCTCTGGTTGGTGGTGAAGCGCGGCCAGGCCTCGGCGCCCGGAATGATGTCGGCCAGCTCGGCGAACATCTGGCAGCCGTTGCACACGCCCAGGCCGAAGGTGTCGGTGCGGCCGAAGAAGGTCTTGAACTGCTCGGCCAGCTTCGGGTTGAAGGTAATGCTGCGCGCCCAGCCGATGCCGGCGCCCAGCGTGTCGCCATAGCTGAAGCCGCCGCAGGCGACCACGCCCTTGAAGTCGGCGAGGTCCGCCCTGCCCGTCTGCAGGTCGGTCATGTGCACGTCGAAGGCTTCGAAGCCGGCCTCGGTGAAGGCGTAGGCCATCTCGACGTGCGAGTTGACGCCCTGCTCGCGCAGGATGGCGACCCTGGGGCGCGACTGCAGAATGGCCGGCGCGGCAGGCTGTGCGTTCGGCAGGAACACATGCATGCCCGGATCGCTCGGCACGCCGGCTGCAGTGTGCTCGGCATCGGCGCAGGCGGGGTTGTCGCGCTCGCGAGCGATCTTCCAGCTGACCGAGTCCCACACCTGCTGCAGGTCGTGCAGGCTCGCGCTGAACACCGACTTGGCATCGCGCCAGACTTCGACCTTGCCCTTGCCCGCGTCCATGGCGGAGCTGGCGGGCCGGGTCTTGCCGACGAAGTGGCTGTGCGTGCTGAGGCCGTGGGTGCGCAGCACCTGCATGACGTCGTTGCGCTCGGCGGTGCGCACCTGCAGCACCATGCCCAGCTCTTCGTTGAACAGCGCCTTGAGCGTGAGTTCTTCGCGCCGCGCGCTGACCTGTTGCGCCCAGTTCTTGGCGTCGCCGGTTTCCATGCGGCTGTCGGAGATGCCGTCGCCTTCGGTGACGAGCATGTCGACGTTCAGCGCCACGCCGACGTGGCCGGCAAAGGCCATTTCGCAGGCGGTGGCGAACAGGCCGCCGTCGCTGCGGTCATGCATTGCGAGGATCTTGCCGTCGGCGCGCAGGGCGTTCACGGCGTTGACCAGCGCCACGAGCTGCGCCGGGTCGTCGAGGTCGGGCACGGTGTCGCCGCTCTGGCCCAGCGTTTGCGCGAGGATGCTGCCGGCCATGCGGTGCTTGCCCTGACCCAGGTCGATGAGCACCAGCGTGGTGTCGGCCTCTTCAGCGTCGAGCTGCGGCGTGAGCGTGCCGCGCACGTCGGCCAGCGAGGCGAAGGCGGTAACGATCAGGCTCACGGGCGACGTGACCTTCTTGGCCTCGGCGCCATCCTTCCATTGCGTGCGCATCGACAGCGAATCCTTGCCGACCGGAATCGACACGCCCAGCGCCGGGCACAGCTCCAGGCCCACGGCCTTGACGGTCTCGTACAGCGCTGCGTCTTCGCCAGGCTCGCCGCAAGCGGCCATCCAGTTGGCCGACAGCTTGACGCGCGAGAGTTCGATAGGCGCGGCCAGCAGGTTGGTGATGGCCTCGGCCACGGCCATGCGGCCCGAAGCCGGCGCGTCGAGCGCGGCCAGCGGCGTGCGCTCGCCCATGCTCATGGCTTCGCCGGCAAAACCCTTGTAGTCGGCCAGCGTCACGGCGCAGTCGGCCACCGGCACCTGCCACGGGCCGACCATCTGGTCGCGGTGGCTCAGGCCGCCCACGGTGCGGTCGCCGATGGTGATGAGGAAGCGCTTCGAGGCCACGGTCGGATTCGCGAGCACGTCGATGGCGGCCTTCTGCAGATCGACGCCCGTGAGGTCGAGCGGCTTGAAGCTGCGGGCCACGGTCTTGACGTCGCGGTGCATCTTGGGCGGCTTGCCGAGCAGCACGTCCATCGGCATGTCGACCGGCTGCACCGCCGCACCCTCGTCGGCCACCAGCAGTTGGCGCTCTTCGGTCGCCACGCCGACCACCGAGAACGGGCAGCGCTCGCGCTCGCAGAAGGCCTTGAACTGGTCGAGCGATTCGGGCGCGATGGCCAGCACGTAGCGCTCCTGGCTTTCGTTGCACCAGATTTCCTTCGGCGCCATGCCCGATTCTTCGAGTGGCACGGCGCGCAGGTCAAAGCGCGCGCCGCGGCCGGCGTCGTTGGTCAACTCGGGGAAGGCGTTGCTCAGGCCGCCCGCGCCCACGTCGTGGATCGCCAGGATCGGGTTGGCCGCGCCCTGCTGCCAGCAGTGGTTGATGACCTCCTGCGCACGGCGCTCGATTTCGGGGTTGCCGCGCTGCACCGAGTCGAAGTCGAGCTCGGCCGCGTTGGCGCCGGTGGCCATCGAACTGGCGGCACTGCCGCCCATGCCGATGCGCATGCCGGGGCCGCCGAGCTGGATCAGCAGCGAGCCGGCCGGGAAGCGAATCTTCTTGGTCTGCGTGGCGTCGATGCTGCCCAGGCCGCCCGCGATCATGATGGGCTTGTGATAGCCGCGCTGCACGGTATCGAGGTCGCTCGCCACGGTCTGCTCGTACTCGCGGAAGTAGCCCAGCAGGTTGGGACGGCCGAATTCGTTGTTGAACGCTGCGCCGCCCAGCGGGCCCTCGGTCATGATCTGCAGCGGGCTGGCGATGTGCTCGGGCTTGCCGTAGTGGCCTTCTTCAGGCCAGAGCTTCGACACGGTAAAGCCGGTCAGGCCGGCCTTGGGCTTGGAGCCGCGGCCGGTGGCGCCTTCGTCGCGGATCTCGCCGCCCGCGCCGGTCGATGCACCGGGGAAAGGCGAAATTGCGGTCGGGTGGTTGTGCGTCTCGACCTTCATCAGCACGTGGCTCAGGGCGCTATCTTTTTGATAGCTCTGTGAGCCGGTGGCGGGAATGAAGCGCTCGACGGTCGCGCCCTCCATGACCGAGGCGTTGTCCGCATAGGCGATGACCGTGTGCTGCGGGTTCTGCTTCTCGGTGTGGCGGATCATCGAGAAAAGGCTTTGCGGCTGGGCCTTGCCGTCGATGGTGAAGTCGGCGTTGAAGATCTTGTGGCGGCAGTGCTCGCTGTTGGCCTGCGCGAACATCATCAGTTCGACGTCGCTGGGATTGCGGCCCAGGCGGGTGAAGGCGTCGACCAGGTAGTCGATTTCGTCCTCGGCCAGCGCCAAACCGAAACCGGTGTTGGCTGCCACCAGCGCCGTACGGCCGCCGGCCAGCACGTCGACCTGCGCCATCGGCTGGGCAGGCAGTTCGCTGAACAGGCTTGCGGCCTGATCGACGGTGGCCAGCACCGATTCGGTCATGCGGTCGTGCAGCGGGCCGGCCACGGCGGCCAGCGTGTCGCCTTCGAGCACGGGGGCCTTGCCGATCAGCGGGGCCTTGAGCTTCAGGTGGTACTGAGTGACGCGCTCGACCCGGCGCAAGGCCAGGCCGCAGTTGTGGGCAATGTCGGTGGCCTTGGAAGCCCAGGGCGACACCGTGCCCAGGCGGGGCGTGACCACCACCGAGGTGCCCGCCTTGGCCGGCGCCTCGAAGGGCTCGCCGTAGGTCAGCAGCGCCGCAAAGCGCTCGCGGCCGGCCGAATCCAGCGCCGCATCGGTGACCACGAGGTGCACGAAACGGGCCGAAATGCCCTCGATGCGCGGTTCGATGGCCTGGAGCTTCGGCAGCAACTGGCGTGCGCGGAAGTCGCTGAGCGCGCTGCCGCCCTCGAACATGGTTACGACAGGAAGGGCTTGAGGTGCGGGCTGCGTCACGGTCGATGGGGCCTCGGGGGCCGCGTTGGAAATCAAGGAATCGAGGCAGATGGCCGCTGACTGGGGCCATCCGCGTTAGCCGGGAATTTTAGCTTGCCGAATGGGATAATTCGGGGATGAGCATTAACTACAAAGACGCTGCGGGCATCGAAGCCATGCGGGTCGCCTGCCGCCTGGCTTCCGAGGTGCTGGATTACCTCACGCCTCTCATCAAGCCCGGCATCACGACCAACGATGTCGACCGGCTGGCCGCCGAGTACATGGTCAAGCAGGGCACCACATCGGCCACGGTGGGATACATGGGCGCAAGCAGCGTCCCGTACCCGAAGTCGCTGTGCACCTCGGTGAACCACGTGGTGTGCCACGGCATTCCCAATGACAAGCCCCTGAAGAAAGGCGACATCATGAACGTCGACGTGACCGTCATCAAGGACGGCTGGTTCGGCGACAACAGCCGCATGTACGTGATCGGCGACGCCTCCATTGCCGCCAAGCGCCTGTGCAGCATCACCTTCGAAGCCATGTGGCACGGCATCCTGCAGGTGCGCCCCGGCGCGCACCTGGGCGACGTGGGCCACGCGATCCAGAAATTCGCCGAGGGCCAGGGCTTTTCGGTGGTGCGCGAGTTCTGCGGCCACGGCGTGGGCCAGCGCTTCCACGAAGAACCCCAGGTGCTGCACTACGGCCGCCCGGGCACCATGGAAGAACTCAAGCCCGGCATGATCTTCACCATCGAGCCGATGATCAACGCCGGCAAGCGCGACGTGAAGGAAGACTTCAAGGGCGGCCAGTACGACGGCTGGACCATCGTCACGCGCGACCATTCGCTGTCGGCCCAGTGGGAGCACACGGTGCTCGTCACCGAAACCGGCTACGAGGTGCTGACGCTCTCCGCAGGCAGCCCGCCGCTGCCCTCCTTCGTCACCTCGACCAAGACCTGACGCGGCAACGCGTCTCCCCGCCGTGATCGAAGCAGCCAACATCGACGTGGCGACGCTGCGCGAAGCCTATCGCGCGAAAAAGCTCGCCTTGTTCGACACCCTGCGCTTCGCGCGCGCCCCCACCCGCAGCGTGCACACGGTGCTGCGCCAGCTCTCGGCACTGGCCGACGAAACGCTCTGCACGCTGTGGCGTGACGCCGGCTTCGGTGACTCGTTCTCCCTGGCCGCGGTGGGAGGCTTCGGGCGCGGCGAACTGTTTCCGTATTCCGACGTCGACGTGCTGCTGCTGCTGCCGCCCGAAGGCGACAAAAGCGAAATCGATCCGGCCCGCATCGAGGCTTTCATCGGCCATTGCTGGGACGCGGGCCTGGAAATCGGCTCCAGCGTGCGCACGGTCGATGAATGCCTGGCCGAGGCCGAGAAAGACGTCACCGTCCAGACCTCGCTGCTCGAGGCCCGGCTGATCGCGGGCGACAAGAAGCTCTTCACGGCCTTTCGCCGCCGCTTCATCCGCGCCATCGACCCGCAGGCCTTCTTCGTGGCCAAGTCGCAGGAAATGCGGCACCGCCACCAGAAGTTCGACAACACGCCCTACGCGCTGGAGCCCAACTGCAAGGAATCGCCGGGCGGCCTGCGCGACCTGCAGACCATCCTCTGGATGACCAAGGCGGCCGGCTACGGCAGCCGCTGGGACGACCTCGCCAAGAACGGCCTGGCCACCTCCTTCGAGGCGCAGCAGATCAAGCGCAATGAAGCCCTGCTCTCGCTCATCCGCGCGCGGCTTCACGTGATTGCCAACCGCCGCGAAGACCGCTTGGTGTTCGACCTGCAGACCGCGGTGGCGGCCAGCTTCGGCTACGAGAGCGAATCGCAGCGCAAGTCGAGCGAAGCGCTGATGCGGCGCTACTACTGGGCCGCCAAGGCGGTCTCGCAGCTCAACCAGATCCTGCTGCTCAACATTTCCGAGCGCCTGCAGCCGAGCGACGAGCAGCACACGCCCGTCAACGAGCGCTTCTACGAGCGTGCCGGCCTGATCGAGATTGCCAGCGACGACCTCTACGAGCGCGAGCCGCACGCTGTGCTCGAAACCTTCCTGCTGTACCAGAAGACCATCGGCGTGAAGGGCCTGTCGGCGCGCACGCTGCGTGCGCTCTACAACGCGCGCCATGTCATGGACAGCAAGTTCCGCAACGATCCGGTCAACCACGAGACCTTCATGCGGATCCTGCTGCAGCCCTATGGCATCACGCATGCCTTCAGGCTGATGAACCAGACTTCGGTGCTGGGGCGCTACCTACGGGTGTTCCGCAGCATCGTGGGGCAGATGCAGCACGACCTGTTCCACGTGTACACGGTCGACCAGCACATCCTGATGGTGCTGCGCAACGTGCGGCGCTTCTTCATCGCCGAGCATGCGCACGAGTACCCGTTCTGCTCGCAGCTCGCGGCCGGCTGGGACAAGCCCTGGATCCTGTACGTGGCGGCCCTCTTCCACGACATTGCCAAGGGCCGCGGCGGCGACCATTCCACGCTGGGCGCGCGCGACGTGCAGCGCTTCTGCAAGCAGCACGGCGTTGCCCGCGAAGACGCCAAGCTCATCGAATTCCTCGTGGCCGAGCACCTGGTGATGAGCCAGGTCGCCCAGAAGCAGGACCTGAGCGACCCCGAAGTGATCGGCGCCTTCGCCAAGCGCGTGGGCAACGAGCGCTACCTGACCGCGCTCTACCTGCTGACCATCGCCGACATCCGCGGCACCTCGCCGCGCGTGTGGAATGCCTGGAAAGGCAAGCTGCTCGAAGACCTGTACCGCTACACCCTGCGCGCGCTGGGCGGCCGCATGCCCGACCCGGACGCCGAGGTCGAGTCGCGCAAGCGCGAGGCGCTGGTGCAGCTGGCCCTGCACGCCCAGCGCTTCGAGGCGCACAAGGCCCTGTGGGACACGCTCGACGTGGGCTACTTCATGCGCCACGACGCTACCGAGATCGCCTGGCACGCCAAGCAGCTCTCGCGCTTCGTGCCGCCGCCCAACGTGCCGATCGACCCGAAGGCGCCACCCATCGTGCGCGCGCACCTGTCGCCGGTGGGCGAAGGCCTGCAGGTGGTCGTCTACACGCCCGACCAGCCCGACCTGTTCGCGCGCATCTGCGGCTACTTCGACCAGTCATCGTTCAGCATCCTCGACGCCAAGGTGCACACCACGAGCAACGGCTACGCGCTCGACACCTTCCAGGTAGTAACCACCTTCCTGCCGGACCACTACCGCGACCTGATCAGCATGGTCGAGTCGGGTCTGGCGCAGACACTCACCGAAGCCGGCGCCCTGCCCCCGCCCAGCATGGGCCGGGTGTCCCGCCGGGTTCGCAGCTTCCCGATCAAGCCGCGCATCAGCCTGCTGCCCGACGACAAGGCGCAGCGCTGGCTGCTCAACATCTCGGCCAGCGACCGCGCCGGCCTGCTGTATTCGGTGGCCCGGGTGCTGGCGCGCCATCACCTGAATCTGCAGCTCGCCAAGGTCACGACGCTGGGCGAACGGGTGGAAGACACCTTCCTGATCAGCGGCCCCGAACTCCAGGGCCAGAAGACGCAGCTGGCCATCGAGACCGAACTCATGGAAGCCCTGGCCTCCTGAAAACAACCTATCCCCTCAGAATGTCGGCCATGGAATCCCTGATCGAACAGCTATCCGACTGCGTCTCCTCCGCCAAGACGCTGGAAGACCTCGCCCGCCCGATGCTCGAGATGCTCGAGGCGGCCACAGGGCTGGAGTCGGCCTACCTCGTGAGCGTCGACCCGGACAAGGGCCGCCAGCACATCCTCTTCGCCCACAACGCCGGCGAACTGCTGACCATTCCCGAGGGAGCCTTCGTGCCCTGGGCCAACACGCTCTGCCGGCACGCCCTCGAAGAAGACCGCACCTACACCGACGACGCCGGCGGCTGCTGGGGCGACGCCGATGCCGCCCACGCACTCGGCATCCAGACCTGCGTGAGTGCCCCGGTAAAAACCGACAGCGGCGAGCTCTTCGGCGCCCTGTGCGCCGCCAGCGCCCAGCAAATGCCCTTGCCGCCCCAGGCGGAGCCGGTGCTGCGGCTGTTCGCGCGACTGATCGGACAGCAGGTGGAGCGCGAACTGCTGGTCGAGAAGCTCAGGAAGGCCCATGCCGAACTCGCCACGCATGCAGCCATCGACGCACTCACCGGCCTGCCCAACCGCCGCGTGCTCGTCGACGCGCTGCAGCGCATGCTGGCGCAAGGCGCGCGCAGTGGCCAGAGCGTGCTGGTCGGTTTCGTCGACCTGGACGACTTCAAGAAAATCAACGATGCGCACGGCCACGCCATCGGCGACGAATTCCTCGCGGCCATGGCAAAGCAGCTCGCGAACTCCGTGCGCGCAAGCGACATGCTGGCGCGCTTCGGCTCCGACGAGTTCGTGGTGATCGGGCTGGGGCCCGCGCTGGGCGAGTCGCCGCGCACCGGGGCGCGGGCGCTGGCCGACCGCCTGGCAGAAAACACCATCGGCGAGCTGCGGCTGAAGCGCATGACGATCGACTACGCAGGCGCCAGCGTCGGCGTGGTGGCGGTCGACCCGCGAACCACCTCGGCCGAGGAAGCCCTGCGGCAGGCGGATGCCGCCATGTACGCCGTCAAGCACAGCCGCCGCGCGGCCCTCAGCCAGGGCGTTGCAGTCAACGACACCGAAGTGCCGTCCGCCTGAGTGGCGCCGGAAATGCAGCTTCCGTTAACAAAATCGAGCATCTCACGGTAGTCCGTCCCCGAATTCAGACAGCTCGCGCCCCAGTAGAAGCCAACAAGTTCACATTTGTTGTCAATAGTTAATCGATGCCAGAGAATGCGTCGACATGGACATAGGCGCGACGTACTACGAGAGGAAATCATGCAGTGCGCAATGGCTGGAATTCAACCGGGGCATGGCCGCCGAGTTGAGTGCCGGATTGCCACCTGAGGATTTGCGGCAGCTCTTCTACCGCATCGGCCAGCGTCTCGCGCAAGCCCTGCCGGTTCCGCCATGCCAGACGCTCAGCGACCTGCAGGACCAGTTCAATGCGCGCTGGGACGGCATCGACTGGGGCTTCACCGTCCTGAGCGAAGACGCTAACGGCGTCGCCATCACGCACGCGTGCAGTCCGATCGCCATGGCCTTCGGCCCCGAAACCTCCGACTGGAGCGTCGGCTTCTTCGAGGGCGCGTACCAGGCCTGGTTCGATTCGCAGCGCATGCCCCCGTCGCTGCGCGTCCGGGCGCTGCAGCCAGCCACCGCACAGGCCGCAGGGCCCCGTGTCGATCTGCGTTTGTCGAGAGCGGTTGCATGAGCGCCGACGACTCCACACCCGAAGACATCGCAGGCCTGTTCCGGAAGTTCGGCGGCGATGCGAACGGCTACAAGGAATTCGCACCGCCCGAGGACGAGACCGAAGCGCCCCGCGTGTGGCCGCTGCTGTCGGGCCAGAAGATCGTGCACCCGCCGGCAGCCGCTGCGCCGGCTCCCGCGCCGATGCCGGCTACCGCGCCGCCCCCTCGCAGCGAACCTGTGCTGCACACCCCGCCTCCCGCACTGGTGCCCGTCGCGCCCCCCATCGCTCCACCGGTGACGCCGGCCGTCGACAGCACTGGCGCTGCGCTCACGCCGCTCGAGCAGCTGTTCGCGCGCCTGGCCGGGTCGCAGCCGCCCGCTGCTGCGTCAGGGCCCATGTCGCGCTGGCGAAGGCCGACGTGACGATGGTTGTCATCCCCGTCATTTCCTCCAAGGGCGGTGTAGGCAAGACCACGATCGCCGCCAACCTCTGCAGCGCACTCGCCCAGCGCGGCCGGCAAGTGCTGGCGATCGACCTCGATCCGCAGAATGCCCTGCGCTTCCACATCGCCAACGAGCCGCAGGCCGGCGACAGCGGACTGGTCGAGGCCGCCACAGGCCTGATGCCGTGGGCGCGCGCCATCCGGCAGGCCCATGCCGGAGTCATGCTGCTGCCTTTCGGGGACGTCGACGACGAGCGCCAGATCGCCTTCGAGCAGCAGTTGGCCCGCAATCCCGGCTGGCTGGCCGAGACGCTCGCGCGCTTCGGCCTGCCGGGCGACACGCTGGTGCTGCTCGACACCCCGCCCGGCCCCTCGGTGTACCTGCAGCAGGCGCTGCGCGCGGCCCACTTCGGCATCGTCACGATGCTGGCGGACGCCGGCTCCTTCGCCACCCTGCCGATCATCGAGCGCATGCTCGACAAGTACGGCCGGCCGCGCGCCGACTACCTCGGCACCGGCTACGTGGTGAACCAGGTCGACCCGGGCAAGCGGCTCAACAGCGACGTCTTCGAGATGCTGCGCCAGCGGTTGCGCCCTGAACTGCTGGGCGTGCTTCACCTGGACCAGGCAGTGCCCGAGGCACTGGCCTCGGCCTCGCCGGTGCACCGCTATGCGCCGATGAGCCAGGCCACCCAGGACATCGCCTCCTGCGCCGAGCGGCTGCTCGAGCGCATCGACACCGGCCGGCAGGCCGCGTCTTTCCCATCCCTGCGGACCCTGGAGCCGAACCGATGAAAAGCGCCCGGTCTGTCCCTCTGCAGCAGCCCGCGCCACGGCCGGCGCCCGCCATCCTGCGCCTGCTGCCCGTGCGCATCCTCGGCTGGATCGTCGCCCTGACGATGCTGCCCGCGCTGATCATCGCGCCCATGACCCTGGAGCAGCAGATCGTGCTGTCGGTGGGCATCTTCCTGGCGGCGCTCGTTACCAACCGGTTTCGCGGCCGCTTTGCCAGCCTGGTGCTGATCTTCCTGTCAGTCGTCGTGTCCTCGCGCTACACCTACTGGCGCGTGACCGAGACCATGTTCATGGACAACCCGGTCGACCTGGTGCTGGGCGTGGGCCTGCTGGTGGCCGAGCTGTACGCCTTCGTGGTTCTGCTGCTGGGCTACGTGCAGACCGCCTGGCCGCTGGAGCGCAAGCCAGTGCCGCTGCCGGAAGACCCGGCCGAGTGGCCGACCATCGACCTGCTCATCCCGACCTACAACGAGGCGCTGTCGGTGGTGCGTTCCACGGTGCTGGCCGCGCAGCTGATCGACTGGCCGCGCGACAAGATCAAGATCTTCGTGCTCGACGACGGCCGGCGCGAGGAGTTCCGCGTGTTCTGCGAGCAGGTCGGCGTGACCCACGTCACGCGCGACAACAACCGCCACGCCAAGGCCGGCAACATCAATGCCGCATTGAAGAACACCACCGGCGAGTTCGTCGCGATCTTCGACTGCGACCACATCCCCACGCGCTCGTTCCTGCAGATCGCCATGGGCTGGTTCGGGCGCGACCCGAAGCTGGGCATGGTCCAGCTGCCCCACTATTTCTTCTCGGCCGACCCGTTCGAGCGCAACCTCGACACCTTCGGCAAGGTGCCCAACGAGGGCGAGCTGTTCTACGGCCTGATCCAGGACGGCAACGATCTCTGGAACGCCACATTCTTCTGCGGCTCCTGCGCGGTGCTGCGCCGGAACATCGTCGAGGAAGTCGGCGGCATCGCGGTGGAGACCGTGACGGAAGACGCCCACACGGCGCTGAAGATGCACCGCCTGGGCTACAGCACGGCCTACCTGGCGCTGCCGCAGGCGGCCGGCCTGGCCACCGAAAGCCTCTCGGGCCACGTGGGCCAGCGCATTCGCTGGGCGCGCGGCATGGCGCAGATCTTCCGCATCGACAACCCGCTGTTCGGGCGCGGCCTGCACTGGGCGCAGCGCCTTTGCTACGTGAATGCGATGCTGCACTTCCTGTACGGCCTGCCGCGGCTCATCTACCTGACGGCGCCGCTGGCGTACCTGTACTTCGGCGCGAGCGTGATCCACGCCTCGGCGTCGATGATCTTCGCCTTCGCGCTGCCTCACATCCTGCACGCCAACCTGACCAACAGCCGCATCCAGGGGCGCTTTCGCTACCTGCTGTGGAACGAGGTGTACGAGGCGGTGCTGGCCTGGTACATCTTCCGCCCGACGCTGGTGGCACTCATCAACCCCAAGCTCGGCAGCTTCAACGTGACGGCCAAGGGCGGCCTGATCCAGGAAGAGTATTTCGACAGCACCATCGCCAAGGCCAGCCTGGTGCTGCTGGCGCTGAACTTCGTGGGCGTGTGCCTGGGCGCGTGGCGCCTGAGTTGGGTCGACCCGCAGAACATCGCCACCGTCTGGCTCAACCTGGCCTGGACCATCTACAACATGATGATCCTGGGCGCCTGCGTGGCGGCGGCCAACGAGTCGCGCCAGCTGCGCGGCGCGCACCGCGTGGAGCTCGTGCTGCCGGCCACGCTGTACTTCGCCGACGGCCGCTCGCTGCGCTGCAATACCTTCGACTTCTCCAGCGGCGGCCTGGGCGTGGACCTGCCGCAGGACATGAAGCTCGATGCGGAAACCCCGGTCGTGGTTGCGCTGTACCGCGACGACCAGGAGTCGCGCTTTGCCTCCACGGTGCGCTTCAGCAGCGGCAAGCGCCTGGGCCTGCGCTTCGCGCCGATGAGCTTCGCGCAGGAACGCGCACTCGTGCAGTGCACGACTGCGCGCGCCGACATCTGGGCCGCCCGCTGGGGCAACCATCCGCGCGTGCCGATCCACCGCGTGCTCGGCCACCTCATCAGCATCAGCGGCACCGGCTTTCGCGACATGTTCAGCCACTACTACCGTGCAGCCACCTCGCGGCTGCGTCCTGCCAAAGCGAAGGAATCCACGTGACGTTCACCCTGCGCGCGCATCGCCGCGACGCGTCCCTTGCCCGCGCAGCCTCGCCCTCGTTCGCCGCCAGCGCCGTCCTGCTTGCGATCGCCTTCGCTGCCGCCGGCGGCGCCGTGGCGCAGCCGGCGACCAGTGCCCCGGCAACCGCATCGGCGGCAGCCAGTGCAACCGTGCGCGAACTGAACCTCACGCAATTGGGCATCGACTACGCCGTGCAGCTGCGCGGTGTCAGCGGCACCGTCGGCATTCCGTTCAACGTGCGCGCCGACGAGCTGGTCACGGCCGCCTCGTTCAAGCTGAACTACGCGTATTCACCCTCGCTGATTCCCGAGCTGTCGCACCTCAAGGTCACGGTCAACGACGTGCTGGTGGCCACGCTGGCGGTAACCCGCGCCGAAGCAGGCCGGCCGCAGACGGCCGACATTCCGATCGACCGCCGCCTGATCACCGAGTTCAACCGCATCAACGTCGAGCTCGTCGGCCACTACACGCGCGAGTGCGAAGACCCGGCCCACACCAGCCTGTGGGCGCGCATCGACGCCTCCAGTTCGCTGAAGCTGACGGTGGCGCCGCTGAAGCTCGCGAATGACCTGGCCGCGCTGCCCCAGCCATTTTTCGACCGCCGCGACGTGCGGCGCGCACGCATTCCCTTCGTCTTCGGCGCCGCCGCCACGGGCCCTGTGCTCGAAGCGGCCGGTGTCTTGTCGTCGTGGTTCGGCGCGCTGACCGACTACCGCGGCGCGACCTTCCCCGTGTCCAGCGGCGAACTGCCCACCGGCCACGCGGTGGTGTTCGTCACGCCGGAGTCGGCCATTGCAGGCCTCGCGCTGCCCGCCATCCAGGGCCCGGGGCTGGCGGTGGTCGACAACCCGCGCGACGCCACCGGCAAGCTGCTGCTGGTGATGGGTCGCACCCCGGACGAACTGCGCACCGCCGCCGCGGCGCTGGCGCTGAACAGCAAGGCCTTCGCGGGCGCGACAGCGGCGGTCACCGCCTTCCAGGAACCGCCGGCGCGCAAGCCCTACGACGCGCCGCGCTGGATTCCGAGCGACCGCGCGCTGCAGCTGGGCGAACTGGCGACGGCCGCCAACCTGTCGGTGACTGGCTACAACCCCGACGTGGTCCGCATCAACCTGCAGCTGCCGCCCGACCTCTTCACCTGGCGCAGCCGCGGCATTCCGCTCGACCTGCAATACCGCTACACGCCGCGCGTGCGGCCCGACCAGTCGACGCTGAACGTCAACGTCAACGACAACTTCGTGGGCGGATCGCCGCTGCGCTCGGCCAACCCGGCCGGCGACAGCTGGTGGAACCCGCTGGCCGTGAAGCTGATGCCCGACGGTACGCTGGCCGAGCACCGGGAAGTGATCCTGCCGCCGCTGGCCATGGGCCCGCGCAGCCAGTTGCGCCTGCACTACTACTTCGAGCCCGTGGGCGGGCGCTGCGTGCCGCAGCTGGACAACGTGCGCGGCTCGATCGACCCGACCTCCAGCATCGACGTGTCGGGCTTCCCGCACTTCATTGCCATGCCCGAGCTGGCGGCCTACGCCAACGGCGGCTTCCCGTTCTCGCGCATGGCCGACCTGTCCGAGACGGCCGTCATTCTCCCGGACCAACCCAACGACACCGACACCGAGACCTACCTCGGCCTGCTCGGCCAGATCGGCCGCTCCACCGGCTACCCCGCGCTGCGCGTGAAGGTGGGCCGCTCGGCGGAGGCCGCTCAGTGGGCCGACAAGGACCTGCTCGTCATCGGCAACCTGCAGAGCCAGCCGCTGTTCACGCAATGGGCCGACAAGATGCCGCTCAAGCGCAACGGCGCCGCGCCCGAGCTCAAGCTCGACAGCTGGATCGACAACGCCGTCAACTTCGTGATCGGCGCCCGCACGCGCCAGGACCTGCCCGGCTCGATGCAGATCGCGGTGAGCAGCGACGGCCGTGACGCCGTGCTGGCCGGCTTCGAATCGCCGCTGCGCAGCGGCCGCAGCGTGATTGCCGCCATCACCGGCCCCGACTCGAAGGAGGCGCTGCTCAACGCGCTGATGACGCCCGACCTGCTCAAGAGCGTGCAAGGCAGCATGACGATCGTGCGCGACACGCAGGTCAACAGCGTGCTTGGCGGCGACACCTACTACGTTGGCCGCCTGCCTCCGATCGCCTGGGTGCAGTGGCACCTGTCGCGCAGCCCGCTGATGCTGGCCGGGCTGGTGCTCGTGCTTGCGCTGCTGGGGGCGGCCGTGTCGTACGCCGGCCTGCAGTTGCGGGCACGCCGCCGGCTGTCGGTCGGCGAAGTGAAGAAGGCGAAGTAACGAGCCCATGCAACGTTCGCCCATCACGCCTTCCCACGACCGCCTTTCGGGCAGGCGCGCCCTTCTGCGTGCGGCCGGCCTCGCGCTGGCGCTGCCGAAGCTCGTGACAGCGGCACCGGCGACCGCACCGGCCCAAGCGCCCGCGGCTTCCGCATCCGCCGCCGCTGCCCCTGCCGACACGTGCCACCCCGCGACCGACTGGGCCGCCTTCGCCGCGCGCCACATCCAGCCCGACGGCCGGGTGATCGACTTCAACACGCCGCAGCAGCAATCGACTTCCGAAGGCCAGTCCTACGGCATGTTCTTCGCGCTGGTGCACAACGACCGCGCCACTTTCGCGCGCGTGCTGGCATGGACCGAAGCCAACCTCGCGGGTGGCAGCCTGGCCAAACAACTGCCGGCCTGGCAATGGGGCCGCAAGCCCGAGGGCGGCTGGGGCGTGCTCGACCCCAATGCCGCGTCGGACGCCGACCTCTGGATCGCCTATGCGCTGATGGAAGCCGGCCGGCTGTGGAACGACGCCAACTACCGCGCACTCGGCCGCAGCCTGCTGGCGCTGGCGGTGCGCGACGAAGTCATCGCCGTGCCCGGGCTCGGCCGCATGCTGCTGCCGTGGCCCAAGTCGGCGGCCGGCGGGCCGCTATGGCGGCTCAACCCGAGCTACATGCCGCTGCAGCTGCTGCGCTACTTCCAGCAGGCCGACCCGACCGGTCCGTGGAGCGAGGTCACCGAGAACACGCTGCGCATGTTCGGCGCCGTCACGCCGAAGGGCTTCGCGCCCGACTGGTGTGCCTGGTCGCAGGATTCGCGCGGCTTCGTGGCCGATCCGCAGAAGGGCGCTGCCGGCAGCTATGACGCGATCCGCGTCTATCTCTGGGCGGGCATGCTGTCCGACAAGGACCCGGCGCGCAAGATGCTGCTGCTGAGCCTGCGTGGCCCGGGCCAATTGCTGGCCGACCACCAGCCGGTGCCCGAGTACGTCGACACCACGAGCGGCGCTGTGCGCGGCATGGCGCCGCTCGGTTTTTCGGGTGCGATGCTGCCTTACCTCAAGGCGCTGGGCGCCACCGACGCGCTGGCCGCCCAGGTCGCCCGCGTGCCGGGTGGCCGCGCCGCACCGCCCGTGGCGCCCTTGCCTTATTACGAACAGTGCCTGTTGCTTTTCGGCCAGGCCTGGCTCGACGGCCGGTACGAATTCGGTCGCAATGGCCAGCTGCAAACCTCATGGAGGACGCTATGCCGTTCCAATCGACCGGCTTGAAGCCGAAGCGTCTCGCACCGATGGCCTGCCTGGGCATGCTCGCCGTGCTGTGCACCGCCAACCCCGCGCATGCACAGGCCGACGCCAGCGCGGCGCTGACCGAACAGGGCAACTACTGGCAGGCCCAGGGCCGCGCCGACCTTGCCGAGGAAAGCTGGAAGAAGCTGCTGAGCGTTCAGCCGCAATCGACCGATGCGATGTACGGCATGGCGCAGGTCGAGCTCTCGCGCGGCAATTCCGAAGCGGCGCGCAGCTGGATCGCGCGGCTGCGCACCGCAAACCCGAACGACGCCCGCATTGCCCGCCTGCAACAGCAGTCGCAGCAACCGGCCGGCCAGCAAAGCACGCTGCAGCGCGCCCGCGCCGCAGCGCGTGCCGGCCGCTCCGCCGAGGCGGTGGAGCTGTACCGCAGCCAGTTCGACAACCGCCCGCCGCCCGAAGCGCTGGCGCTTGAGTACTACCAGGTGCTGGCCAGCACGCCGCAAGGCGCCGACGAGGGCCGCAAGGGCCTGGAGCAGCTGGTGAAGGACCACCCGGAGAACGCCGGCTACCGTCTTGCATTGGCCCAGCAGAAAACCTACAGCGAAGCCACGCGCCGTGCAGGCATCCGCGAACTGGCCGAGCTGACGAAGCAGCCCGCCGTGGCCGGCGCCGCGCGCGCGGCCTGGCGCCAGGCACTGATCTGGCTGGACGCGCGCCAGCCCGACGTTCCTCTCTACCAGGACTATCTGGGCAACAACCAGACCGACGCTGCCGTGGCCGCACGGCTTGAAACGCTCACCACCGCCAAGACGGCGGCGGCCAATTCACCCGACGTGCCCGTGGGCGAAGGCTTCAAGGCACTGGACCGCGGTGACGCGAACACCGCCGAGCAGCGCTTCCAGCAGGCGCTGCGCGCCAAGGCGGACGACACCGAGGCGCTGGGCGGCCTGGGCCTCGTGCGGCTGCGCCAGGAGCGCTTTGCCGAGGCACAGGAGCTGCTGGAGCGAGCAGCGCGCGGCGGCGGCGGCAAATGGAGTTCGGCACTGCAAAGCGCCACCTACTGGGCGCTGGTCGGACAGGCCCGCGCCGCGCAAGCCAGGAACGACACGCGCGGTGCGCAGGCTCTCTACGAGCGCGCCGTGCGCATCGACCCGCGCGAGCCCGTGGGCCAGAACGCGCTGGCCGACCTGCGCGCCGCCGCCGGCGACTACGCCCAGGCCGAGCAGGGCTACAAGCGCGTGCTCGAGAGCAGGCCGCAGAACACGCAGGCGCTGCGCGGCCTGATCTCGCTGTACGGCCAGACGGGCCGCCCCGACGAGGCGCTGGCCCTGTCCCGCCGCCTCACGCCCGAACAGGCCACCCAACTCGGCGGCCTGCGCGACATCCAGGTCGAGCAGGCGCGCAACCGCGCCCGCCAGCAGGCCGAGGCCGGCGATGCCACCGGCGCGCAGCGCACGCTCGAAGATGCGATGCTCGCCGCGCCCGACAGCCCGTGGGTGCGGCTGGACCTGGCCAACATCTATCGCAGGCAAGGCCTGGTGTCCGAGGCGCGCGGCGTGATGGAAGGGCTGCTGATGTCGCAACCCGACATGCCCGACGCGCTGTACGCCAGCGCCCTGCTCGCCTCCGAGACCGGCGATGCGGCGGCGGGCATCCAGTACCTCGAACGCATTCCTGCCGGCTCGCGCACACGCGACATGGCCGCGCTGCAACGCCGCCTGTGGGCGCAGTCGCAGGCTGCGCGCGCGCTGGCACTGGCCCGCCAGGGCCAGGTCGACGCGGCGCGCGGCGTGCTCGCGCAGACCGAGGCGGCGCTCAGCGCCGACATGCCGGCCGAACTGTGGGGCCAGCTCGCGGGCGCCTACGCCGAGATCGGCGATGCGCCGCGCGCCCTTTCCATGAGCCGCCAGCTGCTGGCACGCACGCCGAGCCCGAGCATCGGCGACCGGCTGCTGTATGCGTCGGTGCTGCTCAAGACCAGGCAGGACATCGAGCTGTCGGCCACGCTGCGTCAACTGGCGAGCGCCAACATGACGGCCGCCCAGCGCAACGACTTCGACAACCTGCGCGTGGCCTTCGCGCTGCGCCAGACCGACGCCCTGCGCGAAGCCGGCAACCTCGAGGCTGCCTACAACGCCATGGCGCCGGTGCTCGCCGAGCGGCCGAACGACCCGCAGGCGATGGCCGCACTGGCACGCCTGTATTCGGCGGCGCGAGACGAAGGCCAGGCGCTGGCGCTGTACCAGCGCATCCTGCAACGCAACCCGACCGACCTCGACACCCTGCTCGCCGCCGCCGCCAGCGCCAGCGCGCGGCGCGAACACAGCGAGGCCGAGAACTACGTGATGGCCGCGCTGAAGCAGGCGCCCGACCAGTCGCGCGTGCTCGCGGCAGCCGGCCGCGTCTACCGCAACGCGGGTGACAGCCGCAAGGCCGAGCAGTACCTTCGTGCCGCGGTGGACGCCGAACGGCAGGTCGCCTCTGGCGGTTTCGCGCCGGGCGGCGTGCCCGTGCAGCAGATGCCCGCTGCCAATCCGTTCGCCGGCATGACCGGCGGCGCGCCGGGCGCAGCCGTGCCCGCGGGCTATCCACCCGCCAACGGCAACCCGTTCGCGCAGGCGCGCATGCAGCCGGTGGGTTATCCGGCGGCACCGGTCGCCGGGGCTTATCCGGCGGCAGGGTATCCCGCTTACCCCGCGGCAGGCGCGCAGGCCTACCCGCCAGGTGCCCTGCCCTGGAATTCGACGGCGCCCGCCGCATCGGATGCCAAGGGCCGCCAGTCGACGGCCAAGGCGTCGACGCGCAACGCGCGCAACAACCCGAACAACAACGTGCCGCAAGCCTCGGCCTACGCTGCACCATCGATGCAGCCCTTACCGCAGTATCCGGTGCCAGGCATGCAGCAGGTTGCGCCGGTCTACATTCCGCAGGCGCAGCCTCAACCCGGTCAACCTGGCGGCTATCCGGTCTATCCGCAGGCCAACGCCGCCTATGCGCAGGCCAACACACCGCGCACCGAGCCGAGCTGGAATGCACCGCTGCGCACCGCGCCTGCCAACACGCTGACCTCGGAGCTGCAGGAACTGGAGGCGCAGCGCGCGGTGAGCCTCACGGCAGGCACGGTCTACCGCAACCGCGCGGGCGAGGCCGGCCTGAGCCGGCTCTCCGATTTCCAGTTGCCGGTGCAGGCGCGCTTCCCGGTCGGCGAAGGCAAGATCGTCGTGGGCGTGACGCCCACGGTGCTCGACGCCGGCACGCCCGCCAGCGACTACGCAACGGGCAGCCGCTTCGGCGGCGGCCCCGCGGCGGCCCTCAAAGCACTGACCACCGGCGCATCGCCTGGCCAGCAGAACGCGTCCGGCGTCGGCCTGAACGTGGGCTACGAAGGCAAGAACCTCGATGCCGGCATCGGCACCACGCCGCTGGGCTTTCCCACCACCAACTTGGTCGGCAACGTCACGTTCAAGGGAAGCTTCGGCGACTCCTGGAACTACAAGGCCGACATCTCCCGCCGCGCTGTGACCGACAGCGTGCTGTCGTTCGCGGGCGCGAAGGACGAGCGCACCAACGAGCGCTGGGGCGGCGTGGTCGCCACCGGCGTGCGCGGCGACATCGGCTACGACGACGGCACCTACGGCGTGTACAGCTACCTGGCGGCGCACGGCATCACCGGCAAGAACGTGGCCAGCAACTCGCGCGTGGAAACCGGCGGCGGCGCGTACCTGCACCTGATCAACAGCCCCGGCTCCAAGCTCACTCTGGGCATGAACATCGGGCTGATGGGCTACGAGAAGAACCTCAGCTACTACACATTCGGCCAGGGCGGCTACTTCAGCCCGCAGAGCTTCGTGAGCGTGGCCTTCCCTGTCGACTGGACCGGCCGCAGCGACCGGCTCTCGTGGCGCGTGAACGCGTCGCTCGGGGTGCAGTCGTTCACCCAGAAGACATCGCCTTACTTCCCTACGGATCCGTCGCGCAACAGCGCGGCGTCTAGCGCGGCCGCACAGGCGCTGGCGCTGGGCCTGAGCAGCGCGGCATACAACAACATGTATGCCAGCAGCTCCAAGACCGGCCTTGCCTACAACCTGGCTGCGGTGCTCGAGTACCAGCTGGCGCCGAAGATGTTCCTGGGCGGCGCGCTGGGCTTCAACAACGCACAGAACTACCGGCAGTTCACGAGCAGCATCTATCTGCGCTATGTGTTCGGCGGCTCGAGCAGCATCGGAGCGCCTGGGTATGACGGCGGAAGCGGCACCACGCTGAAACCCATGACCTCGCCCTATACGCCGTTGCTCTGATTCCGGCAGGGTCCGTGAGCTAGGCGACGTCGGGCAACGCCGCCACGCCGGGCCGTTCGTCCTTGCCCCACAGCGGGGCGCTCTCATACTGCGCCACCCATTGCACGATGTCCTTGGCCGCCATCGGCATCGCGATGCCGTAGCCCTGGCCCAGCGTGCAGCCCAGCGCAAGCAGCGCTTCGCCCTGCTTCACCGTTTCCACCCCCTCGGCCACGGCCGTGAGGCCGAGCGCGTGGAGCAGCGCGACGATGCCCTGCACGATGGCGCGGTCCTGGTCGTTGTCGAGCATGCCGCGCACGAAGGACTGGTCGATCTTCACGGTCGACACCGGCAACTGCCGCAGGTAGGTGAGCGACGAGTACCCGGTGCCGAAGTCGTCGATGGTGACGCCCACGCCCAGCATCTTGCAGGCCTCGACGAACAACGCGACGTTCGCAAACTGGCTGATCGCCGTGGTCTCGAGGATTTCGAGCTCGAGCATGCCCACGCCCATCTTCGGAAACTGCGCCAGGTGCCGCGCGAGCCGTTCGACGAAGTCCCAGCGCATCATGTGGCGCGGTGCCACGTTCACGCTCACCGAAATCTGCAGGCCCGCCAGGCGCCACTGGTGCGCCTGCCACAGGGCCGTGGCAATGGCCCAGTCGCCCACCTGCTCGACCAGCTGGTCGTCTTCGATCAGCGGCACGAACTGCGCCGGCGGCAGCAGGCCGCGCTCGGGGTGCTGCCAGCGGATCAGCGCCTCGACACCGGCCACCACGCCGCGCCGCATGTCGACCTTGGGCTGGTAGACCAGGAAGAACTCGCCCTGCAGCAGGCCTTCCTGGATGCGCTGGCGCTCGCGCACCACCTGTTCATCGGCGCGCGCCTGGGGCGCGTCGAAGTAATGCACCTTGCCGTCGGCCGCGCGCTTGGCGAAGAAGGCCGCGTGCTGCGCCTGGCGCAGGGCTGTCTCTGGTGGCGGGCCGTTGCTGTCGAGCATCATGGCGCCGATGCTCGCGCCGATGCTGGCTGTCTGGTCGCGCCAGCTCCAGGGCTCGCCGAGCGAGGCCTGGATGCGCTCGAGCACCTGGGTGCACTGCGAGGTTCCGATACCGGCGAACAGGGCCGCGAACTCGTCGCCGCCCACACGGGCCATCACGCTCTCGCGCGGCAGCTGGGCCTTGATGCGGCGAGCCACCTCTTCAAGGGCCGCATTGCCGGCGACCATGCCGAGGTGATCGTTCAGCTCGGCAAAGCGGTCGACGTCGATGTAGCAGACGGCAGCCAGGCGTTTGCCGGCGCGGGCCCAGTCGGCCATCAACGGGCGCAGCACTTCATCCGGCGGAAGACGTGCCGACCCGTCGTAGTACGACGGCAAGGAGACTGTGGGTTGCTGGTTCGACAAAAGACTGGGGCTCCGAAAGTCGCGGGCTATTGTTCTCCCAATCCGGGCCGTTCCACACCTTGCAGTGAGATTTTGTTACAGACGAGGTGTACGAACAACACTCGTGCATACAGTATGGCTAGCCGCAATAGGCGCCCACCACGCGTCCGGTGGGCTCGACCTGCACGTTGAGCCGCGTCATGTCTTGCGCCGGGTCGGCGGCTTCGGTGGCCAGCACGGTGCGTGCCACGCGGGCGCCGGAGCGCTGGCGCATTTCTTCCAGCAGTTGCTGGCTGATGCGCAACCCCAGGCCGAAACGCACGGCCGTGGCCTGACAGGTTTCCGGCGGTGTGACGAAGCTCGGGGGTTCAGGCACTTCCGATGTCAGGGGCCGGTCGGCCGGGGGCGTCTGGCAGCCAGCCAGCAAAAGGCCCAGGGCCACAGCCGGCAAGCCGGCCCGGAGTCGACCGTTCGTGATGCGCATCTGTCTTGCTCCTTCTTCTTCAATCTGGGCGGAAGCTTATTCGACTCCGGGGCCACTCCCGTGGCAGGGATTAAGTCAATGGTCCGCAAAGCGGCAACCAATTCACGCGACGGCTGTCTGGCGTCGCATTCGGGGCCATTCAGGGCGTATGCTGGCCGCGACACGCGCAGTTCGGGCTCCAGTTCAGGCACTTTGGCCGCACACCCATGACACCTCCTCACGCCACCGTCTTCCTGATCGACGTCGACAACACCCTGCTCGACAACGACCGCGTCGTGGCCGATCTTCGCGCCCATCTCGAGCAGGCCTTCGGCGCCGAAAGCGCCGGCCGCTACTGGGTGGCCTTCGAGCAATTGCGCAGCGAGCTCGGCTACGTCGACTACCTCGGCGCCCTGCAGCGCTACCGCGCCGAAGAGAGCCGCCGCGGCATGAGCGATTCGCGGCTGCTGCTGATGTCGAGCTTTCTCATCGACTACCCCTTTGCCGACCGGCTCTACCCCGGCGCGCTGGAAGCCCTGAAACATCTGCGCCGCCACGGGCCCACGGTGATCCTGTCTGACGGCGACGTGGTGTTCCAGCCGCGCAAGGTGCAGCGTTCGGGCCTGTGGGACGCCACCGAGGGCCGCGTGCTGATCTACGTGCACAAGGAGCAGATGCTCGACACCATCGAGCAGTGCCACCCCGCCCAGCACTACGTGATGGTCGACGACAAGCTGCGCATTCTTTCGGCCATGAAGGCCATCTGGGGGCCTCGTCTGACGACGGTCTTCGTGCGGCAAGGGCACTATGCACTTGATGAGCAGGCCATTGCCGCCTACGCCCCTGCCGACATCACCGTCGAACGCATCGGCGACCTGATCAACTTTGACTTTCCATCGACATGAGCCAAGCAACCAACCCTCTCGCGGGAAAGCCCGCCCCTCTCGAACTGCTGGTCAACGTGCCGCGCCTGATCTCGGCCTACTACACCGGTCGGCCCGATCCGTCGGTGGCCAGCCAGCGCGTGGCCTTCGGCACCTCGGGGCATCGCGGCTCCTCCTTCGACGATGCATTCAACGAATGGCACGTGCTGGCGATCAGCCAGGCCATCTGCGACTACCGCAAGCAGAAAGGCATCGACGGTCCGCTCTTCCTCGGCATCGACACGCATGCGCTGTCGACGCCTGCCTTCAGCAGCGCTGTCGAGGTGCTCGCGGCCAACGGCGTCGAGCTGATGATCTCGAAGAACGACGAATACACGCCGACGCCGGCCGTGTCGCACGCCATCCTGGTCTACAACCGTGGGCGCACAAGCGGTCTGGCCGATGGCATCGTCATCACGCCCTCGCACAACCCGCCCGAGAGCGGCGGCTTCAAGTACAACCCGCCGAACGGTGGGCCGGCCGGCACCGACATCACCTCCGCCGTTGAGGCGGCCGCCAACAAGATGCTGGCGAACAAGCTCGAAGGCGTGAAGCGCATGCCGCTCCCGCAGGCGCTGCGCGCATCGACCACGCACCGGCACGACTACCTGAACACCTACGTCGAAGACCTGGCGCAAGTGCTCGACATGGACGCGATCCGCGACGTGAACCTCGACCTGGGTGTCGATCCGCTGGGCGGCGCGGGTGTGCGCTACTGGCCCGCGATTGCCGAGCGCTACAAGCTCACGCGCCTGAACGTGCTGAGCCAGGAGGTCGACCCGACCTTCCGCTTCATGTCGCTCGACTGGGACGGTCGCATCCGCATGGACCCGTCGTCGCCCGACGCCATGCACAAGCTGATCGAACTGAAGGACCGCTTCGGCATCGCCTTCGCCTGCGACACCGACCACGACCGCCACGGCATCGTCTCGGGCAGCACAGGGCTGATGCAACCCAACAGCTACCTCGCGGTGATGATCGACTACCTCTACACGCACCGCCCGCAATGGCCGGCGCAGGCAGCGGTCGGCAAGACGGTGGTGAGCAGCCAGATGATCGACCGCGTCACCGCACGGCTCGGCCGCAGGCTGTACGAGGTGCCGGTGGGCTTCAAGTGGTTCGTCGACGGGCTGGTCGATGCGTCGCTGGCCTTCGGCGGCGAGGAAAGCGCGGGCGCGACCTTCCTGCGCAAGGACGGCTCGGTGTGGACCACCGACAAGGACGGCCTGGTGCCCGCCCTGCTCTCGGCCGAGATCGCCGCGCGCACCGGGCGCGACCCGGGCGAACGCTACGCCGAGCTGACGCAGGCGCTGGGCCAGCCGGTGTCAGACCGCGTGGATGCAGCAGCCACCGTCGAGCAGAAGAAGCGGCTGTCGAGCCTGTCGCCGGAACAGATCCGTTCGACCGAGCTGGCGGGCGACAAGATCGTCAATGTGCTGAGCCATGCGCCGGGCAACGGCGCGGCCATCGGCGGCGTGAAGGTCGTGACCGACAACGGCTGGTTCGCCGCGCGGCCCTCGGGCACGGAGAACATCTACAAGATCTACGGCGAGAGCTTCAAGGGCAAGGAACACCTCGCGCGCATCCTCGAAGAGGCGCAGCAGGTGGTGGACGGGGCGCTCTCGGGAGCCTGAACGCATGCAGACGCTGGTGCTGCGGCTGAACCCGGGCGACGACCTGCGCGCCTCGCTCGACTCGGCGTTGAAGCAAGGCGGTGCCGAGGCTGCGTTCGTGGTCTCGGGCATCGGCAGCCTGAGCGGCGCGAGCATCCGCTTTGCGGGCGCGGAGAACGCATCGCGCATCGAAGGCGACCTGGAAATCCTCACGCTGGCAGGCAGCCTCTCGCCGGACGGCTCGCATCTTCACGTCAGCGTGTCGAATGCAGAAGGCCGAGTCTTCGGCGGCCATGCAGCGCCCGGATGCTCGGTGCGCACCACGGCAGAAATCCTCATCGCCGTGCTGCCCGACTGGCAGTTCGCGCGCACGCACGACCCGCTCACCGGCTACGCCGAACTCAGTGCGGTTTGTCGTTCAGGTCGTACTTCATGATCCGGCCATGGCGGCCTTCGAGGTCGCGCTCTACGGCGTAGACATCGCCGCTCGGCGCGTTGCGTTGCGAGAGCACTGCATCAAGCGACGCGAGGTCGGCCGCGTCGAGTTGCAGGTCGAGCACCTTCAGGTGGTCCGCCAGGTGGTCGCCGCGCCGCACGCCGACGATCACGGCCGCGACGGACGGCTGCTGCAGCACCCAGCGCATCGCCACGGTCGAAATCGACACGCCATGCCGCAGCGCGATCTGCTTGAGCCGCGCCAGCAGTTGCTGGAACAGGTCCCAGCCGCCGAAGTCGTCGATGATGAGCTTGTACTTGACCAGCGAGCGGTTCTCGAACGACTGGCCCGGATCGCTCACGCCGAGCCAGCGCTCCGAGAGGAAGCCGCCAGCCACGCTGCCGTAGCACAGCAGCTTCATGCCTGATTGCTCGCAGTACGGCGTCATCAGCGGCAAGGGACGCTGGTCGAGCAGCGAATACTGCACCTGCATGCTGAAGAGCGGCACGCCGGCGTCGGCCAGTTCACGCACATGCGCCGTGTCGAAATTGGTGCCGCCCACGCGGTCGATCTTGCCGGCGCGCTGCAGTTCCAGGAGCCAGTGCGCAACCTCGAGATAGCGCGGCACGCCGTAGTCCCACCAGTGGAACTGCACGAGGTCGAGCCGCTCCATGCGCAGGCGCTTCAGCGAGCGATCGATGATCTGCTCGACCTGGCGCTTGTCGATGCTCGGCAGGAGGGCGAGGTCGGGCACGAACTTGGTGTGCACGCGCAGCTGCGAAAGGCTGTCGCGGCCGTGGCGCTGCAGGTAGTCGGCGCGGAACTCGCCGATCATTTCTTCCACGCCGGTGTAGATGTCGGCGCAATCGAAGGTGGTGATGCCGGCGTCATAGTAGGCCGCCATGTCGGCGATGGCACCTGCCTGATCCACGTCGCCGTGGCCGCCGGCCAGTTGCCATCCGCCCTTCAGCAGGCGGGAAATTTCATAGCCGGGCGCGAGCTCGATGCGATGGTGCGAATGCTGCGAGGGATTCATGAAGACTCGTTCGATGGATGGACAACCGCCGTGGTGTCGGCGTGGCGAAAAGTGCGCAGCCCCATGCGGGTGATGCGAAAGCGCGAGGGGCAATTCGGGTCGGGGCAGGCCACCTCGGCGTCGGTGCTCATCCAGTCGTTCGCGTCGGTGGGCCGCTGCTTGGCGGCCAGCAGCGGCAGCAAGGCGCCCAGCGAATAAATCGAGAAGCCCTGCCCCTCGGGCAGATGCAGCATCTCGCCGCGCAGCTCGAAATAGTCGCCGACCTTGGCACCGCAGTAGATGCGGGCGCCTTCCGGCGCGACGACTTCGACGCGCAGGTCGTGGAGCGTGAAACTGGGGTCGGGGGTCATCGTGGGCCTCGCGTGTTCAGGGGTTGGGCGGCGTCACCGACAGGATGATTTCGGTCGGCGCCTGCGACTGGTTCAGATAGCGATGCGGCAGGCGCGAGTCGAACGAGATGCTCTCGCCCGCCAGCACCGGGTAGTCGACGCCCGCGATCTGCGCCACCAGCGCGCCCGCGACCACGTACACGCACTCAGTCGATGCGTGGCCGCGCGGTTCGTCCGCCGACACCTGACCCGGCTGGAGCACGGCGCGCAGCACTTCGAGCTGGCCGTTGCCGGCCGTCAGGCGCTCGTATCCGACCTGCCCCTTGGGCGCAGTGAGCAGCGAGCGTTCGCCCGGACGGCTGATCCACACCGAGGGCGGCGCGGGCTCGGAGAACAGCGACGAGACCGATTCGCCGAACACGCCGGCCAGCCGGCGCATGGTTTCGAGGCTCGGGTCGGTGACCGAGCGCTCGATCTGGCTGAGCAGCGTGGCCGACACACCGGCCTGGGCTGCGAGCTCGCGCAAGGACAGGCCGCGCACGGTCCGCAGCTCTTTCAATCGCTCGCCGATCATCCGGTCGCTCCGTTGTCTGTGCAGTGTGGCTTCATTGGATGGCGATGGTATGTGCTGTGTGGCTGCACGTCAATGGTGCACTCGCGTCACATTTGTGCATTGGTATTTTCTCGGGTAGTAGCTGAAATCCAGCTTGCGCTTTTCGACAATCCGATTGCACACTCCAGCCAGTTTTTGTGCAGTATCACTTTACAGGAGCAGAGAGATGGTCGACACCCCTCCCGCGCGCAGCAGCGATTCACCCCGCCTCGGCCATCGATGGTTGCTGGTCTTCCCCTTCGTCTGGCAGGCCTGCCTCGCGCCGGCGGTGAACGACATCGCGGCCAGGCCCTTCGGCATGCCCTTTCCCATGTTCTGGCAGATGGCGGGCATCGTGCTCACGAGCGTGGTGATCGCGATCGTCTTCAGGCTCGACGCCCGGGCCGGCGTCGAGGCCGAAGAGGCCGACTTCCTCGACAGGAGCCTGAAGGCCGAAGACGCTGGCAAGAACGACAAGGACGGCGCGGCATGAAACTCGCAATCGTCCTCGCCATCCTGCTGGCCACGGTGGCAGGCGCCATGGCCTACGGCCGCCGCACGCGCCACGGCAAGAGCTTTGCCGACTGGGCCGTGGGCGGCCGCAGCCTCGGCACGCTCGTGTTCTGGTTCATGAATGCGGGCGAGGTCTACACGACCTTCGCGGTGCTCGGCATCTCGGGCTACGCCTGGGCACTGGGAGCGCCCGCGTACCTCGCGTTCTGCTCCGTCTCGATGAGTTACGCGGTCGGCTACTGGCTGATGCCGAAGATCTGGCGCGCGGGACGGCTGCGCGGGCTGCTCACGCAATCGGACTTCTTCGCCGCGCGCTACGACGCACCCTGGCTCGGCGTGCTGACGGGCCTGGTGGGCATCGCGTCGCTGGTCGTGTACGTGCAGATCCAGCTCGTCAGCCTCGGGCTGATCGTGCAGCTCACGCTGGGCAACAGCATCTCGAGCGAAGCCGCGACCATCGGCGCGGGCGTGCTGATGATCGCCTTCGTGTTCGCGGCCGGTGTGCGCTCCGCCGCCTTCGCGGCCGGCGTGAAAGACATCCTGATGGTCGTCGTCGTGGTGCTGCTCAGCGTGACGGTGGCCAGCAAGGTCGGAGCAGCCTCGCTGATGGACCTGTTCTCGATGGCGGAAGCCAAGCACCCGGGCATCGGCAAGTTCCCGGGGCTCGACGCCACCTCGCCCACCACGGCGATCTGGCTCATGACCTCGGCCATCAACATCGCGCTGGGCAACTGGGTCTTTCCGCACCTGTTCCAGATGTCGTACACGGCGCACAGCGCCACCGCGATCCGGCGCAACGCGATCTGGCAGCCGCTGTATTCGCTGGCCTACTTTTTCATCATCCTGCTCGGCTTCGCGGCGCTTCTGGCGAACACGCAGCCGCCGGGCGGCAACCTGAACGCGGCCCTGCTGCAGTTCGTGTCGGACCGCTACCCGGCCTGGACGGTCGGGCTGCTGGCGGGCACGGGCTTTTTGCTGGCGCTGGCGCCGGGCTCGCTGCTGCTGCTGACGGCGGGCTCAATCTTCACGCGCAACGTGGTGCGGCCGTTTCGCCCGGGGCTGGGCGAGCGCGGGTCGCTGGCCCTCTCGCGCGGCTCGCTGGTGGTGTTCGCGGCGATTGCGGTGTGGCTGTCGATCAGCCAGAAGGGCTCGCTGGTGAAGATCTTGCTCGACGCCTATTCGGCCATCGGCATGCTCGCGCCGGGTGTGTTCCTCGGGTTCCTCTGGAAGCGCACGAGCGCGGTCGGCGTGCTGGCCGGTCTGGTCGCGGGCTTCGTCGCGCTGCTGGCACCGTTCGCTGCGAAGTTCTGGGCGACCGCGGTGCCGCAGTGGGAGGCGGGGCTGATTGCAATGGCGATCAATGCGGCCGTGGTCGTGGTGGTGAGCCTGGCCACCCGGGCGCCGCAGCGCGATGCGGTCGCGCTGGGGTTGCAGATCCGGGCGGCCTGATCAGCCTTCCAACGCTTCCACGCGCAGCGTGACCACCGGGCCGGCCACTTCGGTCCGCGCCTGGAGCGCGTGCACGGCGAGATCGAGCGTGCCCTGCACTACAGGCCCGGTCAGCACCAGCACCTGCGGCCCGGTGCCGGAGCATTCGGCCGCCAGCGCGACCTGCCGCACGGGCACCTTCTGCGCGGCTAGACAGGCCGTGACCGCCTGGATCTGGCCGACCGCATGCACCGGCACACGCAGGTAGTGCGATGTATCGACAGCCGCACGCGGCAGCACCGACAAGGCATTCGTCGCATGCGCGTGGACGCCCAGGTGCGGCACGTGCTGCACGGCGTCGACGCCGTCCAGCCGCGCCACGTCCACGAGGTCGGCGATCACGGCCGAAGCCGTTTGCTCCGAGCCGGCGCCCGCGCCGTAGTACATCGTGAGGCCAGCCGCATCGCTCTTGACCATGACGGCGTTCATCGAGCCCTTCACATGCGCCATCAGGTGGTCTGCGGGTACTAGCGCAGGCTGCACGCGAAGTTCGACGCCAGATGCTTGCCGCCGCGCCACGCCCAGCAGCTTGATGCGGTAGCCGAGCTGTTCGGCACACGCCACGTCCACACCCTGCAGGGCGGTGATGCCCTCCACCTGCGCATCGGCAAAGCGCAGCGGCATGCCGAAAGCATTGGCGGCGAGCAGGGTCAGCTTGTGGGCGGCGTCGATGCCTTCGATGTCGAAGGTCGGGTCGGCTTCCGCATAGCCCAGCGCCTGTGCTTGCGCGAGCGCGGCGGCGAAGTCGAGACCCTCGTCGCGCATCTTGCTCAGGATGAAGTTGGTGGTGCCGTTGATGATGCCCGCCACCCATTCGATGCGGTTGGCCGCAAGGCCTTCGCGCAGTGCCTTGATGATGGGGATGCTCACGGCCACTGCCCCCTCGTAGGCGACGACCACGCCTTTCTCCCGCGCGGCGGCGAAGATCTCGGTGCCGTGCACTGCCAACAGGGCCTTGTTGGCCGTCACCACGTGCTTGCCGTGCGCGATGGCGGCCAGCACCCAGTCGCGCGCCAGGCCTGTGCCGCCTGCCACTTCCACCACCACGTCGACATCGGGGTGCGTGGCCACATGCATCGCGTCGGCCGTGAGCGGAACGCCCTCTCCCACGATGCCGGCGGCCCGCGCCAGGTTGCGCGCGGCGACGATCACGAGCTCGATTGAACGGCCGGCCCGCGCCGCGATGTCGGCCCGGTTGCGCGCCAGCACGCGGAAGGTGCCAGAGCCCACGGTACCGATGCCGATCATCCCCACGCGCAGGGTACGAATGGCCGCGGGGCGGCTGTGCAGGGGCTCTAAGGATTCAACAGGATCGCGGTACATGGACATCTCCAGACGAAAAAACAAAACCCAGCTGCCAGAGCTGGGTTCATTCGTTCGGGGAGAGAGCGATACACCAGGTGGCTGCCGGAACGGCCACCTGCGCGTGTCAGGTGACCGCGGTGGTAATGGTGGTAATCATTCGAGCAACAACCATCGCCTGCGCGGAGGCAGGCGGCATCATGCGAGCCATCAGGGCTGCGTTGGATGCGGGGTGGGAGTTGTGGCTCGACATGAAGGCCCGGAGTGTACAGGAGCCCGGCGGCGCTTGGCTCAGGGAGCGGCCGACAGCCGTTTTTCGAGCCACACGCTGTAGCGCGAGAGCCCGAAGCACAGCACCCAGTACACCGCGGCGATGAAGAGATAGCCCTCGAGGTAGAACGGCCGCCATGTCGGGTCGCCGCCGAGCGCCAGCCCGAGCGCGCCGGTCAGCTCGAACAGGCCGACCACGGTGACGAGCGAGGTGTCTTTCAGCGTGCCGACCACGCTGTTGGTGAGCGCGGGCACGACGAGGCGCAGCGCCTGCGGCAGCACGATGTCGCGCTGCACCGGCCAGCGGCCGAAGCCCAGCGCCATGGCCACTTCGGTCTGCTCGCGCGGCACGGCCTGCAGGCCACCGCGGATGATTTCCGCCAGATAGGCGGCCACGAACAGCACGAGGCCCGCGAGCACCCGCACCAGCACGTCGGGCTGCCATCCGGCCGGCCACAGCAGCGGCAGCAGGAACGAGGCCATGAACAGCACCGAGATCAGCGGCACGCCGCGCACCAGCTCGATATAGCTCGCGCTCAGCGTGCGCACCACGGGCCAGCCCGAGCGGCGCCCCAGCGCCAGCAGCAAGGCCAGCGGAAAGGCCAGCGCCAGCCCCACCACCGCCAGCCCGATGGTCAGCGGCAGGCCGCCCCAGCGGCTCGTCGGCACATGTTCC
This sequence comes from Variovorax multivorans, assembly GCF_051216835.1. Classification (NCBI taxonomy): domain Bacteria; kingdom Pseudomonadati; phylum Pseudomonadota; class Betaproteobacteria; order Burkholderiales; family Comamonadaceae; genus Variovorax; species Variovorax multivorans. Next base: position 179,931 of record NZ_JBPJZL010000001.1, read on the forward strand.
AGGCCGAGCACGCCACCGCGCATCAACAGCACGAACAGCAGCAATGCAGCAGCCCACAGCGGCACCAGCCACCAGCGCCAGCTGCGCGGCCAGGCGCTGAGCATCGTGACAGCAGACAGCACGACCACCGCGATGGCCGGACGCCACTGCTCTTCATATGGAAAGCGCCCGAAAAGCATCGGCCGCCATTTCTCGGCCACCACGCCCCAGCACGCGCCATGCTGCACCGCGCGGCAAGCCTCGGCGTCAGCCCGGAACACCGCATGCACGATGCCCCATTCGACGACGTGGAAGCCGCCCCACGCCAGCAGGGCCAGCAACATCACCGTGGCCAGCGAGCGCAGCGGCGAACCCCAGAGTTCACTGCGCCATGCAATGGGGCCTTGTGCAACGTTCCTCATCGCCAGCCTCGCAATGCAACGCGCGCGTTGTAGCGATTCATGCCGAAGGAAATCAGCAGCGACAGCAGCAGGTAGACCGCCATGATGATCGCGATGCACTCGAAGGCGCGGCCGTTGGAGCCGATGGTGGTGTTGGCCACCGACACCAGCTCCGGATAGCCCACAGCCACCGCCAGCGACGAATTCTTGGTGAGGCTCAACAGCTGGTTGGTGAGCGAAGGCACGATCACCCGCAGCGCCTGCGGCAGCACGACGATGCGCAGCTGCTGCCCCGGCGACAGCCCCAGCGCCTGCCCCGCCAGCACCTGTCCTTGCGACACTGACAGGATGCCCGCGCGCACGATCTCAGCCACGAAGGCGGCCGAATAGAAGCTCAGGCCCGCGACGATGGTCACGTACTCGGGGCTCAGCGCCGCGCCACCGCTCACGCCGAAGTCACCGCGCTCGGGAAACTCGAAATGCAGACCGCCCTCGCCCACCATGGGCCACGGCACGCTGAGCCCGCCCTTGCTGAGCCACACGCCCGGCAGCAGCCGCAGCGGCTCGGTCGGGTCGGGCAGCAGGTTGGCCATGGCAAAGGCCAGCATCAGCAATTGCACCAGCAGCGGCACGTTGCGCAGCAGTTCGACGTACGCGGTGCAGATGCCGCGCAGCAGCACGTGCGGCGCGAGCCGTCCGATGCCGATCAGCGTGCCGAGCACGACCGAGAAGATGGCGGCCGGCACGGCCGCGCGCACCGTGTTGATCAGGCCCGCGAGAAAGGCGCGCCAGAACGGCTGGCTGGCATCGAAGTCGAGCCAGCCTTCGCTGATGGAAAAGCCCGCGGGCTCAGTGAGAAAGTCAAAGCCCGAGCGAACCCCGCGCGCACGAAGCACCTCGAGCGCATGGTGAACCACCCAGACTGCGCCGGCCACCACGGCCAGCACCAGCAGTGCCTGGACGGCCCACGCCAGCCAGACCCCGCGGCGCGAGGCCCCGCCGTTCATCGAACCGGGGGTGCGTAGATCAGACCGCCCTTGCTCCAGAGGTTGTTGGAGCCACGCGGCAGCTTCAGCACCGACTTCGGTCCAACGTTGCGCTCGAACATCTCGCCGTAGTTACCCACAGCCTTGATTGCGCGGAACGACCAGTCCTTGTCGAGGCCCAGCAGCTTGCCGAGGTCTTCGCCGGTGCCGACCAGGCGCTGCTGCCCCGGGTCCTTGCTGCTGGCCTTGAGCTCATCGGCATTGGCCTGCGTCACGCCGAATTCCTCGGCCTCGATGAGCGCGTTGGGCACCCACTTGGCAATGGCGAACCACTCGTCGTCGCCACGACGCACCAGGGGCGCGAGCGGCTCCTTGGAGATCAGCTCGGGCAGGATGACGTAGTCGTCGGGGTTCGGCGCTTCCTTGTTGCGCAGGCCGGCCAGCGCCGAGGCGTCGGTCGTGAAGGCCTGGCAGCGGCCCGAGAAGAAGGCCTTGAACGAGGCTTCGAAGCTCTCGAAGACGACCGTCTTCACCGGGATGTTCTGGGCACGGAAGTAGTCGGAGACGTTCTTCTCGTTGGTGGTGCCCGACTGCGTGCAGATGGTCGCGTTCTTGAGCTGCTTGGCGCTTGTCACCTTGAGCTTTTTCGGCACCAGGAAGCCCTGGCCGTCGTAGTAGGTGATGGTGGTGAAGTTGAAGCCCAGCGAGGCGTCGCGCGTGAGCGTCCAGGTGGTGTTGCGCGCGAGGATGTCGATTTCGCCGGCCTGCAGGGCCGAGAAGCGCTGCTGCGAGTTGAGCGGCACGAAGTCGACCTTCTTGCCGTCGCCGAGCACGGCCGCCGCAATGGCACGGCAGGTGTCGACGTCGAGGCCCGACCAGTTGCCCTGCGTGTCTGGCGCGGAAAAGCCCGCCACGCCGTTGGTCACGCCGCACTTGACGGTGCCGCGCTGCTTGACCGCGTCGAGCGTCTTGCCGGCGAAGGCTGGCGCAGCAGCGGCCAGTGCGATGACGGAAGCGGCTGCAAGCAACGCCGGGCGGAATCGATTGTTCATTGGTGTGTTCTCCTCAACAGTAGGCAAAAGGCAGTGTACGGGCCGACACCAGACTCTGCCAAAGAACTCCGGGTTGGATGCATATGCGCCGCAAAAGCTGGCTCGAAGCGTCGCAGGTTCACTACCATACGGCCCTCCAATCAACCACTCCAATGGAATCCACACAAATGGTCAAATCCGACGACACCGGCAAGTTCATCCTGCGCGTTTCGCTTGGCGTCCTGATCCTGCTGCACGGCATCGCCAAGCTGCAAGGCGGCGTCGGCTTCATCTCCGGCATGCTGGCCCAGCACGGGCTACCGGGCGCACTGGCCTATCTGGTCTACATCGGCGAGGTGGTGGCGCCCGTGCTGCTGATCATCGGCCTCTACACGCGTCCTGCGGCGTGGATCGTGGTCATCAACATGCTGGTGGCGTTCGCGCTGGTCCACATGAAGGACCTGACCTCGCTCGGCAAGCAAGGCGGCTGGGCGCTGGAACTGCAAGGCATGTTCCTGTTCGCGGCGCTTGCTCTTGCCTTCATGGGCGGTGGCCGCTTCGCGCTCAGCAGCAAATACAACTGATCAGGTTCGATCAATCGTCATCGGCTGCATCGAGACCTGGGAACAGGACCTCGGTGTAGCCGAAGCGCGAGAAATCGCGCACCCGCATCGGGTACAGCTTGCCCAGCAGGTGATCGACTTCATGCTGCACCACGCGCGCATGAAAGCCAGTGGCGACCCGGTCGATCGGGTCGCCGTACGGGTCGAACCCGGTATAGCGGATGTTGGCGAAGCGCGGCACCACGCCGCGCAGGCCAGGCACTGACAGGCACCCTTCCCAGCCCTCTTCTTCCTCGTCGTTCAGCGGGGCGATGACGGGATTGAGCAGCACGGTGCGCGGCACCGGGGGAGCGTCGGGATAACGGGGGTTCACGACATCGGTGCCGAAGATCACTAACTGCTGGTCCACGCCGATCTGCGGCGCGGCAAGGCCGGCGCCATTGACCGCATGCATGGTCTCGAACATGTCGCGCACCAGCAGGTGCAGCTCGTCGGTGTCGAAGGCGGCGACCGGCTGCGCGATACGCAGCAGCCGGGGGTCGCCCATCTTGAGGATTTCGCGGATGGCCATGGCGGGATTATCGCGACAGCCTCGCGCGCTCGCCCCTGGTGGGGTCAGGGAGGGGTTTGCGTCTTGGAGTCCGGCGAGGTCCACAACCGCGCAGGCCCTCGCGGCATCTGCTGCGGCTGCGTGGGCGTGATGCCCGGCACACCACCGGGCCGCGCCGGGACCACGGCGGAAGGACGACCTCCGCCGCCCCAGGCCGGCGGGGCCGTTGGACGCACGCCGGGATAGGCAGGCCGCACCGGATAACCCGGACGGCCGTAGTAGGGCCTGTCGTAGTAGTAGTTCGGGCGTCGTTCGTAGTAGCCGCCACCGTTGATGTAGACCGGCGCGGGCGCAACGACCACGGGCGCTGGCTCACTGTAGTAAGGCCCCGACGAATAGCCTCCGCCGCCATAGTAGGGATCGCCGGGCACGCCCACGCAGCCACTCAGCAGCGCAACGCCGCCGAGTGCAACACAGGCACCGAGAACTCGAATTTTTTGCATGAGGGACTCTCCTTGTGGCCTTCAATTAGCTTTCAACGCCAGGTTGTAGACCCTGTTGACTGCGCTGCGATGAAGTCGCGTAACGGCCGGTAAAGAGGATCTGCCGTCACGTTTTCCCGCTCACTCGCCCGCGTCTTCTGCCGGGACACCGTTGGCGAGTATCTCCAGCATACGCGCCTCGTCGATGATCTCGACGCCGTTCTCACGTGCCTTGTCGAGCTTGCTCCCGGCCTCTTCCCCGGCCACGAGGTAATGGGTTTTCTTGCTGACGGAGCCGGAAACCTTGGCACCGGCCGCCTCCAATTTATCCTTCGCTTCGTCGCGGCTCAGCGTAGGAAGGGTGCCGGTGATGACGAAGGTCAGGCCCGCCAAAGGCTTCGGAGCGCGCGCGGCGGGCTCGCCCTCTTCCCACGTCAAGCCACAGGCTCGCAGTTGCTCGACCACCTCGCGGTTGTGCGGCTGGTCGAAGAAGGTGCGCAGGCTTTGCGCCACCACCGGGCCGACGTCGTTCACTTCGAGCAGTTGCTCCTCGGTCGCGTCCATGATCGCGTCCAGCTTGCCGAAGTGCTTGGCCAGGTCCTTCGCAGTGGTCTCGCCCACGTGGCGGATGCCCAGGCCGAACAGGAAGCGCGGCAGCGTGGTCTTTTTCGAGGCTTCGAGCGCATCGACAAGGTTTTTCGCCGACTTCTCGGCCATGCGCTCCAGCCCGGCCAGCGTGGTGAAGCCCAGCTTGTAGAGATCGGGCAAGGTGCGGATCAGGTTGGCGTCGACAAGCTGTTCGACCAGCTTGTCGCCCAGCCCATCGACATCGACCGCGCGCCGCGCCGCGAAGTGCAGGATGGCTTCCTTGCGCTGCGCAGCGCAGAACAAGCCGCCAGTGCAGCGGTAGTCGACCTCACCCTCCTCGCGTACGGCTTCCGAGTCGCACACGGGGCATTTGTGCGGCATGGTGAACTGCGGGCCGCGCTCGCCCTCTGGTTTTGCGAGGCTTTCGGGCACCACGCCAACCACTTCGGGAATCACATCGCCCGCGCGGCGCACGATCACCGTGTCGCCCACGCGCACGTCCTTGCGGCGCGCTTCGTCTTCGTTGTGCAGCGTGGCGTTGGTCACGGTCACGCCGCCGACGAACACCGGCGCGAGCTTGGCCACCGGCGTGAGCTTGCCTGTACGCCCAACCTGGATCTCGATGCCGACCACTTCGGTCAGTTGCTCCTGGGCCGGGTACTTGTGAGCCACGGCCCAGCGCGGCTCGCGCGAGACAAAGCCCAGCTGCCGCTGCAGCTCGATGCTGTCGACCTTGTAGACAACGCCGTCGATGTCGTAGGGCAAGGCATCGCGCTGGCGGCCGATGTTTTCGTGAAACGCTATGAGTTCAATAGCACCCGTAGCCCGCGCCGTCTGCGTTGCCACTGGAAAGCCCCACGCATGAAACTGCTGCAGCCAGTCGAACTGCGTCGGACAGTCGGGCCCGCCTTCGGCCGCCGGCGTGACTTCGCCCAGCCCATAGGCAAAGAAGCTCAGGGGCCGCGCCGCGGCAATCGCCGGGTCGAGCTGACGCACCGCGCCGGCTGCCGCATTGCGCGGATTGACGAACACCTTCTCGTTCTTCTGCCCACCCGCGATCTTCTGGCGCTGGCGCTCGTTGAGCGCATCGAAATCGGCACGCTTCATGTAGACCTCGCCGCGCACCTCGACCACGGGCGGCGCCGTGCCGTTGAGCCGCAAGGGAATCTCGCGCACGGTGCGGATGTTCTGCGTGACCTCTTCGCCCACCTCGCCGTCGCCGCGCGTGGCGGCCTGCACGAGCACGCCGTTCTCGTAGCGCAGGTTCATGGCGAGGCCGTCGAACTTCAGCTCGCAGACATAGCTGACCTGCGGCCCGTCCTCGGGCAAGCCCAGCTCCTTTCGCACGCGCGCATCGAAGGCGCTCGCGCCGCCGGGCGTGATGTCGGTCTCGGTGCGGATCGACAGCATCGGCACCTTGTGGCGCACCTTGACGAAACCGTCGAGCACCTTGCCGCCCACGCGCTGCGTCGGCGAATCGGGCGTGCGCAGGTCGGGGTACTCGGCCTCGATGGCCTGCAGGCGCTGGAAGAGCTTGTCGTACTCCGCGTCCGGCAGTTCGGGCGTGTCGAGCACGTAGTAGAGGTGGGCGTGCCGGTGGAGCTGTTCGCTCAGTGCGGCGGCTTCGCGTGCCGCTTCGTCGCGCGTCGTCATGGGGTGTCTCCCGAAGGTCGGAGTTGTTAGCTGAAGAGGCGTCGCGCCAGCGGAGAACCCGCAGCGAGGTCGCGCGCATCGAGCGTGTCGTAGAGCTGCTCGAGGTCAGCGCCGATCACGTCCATCGTCTCGTCGCGCAGCAGTTGGCCGTCGCTGTCGGTGACCACGCCGTCCATTTCGCGCGCCAGCGTGGCGGCGGCTTCGCGCATGCGGCGGAACGGCTCTTCGCCGCGATCGACCTGCGGCACATCGAGGCTCAGGCTGAGTTCGCGAATGGCCGATTGGGCTGGGTCGTCGGCCAGCGCAGCCTGCGTGTCGAAGGCCAGCCCGAGGACCGGCGGCAAACCAACTTCGCTGGTCGGCAGCACCATGCGCCCCGGAATGATGCCGGCCACGAAGCCGAGCCGCGCCGCGTTCTGCTGCACATAGCCCGGGCTCCAGGCCGCATGCAATGCGCGCAGAACAAAGCCCAGCTGCGCGTCGTGCGCGCTGGCGAACTGGTCGAGCTCGCGGGCGCGTGCCACTTCGTCGAGCATCTCGGGGAACTCGGGCGCGCCGTTGACCGCGTCGGCAAATGCCTGCGCCTTGACCACGAATTCGGAGTACTCGATTTCGTTGAGCGCGCCCGTGCGGTTGGCCAGCTGCACGCCGACCTGGAAGGCGCTGTAACGCTGCCCGGGCACGGGCGGCTCCCACTGCCCGTTGTGTTCGTTCAGGCCCTCGATGGCCACTGGCTTGCTACCGGCGCGCCGCGTCGACGGCATGGCGGCAATGGCGGCGTCACCGGACGCGAGCCCGTCGAGCGAGATCGGCGCGATCACGTCGATCAGCGGATCGAGCCCGCCGCGGCGCTCGCCGGTCGGTACGGGCACGCCGCTGGGCGCCGGCAGGTCGGGGTCGAATAAAGGCTCGTGGCGATCGGCGCCCTGCTGCACCTGGTACGGGTCGACGTGCAGCATCGGCTCCGCGCCGTCGGGCGAGCCCGACATTGCGCGCTCTGCATCGGCCAGCGCGAGGTCGACCGCATCGGGCTGCCGCGGTGCATTGCGGCGCGACATCATGGCCTCGTAGCCCACGACGGCCGCGAGAACGAGGCCGCCGAAGATTGCCAGGGCGAGAGTGAGGTTGCTCATGGGTGCCGCTCGGCTTACGCGGCTTCGACCATCGAGACCGCCGACTCCATATCGACCGCGACGATGCGCGACACGCCCTGCTCCTGCATCGTCACGCCGATCAGTTGCTCGGCCATTTCCATGGCGATCTTGTTGTGGCTGATGAAGAGGAACTGGGTTTCACGGCTCATGGCGGTGACGAGTTTGGCATAGCGCTCGGTGTTCGCGTCGTCCAGCGGCGCGTCCACTTCGTCGAGCAGACAGAAAGGCGCCGGGTTCAGCTGGAAGATGGCGAACACGAGCGCAATGGCCGTGAGCGCCTTCTCGCCGCCCGAGAGCAGGTGGATGGTCTGGTTCTTCTTGCCCGGGGGCTGGGCCATCACCTGCACGCCGGAGTCGAGGATTTCGTCGCCGGTCATCATCAGCTTGGCATTGCCACCACCGAACAGCTCCGGGAACATACGGCTGAAGTGCTCATTGACGATCTTGAAGGTGCCGCCGAGCAGGTCGCGCGTTTCGGCGTCGATCTTGCGGATGGCGTCTTCGAGCGTGCCGATGGCTTCGTTCAGGTCGGCCGACTGGGCGTCGAGGAAGGTCTTGCGTTCGCTGGCAATGGCCAGTTCGTCGAGCGCGGCCAGGTTCACCGCGCCGAGCGCGACCACCTCGCGGTTGAGGCGGTCGATTTCGCTTTGCAGGCCGGTGAGCTTCACCTTGTCGGTTTCGATCGATTGCTCGACGGCCTCAAGGTCGGCGCCGGCGTCGTCCAGCAGCTGCTGATATTGCTCTACGCCCAGGCGCGCGGCCTGCTCTTTCAACTGGAACTCGGTGATGCGCTGGCGCAGCGGGTCGAGTTCTCGCTCGAGCTGCAGGCGGCGCTCGTCGCTGGCGCGCAGCTTGAGCGTGAGGTCGTCGTACTGGCTGCGCGCCGAGCCCAGCGCGGTTTCGCGTTCGAGCTTGAGGGCCAGGGCATCTTGCAGGCCGGCTTGCGCGGCGGCGTCGGACAGGCGACTCAGCTCGGCACGGGCGCGCTCGTCTTCGTCGGTGAGCGCCACGGTCTGCTGCATTGCCGTTTCAATGGAGCGGTTGAGTTCCGCGCGGCGAGCTTCGAGCGTGCGCTGCGAGAAGGTCGCTTCCTGCGCCTGGCGTTCGAGGCTGCGGTGCTGCTCGCGGCTCGCGGCCAGTGCGCGGCTGGCCTCGATCACGCGCTCGTCGAGTTCGGCATGGCGCTCCTGGCTGTCGGCCAGCTGCATGTCGAGCTCTTCGAAGCGGCCTTCGGCAGCGATGCGTTTTTCCTGCAGTTCTTCGAGCTGCGCGTCGACTTCGCCGAGATCGGCGGCCAACTGTTGGCTGCGGGCACGGGTCTGCTCGGCCAGCTGCGTCATGCGCAGGGTCTCGACCTGCAGTTCGTGCGCGCGCGACTGGGTTTCAGCGGCTTCGCGTCGCGCAGTCACGAGGCGCTGGGCGGCGTCGGCGTAAGCGGCTTCAGCGCGGACCAGCGCGGTGCGCGCCTCTTCGTTGATGAGCGTCTGGGCGCGCAGCTGGCGCTCCAGGTTTTCCATTTCCTGCTGGCGAGCCAGCAGGCCAGCCTGCTCGGAGTCGGGTGCGTAGAAATTAACGCTGTGCGAGGACACGGCATGGCCGCTGCGCACATAGATGACTTCGCCGGGCTGCAGCGTGGCGCGCTGGGCCAGCGCCTCTTCGAAGCTCGCGGCGGTGTAGCAACCGTGCAGCCAGTCGTTCAGCAAGGCCTGTTGCCCCGCATCGTTCAGGCGCAGCAGGCTCGACAGGCGCGGCAACGCGGCGGCGCCTTCGGGTGCTCCGGCGGCCGGCGGACTGTAGAAGGCGAGCTTGGCGGGCGGCGCATCGTTGCCGAAGGCACGCACCATCTCCAGGCGGCTGACTTCGAGCGCGCCCAGGCGCTCGCGCAGCGCGGCTTCGAGCGCGCTTTCCCAGCCCTGTTCGATGTGGATGCGGCTCCACAGGCCCTGCAGGCCGTCGAGGCCGTGCTTGGCGAGCCAGGGAGCCAGTTTGCCATCGGTCTTGACCTTTTCCTGCAGCGCGCGCAGCGCCTCAAGGCGGGCCGAGTACTCGGCGTGGCGGGCGCCCTCGGTGTTGACGGCCTGCTGCTTGGCGCGGCGGTCGTCGTCGAGCTGCGGCACGGCTTCCTGCAATTCGTGCAGGCGCGCTTCGGCTTCGCTGACGGCTTCCTGCGCCATGGCGTGCTGCTCTTGCATGTCGAGCAGGCGGGCTTCGTCGGGCGCGGCCAGCGCGTTCTGGTCGGCGCGCAGGCGTTCGCTGCGCTGCGTGAGCTGGCGGCTTTGTTCTTCGATGTTGCGCTGGTCGGCGGCCAGCACCTGGATCTGCTGCTGCACCTGCGACACGGTCGTGCGCTGGGTGTTGGCTTCGTCCTGCGCACGCTGCACGGCTTCTTCGAGGTCGGGCATGCGCGCGTCGTGCTCTTCGAGCTGGGCGGCCAGCATGATGGCCTGCTCTTCGGCGTCCACGCCCGCGCCGGCCAGGGTTTCGATCTCGGTTTCGGCTTCTTCGCGGCGACGGCCCCACTGGCCCATCTGCTCGCGCAGTTGCACAAGACGCTGCTCGACGCGCTGGCGGCCTTCGACCACGAAGCGGATCTCGCCCTCGAGCCGGCCGACTTCGGCGCTGGCCTCGTAGAGCTTGCCCTGCGCCTGGTTGACCTGGTCGCCGGCCCCGTAGTGGGCCTGGCGCACGGTTTCGAGTTCGGCTTCGATGTGGCGCAGGTCTGCCGTGCGCGATTCGAGGTCGTTGATGGCCTTTTCGGAGTCGGCCTTGATCTTGGACTGGTCGGCGTTGCTTTCGCTGCGCTTCAGGAACCACAGCTGATGCTGCTTCTTCGTGGCGTCGCCCTGCAGCGTGTTGTAGCGCGCGGCCACCTCGGCCTGCTTTTCGAGCTTCTCGAGGTTGGCGTTGAGTTCGCGAAGAATGTCTTCGACCCGCGTGAGGTTCTCGCGCGTGTCGCCCAGGCGGTTTTCGGTTTCGCGGCGGCGCTCCTTGTACTTGGAAACGCCTGCGGCTTCTTCGAGGAACAGGCGCAGTTCCTCGGGCTTCGATTCGATGATCCGGCTGATCGTGCCCTGGCCGATGATGGCGTAGGCGCGGGGCCCGAGGCCCGTGCCCAGGAACACGTCCTGCACGTCGCGGCGGCGCACCGGCTGGTTGTTGATGTAGTAACTGCTGGTGCCATCGCGGGTGAGCACGCGGCGCACGGCAATTTCGCCGAACTGGTTCCATTGGCCGCCGGCGCGGTGGTCGGCGTTGTCGAACACCAGTTCCACGCTCGAACGGCTGGCCTGCTTGCGGGTGGTCGTGCCGTTGAAGATCACGTCCTGCATCGATTCGCCGCGCAACTCCGACGCACGCGACTCGCCGAGCACCCAGCGCACCGCGTCCATGATGTTCGACTTGCCGCAACCGTTGGGCCCGACAACGCCGACCAGTTGGCCCGGCAGCAGGAAGTTGGTGGGTTCGGCGAACGACTTGAAGCCCGAAAGCTTGATGGAATTAAGACGCACGACTTGTCGGCCTGCCTTGGCTGTAGCGCCAAGGTATTGATTTGTAAGGAAAATTGCACGGGCCCGCAGCTTGATGCAGGCCGCCGCCCCAGCCGTGGATGATAACGTCAGGGCATGAGCGATTCCCCGGTTTCACCCCTTGCCGTAAGACGAACCTGGCTGTTGGCGGGCACGGCCGCCCTGCTCGGTCTTGCCGGCTGCTCGTCGGTACGCGACACCCAACGCGCCGAACCCTACAACAACCAGGAATGGCTGCAGTCCGGCGCCAACCGCATCGCGAACCTGTCATTGCGCGACAACCTGCAGTCGGTGCGCCGGGTCCAGAGCACCCTGTACAAGCGCAACCCGCGCGAATGGCGCAAGTCGGCCGCCAGCATGGACGAAGCCACCCAGCGCGCCTGGGACGCCGTGCTCAAGGGCCCGCCCCTGCCTGAGCTGAAGGGCGCCACCGGCATCGACGCGATCCGCATGGCCTTCGACACCGGCCCCCAGGGCTACCAGGGCGACCGCGTGGCGGCGCTGGTGGTCGGCTGGGCCACGATGCTCAAGCAGGCCAACGGCGACACCTGGGACCAGACCATGATCGACGGCGTCAACGCCGAGAACAGCTTCCGGGCCGCGCGCAACTTCGAAATTTCGCTCTGGCTCATTTCCTCCAAGACCGGCCCCGACGGCCAGCCGCTGCTGCTGGCCACCGAAATCAGCGACCGCGGCCGCAACCTCGTGGCCGACCGCGAACTGTCGAAAGTGGTGGCGCGACTCGACCTGCTGGCCGCCCAGGCCGACGAGAAATACCGCCGTGCGGCGCTCGACTTCGGCCAGAACTGGGTGATGGGTGTGGTCATGCCCTTCTTCACACTGCTGCCCAAGTGAGGTCGCGGGGAATGCAGTCTTTGGAAAGATATTTCCCAAATATGCATTTGCGGTAATATATTTCCGTGAACAAACAGGAACTCATCACCACCCTGACTGCCCGCCGCGAGGCCGCCGGCATCTCGAATGCCGAGATCGCGCTGCGCTCGGGGCTCACCGAGCGCTCCGTGCGCAACGCGCTGAGCCTGCGGGGCAATCCGCAGCTGTCTTCGCTACTGGCGCTGGTCGATGCACTGGGGCTCGAACTGCAGCTTGCGCCCAAGGGCTTCGGTGAAACGACGGCAACCGATGCCGGCTATCGCCCCGTGACCACGCGCGTCGGCCATGCCGTGGCGCAGGCGCCCGCCCCGCCCTACATCAAGCGCCGCTCGCCGCAATGAACGTCAAGATCCTCGAGATTTCGCTCGGCGCACGCCGCTTCGGCAAGCTGTTCCAGTACGCCGACCTGTGCCGCTTCGTGGCAGAGCCCGAGCTGGTCGCCAGTCCGTCGCCCGAAGTGCTGTCGCTCTCGATGGTGGCGAGCGATTCAGCCACCCAGTCGGCGCTGTGGAGCGACGTCAAGAACCCGTTGTTCAACGCCCAGAGCGGCCTGCTGCCCAGCTTTTTCCAGAACCTGCTGCCCGAGGGCGTGCTGCGCAGCCACATCGCGCAGCTTCGCGGCTGCCGCGAGAACGACTATTTCGAGCTGCTCGCGGCCTGTGGCGGCGACCTGCCCGGTGCCGTGAGCGCCAGGCCCGTGTCGGTAGACCGCGGCACGCTGCAGCGGCTCATCACGCAGGACCAGGATGCGCTGGAGATGTCGGTGGTCGAGCTGCCGATGCCGCAGGGCATTTCGGTCTCGGGCGTGCAGCCCAAGCTGGGCCTGCGCCGCCAGGGCGGACGGTATGTCGCCCGCACGCGGGCCGGCGCGAGCACACGGGTCATCGCCAAGCTGCCGGTCGCCGGCAGGCCGCACATGCCGCAACTCGAGATGCTGTCACTGCAGATGGCCGGCGCGGCGGGCGTCGAGGTTTGCCATGCCGAACTCGCCCCGCTCTCAGCCATTGCCGCAGAGCACAGCTATGCGCTGCCCGACGAACCCGAGTTTCTGGCAGTGACGCGTTTCGACCGCGACGGCGCGCGCCGCATCCATTTTGAAGACTTCGCGCAGGTGCTGGCGATCGACCCGATGCGCAAGTACGGCGCGAGCTACCTCGACATGGCGCTCGCGATGCGCGCCTTTCCGTCGCTGGGGGACGAAGCGGTGCTCGAACTCGTGCGACGCCTTGCAGTGAACGACCTGCTCGGCAACCCCGATGCGCATCTGAAGAACTTCGGCGTGCTGTACCCCGATGGCATCGCGCCGCGCTTTGCCCCGGCCTACGACATCGTCGCGTACGCAGCGCTGCAAGGTGTCGACGGCCACGCCTTGCCATTGCTGCCCGCAGCCGCCGGCACGGCCAGGCGCACGGCCCTGTTCACGCCTGCCAGCGTGCGCGCCTTCTGCTTCTCGACCGGGCTGCACGAGCCGCTGGTGCGCCGTGTGATCGCGGACACCGCGCGGCTCGCCCGCGACAAGTGGCCCGCAATGATCGAAGCCTCGGCGCTGCCGGCCCCGTGGAAGAAACGGCTGCAGCAGCGCTTGCAGGCACATCCCTTGCTGCAAGCCATTTCAAAAGGTGGCAAACAAAAAGAAAAAGCAGCCCCCTAGAATGAATCAGCCCTCCACCCCCTCCTCAACCCATTCGAGGCAGCATCAACTCATGAGCTCCATCAATTTCATCGGCGGCGAAAAAGGCGGTGTCGGCAAGTCGGTCACCGCGCGCGTGCTGGCGCAGTACTTCATCGACCACAGCCGCCCCTTCACCGGCTTCGACACCGACCGCTCGCACAGCTCGTTCACGCGCTTCTACGAAGGCTTTGCCTCACCCGTGGTGGTCGACAGCTTCGAAGGGCTCGACACGGTCGTCAATGGCTTCGAGACCAACCCGCAGCAAAGCGTGATCGTCGACCTCGCGGCCCAGACGCTGGCGCCGCTGTCGCGCTGGATCAAGGAGTCGGACCTGTTCGACGTGTTCGCCGAGATCGGTGTCACGGTCAATTTCTGGCACGTGCTGGACGACGGCAAGGACTCGACCGACTTGCTCGGCTCGCTGATCGACACCTTCGGCAACCGGCCCAACTACATCGTGGTGCAGAACTACGGGCGTGGCAGCGACTTCGGGATGCTGCTGGGTTCGCAATCGCTTTCGAAGGCCACGGCCAACGGCGCTCGCGTGATTGCGCTGCCACGTTTGCATGACGCGAGCATGCGGAAGATCGATGCGCAGAACACCAGCTTCTGGAAGGCCGTGAACGACCGCGAAGGGCCACATGCCCTGGGGCTGTTGGAACGGCAACGCGTGAAGTCTTGGCTGGCTACGGTTTACGCTGCGTTCGATACGTTGCCTCTTTAAGTCCTTCATGCGGTCGGTCGAGATTCCGCCCTGAACACTTGACCTGACTCGACATCCAAAAAACCCAAAAGAGGGAGATTCACCTTGGACATCCACGTCAACCGAAATGGTCAGGCTTTCGGCCCCTACGAAGAGAGCGAGGCCAGGTCGCTGTATGCCCGGGGAAATATCGCTGTGACAGACTTGGTCTGGCGCGATGGAATGGCCGAATGGCAAACGGCCTTGCAACTCTTCGGCGCGCGAACGACGCACTCCGTTGCGCCTCCCATTGTCCCGCCGCCCCTTCTGCCGGCCCATCAGGTGCCCCCTGTGCCAGGCTACGCCGCACCGCCGTCCTCCTACGGAGCACAAGCCTCGATGCCACAGGAGAACCTGCCACCCAAATTGCACTGGGGGCTGGTCCTGTTGTTCACGGTACTGAGCTTCGGCATTTTTGCCATCGTCTGGCCGTTTATCCAGTCGACATGGGTGCGCAGTATCGATCCTCGATCCAATGCCACCATGTACCTGATCGGCTATGTGGTTCTGGCTGTCGTCGGGGGCGTGATCGATGCCTCCTCGGACTCTTCAGGCGCCCAGGGGTTTGGTGGGCTGCTTCAGATCCTGTCGTATGTGCTCTTCTATTGCGGGTGCTACTCGATGAGGCGCTCGATGATCGAGCACTACAACAGTGTCGAATCGATCGGGCTGCAACTCTCCAGAGCCATGACCTTCTTCTTCAGCATCTTCTACCTGCAGCATCACATGACGCGGATCGCCGCGTGGAAAAAGACCGGCAACATCAAGCCGCAGTAGCCGGCGATTCGGTGCCGCCCGGCACCGCGCTCGAAATCCGGCTCAGATCATCCCGCCATTGATCGAGATCACCTGCCCCGTGATGTAGGCGGCTTCCTCACTAGCCAGGAACGCCGCCAGCGCCGCCACTTCCTGCGGCGTCCCCGCCCGCTTCACCGGCACCATCTGGTTGATGACCGCCTGGTCGAACACCGCATCCGCCATCGGCGATGCAATGATCCCTGGCGCAATCGCATTCACCGTCACCCCGCGCGACGCCACTTCGAGTGACAGAGCCTTGGTCGCACTGTTCAGCGCCCCCTTGGCAGCGGCGTAGTTGACCTGCCCCCGGTTGCCCGCAATCGCGGCCACCGACGAGATGTTCAAAATGCGGCCCCACCGCGTGCGCATCATCGGCAGCAGCAAGGGCTGCGTGACGCGGAAGAAGCCGTTGAGCGATACGTCGATCACCTTGTGCCACTGCTCGGCGCGCATGCCCGGCAGTACGGCGTCGTCGTGCACGCCCGCGTTGTTGACGAGGATCTGGACCGCCCCGCCCTCCAGGATGCGCGCGCATGCCGCTGCAGAAGCCTCGTCGCTGCGCAGATCGAACACGTGGCATTCCGCCTTGCCGCCCGCGGTCGTGATCGATGCCGCCAGTTGCTCGACCGCCTCGGGCCGCGAGTTGGCATGCAGCAGCACCGTGGCGCCGTCGCGTGCCAGGCGCTCGGCCATGGCAGCGCCGAGTGCGCCGCTTGCGCCGGTGATGAGTGCGCGTTTTCCTTCGAGGCTCATGGCGATGTCGTGCTTTCTTGTTGTTCTGCTGCGAGCGGCGTGTTCAGGACCACGACGGCACGGCCTTCGGCCAGCATGCGGCCGTCGTCGGCCTTGACGGTGAATTCATAGAGGATCTGACGATCGTCGCCCGACAGGCGCCGGGCACCTACCTGCAAGGCGCCGGGTACGTCGTCGAGGCGTGCCACCGCAAGCTTCACGTTGCGCGCGCTCGCCAGGAAACCGGCCGATGGCGTGCTGCCCTCGGTGGCCAGCAAGCCGCCGTGCAGCGCCATGGCCTGCGCCGCGTACTCGATTGCGTTCGGTGCGAGCAGGCCGCCTTCCGTGCGCAGCGGGTTACCCGCTTGCGCATGGGTCGTGGTGCTGCAGTGGATCGCGTCGGCGTCCCAGCTCTCGAGTCGCTCCAGCAGGCACATGCTGCCGCTGTGCGGAATGCGCTGCGCAATGCCCGCGCGGTCGAGCGTCTGCGGTGCAGTCAAGCTGCGGCCTCCAGGTCGGCCACCAGCAGCACGTTGGCAAACGGCGTTCCTTCGCTCATCGGAATGCTCTGCACGCGGAAGCCCAGGCGCTGCAGCAGCGCGGTCCAGTCGGCCAGCGGACGGCCCCAGGTCGGCGAGACCTTGTGGCCGCGGATGCGCGTCACCGTGCGGTCGACCCACTGGCTGATTGCGAAGCCACGGCGGCTCGATGCATCGCCCACGCGCAGCAGCAGCCGTGCGTGCGGATTGCCGCCACGATGCAAGGCGTCGCGCACGCGCTGGAGCACGCCTTCTTGTGCTTCGAGGTTCACGTAATGCAGCACGTCGAGGATCACGACGAGGTCGCAGTCCGGCAAGGCGGCCGAGCACATGTCGGCGCAGACGAGCCTGGGCGTGGGCTCCAGATGGCCAATGGAGGCCTCGGCGCGCGCCACGTCTTTCGGCATCAGCTCGATGCCGGTGTAGTCGGCGCTGTGCGGCGTGGCAAGCCATGACGACGGCCAACGGCCCTGCTTCTGCATCGCACTCATCGATGCCAGCAGGCTCGCGAACAGGCCCTGCCCGCAACCGATGTCGACCACGCGGCGGTGCGGCGCACCGAACAGCCCGCGCTCGAGCAGCCCGCGAAACACCGGGTCGCGCCCCAGCTTGCCGCGCGCGAAGTGCCAGGCGAAGCTGCCGCCCTTCTTGTAGGGAATGGTCGCGGCTTCATGCAGTTCGCGCCAAGCGCTATCGGTCGACAACATCACGGCGCTCATGACGTCAGCCCTTCAGGCAGGGTCACAGAGCGCAATCCATCGGCGCGCAGGCGTTCGAGCAACAAGGGCAATACCTCCAGCAAAACAGGTTGTCCCGCAGCGGTGCGCGCGGCATTGCCGTCGTGCAGCAACAGGATGTCGCGCGCCTGCAGGTTGTGGCTCAGGCGTGCCATCACCTTGGCGGCGTCGCCTTCGCGCGTGTCGAAGCCGCGCCGCGTCCAGCTCACGAGCGAGAGGCCGAGGCGGTGCAGCACGGGTTCGAGGAACGGGTTGCGCAGGCCGGCGGGCGCGCGGAAACAGGTTGGGCGCTGGCTGGTGACGTCGCTCAGGATGTCCTGCGCCCGCGCGATTTCGGCAGCGAAACCGCGTGGGCCGAGAAAGGAAAAATTGTGTCGATGCCGCGCCGTGTGGTTCTGGATGCTATGGCCGCGTGCCACGATCTCTCGCGCCAGTTCGGGATGTGCCAGCACGCGCTCGGCGATGCAGAAGAAGGTGGCGCGCTGGCCGTGCGCGTCAAGCAGGTCGAGCACGCGCGGCGTTACCTCGGGCTCCGGCCCGTCGTCAATGGTGATCGCCACTTCGTGCCGCGCCGCAGCCGCTTCGGGCAGCCGCGTGACATTGGGGCCCAGCAGGCTGCTGCGCGGCGTCAGGCCGGCACCGGTGATCAGCGCATGGTTCAACACGATCGCGCCGATGGCCCATGGCAACGCTCCTGGCACCAGCACGCCCGCACCGATGGCCGCGACGTGCCACGCCGCGCTGGCGCGGATGGCCGGCGGCCAGGGCCAGGATTCGGTAGGTACGGGAGCGGTAGACATGAGGCCGGATTTTCCCCCGTCAGCCACGCGAAGCCTGCGAAGGCCCCACGCTGCGTGCGAATGCTGCCGAAAGCAACAGTGCCAGCAGCGCCCCGGGCGCAACCACGCGGCCGATGGACGACAGCGCCGGAATGTCCGAAATCGCGATCAGCCCGAACGACACCACGGTCGTCAGGTTGGCCAGCATCAGCGACGCCAGCGTGTCCTCGTCGGCCCGCCCGGTGGTGCGCAACTGGTCGAAGAACAGCGCGTAGTTGGACCCCACCGCCACGATCAGCAGCAGCCCCACCAGATGCAGGATGCCCAGCGCTGCCTGCAGCACGGCCATGCCGCCGAGCGTCAGCACCACCGCGAACACCAGCGGCTGGCACACGGCCAGCAGCCGGCGCCACGAACGCAGGTAGATGCCGAGCAGCAGCACCACCGCCAGTGCGCCGAGCAGCACCTGCACGAAGGCCTCGTGCAGATAGCGCTGATAGAGGCTCGCGAGTTCGCGGCCGACGTCGACCACCTGCACTTCGGGCAGGCCGGCCAGTGCCGCTTCAAGACGGCCCTGGTCGAACTTGGCGCCCGGATGCAGCACGACCAACGTGCCCCAGCCGCCGCCCGGGCGCTGGTACATCAGCGTGTTCAGGACCGCGCCGAGCGGCCCGGCGGCCAGTTCGGCGCGCTGCACCAGTGGCAGCTTGCGCGCAGCCTCGATGTCGGCCAGAAACGGCCCGAGCCGCGAAGCCGGCAGCGGCATGCCCTTGGTTGCTTCGGCCAGGTTGGCGCGCAGCGTTTCGGCGTCCGGCAGGGCTGCGATGCGCGCCGTCTGCACCTCTACGCTGGGCAGCACGCGCGTAACCGTTTCGTAGCCGACGAGTTCGCCCTGATCCACCAACGCATCGAGCCGCTGCGCCGCCGCTTCGGTGTTGCGCAGCGCGGCCTGTTCGTCGTCGCCATAGGCGACCACCAGCACGCCACCGTCGCTCGAGCCAATGTCGTTGCGCAGCATTTCGTCCAGCTGCTGGGCTGCCTTGGGCACCGGGCTCATCGCGCCAAGGTCGGCGCGCCACAGGTGGCCGCCCTGCCACAGCACCAGTGCCAGTGCTGCCACGCCCAGCGCGGCCAGCGGCCAGCGCAGACGCGGCAGGCCGCGCACCAGCGCGCCGGCCATCTGCGCCATGTATTTGCGCATGCCCATGCCGGTGGCACCGTCCGGCGCCAGCATCGGCAACACGTAACGCGTGGCCAGCGCGGCCGCAACGAGGCCTGCAATGGAAAACACACCCAGCTGCGCCAGCCCCGGAAAGCCCGAGAACACCAGTGCTGCAAAGCCGCACACCGAGGTCAGCAGCCCGAGCCGTACGGTCGGCCAGTTCAGGTCGCGCCAGCGCTGCCAGCCGGTGCCTGCCACGGCGGCGCCACGCGCCTGGATGAGGTAATAAATGGCGTAGTCGACCGTCTCCCCGATCAGCGTGCTGCCGAAACCCAGCGTGAGGCCATGCACCGAGCCGAACACCAGGCTCACGCTCGCGGTGCCGATCACCACGCCCGTGGCCACGGGCAGGAAGGCGATGACCAGCGCGCGTGGCGATGCAAACGCCAGCAACAGCAGCCCGCCCATCACGATGCCACCCACCACCGCGAGGTGGATCGCTTCGGTCTTGATCTTGTCGCGGCTCATCACCGAGAACACGGGCGGACCACTCAGCAGCAGCTTGGGCGCCGTGGCCTCCATGTCGCGCGTCGCGGCCGCGTAGGCGGCGTGCACGCGCGCAATGGCGATGGCTTGCGCGTCGAGGTCGCTGCCAGCGGCACGCGTAGTGGCGACCATCAGCGCGCGCGGCGCGGTGCGCGACATCCACACGCCGTCCTCGCTGCGCGGCGCGCTGGCGGGCGTCAGCTCCATGGCAATGCGCTGCGTCTCTCCCGTCGGGTCGCGATCAAGGAGGGGCTTGATCACGTTGCCGGCAGGCGTGCCCAGCATCGACAGCGTTTCGTTGATCGCGTCGCGCAAGCCCTCGGCAGTGAACTGCCCGGGCGTGACGCCGGGCGACAGCTGGTAGCGGTGCTGGAGCACCCAGTTTCCCGCCTCGCTCCAGTCGCCGACGTCTCCGTTCTGGATCAGGTCGAAGAGCTTGCTCTCGCGCATGTCCTTTGCCACCGCGCGCGACGCTGCGGCGCGCTGCTCGGCACTGCCGCCTTCGATGCCCAGCATCAGCGTGCGCGAGGCGACGCCGCTTTGCAGCTGCTCGATCAGCACGCGCTGGCGCACGTCGGGGCTCTTGGGCAGAAAGGCCGAGAGATCGGCGCCGATCTGCGTGCGCGCAATGACTACGGCGCCGCACAGCAGCACCAGCAGCCACGCCAGCAGCACGACCGCCCTGCGCCGCCAACCCGGCGGGCGGCCCGCCCGCTGCTGTGGCGTCACGGTGTGGTGCGTCCGGTGGCGCCGGACGGAGCCGCGTTGGCTGGCGCGGGTGCTGTGGCGCCCGGCGTGATGTTCATGGCCGAGCGGTCACCGCCGACAAACTCCATATCGAGCCCCAGCACGTCGCTCGCGCGGCCGCTGATGCGGATGCTGCGCACCTGCGCGGCCAGCCGGCTGTCCATCGGCACGAGGTCGAGCGTCCACTTGGCGGCGGAGCCCGACACGGTACTGCGGAAATAGCGCTGCAGCGTGGCGCCATCGCCGGTCAGCGTGCCGCGCATGGCTTCGACCAGGCCGAGCAGCTCGGGCATGCTGTCGAGCGCCAGCGTGCGGTTGCGGCCGCCGCGCGACAGCGTCAGCGTGTTGCCCTCGACCGCCATGGTTTCGACGCGTGGCGACAGCGTGCGGCGCACCAGCTTGTCGGGCGCGTCAAAGCTCAGCGTGCCGCTGGCGTCGAGCGGGCCTTCCAGGCCGTGCACGAAGCGCTGTTCGGTGAAGCGGGCCTCCCCGCTCTTCTGCTTGGCCAGCAGCGTCATCAGCTCGGGCAGGTCGAACGCCGCCCAGGCCGGCACGGCGCAGAAGGCCAGTGCGAGCACGCATGCCCTGCAAAGCCAGTCAAGCCGCATCTTCGAGCCAGAAATCATGGAAATTGAACCAGTTGTAGGGGTATGCGCGGCACAGCGCTTCAAGGCGTGCCACATAGGCTTCGACGGCCGCACGAATGCGCGCTTCGCGCTCCGCAGGGCTGCAAACCGGCTCGCCGAAGTCGGCCAGCGGGTCGAACCGAACATCGTAGCGAGCACCGCCGCCGTAGAGTCCGGCCATGAAAAACACCTTGCGGCGCAGCAAGGCCGCAAGTCGGAAGGGACCATCGTTGAAAACCGCGGGCTGCCCGAGAAACGGCAGCACGATGTTGTTGCCGCGCTGGTGCGCGGGCTGCTCTTCGCTGCCCGGCAGTGTGCGGTCGGCCAGCATGCCGCCCAGGCCGCCGCCGTCGAGCCAGTCGCGCAGGGCCAGCATCGAATGCGGCCGACCCAGCGCGATGACGTGCGGCCGCAATTCGGGCACGGCAATGGTGTTGAGGATGGCCGTGATGCGCTGCGCGTTGTCCGGGTACATCAGCATCGCCAGGCGCAGGTTGTGCTGGTGCGTCTGCTGCTTGCAGGCGCCCAGCGCCTCGAAGCTGCCGATGTGGGCGCCGAGCAGGAAGGCACCCCGCCCCCGCGCGATCTCGGCATCGATCGGGGCATTGCCTTCGATGCTGACCTTGAACAGGTCCAGGCGCCCGCGCAGAAAGTACACGCGGTCGAGCACCGTCGAGGCAAAGGCGTGCAGCAGGCGGAAGCCGTCGACCCAACCCGCCTGCGGACCGATGGCCCGGAACAGGTAGCGCTTGATGTGCCGGCGCTGCGCCGGCGCGAACAGCAGGAAGTAGAGCGCGATGGGCGGCAGCAGCAGGCGCGTGACGTGACGTCCGCACACAAGCGCCATCAGGACGATGAACCGCAGCGCAAGCATGTTGCTGCGCTCGGGCGCACGGGCCCAGTCGCCGCTTTCGCCTTTCGGTGCTGCCTGCCCTGCCCGGGTTGCCTCTTTCACGGCGCGCGCCTCGACGTCGGTGTGCTTCATCACGCGGACTCTTGCACGGCCGTCCAGCGGCCCGTGACAGCCACCACGCCGTCGCAACGCACGTCGAAACGCACGCCGCGACCGGGCCCGGCTTCCGGATGCAGCTCGATGGACAGCGCGGCGCCAGGCCGCACCGGCGCCAGGAACTTGGCTGCCGCAAGCGTGGGGTTGGCCCCCAGCCGCGCCATCAGAGCCGGCACGCGGCGAATGGCCTCCATGACCTCCGCCAGCACCAGCGCACCCGGCAGCAGCGGCTGCCCCGGGAAATGACCGGCAAAGACCGGGTGATCGGCCGGCACCACGTGAGCCATCTGCACCGGTGTGTCGTCTTCCGCGAGCTGCGCCAGCGCAAATTCGCGCAGCGCCCTCACGGTGAGCTTGCCCGTGCCTTCGCGCGGGAAGGCCTTGACCTGCACCACGCGGCGCGGCACGAACACGGGTTCGAGCCGCTGCCGCAGGGCCGCGATGATGTCGCCCCCCGAAAGCGTGGGCGCCACCACGAAAGCCACCGGCCGCACGACGCCGTCGGCTACCTCGTCGGGCAGCCAGAAGGCGCCGTCGTCCACGCCGGGAATGCTGTTGAGGTGAAAGTTCAGGTGCGCGAGCGAACTGCGTCGGCCCGCCACGTGAATCAGGTCGTTGGCCCGGCCGAACAGGCGGAAGCGGCGCTCGTCCAGCAGTTCGAGCACGTCTGCCATCGGCGTGGGCTCGGGTATGAAGTCGCCGCTGAAGATGAAGCGCTCGGGGCCACCGTCCGCCGAAGGCTCGGCGTGCACGCGGATCTCGCCGAATGTCTCCCAGATCTCGTTGTCGGTGGTGCGGCGCGTGGCGACCTGGCCCGACTCGGTGCTGCCGTAGATTTCGAGCAGCACGCCGCCCATGGCCTGCTCGGCCTGCTGCGCAAGCTGCGGCGACAGCGGCGCGGTGGCCGACAGGATCAGGTCGACCGGCGGCAGCTCGATGCCCGAGAGCAGCAATGTCTTGAGATGGAACGGCGTGGTCACCAGCGCGCGGGGCCGCGGCACCGAGGCTAGCGTCTTCGCCACGTCCGCCGGAAAGAAGGGCCGGCCGCTTTCGAAGGCAGCGCCGCCCAGCATTGCCAGCAGCACCGACGACTCCAGCCCGTAGCTGTGCTGCACCGGCACGGTTGCGACCAGCGTCAGGCCTTCCAGCGTGGGGCGC
Organism: Variovorax multivorans; assembly: GCF_051216835.1. Lineage (NCBI taxonomy): Bacteria > Pseudomonadati > Pseudomonadota > Betaproteobacteria > Burkholderiales > Comamonadaceae > Variovorax > Variovorax multivorans. The sequence goes on from NZ_JBPJZL010000001.1 coordinate 202,986, forward strand.
TCGAGCACCCGGCACAGCCGCTTCACGGCCACCGCCACGTCGCCCACCAGCGTGCCCCAGGTCTTGGCGTGCGGCTGCGGCACGCCGGTCGAGCCAGAGGTCAGCAGGCTTGCGGCGTGCATGGCTGCGTCGATCTGCGGCACGGGGCCCTCAGAACTCGCGCGGTTTTGGCCGTTTTCGACCAGCACGCGCTGCATGCCGGGCGTTTGCTGCTTCAGATCGTCAGTGAGCGCAAAAAGATGCGGGCCGCCGGATTCGAGCAGGCGCGAGAGCGTGTCAGGCCGCGCGTCGGGCGGCAGCAGGCTGGCATGGCCGCGCACCAGCGCCGCGCCCAGGCTTACGGCAAAGGCATAGCGGTCTACGCAGAGATTGACGGCGGAGCCCTCACCCGGAAGTTCGGGCGCGAAGCGGGCCACGTCGGCCAGGAACTGCCGCGTGCTCACCGGCACGCCGGCGCGCCAGGCCAGGATGGAATCTGGGTCTCGGTCGGTGAGCAGTGGCAGGAAACGGGTATCTGTCGTCACGCGGGCGGCGCCTGTGTCATTGGCCGCCGGGGCTGGTATCCACCGACGATGTGCCATAGAACGCGCGCACCGCATCCACGAGGCGCGTGCGTTCGAATTCGGGATGCAGCCGGTAGCGCACAAAGTGCTCGCCCACGAAGAGCAGCGTCACCATCACGGGCGACAGCACATTGGCGAACAACGACCAGTCGGAGAACGGCCGGGTCAGGTAGATGAGGATCGACGCCAGCACCGTCAGCGCAAAGAAGCCGGTCCAGATGCGCGTGAGCTGCGTGGTGTAGGACAGCATGTGCCCCTTGAGCGGGTGCACCCGCTGCGCGAACTGCGTGATCAGCGGCAGGCCCCGGCCACGCAGCGTGGAGCCGAACCAGCCGCACAGCGCGGCGTTGATGGCCACGTGCTGCAGCACGTACAAGCGGTTGGGATCGCCCGCCTCACCCAGGAAGACGAGCGAGAACCCGCCGATACCCAGAACAGCCACGGCGGCAAGGCCCCAGCGACCGAACCAGCTGGCGGCAAGGCCCATGGCCGCGAGCCAGAGCGGACCGAGCAACACCACGACCGCCCACGGTTCCGTGGCATGGAACAGCGTCATCCAGTGAGACAGGCCGGCATATGCCACGCCCGCCACCAGCAGGAGTGCTATTCGCCATCGTGACATGGGATCAGGAAGCCACGCGATGCTCGGCGACGTGGGTCGCGAGCGTGCGCAGCGACTGGAAAATCTGCTGGTTGCGTTCGTCGTCCGAACGCAGCTGGAAACCATAGCGGCGCGAGACTTCGAGCGCCACTTCGAGGATGTCGATCGAGTCGAGTCCGAGGCCTTCGCCGTAGAGCGGATCGGTCGGCACGATGTCCTCGGGGGCCACTTCGAGGTTCAGCGCGTTCACGAGCAGCACGGCCAGCTCTTTTTCGATCGGCGACTGTTCGGAGGCATCGCCAGTGGCGGGAATGGGGGGCTGAGCAGTCGATGACAAAAAAACCTCCTAAAACTTTTTCCTGAACTACCGTGCGGGCCGTGGATTATAGGAGTGCCGCTTGATTAGACTGCCCGCTTCGATACGACCCGGAGCGCCCCATGGCCGACCCACTTCTGATCGCACGGCACGACGCCATCGAGTGCAGTCTTCTCCCCAGCCTGGCCAACCGCCATGGCCTGATCACCGGCGCCACCGGCACCGGCAAGACAGTCACCCTGCAGACCATCGCCGAAAAGCTCTCCGCCATCGGCGTGCCGGTGTTCATGGCCGACGTCAAGGGCGACCTGACCGGTATCAGCCAAAAGGGTGCCATCGGCGGCAAACTGGCCGCCACCCTGAAGGAACGCGGCATCGAGGTGCCCGAGCCCTCCGCCTGCCCCGTCACGGTGTGGGACGTGTTCGGCGAACAGGGCCACCCGGTGCGCGCCACCGTCTCCGACATGGGGCCTCTGCTGCTGGGCCGCATGCTCGACGTGAACGAAACGCAGGCCGGCGTGCTGAACCTCGTGTTCAAGATCGCCGACGACAACGGCCTGCTGCTGCTCGACCTGAAGGACCTGCGCGCCATGCTGCAGTACGTGGGCGAAAACAGCAGCCAGTTCACCACCCAGTACGGCAACATCAGCGCCGCCAGCGTGGGCGCCATCCAGCGCGGCCTGTTGCAGATCGAAACCCAGGGCGGCGACAAGTTCTTCGGCGAGCCGATGCTCAACATCGCCGACTTCATGCAGACCGTGGGCGGCAAGGGGGTCGTGAACATCCTTGCGGCCGACAAGCTCATGAACTCGCCGCGCCTGTACGCCACCTTCCTGCTGTGGATGCTGTCGGAGCTGTTCGAGCAGCTGCCCGAAATCGGCGACCCCGAGCAGCCCAAGCTGGCCTTCTTCTTCGACGAGGCCCACCTGCTGTTCAACGAGGCGCCCAAGGCGCTGGTGGAACGCATCGAGCTGGTGGTGCGGCTGGTGCGCTCCAAGGGCGTGGGCGTGTATTTCGTTACGCAGAACCCGCTGGACATCCCTGACACGGTGCTGGCCCAGTTGGGCAACCGCGTACAGCACGCGCTGCGCGCCTTCACGCCGCGCGACCAGAAGGCCGTGAAGGCGGCTGCCAGCACCATGCGCCAGAAGCCGGGCCTCGATATCGAGACCGCCATCACCGAACTCGCGGTCGGCGAGGCGCTGGTGAGCTTCCTCGACGAAAAGGGCCGCCCGAGCGTGACCGAGCGCGTGTTCGTGCTGCCGCCCGGCAGCCAACTCGGCCCCATCACGCCTGACCAGCGCAAGGCACTGATCGCCGGCTCGCTCGTCGCCGGCGTCTACGAGAAAACGGTAGACCGCGAATCGGCCTATGAAAAGCTCAAGGGCCGCGCCGACAGCGCACCCGACGCACCGACCGCGACAGTGCCCGGCGGCAAGGATGCAGCGGCATCGTCGGGTTCCGGCATGGGCGGCGTCCTCAACGACATGCTCTTCGGCACCACCGGCCCGCGCGGCGCGAAGCACGACGGGCTGGTGCAGACCATGGCCAAGTCGGCGGTGCGCACCATGGGTACGTCTGTTGGCAAGGAAATCCTGCGCGGCGTGCTCGGCGGGATCTTCGGCTCCAAGAAGCGCTGAGGCCGACGGCAACCAGCCGCGCACGAAGACCTGCATGTCCACCAGCAAGCTGCCGGACAAGGAGGTCTACGAATTCTGGGAGCGCTGCATCTGGCCGCGCGTGCTGACCCAGAGCGAGCGCGACGTGGTCTACAAGGCGCTCTTCACGCGCGAGCACGGCCCGGGCGAATTCGTCTGCCAGCGCAACGAGATCGCCGACAGCTGGATCGGCGTGATCCGCGGCTTCCTCCGCGTGCAGGACACCTCGGCCGATGGCAAGCCGGTGATGTTCACCGGCGTGGCCGCTGGCGGCTGGATCGGCGAAGGCTCGCTGCTGAAGGTAGAGCAGCGCAAGTACGAGATTGCCGCGACCCGCCCCACCACCACGCTGCACCTGCCGCGCGACACCTTCGCGTGGCTGCTGGACCGCAGCATCCCCTTCAATCACTTCATGCTGTCGCACCTGAACGAGCGGCTGAGCCAGTTCATCGCGACCGTGAAGTTCGACCGGCTGCTGGAGCCCACTGCCCGCGTGGCGCGCGGCATTGCGAGCCTCTTCCATCCGGTGCTCTATCCGAACACCGACGCCACGCTGCAGATCAGCCAGGAAGAAATCGGCTGGATGGTCGGCGTGTCGCGCCAGCGGGTGAACGTGGCGCTGCACGAGCTCGAAGCGGTCCGGCTCATCAAGACGGGCTACGGCTACATCAACGTGCTCGACAGGCAACGCCTGTCGAGATACCCGACCAATCAGCCCGGCTGAATGCGGTGTAACGCGGCGCCGCTCAGAACGCCACGGAGGCCGGCGCGGCCGGCATGTCCTGCCCACCGGGGCCGTTGCGGAAGGTGGTCGGCGTCCATGGCACCTGCCCCACGCCCGGCTTGCTCCAGTCGCACACGCCATCGGGGAAGGTGGCCTGCAGGCGAACCTGCTGGCCGCCCGTGAAGCCGATGCCGGCGTAGTCGGCCGATGCGAAGTCGATCGGCTTCAGCTGGCACTTGAACACATCCTCCGACAGCGGACCGCCTGACACGATGCGCACCGACTCGTAGGGCTTCACGGGGCAAGCGGCGCTCGTGAAGCCGATGTCCACCAGTTCGGCGTTGGTCGTGCCCGCGGTCGCGAGGCAGAGATCGATCGCGTCGGAGGGCTTGTTCTTCACGACCTTCGCCTCCTTTGCGCCCTGCGACTTGTCGGTCTCGATAGCGCTCAGCCAGCGATCCATCATCAGGAAGGCCTGCTTGGTCAGCGCGATGCCCGTGCCGGCCGCACTCGCCAGAACCACGTGGTTGTCGTGCCCGCCGTTGCCCGCGTCCAGGCGCGCGCGCTGCTCGAAGGTGCGCCACGCCATATGGATGTCGGCGCCGAGCTCGGGCCGCAGGTCGATGATCGGCACCTTCGCGAGGTTCTTCGCGTAGCTGACCAGGCCGCTGCGGTAGAGCGCTGTCATCGCGCCCGGCTGCGCCCTGGCGCGCACGGCGGGCGTGACGGCCTTGTCGCCCGACCAGACCATGTCGGCGTCCCAGCTGCCGACGCCTTCGTTGAGCGCGACGAACTCTTCCGGCGTGATGGCGCCGGAGCGCAAGGCCTTCAACCCGTACTGCACGCCGGTGTTGTCGTACGGCAGGTTGGGCACGGTGCGGCCGTTGAGGTCAGCGGTGCCGAGGATCGAAGTCATCACGTCGTGGATCGTGCAGCGCACGCCGTCGGGCCGCAGCACCGGGTCGTACACGAGCGCGGCCGGAAAGCCCGGTCCGCAGTTGGTGGCCAGCACGGGGTTCTGCGGCGCCAGGAAGGAATAGACCCAGCTGGTGCAGTAGTCGGCTGTCGGATGGCCCTCGATCGCCGCCCTCGCTGCGGGCGACAGGCCCGCGCCCGGGCCGGTGCCGTAGTAGCGCCAGAGGTTGCCGCAGTCGCGCGTCTCGATCCAGGTCGTCACTGCATCGGGGTAGCTGTAGCCTGTCTGCAAGCCGTCGAGCAGGCCGGGCATCACCGAAGCCGGCACGGTCTGCATCATCGAGCCGCCCGAGCCGCCGTCGGACATGGTGAAGCGGATCTCGCCGTAGGTATCGACGATGTGCTCCTTGACCATCATGATGTTCTCGGTCGCCAGGAATTCGTTGTTGTTGTCGTTGTGGTTGGTCAGCTGCGAATTGACCGTCATGTAGCCGGCCCGCAGCGCGTTGTCGTCGAAGAGCGCGGTGCCCGGGTTCTGCTGGAAGCGGTTGCCCGAGGCCGAGGCGCCCATCTTCCAGAGCACCTTGCCGTTCCAGCCCTTCTGCGGCTCCCAGGGCGTCCAGGGCTTGGCCGGGTCGAAGTACACCGCCACCTGGTATTCGCTGCGGCCCATCGTGCCTAGCTCCACCCGCAGCAGGGCCTTCACGGTGTCGCCACCGTCGGTGGTGAAGTTCGCGATGTCGGCATCCTTCGGGCGCTTGGCCGGGTCGTACTGCACGAAGCAGGCGTAGGGGCCGAACGGCTGCTGGCCGCAGTCGGTGCCTTCCTTGGCCTTGGGCTGGTAGTAATAGGTGTAGACGGTGGGCGCATTGCAATCGGCATCGACGGGGTCGGCGTCGAGCCCGCTCACCTGCGTCGTCACGGTGGCCGAGAGGCCGGTGCCGGACACAGTCACCGTCGCGACCGTGCCGGCCTTCGTGGCGCAGACCCAGGGCTGGATCGGCGTGCCCGCGAAGATGTTGCCGCCGCGGCCGAAGTTCTCGATGGCCAGCTTGGCGCCCGTCTTGCTGGACTTGAGCGTGGCGGTGAGCGTGTTGCTGCCCACGCGAAGCCCGGTGACCGTGCCGAGCACGCGGCCGTTGGCGCGCAAGGCGAACGCCGAGGACACGTCCTTGCCGTCGAGGTCCACGGCGAGGTCGAGCGCGCTCTTGCCCTCCGGCAGCACGATCTCGACGTAGGCATCGCCGTCGCTGATCATGTCGGCGCGGTTCGACAGCGTGCGGATCTTCAGTTCGCCGACTACCGGCGCGGGTGGGTTGGTCGCGGGCGGCGCGTTGCCCGATGGCGGGACGATCGGCACGAAGCCGCTGCCGCCTCCCCCGTCGCCGCCGCAGTTGATAAGGGAAGCCAATACACACAGGCCCAGTATCCTGAGCCCTGCTCGATAGATGTCTCGCATCGTGTCTCCTTCGTTATTTGAAGAAAAAGGCGACGCGATTCCACTACTTTCGTTTTCTGCGAACTGTTATCGGAACGACATTTCGGGCCCGACTAGGGTTTGTCCCACGGCGGGGACATCGGGCTCTGTCGAGGGCCTACCAGCGCAGCAGGCGTGGCCCGAGCGCGGCACCAACCAGCACCGGCACCGCGATCCCGCTCACGTACCAGACCGCGAGAAACGGCGCGGTCAGCTCCATGCAGTGCAGCGCATAGACCGCCGCGCCAATGCCCCCGGCAAGCGCCCCTGCCGCGGCCCCGGCCAGCGCCGGCCGCGTGGGCGCCATTCCCTTGAGCGCCACCATCGTGGCCGCGAACACCGGCAGCGCCATCAGCCCGATGCTCAGCGCGCAGACGCGCCATGACTGCCCCATCAGCGAAGGCATGCGCTCCTCGGCCGGCACGGTGAACCAGGCGATCACCGCCAGTACCCACACCGCGAGCACGGGCAGCACCGCGCCCACCCAGGTGCGCCGCGGCTCGACGCCCGGCCGCGCAAGCCGCTCCACGGCCACGAAGCCAGCCGCTGCGATGCACAAGGGAAACAGCACCTTGACCCAGAACATCGGCCAGAACATGGCCTGCACGATGTCGCGCCGCATGCCGTACTCGCCAAACAGGATCAGGAACGAGAACGGCAGACCCAGCAGCACCGCCAGCCAGATGCGCCGACTGGCACGGCGGCGCGGCACGGCCACCTCGCCGCTCGCCAGCATCGCGACCAGATCGTCGGTCTTCATGCCGCACCTCCCCAGCTGTTGCCGAACCGGGCGGCCAGCGCCTTGAGCCCCCGGTGGATGCCGACCTTGACCGCCGACTCCGACATGCCCGTCAGGCTCGCGGTCTCGGCCACCGACAGGCCTTCGATCTTCACGTGCACGATCGGCAACCGCTGGCGCTCGGGCAAGGTTTCGAGCAGGCCTCCGAGGTCGCGCTTCGCATCGCTGGCCTCTTCGGCGGATTCGGCGAACACGGCCAGGTCGTCGTCCAGCGGGTCATGCAGGTCTTCGCGGACCGACTTGGCGCGCAGCAGGTCGATCATCTTGTAGCGCGCAATCGCATGCACCCATGCCGTCAGCGGCTGGTCGCTCTGGTAGGTGTGGCGCTGGTTGTGCATGGCGAGCAGGCATTCCTGGACGAGGTCTTCCACTTCATCGGGCCAGCCAAAGAGGCGCTTGCCCAGAAAGGCGCGCAGGTGCGCGCTGAGTCGCTGCAGGAAGTCGCGGTAGGCCTTCGCGTCGCCGTCGAGGCCGCGAAGGAACAGGCTGCGCAGCGCCGCTTCCGCGTCGCCTGGGTTCGTCCTGCTGCCTACGGTGTTTCGTTCCATCGGGCTGGCTGGTTACAGCCTTGTCGAAAAAAGTTCCGGTGGATTGTGCCGCGCCCAGCGGCCGGCCCCGGGCCGGGACCTCAAGACACCCGCGCCGGCGTATCCACCACGAGGCCGACGGACTCCTTCACGCATCGCTCGATGATCGGGCCGCTCCTGCTCTTGGTCTTTTCCACGTCCTGCAGATCCGACACGGTGGCGTCCTTCATGACGCCATCGGCCGCGCAGGTGCACAGCTTGGTGAGCTCTTCCTGCGACTTGTTCCCGCGCGATCCAGCGCTCTTGACGCAGCTGTCGATGAAGCTTGTTCTGAAGTTGGTCTTGAAGGCCGAATCGAAGCCCTGCGAGAAGCCTTCGGTGGCCTTGTCGCAGGCAGACAGGCTCAAGACGAGAAATACACAGAGAAGCGTGCGCATTGATTTCCTCCAGCAAAAGATGTTGTGGGTGCGGTCCGTCCAGGCGCATTGTTGTTCAACATCCGCGGGCCGGCGAACAGCGAAGGGGGCCTGCGACCAAGGGCGCGCCCTCGCTTGCCAGCCGCACAAGTGATCGGTACATTGCATTTTTTGAGGGCTACCAATGTCTGCAGACAGCACAACGATCCCTTCCGTCCCGGGCGGCGTCACGCCCCTCCCCCCACTCCATCCCTCGTCGTCGACCGGCCACATCCGTCTGACTTCGCACGCCGGCGGCTTCGGTGCGCTGCCCATTCACTGGGGCGCGGCCACGGCAACCGAGCGCGGGCCGGTGGTCGGCACCACCACCAAGCGGGCGCATCGCAACGTGATCGGCACGCACAGCGGCTCCTACAGCGTGTACCGCGCGCTGGCAGTGGCAGCCGGGGCGCTCAAGCGCGAGCACAAGGCAGACCTCACCAACACCGCGCCCACCGACGTGATCGGGCCCTACCCGCAGTGGAGCGAGCCGGGGCGCATCGTGTCGCTGGACCCGTGGGGCGCGCTGGTGGCGGATGTGTTCTCCACCGAGCTGGCGGCGGGCTACGACATCCGCCCGACCATCGCGATCACCAAGGCGCATGTGATCCTGCCGGAAGTCATCGAAGCCCTGCAGAGCGGCCGCCTGAAGGCCGACGGCCATTTCCTCACCACTGGCGGTGCCGCGATGGTGACCAAGGCCGCCATCGAACCCGTGTGGTACCTGCCCGAGGTGGCGCGCCGCTTCGGCTGCTCCGAAACCGACCTGCGCCGCACGCTGTTCGAGGAGACCGGCGGCATGTACCCCGAGCTGGTCACGCGCTCCGACCTCGAAGTGTTCCTGCCGCCCATCGGCGGGCAAACGCTCTACATCTTCGGCAACCCGCGTGACCTGGCCAACCCCGAGGTCGAGCTCACCGCGCGCATCCACGACGAGTGCAACGGCTCGGACGTGTTCGGCTCCGACATCTGCACCTGCCGGCCCTACCTCACGCACGCCATCGAGGAGTGCATCCAGGGCGCGCAGCGCGGTGGTGTGGGCCTCATCGCCTACTCGCGCAAGGAAGGCCGCGCGCTCGGCGAAGTCACCAAGTTCCTGGTCTACAACGCGCGCAAGCGCCAGGTGGGCGGCGACACGGCCGACCAGTATTTCGCGCGCACCGAGTGCGTGGCCGGCGTGCAGGACATGCGCTTCCAGGAGCTGATGCCCGACGTCTTCCACTGGCTGGGCATCAGGAAGATCCATCGGCTCGTGTCGATGAGCAACATGAAGTTCGATGCGATCACCGGCTCGGGCATCGAGATCGGCGAGCGCGTGAACATTCCCGACGCGCTGATTCCGGCCGACGCCCGCGTCGAGATGGACGCCAAGATGGCCGCCGGCTATTTCACGCCCGGCCCGGTGCCGGACGCAGAAGAACTGAAGAAGGCCAAGGGCCGGGGATTGAGCGAATGAGCAACCGCAACAGCGACGACAAGAACATGCCCGTCGACGGCTCCGGCAGCCTGCCGCCAGGCGGCGCGGGCAAGGTCGATCCGTCCATCGAGTTCACAGCCGACACCGCGCACCCGGCCGGCGCGGCCAGCCTGCTGCGCACCACCGCAGCCATTCGCCAGCGCGCGGGCGCCCTGCTGGCGCGCGCGCGCCGAGGCGAATCGCCGTGGTTCCGCATCGGCGGCGACAACATGCTCGAAGACGCGGCGCGCACCGTCGCCGAGGTCACGCGCGAGCGCTACCCGTGGGACACCATCCCGTACCACAGCCGCTGGCGCCATTTCGAGGCTGGCGGTGTCAATCGCCTCGAAGAACTCGACGCATTGCTTGGCGAATGCGACGCCCGCCAGCGCGCCCGGGCCCACATCGACCTGGTGCTGGTGAGCGTGCTGCTCGACGCCGGTGCCGGCCCCGACTGGCACTACATCGAATCGGCCACCGGCGAGCGCTTCACGCGTTCCGAGGGGCTGGGCGTGGCGAGCTACCACGCGTTCATGAGCGGGCTTTTCTCGTCCGACCCAAACCACCCCTACCAGGCCGATGCGGCCGGCCTGCGCGGCCTGGTCACCGACCGGCTCGGCGACGCCTTCCAGGTCAGCGAGGTGAATCCGCTGGTCGGCCTGGCGGGCCGCACCACGCTGCTGCGCCGGCTCGGCGAGGCCATGAGCGAGCAGCCCGAGACCTTCGGTGACGACGGCCGGCCCGGTGGCCTGTTCGACGCGCTGGTCGGCCCCTACGGCCCGGCCGCTCCGCCCACCGCGGAGATCACCGCGCACCAGATCCTCTCGCTGCTGCTCGAAACGCTGTCGCGCATCTGGCCCTCGGCGAACGCGGTGGACAGCATCGCGGTCGACGGCAGCGACAGCGCGGGCGGCATCGGCTCGGGCGACCCGGCGCTGGCGCTGGGCGACTGCTGGCGTCACAGCGCGGTGCGCGGCCCCGGCCTCACCAACGGCTGGATGCCCTTTCACAAGCTCTCGCAGTGGCTCACGTATTCGCTGCTCGAACCCTTCGAATGGGCCGGCGTGAAGGTGCGCCACCTCGATGCGCTCACCGCCCTGCCCGAGTACCGCAACGGCGGCCTGCTGATCGACAGCGGCGTGATCGTGCCGAAGGACCCGGCCTTTCTCACCCGCCGCTGGAAGGCGAGCGACGAATTCATCGTCGAATGGCGCGCGCTCACCGTGGCGCTGCTCGACGAAGTGGCGCCGCGCGTGCGCAAGGTGCTCGACCGCACCGAGGAAGAGCTGCCGCTGGCCTGCGTGCTCGAAGGCGGCACCTGGGCCGCGGGCCGGGCGCTGGCACAACGCTTGCGTGACGGTGCTCCACCTCTGTTGATCGAGAGCGACGGCACCGTCTTTTAGACTCCCGGGTTCAGCAGCAACGATAGAAAAAATCCAATGAGCAACGTCCACCTCGTCAATCACCCCCTCGTCCAACACAAGCTCACGCTGATGCGCCGCAAGGATGCGTCCACCAACAGCTTCCGCCGGCTCCTCAATGAAATCAGCATGCTGATGGCCTATGAGGTCACGCGCGACATGCCGATGCAGGACATCGAGGTCGAAACCCCGCTCGAGACCATGCAGGCCAAAGTCATCGACGGCAAGAAGCTGGTGCTGGTTTCCATCCTGCGCGCCGGCACCGGCATCCTGGACGGCATGCTGACGGTGGTGCCCGGCGCACGCGTCGGCCACATCGGCCTGTACCGCGACCCGAAGACGCTGACGGCCGTCGAGTACTACTTCAAGATGCCCGGCGAAATGGAGAACCGCGACGTGATCGTGGTCGACCCAATGCTGGCCACCGGCAACTCCGCCGTGGCCGCGGTCGAGCGCCTGAAGGAGCTCAACCCCAAGTCGATCAAGTTCGTCTGCCTGCTGACCTGCCCCGAAGGCGTGGCGACGATGCAGAAGGCTCATCCGGATGTGCCGATCTACACCGCTGCGATCGACCGGGAGCTCAATAGCCACGGCTACATCCTGCCCGGCCTGGGCGACGCAGGCGACCGCATCTTCGGCACCAAGTAACGCCCCGGCGTCCGATTGAAGGGCGCCGCGCTGCCCCCGGGCAGCGACAAGAAGATTTCCATACCTCGAGGAGAAGCACCGTGACAGCACGCCGCCAGTTGATCATCCGTTCCGTCGCCATTGCCGCAGCACTTGCGGCCGGCGCACCCGGCCTTGCGCTCGCGCAGGCCAAGCTGAAGGTGGCGGCGGTGTACACCGTTCCCTTCGAGCAGCAATGGGTGGGTCGCATCCACAAGGCGCTGAAGGCGGCCGAGGCTCGCGGCGAGATCGAATACAAGGCCACCGAGAACGTCAGCAACGCCGACTACGAGCGCGTGATGCGCGAGTACGCCACGGCCGGCAACCAGCTGATCCTGGGCGAGGTGTTCGGCGTGGAAGCTGCGGCGCGCAAGGTCGCGAAGGACTTTCCGAAGGTGGCCTTCCTGATGGGCTCGTCGCTCAAGCCGCAGGCGCCCAACTTCAGCGTGTTCGACAACTACATCCAGGAGCCGGCCTACCTGAGCGGCATGGTGGCCGGCGGCATGACGAAGAGCAATCGCATCGGCATGGTCGGCGGCTTCCCGATTCCCGAAGTGAACCGGCTGATGAACGCGTTCATGGCCGGCGCGAAGGAAACGAACCCGAAGGTCGAGTTCAGCGTGAGCTTCATCAACAGCTGGTTCGACCCGCCGAAGGCCAAGGAAGCGGCCTTCGCCATGATCGACAAGGGCGCGGACGTGATGTACGCCGAGCGCTTCGGTGTTTCGGACGCGGCCAAGGAAAAGGGCAAGCTCGCCATCGGCAACGTGATCGACACGCAGAGCCAGTACCCAGACACGGTGGTCGCTTCGGCCCTGTGGAATTTCGAGCCCGCGGCCGACCGCGCGATCAAGCTCGTGAAGGAAGGCAAGTTCGCGGCCGAAGACTACGGCGTGTATGCGCAGATGAAGCACAAGGGCTCCGAGCTGGCGCCGCTGGGCACCTTCGAGAAGAAAGTGCCTGCCGACATCGTCGCCAAGGTGAACGCCAGGCAGGCTGACATCCTCTCGGGCAAGTTCATCGTGAAGGTGGACGACGCGCAACCGAAGTCCACCGCAAAGTGAGCGCGCCGATGAAGATCCGCTGGGCTTCCCTTCTCGCGGCCGGCGTGCTGGCCCTTGGCCTCGCGGGCTGCGTTGGCGTCTACAAGGGTACCGGTGTCAGCATCAACAGCAGCACCCGGCTCGACGACACCCCGCGCATCGCGGTGCTCTCGGCCTTCGAGCCCGAGCTCAAGCTGCTGCTCACGCGTCTGCAAGGCCCCGTGAAGCACAGCGTGAACGGCGTGGAGTTCACCACCGGCACGCTCGAAGGCAAGCCCGTGGTGCTGTTCCTGTCGGGCATCAGCATGACGAACGCGACGATGAACACGCAGCTCGTGCTCAACCGCTTTCGCGTGACGAACATCGTGTTCAGCGGCATTGCGGGTGGCGTGAATCCATCGCTGCATGTCGGCGACGTCACGGTGCCGGCGCAATGGGGCCAGTACCTCGAAGTGCTGATGGCGCGCGAAACCGCGCCCGGCAAGTACGCTGCGCCGCCCTTCATCACCGATGCCACGCTGCCCAACTTCGGCATGATGTTCCCGCGCCCGGTGGAGGTGCGCTCGGCCGCGCGTCCGGAGATCCAGCGCAAGTTCTGGTTCGAAGCCGATCCGAAGATGCTCGAGGTGGCACGCAGCATCCGCAACGTCGACCTGGCCAACTGCAGCGCCGGCAAGTGCCTGCCGCGCAAGCCCCAGCTGGTGGTCGGTGGCAACGGTGTCTCGGGCCAGGCCTTCATGGACAACAAGGCCTACCGCGAATACACCTACAAGACCTTCCAGGCCAACGTGCTCGACATGGAAACCGCAGCCGTGGGCATGGTCGCCTACAGCAACGGCGTGCCCTACATCGCCTTCCGCTCGCTCAGCGACCTCGCGGGCGGCGGCGACGGCGAGAACGAGATGGGCACCTTCATGGGCATCGCGGCGGACAACTCCGCCAAGGTCATGCTGGCTTTCCTGGCTGCGTGGAAGTGACCCCGCCTTCCCTCTCTCCCACGGAGGGAGGAAGCGACGCCACCGTCCTGCGCCTCCAGGGCATCACCAAGCGCTTCGGCAGCCTCGTCGCCAACGACGCCATTTCCCTCGACCTGCAGGCCGGCGAGGTGCTGGCGCTGCTCGGCGAGAACGGCGCGGGCAAGTCGACGCTGATGTCGATACTGTTCGGCCACTACGTCGCCGACGAAGGCAGCATCGAAGTCTTCGGCGCGCCGCTGCCTCCGGGCAACCCCAAGGCAGCGCTCGCTGCCGGCGTGGGCATGGTGCACCAGCATTTCACGCTGGCGGACAACCTGAGCGTGCTCGACAACGTGATGATGGGCACCGAGCCGCTATGGCGCCCGGTGTCGCGCCGCGCGGCCGCACGTACTCGGCTGCTCGACGTGGCCCAGCGCTTCGGCCTGCCGGTGCAGCCTGACGCCTTGATCGGCAACCTGTCTGTCGGCGAACGCCAGCGCGTGGAAATTCTCAAGGCGCTGTATCGCGGCGCACGCATCCTGATCCTCGACGAGCCGACCGCCGTGCTGACGCCGCAGGAAAGCGAGGCACTGTTCGCCACGCTCGCGCAGATGGTGGCGCAGGGGCTGTCGGTGATCTTCATCAGCCACAAGCTCGGCGAGGTGCTGCGCGTATCGCACCGCATCGCCGTGCTGCGTGGCGGCAAGCTCGTGGCCGAAGTGCGCACGGCCGATACCACGCAGGCACAGCTCGCGCTGTGGATGGTCGGGCATGCAGTCGATGCGCCGCAGCGGCGGCCAGCCAAGTCGGTGGGCGATGCCGTCTGCGTTCTCGACCACGTGAGCACGGCATCAGACAAGAACGGCGGGCAAGACCGGCTGCGCGAGGTGTCGCTGACGCTGCGCGCCGGCGAGATCACCGCCATCGCCGGCGTCTCCGGCAACGGGCAGGTGGCGCTGGCCGAGTTGCTGTGCGGCACGCGCCGCGCCACTGCAGGCACCGCTCAGCTGATGGGCCGCGCCTTGCCGCCCTCGCCCGCCCGGCTGGTGCAGCGCGGCGTTGCGCGCATTCCTGAAGACCGGCACGCCGTCGGTGTGGTCGGCGACCTGCCGGTGTGGGAGAACGCTGTGTCGGAGCGCCTGCGCAGCCCGGTGTTCTCGCGCTGGTCGTGGATCGTGAAGCGCGCGGCCGCCCGCCTGCATGCGCGGCGCATCGAAAAGGCATTCGACGTGCGCGGCGCCGGCCTGATGGCACCGGCCCGTTCGCTCTCCGGCGGGAACATGCAGAAACTGATTCTGGGGCGCGCCCTGCTGGCGCCTGAGCAGCCCGAGATGGCCAAGGGCGACGACAACAAGAAATACCCGAACCGCGCGCCGCGCCTGATCGTCGCGCACCAGCCGACCTGGGGTCTCGATATCGGCGCCGTCGCCTATGTGCAGCAGCAGCTCATTGCCGCGCGCGATGCCGGCGCAGCGGTGCTGGTGATTTCCGACGACCTCGACGAAGTGCTCGCGCTCGGTGACCGCGTGGCCGTGATGCATGGCGGCCATCTGGGCGAGGCACGCCCGGCCGCAGCCTGGACACGCGAAGCCATCGGGCTGGCAATGGCCGGCGCGACAGCGCCCCACTCCAAGGGAGCCACGCCATGATGCGGCTCGAACGACGCCACGAAACCTCGCGCATGGCGCTGGTGCTTGCGCCCATCGGCGCGGTCGTCTTCACCATGGCAGTCAGCGCGCTACTCGTGCTGTGGGCCGGTGCGCCGGTCGGCCGCACCTACGCGCTGCTGCTGCAGGGCGGCTTCGGCTCGGTTTTCGCATGGAGCGAGACGCTGACGCGCGCGATCCCGCTCATCCTCACCGGGCTGGCGGCCACCGTCGCCTTCAAGGCGCGGCTCTTCAACATCGGCGCCGAGGGCCAGCTCTACGCCGGCGCGCTGGCCGCCGTCGCCGTGGGCGGCATGCATGGCGGCACGGGCTTCGAGCTGTCGCCGTGGCTGCTGTTTCCGCTGATGATGCTGGCCGCCGCCGTGGCGGGTGCGCTGATGCTGCTGGGCCCGGCGCTGATGAAGAACAAGCTCGGCGTGGACGAAGTCGTCACAACGCTGCTGATCAACTTCATCGTGCTGCTGGGCGTGTCGGCGCTGCTCGACGGGCCGATGAAAGACCCGAGCGCCATGGGCTGGCCACAGAGCGTGTCGCTGCAGTCCGATCTCGAACTCGGCAAGCTCATCGCACAGACGCGCGTGCACACCGGGCTGCTGTGGGCCGTGTCGCTCGCGGTGATGGTGTGGGCGGTTTTCAAGTACACGGTGCTGGGCTTCGACATTCGTGCCGTGGGTGCGAATGCACGCGCCGCGGCCTTTGCGGGCGTGCCGGTGACACGCACCGTGGTGATGGTGGCGCTGCTCTCGGGTGCGCTGGCCGGGCTGGCGGGCGCGATCGAGGTGGCGGGCCGCACGAGCTACGTCACGCTCGACATGTCGCCGGGCTACGGCTACACGGGCATCGTGATCGCAATGCTGGCGGGGCTGCATCCGCTGGGCGTGATCGCAGCCGCCGTATTCGTTGCGGGCGTGCTGGTCGGTGCAGACACCATGAGCCGCACGGTCGGTGTGCCGACGTACATCGCCGACGTGATCGTTGCCGCATCGCTGATCGCGGTGCTGGTGGCGACATTGCTGACGCAATACCGGGTGCGGATGAAGAAATGACGGACTTCCTCGACATCCTCGCCAACCCCGCCTTCTGGGTCGCGGTGCTGCGCATCGCCACGCCGCTGATTCTCGGCACGCTCGGCGTGCTGCTGTGCGAGCGCGCGGGCGTGCTCAACCTCGGTATCGAAGGGATCATGGTCGCGGGCGCCTTCACCGGCTGGCTCGCGGTGTATGCGGGTGCGCCGCTGTGGGTGGGCGTCGGCGTGGCCGCGCTCACGGGCATGGTGTTCGGGCTGCTGCATGCCTTTCTGACCGTGGGCCTGGCGCTGTCGCAGCATGTGTCGGGGCTGGGCATCACGCTGCTTGCCACCGCGCTCAGCTACTTCGGCTACCGCGTGAGCTTTCCGAAAGTGAACACGCCGCCGACCATCACGCCGTTTGCGCCGATGGACTGGCTGCCGGTGCCGATCCTGAACGCGCAGACCGCGCTCACGCTGTTCGCGCTGCTGCTGGTGCCCGTGGTGGGCTGGGTGCTGTACCGCACGCCGCTCGGCCTGGCGCTGCGCATGGTCGGCGAGAACCCGCAGGCGGCCGAGAGCCAGGGCGTGTCGGTCGCGGCCGCGCGCACCGGCGCCATCGTCGCGGGCTCGGCGCTGATGGGCGTGGCCGGCTCGTTCCTCACGCTGTCGGCTTTCAACGCCTTCTTCTTCAACATGGTGAACGGCCGCGGCTGGATCTGCGTGGCGCTGGTGGTGTTCGCTTCGTGGCGGCCGGGCAAGGCGCTGATCGGCGCGCTGCTGTTCGCATTCTTCGACGCGCTGCAACTGCGGCTGCAACAATCGGGCGATGCCGTGCTGCCCTACCAGCTGTACCTGATGCTGCCGTACCTGCTGTCGATCCTGGCGCTGGTGCTGGTGGCGCGCAAGGCGAGCTATCCGCAGGCGCTGATGAAGCCCTACCGAAAGGGGGAACGTTGATGACGATGATCGGGTCGCGAGTTCGGGCCACGTTGCTGTCCGCACTGCTGGCGCTCTCCGGCGTCGGGGCCCAGGCGCTGGGAATGGACTACAGCTACGAAGCCTTCAAGACGCCAGACGCGGTCAGCTGGGTTCAGATGTGCGGCACCTGGGGCAAGGACCACCAGGGCACCTACCGCGTGGTGCACGCCGACCAGTACGCGCAGTCATTCCTGTACGTGCAGTGGATGACGCGCGACGCCAACGGCAGCCTGCATGCCGAGCACACGGTCGCCATCGCTGAACTCGACAACGACCATTCGGAAATCACGCTCACGGATCTAACCTGTCGCGCCACGCCGCGCGGCATCGTGGTGACGGCGAAGGCCGACTCCGGCCACGACGACAAGCTGCGCCGCGTGACCATCGAGGTCGGACCCGTGCCGGGGCAGTACCGGTACCGGGCGCAGAGCACGCGCTGAAGCGGCTCTCCGGCGGCGCTCAAAGCGGCCGAAAATACCGTTCAACCGATCACAGGGCCCCACGATGCTCGACCTCCTCATCACCAACGCCACCCTCCCTGACGGCCGCACCGGCATGTCGATTGCCGTCGAGGGCGGCCGTATCGCCGAAGTGGCCGAAGGCCTCGTCGCCCCGGCGCACGAAACGCTCGATGCGCAAGGCCTGCTGCTCGCGCCCCACTTCGTCGACCCGCATTTCCACATGGACGCCACGCTGAGCTACGGCCTGCCGCGCGTCAACGAAAGCGGCACGCTGCTCGAAGGCATTGCGCTGTGGGGCGAGCTGAAGCCGCTGCTCACGGCCGATGCGCTGATCGAACGCGCGCTGGCCTACTGCGACTGGGCCGTGGCCAAAGGACTGCTGGCCGTGCGCTCTCACGTGGACACCAGCGACCCGAGCCTGCTGGCGGTCGACGCGCTGCTTGAAGTCAAGCGCCGGGTGGCGCCCTACCTCGATCTGCAGTTGGTCGCCTTCCCGCAGGACGGTGTGTTGCGCTCCCCGGGCGGCGTCGAGAACCTGGAACGCGCGCTCGACAAGGGCGTGGACGTGGTCGGCGGCATTCCGCATTTCGAGCGCACCATGGCCGATGGCGCGGCCAGCGTGAAGCTGCTGTGCGAAATAGCGGCCGAGCGCGGCAAGCTGGTCGACATGCATTGCGACGAGTCCGACGACCCGCTCTCGCGCCACATCGAAACATTGGCCTTCGAGGCGCAGCGCCTCGGCATGCAAGGCCGAGTGACGGGCTCGCACTGCACATCGATGCACTCGATGGACAACTACTACGTGAGCAAGCTGCTGCCGCTGATCGCGCAGAGCGGCGTGTCCGTCATCGCAAACCCGCTCATCAACATCACGCTGCAGGGCCGCCACGACACCTACCCCAAGCGCCGCGGCATGACGCGCGTGCCCGAGCTGATGGCCGCTGGCGTCAACGTTGCCTTCGGCCACGACTGCGTGATGGACCCGTGGTACGGCATGGGCTCGGGCGACATGCTCGAAGTGGCGCACATGGGCCTGCACGTGGCGCAGATGACCAGCCAGGCCGGCATCCGCCAGTGCTTCGAGGCGGTGACGACGAATGCAGCGCGCGTGATGCACCTGCAGGGCTACGGCATCGAGGCGGGCTGCGACGCGAGCTTCGTGCTGCTGCAGGCGCGCGATCCGGTCGAGGCGATTCGCCTGCGCGCCGCGCGGCTCAAGGTGTTTCGCAAGGGGCGCTTGCTGGCCGAAACGCCTGCCGCCACTGCAAGCCTGCACCTCGCGGGACGCGACGCCGCAACGAGCTGGATGGCACCGAAGCGCGCCGGCTGAGCGAGGCCGTCAGCCGGGCGGCAATGGCAGCCGCAGGCGTGCATGCAGGCCCTTGCCCGGGGGCGTCTCCAGTTCGAGCCGACCGCCATGCGCCTGTGCGATGCGCTGCACGATGGCCAGGCCGAGCCCCGCACCTGCCGTCCCGCCGCGATCCGCATTGCCACGGCGAAACGCCTGCTTGAGAGCATCCGCCTCGGCCGCGTCGATGCCGTCGCCGTGGTCGGCGACTTCGACAATCGCCTCCTGCCCCACCACGCGCGTCGACAGCGTGACCGGCGCCCGGCCGTGGCGCCAGGCGTTCTCGATCAGGTTGCCGATGGCGCGCTGCATGGCTTGCTGGCGCAGCGGCAGCGTGGGCGCGCCGCCCAGTTGCAGCGCCATGGGCCGGCCATGGTCGGCGCTGGCTGCGCCGAGCGCCCGGGCCATGTCGTCGAGCGATGTCGGCACCGGGAGCTCGTCGCCATCGCCGCGCGCAAAGTCGAGGAACTGGCCGACGATGGCGTCCATTTCTTCCACGCTGCGCGTCATGCTGCTCACGAGCTCGGGCTCCATGCGGTCGCGCAATATTTCCACGCCCAGGCGCAGCTTGGTGAGCGGCGTGCGCAGGTCGTGCGAGATGCCGGCCAGCATCAGGGCGCGCTCGCGCTCGGTCTGGCGCAGGCTGCCGACCAGTTGATTGAAGCTGCGGCTCACGGTCGCGACTTCGGTGGGGCCGTCTTCGGGCAGCGGCATGGGCTCGCGGCCCGCCGCCAGCGTGTGCGCGGCCTCCACCACGCGCACCAGCGGCCGGTTGAGCCGGCGCTGGAACCAAAGCGCACCCGCCAGCGCGAGCAACGCACTGCCTACAGATACCGCCACCAGCGCACCCGTGAATTCGCGCGCGGGCAAGAGGCCGGGCATCACGACCCAGTGATCGCTTCCGTCGAGCGTGAGCCGCAGCGCCAGGCCGCCGTCGGGCTCGCGGCGCCACACGGCCTCCACGCCCTGGCTCGCGATGCGCGCCGACACCGAGCGCACGAAGCCGCGCTCCAGCGGCGTGAGCAGTGCGCGCGGGCCGTGCGCCTTGTCGGCACGGCCGGCCATCGCCTGCTGGTTGAACCCCTCCACGAATGCCGGCCGCTGGGCCGGCGGCAGTGCCAGCATGCCCGCGCGGATGGCTGCCACGTTGCGCGCCACGCTCTCGGCAATCTGGTCGAGCCGTGGCTTGATGACCATCTCGCGCAACAGCAACCCGCCGCCGATCTGGCCCAGCGCGATGAGCAGCACGAGCAGCAGCGCGTTGCGCCCGAACAGGCTGCGCGGAAAGAGCTTCATGGCACGAACAGGTAACCCACGCCCCAGACCGTGCGGATGTGGCGCGGCTGAGCGGAATCGGCCTCGATGAGCTTGCGCAGGCGCATGACCTGCACGTCGATGCTGCGGTCGGTGGCCTCGTGCTCGCGGCCGTGGGCCAGTTCGATCAGGCGCTCGCGGCCCAGCGGCCGGTTGGCGTTGAGCGCCAGCGCCTGCAGCAGCGAAAACTCACCGGTGGTCAGGGGGATGTCTTCTTTCGCGCCCTCCACCTCGCGCTCGAGGCGTCGCTCGCCAAGGTGCAGCGTGAAGGCGCCGAAGCGCACGCTTTCCTGCACCGGCGCCGGCCCGGTGTGCGCGCCCAGCATGCGCTGGCGCCGCACCAGCGCCTGGATGCGCGCCAGCAACTCGCGCGGGTTGAAGGGCTTCGGCAGGTAGTCGTCAGCGCCCATCTCAAGGCCGACGATGCGGTCGACCGGGTCGCCGCGCGCGGTCAGCATCAGGATTGGAATGGTCTCGCCCTGAGCGCGCAGCCGGCGGCACACGGCCAGGCCGTCTTCGCCGGGCATCATGACGTCGAGCACCAGCACGTCGAAGCGCTCGCGCGCGAGCAGCTTGTCGAGCGGCTGGGCGCTCTCGACGGTGCGCACGGCATAGCCCTGGTCGCCGAGGTAGCGCTGCAGCAGCGCGCGCAGGTCGGCTTCGTCGTCGGCAATCAGGATGCGGGCCAGCGCTTCGGTCATGCGGCGAATCGTAACGGCGGCTGCCCTGCCCGGTCGCGCGGGAATTCATGACAAACGATGACAGAGCCCCGGACGGCCGCTCACGGATTGTCATGAACGCACCGCGCTGCGCCATGGTCGGCTCACATCTCGCGGCCACAGTCGCTTTCACGGCTTCGCGAGGTGCGCAGCCGGCACCGCAAGGAGTCTTGAACATGAAGCGCGTTCTTTCCCTGTCCACTTCCGCCGCGCTGGCCGGCGTGCTGCTGGCGGCGGCCTTCACGGCCACCGAGGCTGGCGCTGCCAGCCGGCATGTCGTGCGGCCCAACGCCGCGGGTGGCACCACCGCCACGAACATGCGCGCGGTACGCGGGCCCGGCGGAGGCTATGCAGCCCGCGCCGGCACGACCTCGGTCAACCCCGACGGCTCGGCCAGCCACCGCAGTGGCTTCGCTGCAGCCGGCACGCGCGGCAGCGCAGAAAGCAGCGGCAGCGCGAGCCGTGACGCATCGGGCAACGTGACCCAGAGCCGCAGCACCACCGCCACCAGCGCCGCCACCGGCAACAGCGTGCAGAGCAGCACGAGCTACAACAGCGCCACCGGCCTGACGCACAGCGCCACCTGCTACAGCGCGGCCGGCGCGGTCATTCCCTGCCGTTGATGCAAGGGAGCGTGACCATGACAACCCGCCACGTCCTGCCGCTGCTGCTCGCAGCCGTGTCCTTCGCCGCCTGCGCCCAGGCGCCCGATGCCGGCCGAGCCGAACAGATGCGCACCGAGCTGCACAAGCGCTTCGGCGCCGCCGACACCAACGTCGATGGCCGCCTCACACGCGACGAAGCACGCGGCAAGATGCCGTGGGTCTACCGCAACTTCGACGCCATCGACAGCGCTCACGCGGGCTCGGTGACGATGGCGCAGATCGAGGCCTATGCCGTGACCCAGCAGCGCAACAGCCGGCAGAAATAGCATGTCCTTCGACCTGATCCGCGAGTCGATGGGGCCGGGCATCGCGCTGTGGCTGACCGGCCTGCTCGTCTTCGTGCTGGCCGCAGCCACGCTCGAAGGCCTGGTGCAGACCTTCGTGCGGCGCCAGGCCTACGACTGGCGCGCCTACGGCGCCTCGCTGGCCGACGCGGTGGGCCGGCGCGCGGTCGATGCGCTGGGCCTGTCGATTGCCGCGCCGGTGCTGGCCTGGGCGCACGCGCACCGGGTCGACACCATTTCGCTGTCGACGCCCGCGGCCTTCGCACTGCTCTTCGTGGGGCAGGAGTTCTGCTACTACTGGTATCACCGCGCGGCACACCGCGTGCGCTGGTTCTGGGCCACGCACGCGGTGCACCACTCGCCCAACGAGCTCACGCTGGCTGCCGCGCTGCGCCTGGGCTGGACGGGCAAGCTCACCGGCACGGCCCTGTTCTTCGCGCCGCTGGTGTGGCTGGGCTTTCCGCCGCTGACGGTGGTGGCCACGCTGGCGGCCAACCTGCTCTACCAGTTCTGGCTGCACGCGCCGTGGATGCCGCGCCTGGGGCCGCTCGAATGGGTGCTGAACACGCCGACTCACCACAAGGTGCATCACGCGTCGAACCCGGAATACCTCGACCGCAACTACGGCGGCGTGCTGATCGTGTTCGACCGGATGTTCGGCACCTTCGCTGCCGAGCGCGAGGACGTGACGCTGCGCTACGGCCTCACCACGCCGCTGCGCACCCACAACCCGTTGCGCATCGCCTTCCACGAGTGGGCGAACCTGGGCCGCGACCTCTGGAAGGCCGACGGCTGGCGCGCGAAAATCTCGACCCTCTTCGGTCCTCCGGGAGCTTCGTCATGACACATTTGCTGCGGATCTGCGCGGCCTGGCTGGGCATGCTGGCCTTCTTTCCGGCGATGGCGCAGCAAGTTGGCGCGCCGGTCGCCCCCACCGGCGTGCAACGGCTTGCCGACGTGCCCTACGGCCCCGATGCACGCCAGCACATGGACGTCTATCTGCCACCGAACGCACGCAACGCCCCGGTGCTCGTGATGGTCCATGGCGGCGCGTGGATGTTCGGCAACAAGGCAGCCGCCTCGGTGGTCGACATGAAGATCGAGCACTGGGTGCGCGACCAGGGCTTCATCCTGGTGTCGGTGGGCTACCGCTTCGTGCCGCAGGTCGACGTGATGCAGCAGGCTCAGGACGTGGCGCGCGCGGTGGCCACTGCGCAGGCAAGCGCGCCTTCGTGGGGCGGCGATGCGGGCCGCTTCGTGCTCATGGGCCATTCGGCCGGCGCGCACCTTGTTGCGCTGGTCAGTGCATCGCCCGACATCGCGCGGCAGCAAGGCGCACGTCCGTGGCTCGGCACCGTGGCACTCGACAGCGCTGCGCTGGACACTGCGGCACTGATGCGACGTCGCCACATGCCCTTCTATGACCGCGTGTTCGGCAACGACCCCGCCTACTGGCGCACCGTATCGCCCACCGACACCCTTGCGCCTGGTGCACCGCCGATGCTGCTGGTGTGCTCGACCCAGCGGCGCGATGGCTCGTGCACGCAGGCGAATCAGTTCGCGACTCGGGTCACGGCAATTGGTGGCCGCGCGGAGGTAGTGCCTGAAGACCTCTCGCACGCGCAGATCGACGGCGAACTGGGCCTGCCCGGTGCATACACGGCGTCGGTCGACGTGTTCATCCGATCCCTGCGCAAGGCGCCGGGCGAACGCTAGGCCACGCGATCCGGCTGCGGCTCGGGCGCCAGTTGCTGCGCAAGCGCCTCCAGCGCCTCGCCCACCGGCCGCTCGACCTTCAGCGAAAGCAGCGCGTCCGCGCGCGTGCGCCCCAGGTTCACCGCCGCCACCGGTTTGCCCGCCGCGGCGGCCGCCTGCACGAAGCGAAAGCCCGAATACACCATCAGCGACGAACCGGCCACGAGCACCGCATCGGCCTCCTCCAGCGCCGCGAAGGCGGCCGTGACGCGCTCCTTCGGCACGCTTTCGCCGAAGAACACAACGTCGGGCTTGAGCAGGCCGCCGCAGTGCGTGCACGCGGGCACCTCGAAGGCAGAGAAATCATGCCCCTGGAGATCGGCGTCGCCGTCGGGCGCGGCACGGGCTTCGAGTGCGGCCCAACTCGGATTGCGCTGCCGCAATTCGAGTTGCAGCGCCGCGCGCGGCGTGCGCCGCTCGCAGGCCATGCAGCGCACGGTGTCGATGCGCCCGTGCAAATCGATGGCGCCGCGGCTGCCGGCCGCTTCGTGCAAGCCATCGACGTTCTGCGTGAGCAGCAAACCCACGCGGCCCGCTGCCTCCAGCCGCGCCAGTGCACGGTGCGCCGCACCCGGGCGGGCGCCGGCCATGGTCGGCCAGCCGATCAGGCTGCGCGCCCAGTAGCGCTGTCGCGTGGACTCCTCGCCCATGAAGGCCTGGTAAGTGACGGGCGACGGGCGCTTCCATTCGCCCTCGACGTCCCGGTAGTCGGGAATGCCCGATTCGGTGCTGCACCCCGCGCCGGTGAGCACGAAGAGCTTGCGGTGGCGGGTGGCGAAGTCGGCGAGCGCAGTGGAATTGGCGTCCATCCGGGGAGCATACGTGGCCGCGCCAGAGGCTGCGCGGCCGGGGAAATAGCCAGCCATTGCGCCCGCAGGCCACTCTTTCTACGATGCCTGCTTCCCCCCAAAAAAAGGAATTCGCATGCAAGTACAAGGCGCCTGCCACTGCGGCCAGATCACCTTCGAAGCCGACATCGATCCGGAGAAGGTCTCGCTGTGCAATTGCAGCGACTGCCAGGTGCTGTCGGGCTCCGCCTACCGGGTGTCGGTACCGGTGCCGGCCTCCAGCTTCCGGCTGCTGACCGGCACGCCGAAGACCTACGTGAAGACGGCGGACAGCGGTGCGCGGCGACGGCACGGCTTCTGCGCGAACTGCGGCTCCCCGATCTGGGCGGCCGCGGACAGCGACACGCCGCCAAGCTATGCGCTGCGCGTGGGAGCGCTGGCGCAGCGCTCATTGCTGCCCCCGCATCGCCGTATCTGGTGCCGCTCCGCGCTGGCGTGGTCGGAAGACCTGAGCGGGCTACCGGCCATCGACGGGCAACCCTCCTGAGCGCGGCAGCCTTAGAAGCGGACGCAGACGGATTGCCGCTCCTGCAGCACCGCCTCTTGAGCGAATCGCTGGCGGTAGGTGCCGATGATGCTGGCGATGGCGGCGTCGTCCTTGTCGCTGCGCGGATGCAGCAGCACCACCAGCTTGGAGCGCTCGCGCACCACCTCGCCCGACACGCCACGCCATTGGCCGGCGGCATCGATCACCGTCAGGCCCTGCGGAAAAGCCGGCGTCATGGTGGTGTCGAGAAAGCCCGTCCACTCCGCATCCGACACCTGGCCGCCCGAGGGAATGGCCCGGCCGAAATAGAGCGTGTCACGTTCGAAGGTCTCGAAGCTGCTCCCGCAGGCTTTCGCAGCACCGGGCGCCGATGGCAAGGCGCTGCATCCGGCGAGCGCCGCGGCCATCGCGACGGCTGCCAGCGCGGTGCGGACAAGGGGCGAAATACCTGTAGTCATGCGAAATACCTCCATGCGTGATCAACCCGGTAGAAAGACCAGCGGCGCGGGCTGGCCCTCGGCGGGCGGCGTACCGTGGGCGAGCAGGCGCCAGCCGGGACTCCAGCGCGACAGACTGCCTTCGGCAACGGCGGCCTCCAGTGTCGTAGCTCTCCAGCCCCTTCGACAGTTCGGCGTTGATCGAAAGGCTCATGGGCGACGCGGATCAAGCCTCGGGCGCGATGGCCTCGGCGTATTCGTAGAGCGCGCCGAGGATTTCCTCGCCACGCTCGTCGGCGTTCTCGGACAGCGCATCGACCTCGCTGAACAGCATCTCGATGGTGCGCGCCCCGCCCTCGCCCTTGAAGAGCTTCGCCACCCGCAGGGCTTCCCAGCGTTCGGCCTCGTCCTCGTTGAGCAGCTCGGGCCAGTTGCGTGCGCGGTAGCGGAACAGGATCTCGTCGAGCCGTCCGTCGTCGAAGCCGGTGCGGTCCTTGGCCAGTTCTTCGGGCGACAGGCCGCGCAGCTGGTTGAGGCGCCGGCGGTCGGCGTTGCCGACGAAGCCGCCGTAGAGGTCTTCGTCGACGTCAGGTGTGGCCTCCTTCGGCCGGGCGTACACCTGTGACCAGATGGCGCTCATGTCGGGCAGGTCGCGTGCGACGGCGGCATGGCGCATGGCCGTGTCGAGGTCGACGCCCCAACGCTCGGCCATGGCCGGTGCCAGCGTGCGCAGGTTGCCGACCACCATCGGCGACTTGTTCAGGTGCACGCCCTTCACGGGCAGGCGCACCACGCCTTCGGGCAGGTCGGCCGTGCGGGTGAACAGGCGCAGCCGCAGCGTGTCGGCGTCGATGTCGCGCAACTCGCTCGGGTCGTGGGCAAGGTCCCAGGCAAGCAGCTCGTTCTTGTTGGTCGGATGGCTGGCCAGCGGCCACATCACGGCCAGGCAGCCGCGCTCGACCGGAAACATGCCCGAGACGTGCAGGAAGGGCTTCGCGGTTTCGCGCATCGCGGGCAAGCCTAGTTCGCTGGCAACGCGGTCTTTCTTGTGCAGGCCGAATGCGAAGTCGAACAGCTTGGGCTGCTTGTCGCGGATCAGGCGTGCCAGTGCAATGGTGGCGCGCACGTCGGAAAGCGCATCGTGCGCCGACTCGTGCAGCAGGCCGTTGGCACGCGCCAGGTCTTCGAGCTTGAAGCTGGGCTTGCCGTCTTCCTTCTTCGGCCACTCGATGCCGTCGGGGCGCAGCGCGTACGTGAGGCGCACCACGTCGAGCAGGTCCCAGCGGCCGCAGTCGTTCTGCCATTCGCGCGCATACGGGTCGATCAGGTTGCGCCAGAACAGGAAGCGCGTGACCTCGTCGTCGAAGCGAATCGTGTTGTAGCCCACACCGATGGTGCCGGGCTGCGAGAAGGCGCGCTCGATGTGCGCGGCGAATTCATGCTCGGGAATGCCACGCTCCAGGCACACCTGCGGCGTGATGCCGGTGATCAGGCAGGCCTCGGGGCTGGGCAGATAGTCCGGCGCGGGCTTGCAGTAGATCATCAGCGGCTCGCCGACTTCGTTGAGCTCGGCGTCGGTGCGGATGGCGGCGAACTGCGAGGGACGGTCGCGGCGCGGCACCGCGCCGAAGGTTTCGTAGTCGTGCCAGAGAAAGGTATGGTTCATTCAGAGCAAGGGTGAAAACAAGCGCGCAATGGCGTCGCCGAGGCGGCGCCAGAAACTCTGGTGCCGGTTGCCGCGCACCGCGCTGGAACTCTGCAGGTCGGTCTCGAACTGCGCCGCCAGCGGCCGGGTCAGTTCCGGACCATAAACCACCGCGCACACCTCGAAGTTGAGGCGGAAGCTGCGGTTGTCGAAATTCGCGGTGCCGATCATCGCGCAATGGTCGTCGACCACCAAGGTCTTGGAGTGCAGCATGCGCGCCTTGTACTCCCAGACCTTCACGCCGGCGGCGATGAGCTCGTCGAAGTACGAGCGCGCGGCGGCGCTCACGACGGCTGAGTCGCTACGGCGCGGCACCAGCAGGCGCACATCGACGCCGCGCAATGCGGCACTGGTGAGCGCCATCAGCGCCGGCTCGCCGGGCACGAAGTACGGCGTGGTGAGCCAGGCGCGATGCGTGGCCGAATGGATCGCCTCGACGTGCATCCGGTGGATGGCTTCCATCGCGTTGTCGGGGCCGCTGGTGACGATCTGCACGGGGATGTCGCCGGCTTCCAGCTGCGGCAGCATGGCGTTCAGGGTGTCGTCCATGCCACGCGGGTCTTCACCGGTGGCGTAGGTCCAGTCTTCGAGGAAGGTGGTTTGCAGCCAGCGCACCGCGCTGCCCTCGATGCGCAGGTGCACGTCATGGTAGGCGTCGGGGTTGGTGCGCTTGTCTTCCTCGTCGGTGATGTTCACGCCGCCCGTGAAGCCGACGCGACCGTCGCACACCACGATCTTGCGGTGGGTGCGGTAGTTGGTCACCGGGCGCAGGCGGCGGCCAATCTTGGTGTCGTGAAACAGCGCGACCTTCACGCCTGCCTCGAGCATCGGCGCCATGAAATTGCGGCCGATGCGCTTGGAGCCCAGTGCGTCGATCAGCAGCCGCACCGTCACGCCCTGCTTCGCGCGCTCGATCAGCAGGTCGCGCAAGGCAGTGCCGATCTTGTCGGGCTCGAAGATGTAGTACTCGAGGTGGATGTGGTTCTGCGCGGCGCGCACGGCCTCGAAGATCGCGTCGAAAGTGCGTGCGCCGCCTGAAAGCAGCTCGACATCAACGGCGCTCGACACCGGCAGCCCGCAGGTCGCGGTGCCCAGTTTGGCCATCTGCTGCAGCGCCGGCGGAGCGTTCTGCGCCGCGTCGCGCAGCCGCGCCACGTCGGCCTGGGCGGAGGCGCCAGCGCGGCTGCGCAGGCGCTTGAGCCGCTGTTTTCGCAGGCGCTGCGGCCCGAGAAAGTAGTAGATGACGAAGCCCGCAAACGGCAGCAGCGCCAGCGACAGGATCCAGCTCATGGTGGACACCGGCGCGCGCTTCTGCATCACGATCCAGACCGACAACACCGCGATGTAGCCGCTCCACGCCAGGGAGAGGCCGGTTTTCCATTCGTGGCTGAGTTCGGGGAGGATCAAGGCGAGGAGGCTTCGTGATTTCGGCGGCCCAAAGAAAAAGGCCGGCAGCGTGATGCTACCGGCCTTTGGAGGCGGTTCCGCAACCTCATCGGCCGCGGACTGCCCGGTTCTTTCAACCTGTCGCAGCTTCTTCCGCTTCGGGCTTCGACTTGCCTTCCTTCTTCGAAAGTGGCTGGATGTCGAGCAGCACTTCGTCCTTGTCGTCGAGGTCGACTTCGAGGCGGCCGCCGTCGGTCAGGCGACCGAACAGCAGTTCGTCGGCCAGCGCACGACGGATCGTGTCCTGGATCAGGCGCTGCATCGGGCGTGCGCCCATCAACGGATCGAAGCCCTTCTTCGCCAGGTGCTTGCGCAGCTTGTCGCTGAAGGTGACTTCAACCTTCTTCTCGCTGAGTTGCGTTTCCAACTGGAGCAGGAACTTGTCGACCACGCGCAGGATGATGTTTTCATCGAGCGCCTTGAAGTTGACGATGGCATCCAGCCGGTTGCGGAACTCGGGCGAGAACAGGCGCTTGATGTCGCCCATTTCGTCGCCCGCCTGGCGCGGGTTGGTGAAGCCGATGGTCGCCTTGTTCATGGTCTCGGCACCCGCATTCGTCGTCATGATGATGATGACGTTGCGGAAGTCGGCCTTGCGCCCGTTGTTGTCAGTCAGCGTGCCATGGTCCATGACCTGCAGCAGCACGTTGAAGATGTCCGGGTGCGCCTTCTCGATTTCGTCGAGCAGCAGCACCGCGTGCGGCTTCTTCGTGACGGCCTCGGTCAGCAGACCGCCCTGGTCGAAACCGACGTAGCCCGGAGGCGCGCCGATCAGGCGACTCACCGCATGACGCTCCATGTACTCCGACATGTCGAAGCGGATCAGCTCGATGCCCATGATGTAGGCCAGCTGCTTCGCCGCTTCGGTCTTGCCGACGCCCGTGGGGCCGGAGAACAGGAACGAGCCGATCGGCTTGTCGCCCTTGCCCAGGCCCGAGCGCGCCATCTTGACCGCGGAGGCCAGCACTTCGAGCGCCTTGTCCTGGCCGAACACCACGCTCTTGAGGTCGCGCTCGATGGTCTGCAGCTTGCTGCGGTCGTCGTTGCTGACGTTGGCCGGGGGAATGCGCGCGATCTTCGCCACGATTTCCTCGACTTCCGTCTTGCTGATGGTCTTCTTGCGCTTGCTCGGCGGCAGGATGCGCTGGGCGGCGCCGGCTTCGTCGATGACGTCGATGGCCTTGTCGGGCAGATGACGGTCATTGATGTACTTGGCGCTGAGCTCGGCCGCGGCCTGCAGGGCCGCCACGGCGTACTTCACGCCATGGTGTTCCTCGAAGCGCGACTTCAGGCCCTTCAGGATGTCGACGGTTTCCTGCACCGACGGCTCGACCACGTCGACCTTCTGGAAGCGACGCGACAGGGCCGCATCCTTTTCGAAGATGCCGCGGTACTCGGTGAAGGTGGTCGCACCTATGCACTTGAGCTGGCCGCTGGAGAGCGCCGGCTTGAGCAGGTTCGACGCGTCGAGCGTGCCGCCCGAGGCCGCGCCCGCACCGATCAGGGTGTGGATTTCGTCGATGAACAGGATGGCGTTCGGCTTGTCCTTGAGCGACTTGAGCACGCCCTTCAGGCGCTGTTCGAAGTCGCCGCGGTACTTGGTACCGGCCAGCAGCGCGCCCATATCGAGCGAGAACACGTTCGACTCGGCAAGGATCTCCGGCACGTCGCCTTGCGTGATGCGCCATGCGAGGCCTTCGGCGATGGCGGTCTTGCCCACGCCGGCTTCACCCACCAGCAGCGGGTTGTTCTTGCGCCGGCGGCACAGGATCTGGATGACGCGCTCGACCTCGTACTCGCGGCCGATCAGCGGATCGATCTTGCCGTCCTTGGCCATCTGGTTGAGGTTTTGCGTGAACTGCTCGAGTGGCGACGCCTTCTCGTTGCGTTCGCCGCCACCGTCCTCGCCCTCGCCCGAAGGCGCTTCGCCGCTACCCTTGACGGCTTCAGGCGGATCGCTCTTCTTGATGCCGTGGGCAATGAAGTTGACCACGTCGAGGCGGGTGACGCCCTGCTGGTGCAGGTAGTACACGGCGTGCGAGTCCTTCTCGCCGAAGATCGCGACCAGCACGTTGGCGCCGGTGACTTCCTTCTTGCCGTTGCCGGTGGACTGCACATGCATGATGGCGCGCTGGATGACGCGCTGGAAACCCAGGGTCGGCTGGGTGTCTACATCGTCGGTACCCGCCACCTGAGGCGTGTTGTCCTTGATGAAGTTGGTGAGCGACGCCCGAAGGTCGTCGACGTTCGCCGAGCAGGCGCGCAGAACTTCTGCGGCGCTCGGGTTGTCCAGCAAAGCGAGCAGCAGATGCTCCACGGTGATGAACTCGTGGCGCTGCTGCCGGGCCTCGACAAAGGCCATGTGCAAGCTGACTTCCAGTTCCTGGGCAATCATGTGATTTCCTTTTGCCTTGCTGTAAATAAGTTCTCAGATGGGTTGGAGCTTGCGCAATTCAACAGGTTCACGCAACTGGCTCACTGACACATTGCAGCGGGTGCCCAGCCTGCTGCGCCGCTTCCATGACCTGATTGACCTTGGTGGCCGCCATGTCGCGGGAATAGACCCCACAGACGCCGCGGCCATCGAGGTGGATCTTCAACATGATCTGGGTCGCGGTTTCTCGGTCCTTGCTGAAATATTCCTGCAGCACGACGATCACGAACTCCATGGGGGTGTAGTCGTCGTTCAGCATGACCACCTGGTACATCTGGGGCGGCGCGGTTTTCTGCGGCCGGCGCTCCAGGACGACCGAATCTCCGTCATCCCCGGCCGGCTTCTGGGCCGGCGGAGTGTTGGGAGTTTTGGGAATTCTCGTTGCCATGAAAAAGATTCTATAGAGCGTGCAAGCACCGTGCCGGCGAAAAAAACTTGGTGGCGCGTATCCGACAATTCAAGGGCATTGCGGCGGTTGCGACAGTATTTTTGATGAAGCGCACCCGCGAAGAGTTTTAGGCAAAAAGGGACGGCTGCGACCCGATCGAAGAGCCAATAAAAAGCCCTTGAATTCCTTCTGGAAGTTCAAGGGCTCATTGCATTGCAACGACGTCGCAAGACGTCGAAGCACGCGGCAATTACATGTGGTCGATCATCACCTGGCCGAAGCCCGAGCAGCTCACCTGCGTGGCACCGTCCATCAGGCGGGCGAAGTCATAAGTGACCTTCTTGCTGGCAATCGATTTTTCCATCGAGCTGATGATCAGGTCGGCAGCTTCCTTCCAGCCCATGTGGCGCAGCATCATTTCGGCCGAGAGGATCTCGGAGCCTGGGTTCACGTAGTCTTTGCCGGCGTACTTGGGTGCCGTGCCGTGGGTGGCTTCGAACATGGCGACGGTGTCGCTCAGGTTCGCGCCCGGGGCGATGCCGATGCCACCGACCTGCGCAGCCAGCGCGTCGGACACGTAGTCGCCGTTGAGATTGAGCGTGGCAATCACGCTGTACTCGGCGGGACGCAGCAGGATCTGCTGGAGGAATGCATCGGCGATGCTGTCCTTGACGGTGATTTCCTTGCCCGTCTTCGGGTTCTTGAACTTCATCCACGGGCCACCGTCGATCAGTTCGGCACCGAATTCCTTGGCAGCGAGGCCGTAACCCCAATCACGGAAGCCACCTTCGGTGAACTTCATGATGTTGCCCTTGTGCACCAAGGTGACGCTGGGCTTGTCGTTGTCGATGGCGTACTGGAATGCCTTGCGCACGAGGCGCTCGGTGCCTTCCCTCGACACAGGCTTGACGCCGATGCCCGAGGTGTTGGGGAAACGGATCTTCTTGACACCCATCTCGTCCTGCAGGAACTTGATGAGCTTCTTGGCCTTGTCGCTTTCGGCTTCGAACTCGATGCCCGCGTAGATGTCTTCCGAGTTCTCGCGGAAGATCACCATGTTGGTCTTGTGCGGCTCGCGCACTGGGCTCGGCACGCCTTCGAAGTACTGGATGGGGCGCAGGCAGACATAAAGGTCGAGTTCCTGACGCAGCGCGACGTTCAGCGAGCGGATGCCACCGCCGACGGGCGTGGTCAGAGGGCCCTTGATGGAGACCACGTAGTCGCGCACAGCGTGCAGGGTTTCCTCGGGGAGCCAGACGTCGGGGCCGTAGACCTTGGTCGACTTTTCGCCGGCATAGACCTCCATCCAGTGGATCTTCTTCTTGCCGCCGTAGGCCTTGGCCACCGCTGCATCCACCACCTTCAGCATCACTGGCGTGATGTCCAGGCCAGTCCCATCGCCTTCGATGAAAGGAATGATCGGTTGGTCAGGCACATTCAGCGAGTTGTCGGCGTTGACCGTGATCTTCTGACCTTCGGTCGGGACTTTGATGTGCTGATAACTGGTCATGAGGGGGGATGGCTCCGGGATTGACGTAATTTTGACGACTGTCAGCGAATTCAGACACGGGGTGGATTCGCTGTACAGCCCGCGAACAAATCGCTGTACATTTTAGACGCAACCCATCAGCAAGCGTTTGTCAACCGGCGAGCCAATGGGCTCGTTAGTGGCTGACCTTCTGCTCGCCGGGAGGCGTTTCCAACCAATTCTCGATAGAGGAATCATCAATGAGCAAAATTCTCGCAGTCATGATCGCTGGCCTGTTCGCCGCTGGCGCTTACGCCCAAAACCCGGCCGGTACGACGCCTGAGCAAGGTAACGCCACCAACAGCAAGTCGCAGCAACGTGCCGAAGCCAAGAAGGCTGCAAAGCCCGCTGGCCAAGTCAAGGCTGCCGCTGGCGACGAAGCCAAGACGCCCGAAGGCGGCGCCATCGGTGCCGACAAGGCTGCTGCCTCTGGCGAGAAGCGCGCAAGCACCCGCGACCAGCGTCGTCGCAACAAGGACGGCAGCGTGAAGCGCAAGTCGACCCAAGGCGGCACGCCTGACATGGCAGGTGCCAAGTAAGTCGGCCCAGCCCAGAAAAGAGCGCTCTTCGGAGCGCTTTTTTTTCGCCTGCCGCAAGCGTTCTGTTGTCAACCGCAGGAATCGGCCTCCGTTGAATGTCTACCTTCCGCAGGGAGGGCAATCCAAATCAACGAATTTCAAAGGATATGTTCATGAACAAGCTGCTCGCAGCCCTGGTCGCCGGTCTCTTCGCTGCCGGTGCTTTCGCTCAACAAGCCGAACCCACCACCGCAGCTCCCGCAGCCGCTCCCAAGGCCGCCAAGCACGCGCCTGCCAAGAAGCACGCTGCGGCCAAGAAGCACAAGGTCAGCCACGTGGCCAAGGCCCACACGGCCGCTGCCAAGAAGGTGTAAGCTTTCACGCTCACCGGCAATGCCCGCATCAGCGGGCATTTTTATTGGCGTTTTTTTGATTTAGGCCGGGCCCTGACCCCGCCCTGAAAGAGTTGCCCGATGTTCCAGCGTCTAGCCGCCCTGCTCCTCGCGTCCGCGTCCTTCATGATGCCGGCACACGCCCAGCAGCAACCCCAGACCGACCTGCCGCGTACGCAGTTGTCGGTCGGCCTGTACAAGATCGATGCGCAGATTGCGCAAACACCCCTGCAACGCGAAATCGGCCTGATGTTCCGCAAGGAAATGCCGCAGGCTGAAGGAATGATCTTCGTGTTCGAGCAGCCTGCCACTCAGTGCTTCTGGATGCGCAACACGATCCTTCCGCTGACCGCCGCCTTCGTGGCCGACGACGGCCGCATCGTCAACTTGGTCGACATGCAACCCATGACCGAGAACTCGCACTGCTCTCTGGAGCCCGTGCGCTACGTCCTCGAAATGAACCAGGGCTGGTTTGCCAAGAAGAACATCAAGAAGGGCGCAAAGCTCGGCGGCGAACTGTTCGCAGCCACCAAACGCTGAGTTTTTGCCGCCTGAAGCCCGCAAAAAAGCCGACCCTTGAGTCGGCTTTTTTGATGGGGAAACCCGGGCTCAGCCGAAGTTCTTGGCGACAAAGTCCCAGTTCACCAGCTTGGCCAGGAAGGTCTCGACGAACTTCGGGCGCAGGTTGCGGTAGTCGATGTAGTAGGCGTGTTCCCAGACGTCTACCGTCAGCAGCGCGCTGTCTGCAGTGGTCAGCGGCGTGCCGGCGGCGCCGGTGTTCACGATATCCACGGAGCCGTCGGCCTTCTTCACCAGCCAGGTCCAGCCCGAGCCGAAGTTGCCCACGGCCGACTTCACGAAGGCTTCCTTGAAGGCGTCGTAGCTGCCCCACTTGGCTTCGATGGCCTTGGCCAGCGCGCCAGTGGGAGCGCCGCCGCCCTGGGGCTTCATGCAGTTCCAGAAGAAGGTGTGGTTCCAGATTTGCGCGGCGTTGTTGTAGATGCCGCCGCTGGACTTCTTGACGATCTCTTCGAGCGTGAGCGACTCGAACTCAGTGCCCTTTTGCAGGTTGTTGAGGTTCACCACGTAGGCGTTGTGGTGCTTGCCGTAGTGGTACTCGAGGGTTTCCTTCGAATACTCGGGTGCCAGCGCGTCGAGGGCGTACGGCAGGGGTGGGAGCACATGTTCCATGGTTTTTTCTCGTGGGTTGGTTGTGGGAATCAGGGATTCTAGGAAGTAATTATTGAGGTAGCGTCGGACGCGTTCCCGTCGCGTCGCCCGGCGTGACGGTCAGGTCGACTTCGCCATCGGCGAGCCGCGCCTTGACGGCGTCGCCCGGCGCCAGTTGCGTTGCGCTGACGATCGCATGACCTTCTGTATCGGTCAGCCACGCATAGCCACGCTGCAAGACCAGTGCCGGATCGAGCAGCCGCATGCGCAACGCCACGCGTTCCAGGCGCTCACGACGCTGCACCAGTGCACGCCCCAGCTTCAGGGGAAAGTCCGCAGCGATCGACCGGGGCACCTGCGACAGGCGCTCCCGCCTCGACAGCACCGCATACCGAAGGCGCTGCACATGGTGCGCCAGGCGCAGTTGCTGGCGCGTCACAAGGCTCGAGGGTCGACCGAGGCGCCCCGCCGCCTGGTCGACGCGCTGTCCAAGGGCATCAAGGCGCCCGCCCAGCGCATCGCCGAGACGCTCGTCGAGCAGATCGAGCGCACCGAGCCACATGTCGCGCGGCGCACTCACCAATTCTGCCGCGGCGGTTGGCGTGGGCGCGCGCAGATCGGCGCAGAAGTCGGCGATGGTGAAGTCGGTTTCGTGCCCCACACCACTGATCAGCGGCACCGGGCTCTGCACGATGGTGCGCGCCAGGGTCTCATCGTTGAAGGCCCAGAGGTCTTCGATGGAGCCACCGCCACGCACCAGCAGGATCACATCGACGGCGGGTGCAAAGTCATAGAGCGATTGCAGCGCCCGCATCAGTTCGGCCGGCGCATTGGCTCCTTGCACTGCCGCGGGTGCAAGTACGACCGGAATGTGTGGAACGCGTCTTCGTAGCGCCGTCACAACGTCGTGCAAGGCCGCCGCGCCCAGCGACGTGACGACGCCGACCGCGCGCGGCATGGCCGGTAGCGCCCGCTTGCGCGCCGGATCGAAGAGTCCTTCGGCTTCCAGGCGTGCCTTGCGTTGCATGAACTGCTCGAACAAGGCGCCCTGCCCGGCTCGCCGCAAACTCTCTACAACCAGTTGAAGATCGCCGCGTGGCTCGTACACCGCAAGACGCCCGCGCACCTCGACCTGATCGCCATCGCGAGGCGAAAAGTCGAGCAAACCGGCTGCCCGCCGGAACATCGCGCAGCGCAGCTGGCCGGACTCGTCCTTGAGCGCGAAGTAACAATGTCCACTTGACGCGCGCGAAAAACCCGAGATCTCGCCGCGCACGGTCACCGGATTGAAGCGCGCATCGAGCGCGTCGGCCACCGCATGGCACAGCGCGCCCACTGCCCAGACACGCGGCCCGGGCGCGGAATTCGATTCACGCAAGTTCACAAAATGCACGCTCGGCCAAATGCCACTCTTCCACAACGGGCCGCACGCCCCTCGTCATCAGACCCCGGTGCGGGGCAGGCGCACGGTTTCTCGTGCAAGCCATTGATTTCATTGAAAAAAGTGCTGCTCAAAATTCAGTCGATCTAGCGGAAAGGCCGCCCCATGCGGGTCCGGATGAGTTGCGCAGCAGGTTAATCACAAAGTTATCCACAGAATCTGTGCGTCCTTGCCGACACAAAAACAAGGCGCGTGCCGATGGTGGGCTCAGTGGATAATCGCCGCGCATTTGCAGTCTACGGGCCGGAGGATTTTCTTGTTTTCCATCATAGTTGCCGCGGGTTGGCCAATCTGGCCCTTGCTCGCTTGTTCAGTCATTGCGCTCGCGCTGGTTATAGAACGTTTCACGAGTCTCAAGACCGTGAGGGTACTGCCGCCGAAGCTGCTCGACGAAACCATCACCGTGTCGCACGGCGCCATTCCCGGCCCGGACATCGTGACCAAACTTGAACGCAACTCGATGCTCGGCCAGGTGCTGGCCGCAGGCCTGCGAGCGTTGAACGCCAATCCGCGCTGCACCGAAGACGACCTGCGCGCCGCCATGGAGGCCTCCGGCCGCACCGTGGCGCACAAGCTCGAGCGCTACCTGCCTGCCTTGGCTACCATCGCGTCGGCAGCCCCGCTGCTGGGGCTGCTGGGCACGGTGATCGGCATGATCGAGATCTTCGGCTCGCAGTCGCCGGGCAGCGGCGCTGTCGGCTCGGGCAACCCTGCGCAACTGGCGCACGGCATCTCGATCGCGCTCTACAACACGGCCTTCGGCCTGATCGTCGCCATTCCGACGCTGATCTTCTGGCGCTATTTCCGCAGCCGGGTCGACGAATACCTGCTGAATCTCGAACTCTCAGGCGAGCGTTTTGCCCGCCACCTGAACGCCCTGCGCAAATGACCCGCGCCCGCATGCAGTTCCGCCACGGCGCGCGCGACGAGCCGGAGATCAACCTGATCCCGTTCATCGACGTGCTGCTGGTGATCCTGATCTTCCTGATGCTGTCGACCACCTACAGCAAGTTCACCGAGATGCAGCTGCGGCTGCCAACGGCGGACGTCGATGCGCAGCGCGACTACCCGAAGGAAGTGATCGTGGCGGTGTCGGCCGACGGCCGCTACTCGATCAACAAGAACCCGGTGGCCGACCGCAGCGTGGAGACCGTGACGGCCGCCCTCGCCGCAGCGGCCACCGGCGGCAAGGACAGCGTGGTGATCATCAGCGCCGACGCGACCAGCCCGCACCAGGCGGTGGTGACGGTGATGGAGGCCGCGCGCCGCGCCGGCCTGATGCAGATCACCTTCGCCGCACAGTCGACGGCGCAAGCCGGGCACTGAGTGCCTTCCGACGGCAGCAGCGGCAGCACGGGTTCGCCGTCGGCCTCGCGGCTGCAGAACGCCTGGTTGAGCCGCGGCCCTCTGGCTTGCCTGCTGTGGCCGCTGTCGCTCATCTACGCTGCGCTTTTCGCCGCGCGTGGGTGGCTCTATCGCGCGGGATGGCTGCGGACCGAGCGTGTGCGCGTCCCGGTGATCGTGGTTGGCAATGTGATTGCAGGCGGGGCCGGCAAGACTCCAGTCGTGATGGCCGTTGTGCGACATCTGCAAGAGCGGGGATTTCGGGTCGGCGTGGTGTCGCGCGGCTACGGCCGCCGCACCGATGACTGCCGCGAAGTGCTCGGCGACAGTGATCCGCAAGATGTGGGAGACGAACCCGCGCTGATTCACCATGCCACGAAGGCGCCGGTGTTCGTTGCACGCCAGCGCATCGATGCCGCGCGCGCCTTGCTCGAGCGGCATCCGGCCACGCAGGTCATCGTGAGCGACGATGGTCTGCAACACTTGGCGCTTGCGCGCGACATCGAGATCTGCGTGTTCGACGACCGGGGCATCGGCAATGGCTGGCAACTGCCCGCAGGTCCGTTGCGCGAAGCCTGGCCACGCCGCTGCGATCTGGTGCTGCACAGCGGGGCACGGCCGGCCTTTGCCGGGGGCCATACGGCCACCCGGGCTCTCGCGCACGATGCGGTGGGCAGTGACGGGAAGCGCGTGCCATTGGCCGCCCTTGCCGGCCAGCCCGTGACAGCACTGGCGGCCATCGCACGGCCCGAGGCCTTCTTCGACATGCTGCGCGCGCGCGGCCTGAAGCTCGCCAACACCATCACACTGCCCGATCACTTCGATTTCGAGGATTGGCAGCGCCCCGCAGACACGGCGAGCACCCTCGTCTGCACCGAAAAAGACGCCGTCAAACTGTGGCGCAAGGTGCCCGATGCGCTGGCCGTGCCGCTGGAGTTCGCGCCCTCCGCGGAATTCTTCGCCGCGCTCGACGCAAAGCTATCATCGCTCGATGGATATCAAGCTGCTTGAACTGCTCGTCTGCCCCGTCACCAAAGGGCCGCTGACCTGGAACCCCGAGAAGCAGGAGCTCTGCTCGCGCAGCGCGCGCCTCGCCTATCCCGTGCGCGACGGCATTCCGGTGCTGCTCGAAAACGAAGCACGCACGCTCTCCGACGAAGAGCTCGGGCTGTGAGCTTCACCGTTCTGGTGCCGGCGCGCCTGGCGTCGACACGGCTTCCCAACAAACCCCTGGCCGACATCGCCGGCGTGCCCATGGTGGTGCGCGTGGCGCAGCGCGCCAGCGAATCCGGCGCGGCGCGCGTGGTGGTCGCTGGCGACGACCCGTCGATCATTGCGGCATGCCAGGCGCACGGTGTCGAGGCCATCCTCACTCGTCAAGACCATCCCAGCGG
The DNA here is from genome assembly GCF_051216835.1 of Variovorax multivorans. Taxonomy (NCBI): domain Bacteria; kingdom Pseudomonadati; phylum Pseudomonadota; class Betaproteobacteria; order Burkholderiales; family Comamonadaceae; genus Variovorax; species Variovorax multivorans. Next base: position 242,295 of record NZ_JBPJZL010000001.1, read on the forward strand.
CACCGACCGGCTGGCCGAGGCATGCGAACTGCTGGGCCTTGACGGCGACGACATCGTCGTCAACGTTCAAGGCGACGAGCCGCTGATCGACCCCGCGCTGATCGACGCCGTGGCATCCACGCTGGCCACCCATGCAGAAGCCGCGATGAGCACGGCCGCCCACGAAATCGACTCTGTCGACGACTTCATGAACCCCAACGTAGTGAAGGCCGTGCTGGACGCGCAAGGCAACGCCATGTACTTCAGCCGCGCACCAATCCCTTGGTGGCGTGACGGCTCCGCCAATGGCGCGGCGCCTGCGGTGCTGCCTACCCCTGCCCCGCTGCGTCACATCGGCATCTACGGCTATCGCGCGGGCTTCGTGCGACAGTTTCCCTCGCTGCCACCGGCTCCCGTCGAGGCGACCGAGGCACTCGAACAGCTGCGCGCGCTGTGGCACGGCCATCGCATCGCGGTGTACGTGAGCCATGTTGCACCCGGACCGGGCATCGACACGCCCGAAGACCTGGCGCGCGTGCGCGCCGTCTTCGCCGCCGCGCCTCCCGCCTGAGGCGCTCCCATGCCTGCGCGGGCGGTGGAAATTCTTCGAGGGCACGCGTGCTATCCTCGACGCAACTCCGCCTTGCCCAGCCCTCGGGCCGACGCTCGGCGCGACACAAAATCTAAGAACCGTCCGAGGACACCATGAGACTAATTTTGCTGGGCGCGCCCGGGGCGGGCAAAGGCACGCAAGCGGCCTTCATCTGCCAAAAATACAGCATTCCCCAGATTTCGACCGGCGACATGCTGCGCGCTGCTGTCAAGGCCGGCACGCCGCTCGGGCTGCAAGCCAAGGCCGTCATGGACGCAGGCGCCCTGGTCAGCGACGACCTGATCATCAATCTCGTCAAGGAACGTATTGCGCAGCCCGATTGCGCAGCCGGCTTCCTGTTCGACGGTTTCCCGCGCACCATCCCCCAGGCCGACGCTATGAAGGCGGCCGGCGTCAAGCTCGACTACGTGCTCGAAATCGACGTGCCCTTCAGCGACATCATCGAACGCATGAGCGGCCGCCGCTCGCACCCGGCCTCGGGCCGCACCTACCACGTCAAGTTCAATCCGCCCAAGGTGGAAGGTAAGGACGACGTCACTGGTGAAGACCTGATCCAGCGCGAAGACGACAAGGAAGAAACCGTGCGCAAGCGGCTCGACGTGTACAGCCAGCAGACGCGGCCACTGGTCGACTACTACTCCGCCTGGGCCAAGACCGACCCAGCCGCCGCGCCGAAGTACCGCGCCATCAAGGGTGTGGGCACGGTCGACGAGATCACGCAGCGTGCGCTGGCTGCACTGAGCAGCTGATCCCGATCTGATTCCCGAAACCGCCCCTTCAACGGGGCGGTTTTGTTTTCACCCCAGTAGTTCCAGCATCAGCGCGATGCGCGCCTTCGCGGGTGTCAGCGCGCCCGCATCACGGAGCTGGTCCCCGGCCTTCGGCAGGATGCGTCCGTTCGCGCAACGCGTGGCTCGAACCACCGCAACGCCCGCGTCCTGCGCCTTGAGCGCTGACGCTTCCAACGCATGGTGCAGGGTGCCGTTGCCGGTGGCGGCGAGCACCAGCCCGCGCACGGGCCCGGCAGCGCCGTGCTGCAGCAGGGCTTCGATCACAGCTCCGCTGACGCCGGCATGGCTCACGACGATCTCGACGCGGGGCCACTGCACGGAGGTCGCCTCGAAGAGCTTCGACGCCTGCGACGCCGATCCCTCGGGCCACTCCCGGACACGGCGCACCTCTCCTTCTTCGACGTAGCCGACCGGCCCCGCATCGCCTGAAGCAAAGGCATCGAGCCGATAGGTGTGCACCTTCTGGATATCGACGCCACTGTGGATAGCGCCGGCGCACACCACGGTCACGCCCCGTGCGCCTTCCGTCGCGGCGACGCTGACGGCGTCGCGCACGTTCTGCGGTCCGTCGGGCGCCAGCGCGGTGGCCGGGCGCATCGCACAGGTGAGCACCACGGGCTTGGACGGAGCCAGCACAGAGTGCAGGAAGAACGCCGTCTCTTCGAGCGTGTCGGTGCCATGCGTGATCACCACGCCCGCCACGTCGGCCTGGGCCAGCCAATGCGCACAGCGCCGGGCCAGCTGCTGCCAGATGTCGAACGACATGTCCTTGCTGTCGACCTGCGCCACCTGCTCTGCTTCCAGCGATACACCCTGGGGCGCCTCGATCCCGCCCAACAGATCGGCCACGCCCACCTGCCCGGCGGTGTAGCCGATGTTGTCGCCGCTGCTGGCTGCCCGGCCGGCAATGGTGCCGCCCGTTCCCAAAACCACCACACGACGGCGCACTTCAGGCGAAGAGGAATTGACCATGGCTTGTCAACTTTTAAAAACTGGTTAAAAATACAGGTACTGGATATCTAGCCAGTGCCGCAAGGAACCACATATGCAGTTCGCCGTGAAGCTTACAGCCCGCCAGCAGCAGATCCTGGATCTCATCCAGAGCGCCATCGCACGCACTGGTGCGCCACCCACGCGCGCCGAAATCGCCAATGAGCTCGGGTTCAAGTCGGCCAACGCCGCCGAAGAGCACCTGCAGGCGCTGGCACGCAAGGGCGTCATCGAACTCGTCAGCGGCACCTCCCGCGGCATCCGCCTCAAGGGCGACGCCCTGCGCTCTCTCAACGAAACGCGTCATCGCGAAGGTGGCCAGTTCTCGCTCTCGCTGCCCGGCATGGCCCAGCTGGCGCTGCCGCTCATTGGCCGCGTCGCAGCCGGCTCCCCCATCCTGGCGCAAGAACACGTCGACCAGACCTACTACGTCGAGAACACGCTGTTTCAGCGCCAACCCGACTATTTGCTCAAGGTGCGCGGCATGTCGATGCGCGACGCCGGCATCATGGACGGCGACCTGCTCGCGGTGCAGGCCACCAAGGAAGCGCGCAACGGCCAGATCGTGGTTGCGCGCCTGGGTGACGAAGTGACCGTCAAGCGCCTGAAGCGCAACAAGCAGGTCATCGAACTGCACGCCGAAAACCCCGACTACCCGACCATCATCGTCCAGCCGGGCGAGCCTTTCGAAATCGAAGGCCTCGCGGTTGGCCTCATCCGCAACACCATGCTGATGTAGGCCTCGCGGCCTGCTTTCCGCAGCACCCCATCCGGCAGCGACAGGTGGCGGGCGTATGGCGAAGAGTCGCCATCACCCTGTCGCGGCCGATTCAAGAAATCCTGCCTGTGTTCAACCTCATACTTTTTTGGAGTTCACATGGGAATCGCCCTCCTCGCCATCGCTGATTTCTGGATGCCGCTGCAATCGCTGGCCAGCCGCCTGATGCCGGCGCGCCGCCCTCACCGCAGGGATCGCCTCGACGCAGCCGAAACCTCGGCCGGATTGCGCTATGTAGCAGTGCGCCCTGCCTGCACCGCCCGCTCCAGCGGCACTGCAACGCCCACAGCCCCAGCGCGTCCGTTGCGCGTGGTCCGCGTGGTCGACGGCAAGGGCCAGCAGCACAGCAACCGCGTCGTGATCTCTGGTCGCATGGCCGACGTCTGCGCCGAACTCGACCGGCTGGCAGCGCTCGAAACCGCCGAAACCATGGCCACGCCCCCGCGTTCAACACGCCTGCATTGAGCCCGAACACCCCTGCGAGCGGCTGTGGGGGCGGGTATCCAAACGTTCACGGGCACGACATTCCAATGCTGCGAGGCACAATGGCACGCCATGAACATTGTGATCCTCGACGATTACCAGGACGCCGTGCGCAAATTGCGCTGCGCCGCCAAGCTGGACGCGTACGCGGCCAAGGTCTACACCAACACGGTGAAGGGCATCGGGCAACTGTCGGTCCGCCTCAAGGATGCCGACGTGATCGTGCTGATCCGCGAGCGCACCCATATCTCGCGCCAGCTGATCGAGAAGCTGCCCAAGCTCAAGCTCATCTCGCAGACCGGGCGCGTCGCCGGGCACATCGACGTCGCGGCCTGCACCGAGCGCGGCGTGGCGGTGGCGGAAGGCTCGGGCTCTCCGCAGGCGCCTGCGGAGCTCACTTGGGCGCTCATCATGGCTGCCATGCGCCGGCTGCCCCAGTACATCAGCAACCTCAAGCACGGTGCATGGCAACAGTCAGGCCTCAAGTCGGCCTCGATGCCGCCCAACTTCGGGCTCGGCTCGGTGCTCAAGGGCAAGACGCTGTGCATCTGGGGCTATGGCCGCATCGGCCAGTTGGTCGCGCGCTATGGGCAGGCCTTCGGAATGCAGGTCGTGATCTGGGGCCGTGAAGCCAGCTGCGCCAAGGCCCGCTCCGACGGCTTCCAGGTCGCGCAGAACCGTCACGAGTTCTTCGCCGCTGCAGACGTGCTGTCGGTGCATCTGCGGCTCAACGAAGAAACCAACGGTCTCATCACGCTGGAAGACCTCTCGCGCATGAAGCCGACTGCGTTGTTCGTTAACACCTCGCGCGCCGAACTGGTCGAAGCCGACGCCCTGCTCGCCGCACTCAACCGCGGCCGCCCCGGGCTGGCAGCCATCGACGTGTTCGAGAGCGAGCCGCCGCTGCAAGGCCATGCGCTGCTGCGCCTCGAGAACTGCATCTGCACGCCGCACATCGGCTACGTCGAGCAGGAAAGCTACGAAAGCTATTTCGGGCAGGCCTTCGACAACGTCGTGAGCTACATCAACGGCAACCCCACGAACATCGTGAATCCCGGCGCGCTGCAGGTCCGCCGGTGAGCCGGCCGGCGCCACAGGGTGCGCTCTGGGCGCTGCTCGTTGGCAATTTCGTGATTGGCACGGGCGTGATGGTGGTGCCCGGCACGCTCAATGAAATCAGCACATCGCTCTCGGTCACGGTCGCCACCGCGGGGCAACTGATCACGGCCGCCGCGGCGGTGATGTGCATCGGCGCTCCGCTGCTGGCCGCCGCAGTGGCGGGCTGGGACCGCCGGCAACTGCTGGCCATCACCCTGCTCTGGTACGCCGCCGGCCACGTCCTCTGCGCGCTGATGCCGAGCTTCGGCGCCCTGCTGCCGGTGCGCATGCTCACGGTGATCGCGCCGGCCATCTTCACGCCCCAGGCTGCGGCCTGCGCCGGCATGCTGGTGCCGCCCGAGCATCGCGGACGCGCCGTCACCTTCGTCTTCCTCGGCTGGTCGATGGCATCGGTGCTGGGCCTGCCCATCGGCGCGCTGATCGGCGGGCATCTGGGCTGGCGCATGGCTTTCATGGCAATCGCGGCACTCAGTGTCGCGAGCGCGACATCGATCTGGCTCACCTTGCCGGGCGGCATCCGCCCTGCCGCGTTGACCGCCGAAGCATGGTTGCGCGTGTTGCGCAGCCCGGTGCTGATGGGCATCGTGTCGGTCACGGCGCTGCAGGGCGCCGGCCAGTTCGTGCTGTTCAGCTATTTCGGTCCGATCCTCAAGCAGAGCTTCGGTGCCGACGCCACCACACTGAGCGTGATGTGGGCGCTGTTCGGCGTTTGCGGGCTGGTCGGCAACATGGTGGTCAGCCGGTACATCGACCGCGTGGGCGCCGGCCGCATGGTGCTGATCACGACCGTGCTGATCGCTTCGAGCCTGCTCGTGTGGCCGCTGGCCTCCACGCTCGCCTGGCTGGCCGTTGTGCTCGTTCCCTGGGGTCTGGGTTGCTTCGCCACCAATTCGGCCCAACAGGCCCGGCTGGTGGGCCTGGCGCCCGCACTCGCGCCGGGCTCGGTGGCGCTCAACAGTTCCGGCATCTATACCGGCCAGGCCGTGGGCGCTGCGCTCGGCGGCTGGCTGCTCGCCAACGATGCGGGCGCCTGGATGAGCTGGGCCGGCCTGGGCCTGGTGCTGATCGCCATTGCGCTGAGCGTGGCCATCGACCGCAGCCGCCGCACGGCCTGAAAACGCCTCCGCGTAAAACCCGTCACGCCCCATCCGCGCGGGACTGCAAAATCGAAGCCTTCGACAGCAGCATCTGCTCGGCACCTGCTTCGACACCTACTTTGGCGCCTGCACGGCAGGCCCGGATACCACCCAACCAGTGAAAATCTCCAGCAAATGACAGTGAACTACTCCCGAATCGGCGTCATCGGCGCCGGCGCCATGGGTCGCGGCATCGCGCAGATTGCCGCCCAGGCGGGCAGCGAAGTGCTGCTGCTCGACAGCTTCGCGGGCGCCGCCGAACGCGGCCGCGAAGCCCTCGTCGCCCAATGGAACAAGCTGCACGAGAAGAACAAGATCGACGCCGCCACGCGCGATGCCCAGATCGCCCGCGTCAAGGCCGTCGATTCCATCCAGGCGCTGGCCGGCTGCGATCTTGTGATCGAAGCCGTGGTCGAAGATCTGGAAATCAAGCGCAAGCTGTTCCGCGAGCTCGAAGGCGTGGTGGCCGAGACCGCCACGCTGGTCACCAACACTTCTTCGCTCTCGGTGACGGCGATCGCGGCCGGGCTCAAGCGCCCCGAGCGCATCGCGGGCTTCCACTTCTTCAACCCCGTGCCGCTGATGAAGGTGGTCGAGGTGGTCGCGGGCTTCAAGACCGCGCCCGAGGTCTGCAAGCAACTGGCCGACTATGCGGTGCAGATGGGCCACAGCGCCGTACAGGCACAAGACACGCCCGGCTTCATCGTCAACCACGCGGGCCGCGGCTACGGCACCGAGGCGCTGCGCATCGTCGGCGAAGGCGTGACCGACTTCGTGACGGTCGACCGCATCCTCAAGGACCAGGCCGGCTTTCGCCTCGGCCCGTTCGAGCTGTTGGACCTGACGGCGCTCGACGTGTCGCACCCGGTGATGGAGTCGATCTACCACCAGTACTTCGAGGAGCCGCGCTTCCGCCCGAGCGTGATCACCGCGCAGCGCCTGGCAGCCGGCGCCCTGGGCCGCAAGACCAACGAGGGCTTCTACCGCTACAACGACGGCGTGATGCAGCAGACGCCCGAGGCGCCGCCGCCAGTGGTCGAGGGCACGCCCTCCGTCTGGGTCTCGCCGCGCGCAGCACGTCGCGCCGAGCTGCTGCGCCTCGTGAACACGCTGGGCGCGCAGATCGACAGCGGCGCCACGGCCGCGCCGCATTCGCTGATCCTGGTTGCGCCGCTGGGCTTCGACGTGACCACGGTCGCCGCGGTCGAGCGCCTGGACGCCACGCGCACCATCGGCATCGACATGCTGATCGACGACGCCGCCACCAAGCGCCGCGTACTCGCCACCAACCCCGCCACGCGCCGCGACATCCGCGACGCCGCGCACGCCCTCTTCGCCCGCGACGGCAAGGCCGTGAGCGTGATCCGCGACAGCGGCGGCTTCGTCACGCAGCGCGTGATCGGCACCATCGTCAACATCGCCACCGACATGTGCCAGCAGCGCGTGTGCACGCCGGCCGACCTCGAAACCGCGGTGCAGCTGGGTCTCGGCTATCCGCGCGGCCCGCTCGCCATGGGCAACCTCTACGGCCCGACCAACATGCTCGAAGTGCTGTTCAACCTGCAGACGGTCTACGGCGACCCGCGCTATCGCCCGAGCCCGTGGCTGCGCCGCCGCGGCGCGCTGGGCCTGAGCCTGCTGCACGAAGAAGAATAAAAACAAGCCATGACCGCCGAACTCAAAAGCACAAGCGAAGGCAGCACCATGGTGCTGACGATCGCCAACCCCACCCAGCGCAACGCACTGGGCCCCGAGATCTACGCCGCTGGCATCGAGGCGCTTAACGGCGCCGAGAACAGCGCCGAGATCCGCAGCGTCGTCATCGTGGGCGAAGGCTCATGGTTCTGCGCCGGCGGCTCGCTGCAGCGGCTGCTGGCCAACAGGCAGCTCGACCGCTCGGTGCAGGCCGAGAGCATCGAGGGCCTGCACAACTGGATCGATTCGATCCGCACCTTTCCCAAGCCGATCATCGCGGCTGTCGAAGGCGCGGCGGCCGGCGCCGGCTTCTCGCTCGCGCTGGCCTGCGACTTCGTGGTTGCGGCGCGCGACGCGGTGTTCGCGGCCTCGTACAGCAACGTGGCGCTGTCGCCCGACGGCGGCCTGAGCTGGCACCTGGGGCAGCAGCTGCCGCGCCAGCTGGCGAGCGAATGGCTGATGAACGGCGAGCGCATCGGCGCACCGCGCCTGCATGCGCTGGGCCTCGTCAACGAACTCACCGAAAACGGCCAGGCGCTCGCGGGCGCGTTGGCCCTGGCCACCCGGCTCAACGCGCGCGCACCGAATTCGCTGGCCAGCATCAAGGAACTGCTCAGCGAGGCACGGGGCGCCACGCTGGCTTCGCAGCTCTCGCAGGAGCGCGACCATTTCGTGCGCAACCTGCACCATGCGAACGCGGGCATCGGCATCGCCGCGTTCCTCGAGAAGAAGCCGCCGCAGTACGAGTAACGCCAAATGGCGTCGCTCCCGTGACACCCCCCAGCTTTTCAGTCGCCGAGAGGACAGACCAATGGACGACCCCATTCTTACCATCGAAGAACGTGAAGCGATCAACAGTGGTCGCTGGTTTTCTTCTCTATCTCCATCGCTACGGCACGACATCCTCCGATGCGCCTTTGTCAAACGCTACAAGGACGGCGACCTGATCGCTGCCCGCGGCGACCCGCCCGACCACTGGATTGCCTGCGCCAAGGGCGCGGTGCGCGTCAGCTCGACGGCCGTCTCGGGCAAGCAGGTGACGCTGACCTACGTGGAGCCGGGCATCTGGTTCGGCGACGTGGCGATGTTCGACGGGGATCGGCGCACGCACGACACCTACTCGCATGGCGACAGCACCATCCTGTGCGTGGCGCGGGCCGACTTCCAGAAGATCCTTGCCTCGCATGTGGAGCTGTACGAAGCGCTGATGCGGCTGCAGGCGCGCCGCATCCGCACGCTGTTCGGGCTGGTGGAAGACCTCAACACCCTGCCCCTGCGGGCAAGGCTGGCCAAGCAACTCATTCACCTCGTGCGCAGCTATGGCGTGCCGAACCTGGAAGACGGCAGCCAGATGCGCATCGGCCTGCAACTGGCGCAGGAAGAACTGGCGCAGCTGCTGGGCGCGTCGCGCCAGCGGGTCAACCAGGAACTGAAGACCATGGAGCGCGAGGGCACCATCCGGATCGAGCCGGGCGGCCTTGTGGTTCTGGACCGCGCGGCGCTGATGCGCGTCTCGGAAGCTGAGAACTAGAACACGGACAGACAGACAAGACCCACCGACATGAGCCAGGACTTCTCCAACTTCATCGGCACCCGTGCCGTCTCGCAACAGCACGCTTTCGATGTCGATGCGCTCGCGGCCTGGCTCGAAAAGAACCTCGACGGTTTCAAGGGCCCACTGACGGTCGAGATGTTCAAGGGCGGCCAGTCGAACCCGACCTACAAGCTCGTCACGCCCTCGCAAAGCTACGTGATGCGCGCCAAGCCCGGCCCGGTCGCCAAGCTGCTGCCCTCGGCCCATGCGGTAGAGCGCGAATTCAAGGTCATGAGCGGCCTGGCCGGCACCGACGTGCCGGTGCCACGCATGCATTGCCTATGCGAAGACGAAGCCATCATCGGCCGCGCCTTCTACGTCATGGAGTTCATGCAGGGCCGCGTGTTGTGGGACCAGTCGCTGCCCGGCTTCAGCAACGCCGAGCGCGCGGCTTACTACGACGAGATGAACCGCGTGATCGCGGCGCTGCACACGGTCGACTTCGCCGCCCGCGGCCTGGCCGACTACGGCAAGCCCGGCAACTACTTCGAGCGCCAGATCGGCCGCTGGAGCAAGCAGTACAAGGCCTCGGCCGATGGTGCCGGCGAGCTCTCGCAGCCCATCGAGGCCATGGAGCGGCTGATCGACTGGCTGCCCGCCCACATGCCGGCGAGCGCACGCGACGAAAGCAAGGTGTCGATCGTCCACGGCGACTACCGCCTCGACAACGTGATGTTCCACGCCACCGAGCCGCGCATCATCGCGGTGCTCGACTGGGAACTCTCCACGCTGGGCCATCCGCTGGCCGACTTCAGCTACCACTGCATGTCCTGGCACATGCCGCCCAGCACCGGGCGCGGCATCGGTGGTGTAGACCTCGTCTCGCTGGGCATTCCCACCGAGAGCGAATACATCCGCCGCTATTGCGAACGCACCCGCATCAGCACGCCCGAAGCACTGGCGCCCGACTGGAACTTCTACCAGGCCTACAACCTGTTCCGCATGGCCGCGATCCTGCAAGGCATTGCCAAGCGGGTCGAGGCCGGCACCGCGTCGAGCGAACAAGCCGCGGCCTCGGCCCGCGGCGCACGCCCCATGGCCGAAATGGCCTGGCAGTTTGCCCAAAAGGCATAAGCCGCCCCACACCCACCAGGAGACGAAGATGGATTTCGAATACTCGGCCAAGACCAAAGACCTGCAGAAACGCGTCAAGGCGTTCATGGACGACCACATCTATCCGGCCGAAGCCGAGTACCACGCCGAACTGGCTGCCAACACGGTCGCCGGCAAGCGCTGGTCGGCCCTCAAGACGGTCGAGAAGCTCAAGGACAAAGCCAAGGCCCAGGGCCTGTGGAACCTGTTCCTGCCGGTCGACAGCGCCGCCGCCTCGGGCTATGAAGGCGCGGGCCTGACCAACCAGGAATACGCCCCGCTGGCCGAAATCATGGGCGCGGTGCCGTGGGCGAGCGAAGCCTTCAACTGCTCGGCGCCCGACACCGGCAACATGGAGACCATCGCACGCTACGGCTCGGACGAGATCAAGGCACGCTGGCTCAAGCCGCTGCTCGAAGGCCAGATCCGCTCGGCCTTCGCGATGACCGAGCCCGAAGTGGCATCGAGCGACGCCACCAACATCTCCACGCGCATCGAACGCCAGGGCGACGAGTACGTCATCAACGGCCACAAGTGGTGGATTTCCGGCGCGGCCGATCCGCGCTGCGCGGTCTTCATCACCATGGGCAAGAGCGACCCCGACGCGCCTCGCCATTCGCAGCAAAGCATGATCGTGGTGCCGGCCGACGCCAAGGGCATCCGCATCGTGCGCCCGCTCAACGTGATGGGCTACGACGACGCGCCGCACGGCCACGTCGAGATGTACTTCGAGAACGTGCGCGTGCCGGCCGGCAACATGCTGCTCGGCGAAGGCCGCGGCTTCGAAATTGCGCAAGGCCGCCTTGGCCCGGGACGCATCCATCACTGCATGCGCCTGATCGGCCTGGCCGAGCGCGCGCTCGAACTGATGTGCAAGCGCGCCTCGTCGCGCGTGGCCTTCGGCAAGACCGTGGCCTCGCAGACCGTGACGCAGGAACGCATCGCCGAAGCCCGCTGCAAGATCGACATGGCCCGCCTGCTCACGCTCAAGGCCGCATGGCTGATGGACGTGGCCGGCAACAAGGTCGCCAAGAACGAGATCGCCATGATCAAGGTCGTCGCACCGTCGATGGCCTGCCAGGTGATCGACTGGGCCATGCAGGTCCACGGTGGCGGCGGCATGTGTGACGACTTCCCGCTGGCAGCAGCCTATGCCGGCGCGCGCACGCTGCGCTTTGCGGATGGTCCGGACGAAGTGCACCGCAACGCGATCGCCAAGTGGGAACTGGGTAAGTACGCGCCGAACAAGGCCGACGCTGAAATGCCGGTGACGCGCTTCTGATCTGTGTCTTGCCCCCTGTCCCCCCTGGGGAGAGGGCTGGGATGAGGGCCGACGGCGATCGATTCGCCCCGGCCCTTTTTCTTTTCAGAGCTTCTTCTGAAGGAAGACAGCGCTCCCGAACGCTGGATCGAGCTGGTAGCCCATGAACCCTTCGCGCTCGTAGGCGCGCAGCGCGGGCGCGTTGCCCGAGAGCACTTCAAGCGTGAGTTTGCAGGCACCGCGCCTGTGCGCCTCCTGCTCCACCTGCGCAAACATCTTCTGCGCCACGCGCCGCCCACGGTGGCTGGGCAGCACGACCACATCGTGCACGTTCACCAGCGGCTTGCAGGCGAAGGTCGAGAAGCCCTCGATGCAGTTGATCAGGCCTACGGGCTGCCCACCGTCGTAAGCCAGCACGCTGAAGGCCTGGGGACGCGCCGCCAGTGCCGCGGGCAGGTTTTTGCGCACATCGGCATCGAGTGGCGTGCCGCCGCCGGCCGGGTCGCTGGCATAGGCGTTGAGAAGATCCACCAGAGCGGCAGCCTGCGCGGCGTCGCGGTAGTCCACCACGAAGGTTTCGATGCTCATTTCGCTGGCTCCAGCGTGGCGGCGAGGCGCTTGGCGCACGACTCGGACTGCTTCGCATCGCGCGCCTCGACCATCACACGCACCAGCGGCTCGGTGCCGCTCGCACGGATCAGCACGCGGCCGCTGTCGCCGAGTTCGGCCTCGATGCGCTTCGTTTCGCTTGCGAGTTCCTTGTTGTCTTTCCAGTCCTGGTCGGGCGCGAGGCGCACGTTGATCAGCGTCTGCGGGAACAGCGTGACGCCTTCGAGCAACTGCGCCACGGTCTTGCCGCTGCGCACGCAGGCCTGCAGCACCTGCAGTGCACTCACGATGCCGTCGCCAGTGGTGTGGCGGTCGAGTGCCAGCAGATGGCCGGAGCCCTCGCCACCCAGCAGCCAACCGCGCTTGTCGAGCTCTTCGAGCACGTAGCGGTCACCGACCTTGGCGCGCACGAACTCGATGCCGTGCCCGCGCAACGCGACTTCGACGGCCTTGTTGGTCATGAGTGTGCCAACCACGCCCACCGGCTTTTCGCCGCGCGCAATACGCTCGGCCACCATGAGGTAGAGCAGTTCGTCGCCGTTGAACAGCCGCCCGCTGGCATCGACCAGCTGCAGGCGGTCGGCGTCGCCATCGAGGGCAATGCCGTAGTCCGCCCGCTGCGTCGTCACCGCGGCCACCAGGGCCTCGGGATGCGTGGCGCCGAAGCCCTTGTTGATGTTGAGCCCGTCGGGCGAAACGCCGATGCTGGTCACTTCCGCGCCCAACTCGTGGAACACGTTGGGCGCCACCTGGTAGGCCGCGCCGTGCGCCGCGTCGATCACCAGCTTCATGTCGCGCAGCGTCAGGTCGTTGGCGAAGGTGCTCTTGCAGAACTCGATGTAGCGGCCCGGCGCGTCGTTGAGGCGGCGCGCCTTGCCGAGATTGGCGGAGTCCACCCACACCGGCGCTTCTTCCAGTACGGCTTCGACGGCCAGTTCCCAGGCGTCGTCGAGCTTGGTACCCTGCGCGCTGAAGAACTTGATGCCGTTGTCGGGGTAGGCGTTGTGGCTCGCGCTGATCACCACGCCGAGGCTCGCGCGCTGGGCGCGCGTGAGGTAGGCCACGCCGGGCGTGGGCAACGGGCCGAGCAACACCACGTCGACACCCGCCGAGTTGAAGCCCGACTCCAGCGCCGATTCGAGCATGTAGCCCGAGATGCGCGTGTCCTTGCCGATCAGCACCGTAGGGCGTGACTGGGTCTTCTTGAGCACGCGGCCCACGGCGTGCGCGAGGCGCAACACGAAATCTGGCGTGATGGGCGCCTGGCCGACCGTGCCGCGAATGCCGTCTGTGCCGAAATATTTGCGAGTCATGGTGTTGATGTCTGCTCTTGTGTTTGTTGTTGTGACTCTTGCGCCTTCATGGCGCGCCATACCGCGAGCGCGGCAACCGTATCGCGCACGTCATGCACGCGCACCACGGCCGCCCCCCGGTCCACCGCCAGCACGGCAGCAGCGACGCTGGGCACGATGCGCTCGCCCGCCGCCTCGATGCCGGTGACCGCGCCGATCGACGACTTGCGCGACCAGCCCAGCAGCAGCGGGTAGCCGCCGGCGAGCAGTTCACGCTGCCGCGCCAGCAAGGCGAAATTCTGCGCCACCGTCTTGCCAAAGCCCACGCCGGGGTCGAGTGTGATGCGCGAATGGTCGACCCCCAGCGCGTGCAGAAGTTGCACCTGCGTCGTGAGGAAAGACAGCACCTCGGGGATCACATCGCCCGCCATGGGCACGGCCTGCATGGTCTGCGGGTCGCGGTGCATATGCATCAGGCAGACGCCGCACAAAGGGTGTGCCGCAACGGCCTCGCGCGCGCCCGGTTGGCGCAGCGCCCAGATGTCGTTGACGATGTCCGCGCCCAGGTCGAGCACCGCGCGCATCACCTCCGGCTTGTAGGTGTCGATGGAGATCGGCACGTTGAGCTTCACCGCCTCGCGTACCACGGGCAGAACGCGCGCCAGCTCGGCGTCGAGCGGTATCGCGGGGCTGCCGGGGCGGGTCGATTCGCCGCCGATGTCGAGGATGTCGGCGCCCTCTTTCAGCAACTGCTCGCAGTGCTGCAGCGCCGCCTGGGTAGAAGCGTGGGCACCACCGTCGGAGAACGAATCGGGCGTGACGTTGACGATGCCCATCACGCGCGGCTGCGCGAGGTCGATGCGAAAGCGCGAGGTCTGCCACACCCCGCCGGATGGCGCCCCATGGAAAACGGGGCCAGAGGCCCCGTTGTTGCTTGATGCCAAGTCCACCTCAGGCCGCAGTGGGCGCCGGGTCAGGGTTGACTGCCGGCGTACCGCCGCTGCCACCACTGCCCGAAGGCGGGATGCGCGGCGTCCAGTCCTTGGGCGGGCGCGGCGCACGGCCGGCCATGATGTCGTCGAGCTGTTCGCTGTCGATGGTTTCCCACTCGAGCAGCGCCTTGGCCATGGCGTGCATCTTGTCGCTGTTCTCTTCGATCAGGCGGCGCGCCAGGGCGTACTGCTCGTCGATGATGCGGCGCACTTCGGAGTCGACCTTTTCCATGGTCTGCTCGCTCATGTTGGTCGTCTTGGTGACCGAGCGGCCCAGGAACACTTCGCCTTCGTTCTCGGCGTAGACCATCGGGCCCAGCGCGTCGGTCATGCCGTAGCGCGTGACCATGTCGCGAGCGATGGAGGTCGCGCGCTCGAAGTCATTGCTCGCGCCGGTGGTCATCTGGTGCATGAACACTTCTTCGGCAATGCGGCCACCGAACAGCATGCTGATCTGGTTCAGCATGTACTCACGGTCATAGCTGTAGCGGTCCTGCGCTGGCAGGCTCATGGTCACGCCGAGGGCGCGGCCACGCGGAATGATCGTGACCTTGTGGACCGGATCGCACTTGGGCAGCAGCTTGCCGATGAGGGCGTGGCCGGACTCGTGGTAGGCCGTGTTGCGGCGCTCTTCCTCGGGCATGACCATGCTCTTGCGCTCGGGGCCCATGAAGATCTTGTCCTTGGCCTTCTCGAAGTCCTGCATCTCGACGACGCGCGCATTGCGGCGGGCGGCCATCAGGGCGGCTTCGTTGCAGAGATTGGCCAGATCGGCGCCGGACATGCCAGGCGTGCCACGGGCGATCACGCTCGGGTTCACGTCCTGGCCCAGCGGAACCTTGCGCATGTGCACGCCGAGAATCTGTTCGCGGCCGCGGATGTCGGGCAGCGTGACGTACACCTGACGGTCGAAGCGACCGGGGCGCAGCAGTGCGGCGTCCAGGATGTCCGGGCGGTTGGTGGCTGCCACGACGATCACGCCGAGGTTGGTTTCGAAGCCGTCCATCTCGACCAGCATCTGGTTGAGCGTTTGTTCGCGTTCGTCATTGCCGCCGCCGAGGCCGGCGCCGCGCTGACGGCCCACAGCATCGATTTCGTCGATGAAGATGATGCAAGGCGCGTTCTTCTTGGCGTTCTCGAACATGTCGCGCACACGGGCCGCGCCCACGCCGACGAACATTTCAACGAAGTCGGAACCCGAAATCGAGAAGAAAGGCACCTTGGCTTCGCCGGCGATCGACTTGGCCAGCAGCGTCTTGCCGGTGCCCGGAGGGCCGACCAGCAGCAAACCGCGAGGAATGCGGCCGCCGAGCTTCTGGAAGCGCTGCGGGTCTTTCAGGAAGTCGACCACTTCACGGACTTCTTCCTTGGCCTCGTCGCAGCCCGCGACGTCGGCAAAAGTGACCGTGTTGTTGTTCTCGTCCATCATGCGGGCCTTGCTCTTGCCGAAGCTGAACGCCCCGCCCTTGCCGCCGCCCTGCATCTGTCGCATGAAGTAGATCCAGACGCCGATCAGCAGCAGCATCGGGCCCCAGCTGACCAGCAGCGTCATGAGCAGCGAGCTCTCTTCGCGCGGCTTGACGTCGAACTTGACGTTGTGGTCGATCAGGTCGCCCACGAGGCCGCGGTCGAGCACCGTGGCGGTCGTGCGGATCTTGCGATCGTCATTGGTGACTGCGACGATCTCGCCGCCGGCCGCGCCCTCGGGAATGACGGCGCTCTTGACCTGGTTGTTGCGGACCTGGTCCAGAAACTCGGAGTAGCTGACTGTCCCCGAGCCGACGCCACCGCGGGTGTCGAACTGCTTGAACACAGTGAACAACACCATGGCAATGACGAGCCATACGGCAACTTTGGAAAACCACTGATTGTTCAAACGAAGCTCCAGGCTAAAGCGCGTGACAGTTAAATGAAAAAACGCGCTGTGGGTACGCAATTGCGCCCCATTTTAGGCTTTTCAAGCTGCGAAAAGCGGGCATTTCCCTAATGCAGCCATAGCCTGACAAGGGTTTGCGCCACAAACGCACCCTCGGCGGCAAGGTATCAAGGCGTATCCGGGGCCTTCAGGCCCATGCCGACCAGGAAGGTCTCGGCCGATTTGTCCCGCGACGCCTTGGGTTTGAAGGGCTTCACGATGCGGAAATTCGCCTTGAAGAGCTTCACCAGCTCGTCGTAGCCACCGCCGTGGAACAGCTTGGCCACCAGCGCCCCCTCGGGCTTCAGGTGGTGCTGGGCAAAGTCGATGGCAAGCTCGATCAGGTGCGCCACCCGGGCGGCGTCGGCTGAATGGATGCCCGACAGGTTGGGTGCCATGTCCGACACCACCAGGTCGGCCTTGCGGCCTGCCAGGACGCCCAGCAACTGTTGCAGCAGCGCATCTTCGCGGAAATCCCCCTGCAGGAAGGTCACGCCCTCGATGGGCTCCATCGGCAGGATGTCGAGCGAAACGATGGTGCCGTTCAGCTCGCCAGCTGCGGCGCCGCCGGGCGACATGCGCCGGCGCAGGTACTGGCTCCAGGCGCCGGGGGTGGAGCCGAGGTCCACCACCAGCTGGCCCGGCTTGACGAGACCGAGCGACTCATCGATTTCCTTGAGCTTGTAGGCGGCGCGCGCGCGATAACCCTCCTTGGTGGCGAGCTTCACGTAGGGATCGTTGATATGGTCGTGAAGCCACGCTTTATTGACTTTTTTGCTTTTGGCTTTGGTGCTCATGAGGGTCTTCGTGTACGCGTCGATAATACGGGGATGCCCGCCATTCAACTTACCCCTGCCGAGCGCAAGGTGCACCGCGCCGAAGCTCACCACCTGGATCCGATCGTCATGGTCGGTGGAGACGGGCTCACCCCTGCCGTAAAAAAAGAAGCCGACGCGGCACTCAAGGCCCATGGCCTGATCAAGATCCGCGTCTTCTCCGACGACCGCCTCGCCCGCGACGCCATGCTGCGCGAGCTGTCCGACGAGCTCGATGCCGCCCCCATCCAGCACATCGGCAAGCTGCTGGTGCTGTGGCGCCCGAAGCCCGAAAAAGAGCGCGTGGTCGATGAAGACCGCATGCCCGGCCCGCGCGACGTGAAGATCGTCAAGTACAGCAAGCGCGGCGGCCAACGGCCTGAAATCAAGACCCTGCGCGTGCTCGGCAACCAGCGCCTGACCCCTGGCGGCACCATCAAGCGCGCCAAGGCAAAACGGCCCCTGTCGGCCAAGAAGCGCAACCAGGCGGACTGAGCTTGGTGGCAGCGCAAGGCGCCCAGCGCCATATTCTCTGCATGAAGTGGGGCACGAAATACGGCCCCGAATACGTCAACCGCCTCTACGCGATGGTCCGCCGCAACCTCAGTGGCGACTTCAAGTTCGTGTGCCTGACCGACGATGGCAACGGCGTTCGCCCCGAGGTGACCTGCCTGCCGATTCCGCCGCTCAACCTGCATCTGGCCCCCGGCCAGCGCGATGGCGCCTGGAAGAAGCTCACGACCTTCGAGCAGGACCTGCACGGCCTGCGCGGTCCCGCCCTCTTCCTCGACCTCGACGTGGTCGTGGTGGGCAGCCTGGACGCCTTCTTCGAGCAACCCGGTGAATTCCTGATCATTCACGACTACGCTCGCCCCTGGCGGCGCGAGCGAATCACGGGCAATTCGTCGGTCTACCGCTTCGAGCTGGGCGCCCACGCCGACGTGCTGGCGTATTTCCGCGCCAACATTGACAAGGTTCAGGCCGAATACCGCAACGAGCAGGCCTACCTGTCGGACGTGCTCCACAACCAGGGCAAGCTGGCTTACTGGCCCGACGCCTGGTGCCCGAGCTTCAAGTATCACGGCATCCCGACTTGGCCGACCAACTACTGGGAAGAGCCTTTCGTGCCCGAGGGCGCACGCATCATGGTGTTCCATGGCGAGTGCAATCCGCCGGACGCGCTGGCGGGCCGCCGCAACCGGGCCTTCCGGTTCATCCGGCCGGCGCGCTGGGTCGCGAAGTACTGGAAAGAGTAAGCACGGAGGCGGCAGCTGCCGCCTCTGCCATTCAGTCTGGCTTGCGGGCGCTCATGCGCCAGAGCAGCACGCCGACGCACACCCACTGCACAAGGTACATGCCGCTGCCCACGGCGTGCCACAGCTTGAGGTTCTCGCGCGCCAGGATGCGTGGCGCCACGGCGTACTGCTGCAGCAGCGCCAGCAACAGCGCTCCCAGGATGAAGAAGATGGCTGTCATCGCTGGCCCGCTCATGCGATCGTCAGCCTTGGCCCTGAAATGGATCAGCAGGATCAGCCCGCAGCCGATCGCGATCCAGCTTTGCGCCTCGAACAGCTGCGCCGCGAAATTACCAGCCACCGACGGGTTGCCGAGCCTGGCGAACAGCATCGGCACCACCAGGAAACCGATCGTGGTGAGGCTGCCCCACCAGAAGGCGGCCAGCATCAGCGCAATGCGGTCTTTCATGGGTCGAAGAATCAGAGGTAGCGAACGGCCACGATCTCGTAGCGCTTGAGGCCGCCAGGGGCCTGCACTTCGGCGGTGTCGCCCTCTTCCTTGCCGATGAGAGCGCGCGCGATCGGGCTGGAAATGTTGATGAGGCCGAGCTTCAGGTCGGCTTCGTCTTCGCCGACGATCTGGTACTTCACGGCTTCGCCGCTTTCCTCTTCCTCGAGTTCGACGGTCGAGCCGAACACCACCTTGCCGCCGGCATCGAGCTCGCTCGGGTCGATGATCTGCGCGGCCGACAGCTTGCCTTCGACTTCCTGGATGCGGCCTTCGATGAAGCCCTGGCGGTCCTTGGCGACTTCGTATTCGGCGTTTTCGCTCAGGTCGCCCTGGGCGCGTGCTTCGGAAATCGCATTGATGACCCAGGGACGGTCTACCGTCTTGAGCTGATGCAGTTCGGCGCGCAGTTTTTCAGCGCCGCGCTTGGTGATGGGGATGGTTGCCATGTTGTTGGTTCTCCATAAAGCGAAACCGCCGAACGCTGCCGTTCGGCGGTCGATTGAGGGAATTGATCAGACGAGTGTGCGTCCGGTCAGCCGGCTCAGGATGGCGAGCGGGCTCGATTCGGGATTGTATTGCTTGGAAGCGGCCAGATGAAGGGTCTGCTCGAGCATGTACTGGCCCGCCATCACGGCGTGCGAGGTCTGGTCCGAGAAGCACACCCACACCGAGCCCGGCGGGAATTTGGCGGTTTCCTGCGGCGAGTTTTCCTGGTATGCCATGTCCGACTTCATGCCGTCGTGCAGCTGCAGCATCAGGTGGTCGTACTCGCTGCGGAACGACTTGGTCACGCGCAACGCGCGCAGCAGCTTTGCCTGCCAACGCACATAAGGCTTGGCACGCGGCAGGAAGCGCTTGGCAACGTCCTCGAACGGCTCGCCCACGCGCCACACGCGCGGCGCGCCTTCAGGGTTGACATTGGTGAAGACGCGCAGGATGCGCTCGCCGTAGTTGGGACGCGACGGGAATGAGTCGACGTGCAAACGCCGGTCATCAGCACGCCACGACTGCACCCGCGTCTCGACCTTCGCTGGCCGGTAGCTGGTGGGCGCCAGCCGCAAGGCCGGCGTGTAGTGCGGCAGCAGCCCATGAATCAGCTGCGTGGCCTGCGCCCGAAAGCGCCCCACCATCGCGGCCGCCATGCGCTGCACCGCCTTGTCGCCGACTGCTCCCTTGAGCTTGCCATTGGCGTCGAGGCTGATGTTGCGCACGTCGGGCGACAGCAGGCTGGGCGTGAGCAGGCTGCGCTCTTCGGGCAGAAGCTCGAAGCCCAGGCGCGGAAAGTACAGCACCTTGCCCGCTTCGAGTTCCGCGATCCACGCCTCGTTGGGCGTGGCCGCGTTCCAGTCCGTCAGGTCCAGTTCGACGAGCTGCGTTTCCATGATGACGCTCAGGCCGAGGCCAGTTGCGCGTGCATCTCCTGCACCGAGATCACGCCGAGTTCGTCCATGAAGCCCATGCCCTCGACCGCGGCTTCGGCACCGAAGATCGTGGTGAAGGTGGTTACGCGCGCCAGCAGTGCCGAGGTGCGGATCTGCCGCGAATCGGTGATGGCGTTACGGCGCTCTTCCACCGTGTTGATGACCAGAGCAATCTCGTTGTTCTTGATCATGTCCACGATGTGCGGGCGGCCTTCGGTCACCTTGTTCACCGTCGCGCACTCGATGCCGGCAGCGCTGATGGCGGCGGCCGTGCCCTTGGTGGCAATCAGCTCGAAGCCCAGCTTCGCCAGGCCGCGTGCCACTTCGACCGCGCGCGCCTTGTCGTTGTTCTTCACCGAGATGAAGACCTTGCCCGACTTCGGCAGGTGCGTGCCCGCACCCAGCTGCGACTTCACGAAGGCTTCGCCGAAGGTCTTGCCCACGCCCATCACTTCGCCGGTCGACTTCATCTCGGGGCCAAGGATGGTGTCCACGCCCGGGAACTTGACGAACGGGAACACGGCTTCCTTCACGCTGAAGTACGGCGGCGTCACTTCCTTCGTGATGCCCTGCGACTTCAGCGACTGGCCCGCCATGCAGCGAGCCGCAACCTTGGCGAGCTGGATGCCCGTGGCCTTGCTCACGTAAGGCACGGTGCGGGAAGCACGCGGGTTCACTTCGAGCACGTAGATGACGTCCTTGCCGTCCTTCTGCTGGATGGCGAACTGCACGTTCATCAGGCCGACCACGTTCAGCGCGGCCGCCATCGCGGCGCTCTGACGCTTCAGCTCGGCCACCGTGTCGGCGTTCAGGCTGTAGGGCGGCAGCGAGCAGGCGGAATCGCCCGAGTGCACGCCGGCCTGTTCGATGTGCTCCATCACGCCGCCGATCAGCGTGCCGCCTTCGGCGTCGCGGATGCAGTCGACGTCGCACTCGACGGCGTCGTTCAAAAAGCGGTCGAGCAGCACCGGCGAATCGTTGCTGACCTTGACGGCTTCCCGCATGTAGCGCTCGAGGTCGCGCTGCTCGTGCACGATTTCCATCGCGCGGCCGCCGAGCACGTAGCTCGGGCGCACCACCAGCGGATAACCGAGGGCCGCGGCCTTTTCGAGGGCTTCGGGTTCGGTGCGCGCGGTGGCATTCGGCGGCTGGCGCAGGCCCAGCTCATGCAACAGCTTCTGGAAGCGCTCGCGGTCTTCGGCCGCATCGATCATGTCGGGCGAGGTGCCGATGATCGGCACGCCATTCGCTTCGAGATCGAGCGCGAGCTTCAAAGGCGTCTGGCCGCCGTACTGCACGATCACACCAAGGGGCTTTTCCTTGTCGACGATCTCGAGCACGTCTTCGAGCGTGAGCGGCTCGAAGTACAGGCGGTCCGAGGTGTCGTAGTCGGTCGACACGGTCTCGGGGTTGCAGTTGACCATGATGGTCTCGTAGCCGTCCTCGCGCATGGCGAGCGCGGCGTGCACGCAGCAGTAGTCGAACTCGATGCCCTGGCCGATGCGGTTCGGGCCGCCGCCGAGCACCATGATCTTCTTCTTGTCCGTTGGGTCGGCTTCGCACTCGTCCTCGTAGGTCGAGTACATGTAGGCCGTGTTGGTCGCGAACTCGGCTGCGCAGGTGTCCACGCGCTTGTAGACCGGGCGCACGCCCAGGGCGCGGCGCTTCTCGCGAATGGCCGTGTCGGTGGTCTTGAGCTGCTTGGCGAGGCGGCGGTCGGAAAAGCCCTTCTTCTTCAGCGCCAGCAGCGTGTCGCGGTCGATGTCGTCGAGCGACTTGGTTTCGAGCTCGAGTTCGATCTTCACGATCTCTTCGATCTGCACCAGGAACCACGGGTCGATCTTCGTCAGCACGAACACTTCATCGACGCTCAAGCCCATGGCAAAGGCATCGCCCACGTACCAGATGCGCTCGGGGCCGGGCTCGCCCAGTTCCTTTTCGAGCACTTCGCGGTCCTGCGTCTTCTCGTTGAGGCCGTCGACGCCCACTTCAAGGCCGCGCAGGGCCTTCTGGAACGATTCCTGGAAGGTGCGGCCCATGGCCATCACCTCGCCCACCGACTTCATCTGCGTCGTGAGACGCGAGTCGGCCTGCGGGAATTTCTCGAACGCGAAACGCGGGATCTTGGTAACCACGTAGTCGATCGACGGTTCGAACGACGCGGGCGTGGCACCACCCGTGATTTCGTTGCGCAGCTCGTCGAGCGTGTAACCCACGGCCAGCTTGGCCGCGACCTTGGCGATCGGGAAGCCCGTGGCCTTGGAGGCCAGCGCCGACGAACGCGACACGCGCGGGTTCATCTCGATGACGACCATGCGGCCGTCCTTCGGGTTGATGGAGAACTGCACGTTCGAGCCGCCGGTGTCGACGCCGATCTCGCGCAGCACAGCCAGCGAGGCGTTGCGCAGGATCTGGTATTCCTTGTCGCTCAACGTCTGCGCGGGGGCTACGGTGATCGAGTCGCCGGTGTGCACGCCCATCGGGTCGAGGTTTTCGATCGAGCAGACGATGATGCAGTTGTCGGCCTTGTCGCGCACGACTTCCATCTCGTACTCTTTCCAGCCGAGCAGCGACTCTTCGATCAGCAGTTCGTTGGTCGGCGAGGCTTCGATGCCGCGCTTGCAGATGGTCTCGAATTCTTCCGGGTTGTAGGCGATGCCGCCGCCGGTGCCGCCGAGCGTGAAGCTGGGGCGGATGACGGTGGGGAAGCCGACCGACTTCTGCACGGCCCAGGCTTCGTCCATCGAGTGCGCAATGCCGGAGCGAGCCGAGCCCAGTCCGATCTTGGTCATCGCGTCCTTGAACTTAAGGCGGTCTTCGGCCTTGTCGATGGCTTCGGGCGTGGCGCCGATCAGCTCGACCGGCTTGTTGGTGGCCGCGCCGGTGTACTTGTCGAGCACGCCGTTGCGCCAGAGGTCGAGAGCGCAGTTGAGCGCAGTCTGGCCGCCCATGGTCGGCAGGATCGCGTCGGGGCGCTCCTTGGCGATGATTTTTTCGACCGTCTGCCAGGTGATGGGCTCGATGTAGGTGACGTCGGCCGTGGCCGGGTCGGTCATGATCGTCGCGGGGTTGCTGTTGATCAGGATGACCTTGTAGCCCTCTTCGCGCAGCGCCTTGCAGGCCTGCACGCCGGAGTAGTCGAACTCGCAGGCCTGGCCGATGATGATCGGGCCGGCGCCGATGATGAGGATCGATTTGAGGTCTGTGCGCTTAGGCATTCTCTTTCTCCGTCTTTTCCGTCTTGTTCTTTTCCATGAGTGCCGTGAAGCGATCGAACAGGTAGCCGATGTCGTGCGGACCCGGCGAGGCTTCAGGGTGGCCCTGGAAGCAGAACGCGGGCTTGTCGGTGCGCGCCAGGCCCTGCAGCGTGTTGTCGAACAGGCTGATGTGGGTGGGGCGCAGGTTGGCCGGCAGCGACTTCTCGTCGACTGCGAAGCCGTGGTTCTGGCTGGTGATGCTCACTCGGCCGTTGTCGAGATCCTTCACCGGATGGTTCGCGCCATGGTGGCCGAACTTCATCTTGAAGGTCTTCGCGCCGGAGGCCAGCGCCATGATCTGGTGGCCCAGGCAGATGCCGAAGGTGGGAATGCCGGTCTCGATCAGTTCCTTGACGGCGCTGATGGCGTAGTCGCAAGGCTCCGGGTCGCCGGGACCGTTGGCCAGGAAGATGCCATCGGGCTTGAGCTTGAGCACGTCGGCCGCGGGCGTCTGCGCCGGCACCACGGTGATGCGCGCCCCGCGCTGCGCGATCATGCGCAGGATGTTCTTCTTGACGCCGTAGTCGAAGGCGACAACGTGGAATTTCGGCGTGATCTGCACGCCGTAGCCCGAACCCAGCTTCCACTCGGTTTCGGTCCATTCGTAGGTCTGCTTGACCGACACCACCTTGGCGAGGTCGAGGCCCGACATGCTCGGTGCGGCCTTGGCGGCGGCGATGGCCTTGTCGATCAGCGCCTGCGTCACAGTCTCGCCTTCGGCCAGGCCCAGGATGCAGCCGTTCTGAGCACCGTGGGTGCGCAGGTGGCGCGTGAGCTTGCGGGTGTCGATGTTCGCGATGGCCACCGTCTTGCCGGACACGAGGTATTCGGTCAGCGTGGCAGTCTTGCGAAAGTTGGAGGCGACGAGAGGCAGGTCCTTGATGATCAGGCCCGCGGCATGGATCTTGTCGGCTTCGATGTCTTCCCCGTTGACGCCGTAGTTGCCGATGTGCGGATACGTGAGCGTCACGATCTGCTGGCAGTAGCTCGGGTCGGTGAGGATTTCCTGGTAACCGGTCATGGCGGTGTTGAACACCACTTCACCGGTCGTAGAGCCGGCGGCTCCGATCGAATTGCCTTGAAAGACCGTGCCGTCTGCGAGCGCCAGGATGGCGGGCGGGAAACTTCCCTTGAGAGACAAAAGCACTGGGTTCTCCGGATGGTTACGGTCGCCCGGAGCCCCAGGCGCGTTGCCTGCGAGCTGCTGCTTAAGGGGATTTTGGCGTTAAAGGCGGCCGGGCGACGCTGATTTGCGAGTAAGCCCCCGATTGTAGCCCGGACTGAGTGTGTTATTTGGCCTGCAGGGCTGCTCCGCTCGCATGCAGGCAGATCGCGGCGGCGGCGGCCACGTTGAGCGACTCCTCGCCGCCCGGCTGCGCGATGCGGATGTGGTGGGTCGCCCGGGCTTCCAGCACGGGCGAAACGCCCTGCCCCTCGTGGCCCATGAGCCAGGCGCAGGGGTGCGGCAGTTCGGCCTTGTGGAGCCACTCGCCGCGGTGCGAACTGGTCGCCACCAGCGGCACTTTCAGACCGTCGAGCACGTCGGCGTCCACGCCTTCGATCAGCCGCAGGCCGAAATGGGCGCCCATGCCGGCGCGCAGCACCTTCGGCGCCCACAGCGCGGCCGTGCCCTTGAGCGCGATCACCTGGGTAAAGCCGAAGGCGGCGGCGCTGCGCAGGATGGAACCCGCATTGCCGGCGTCCTGCAGGCGGTCGAGCACGACGCTGGGGGCGTCGGGAATCAGTTCCGGGCGGGATGGCAGGTCGAGCACGAAGCCCATGGGTGCAGGCGATTCCAACCCGCTGATGCCGCGCAACAGGTCGTCGGCAACCACTACAGTTTTGATAGCACTGCTCGCCCATTCAGCAGGTGCTTGGGGCCAGAAAGACTCCGAAAACACGGCAATCGCGGGCTTGACACCCCGCGCCAGCGCCGCCCGACACAGATGGTCGCCTTCGAGCCAAAGGCGGCCGAGCTTGCGGTAAGCACCCGGGTCCTGCGCAAGCTTGCGCAGGTCTTTGAGCAGCGGGTTGTCGCGCGAGCTGATGTGGCTGGCGCCGGTGTCGGAGGTCATCGGGGGTTCAGGGCGCTGCGCGAAGTTCGGGGCGCGCGGCCTCGGCGGCGCCAACCAGCATCGCTGGCTGCTCGGATTCGGTCGACAGCACCACATTCAAGACACCGCCCGTGCGGGCGAGCGCTGCGGCCACTGGGCTGAACGACCTGCGGTGGTGCACACACGCGCCGTGGCGCTGCAGCGCTTCCAGATGCTCGGGCGTGCCGTAGCCCTTGTGGCCGGCAAAGCCGTAATGCGGAAATTCGGCATGCAACTGCTCGCACAGCCGGTCGCGATGCACTTTCGCCAGGATCGACGCAGCGGAAATGGCCTTCACCCGCGAATCGCCCTTGACGATGGCTTCGGCCAGCACGTCGAGCGTCGGCAGGCGATTGCCATCGACCAGCACCTTGACGGGCTTCAGCCGCAGCCCTTCGACCGCGCGCCGCATCGCAAGCATGGTGGCCTGCAGGATGTTGTGGGTGTCGATCTCTTCGACGGTGGCCTGCGCGATGGAACAGCACAGCGCCTTGGCCAGGATCTGATCGTGCAGGCGTTCGCGCTGCAGGGCCGTGAGAGTCTTGGAATCGGCCAGCCCGCGAATCGGCCGCAGGTCGTCGAGGATCACCGCGGCAGCCACCACCGGGCCGGCCAGGGGGCCACGCCCCGCCTCGTCGACGCCCGCCATCAGCCCCGGTGCGTCCCACACCAGCGGGGCCTGCTCAGCCTTCAAGAACTTTCTGGATCGCATCGGCGCAAAGTGTCGGCGTATCGCGCTGCAATTGCACATGCAGCTCTGAAAATCTTTGTTGCAGGGCCTGCGCTTTCGCGGGCGCGTCGAGCCAGGCCAGCGTGGCCTGGGCCAGAGCCTCGGGCGAGGCGGCTTCCTGCAACAACTCGGGCACCACGAACTCGCGGCACAGGATGTTGGGCAGGCCAACCCACGGCTGCAACTGCTTGCGCTGCATGAAACGCCAAGACAGCGCATTCATGTTGTACGCGATGACCATCGGCCGCTTGAACAGCGCAGCCTCGAGCGTGGCGGTGCCGCTGGCGATCAGCGTGACGTCGCAGGCGGCCAGCGCAGCGTGCGACTGGCCATCGAGCAACTTCACGCGCCCGGCCATGCCGCTGGCCTGCAGCAGGGCCTCAACCTCGGCACGCAGGCCCGGCAGGATGGGGGCCACGAACTGGAGTTCCGGGCGCGCCTTCTGCATCAGTGCGGCTGCAGCGAAGAAACGTGCGGCCAGGTAGCGAATCTCCGAGCGACGACTGCCCGGCAGCAACGCGACAACCTTTGCATCGGGCGCCAGACCCAACGCAGCACGCGCTGCCGCGCGGTCAGGCGTCATCGGGATCACGTTGGCGATGGGGTGGCCGACGTAGCTCGCGGCCACGCCGTGCTCCGCCAGCAATGCGGGCTCGAACGGGAAGATGCACAGCACATGGTCAGCCGCCGCCCGGATCTTCTCGACGCGCTCCGGCCGCCAGGCCCAGATCGACGGGCAGACGAAGTGCACTGTCTTCATCCCGTGGCTGCGCAGGCCGGCCTCGAGGTCGAGGTTGAAATCGGGCGCATCAACGCCGATGAAGAGCTCGGGGCGTTCCTGCAGCAGCCGGGCCTTGAGCTTGCGGCGGATGCCGGCAATCTCGGCGTAATGCCGCAGCACCTCGATGTAGCCGCGCACCGCGAGCTTTTCCTGGGGCCACCAGCTCTGGAAGCCGTGGGCCAGCATCCGGGGGCCGCCGATGCCGGCGGTCTGGAGATCGGGCCAACGGGCCTGGAGGCCGTCGAGCAGCAGCCCTGCTAGCAGATCGCCGGAGGCTTCACCCGCGACCAGCGCGAAACGTCGCTGTTCGTCCTTCTGCATCGCCGTCACGTCAGCGCGCGATGCCGCGCGTCGAGTTGGCGAGGAAGGCTTCCATCAGCGCGACGTCGCCTGCCGCTTCCGGCATTTCCGTCGCGAGCGCGGCGATGCCCGCGCGCGCCTCTTCGAGCGTCTTGCCCTGGCGATACAGCAGGCGGTGCATCTGCTTCACCGCCGCGAGCCGCTCGGCGGAAAAGTCGCGCCGGCGCAGACCGACGACGTTGAAGCCGCGCACAGCCAGCGGATTGCCGTCGACCAGCATGAAGGGCGGCACATCTTGCGTGACAGCGCTGGCAAAGCCAAGCATGGCGTGGGCACCGATCGAAACGAACTGGTGAATGCCCGTGAGCCCGCCGACCGTGACCCAGTCGGCCAGGTGCACATGCCCCGCCAGCGTGGTGTTGTTGGACAGCGTGGTGTGGTTGTCGACACGGCAGTCGTGCGCGATGTGCGTGTACGCCATGATCCAGTTGTCGCTGCCCACGCGTGTCACGCCCCCCGCGCCCGGCACGCCGAGGTTGAAGGTGCAGAACTCGCGGATCACGTTGCGGTCGCCGATGACGAGTTCCGTCGGCTCACCGGCGTATTTCTTGTCCTGCGGTATGGCGCCGAGAGACGAGAACTGGAAGATCCGGTTGTCGCGCCCGATGGTCGTGCGCCCTTCGATCACGCAGTGCGCGCCGATGGTGGTGCCCGCGCCCACCCGCACGTGCGGGCCGATCACGGTATAGGGCCCGACCGACACCGAGGCGTCGAGTTGTGCCTTGGGGTCGACGAGTGCTGTCGAATGAACCTGGGTCATGCCTTGTGAAACGACTGTCTGCAGCCGGATCAGCTGATCTGGCGCATGGCGCACATCAGCGTTGCCTCGCAGGCGAGCTCGCTGCCCACCAGGGCCCGGCCCTTGAACTTGGAAATGCCCGCCTTCATGCGCTCGATTTCGACTTCGAGCGTCAGCTGGTCGCCGGGTTCCACCGGGCGCTTGAAGCGCGCACCGTCAATGGCGGCAAAGTAGTAGACGGTGTTGTCGTCCGGCACGATGTCGAGCGAATGGAACGACAGCAGGGCTGCGGCCTGGGCCATGGCTTCCAGCATCAGCACGCCCGGCATCACCGGACGGTGGGGGAAGTGGCCATTGAAGAACGGCTCGTTCATCGTCACGTTCTTGAGCGCCGTGATGCGCTTGCCCTTTTCCATGTCGAGCACGCGGTCCACCAGCAGGAACGGGTATCGGTGGGGCAGCAGCTTGAGGATTTGATGGATATCGAGCGTCGTCGTCATGATTTTCTGTTCCTGCATCGTCGTCATTTTTTCGAGGGAGCTTTCTCCAGCGCCTTCAGTCGTTCGCGCAGGCTGTGCAACTGCTTGAGCGTTGCCGCATTTTTTTCCCAGTTCGCATTGTCATCGATGGGAAACATACCGGTGTACTGGCCGGCCTTGTGAATTGAACGGGTGACCACGGTCGCGGCGGATATGTGCACGCCGTCGGCCACTGTCAGATGGCCCAGCACGATGGCGCCACCGCCGAAAGTGCAATTGGCGCCGATGACGGCGCTGCCGGCCACGCCAACGCAGCCCGCCATCGCGGTGTTCTTGCCGACGCGCACGTTGTGGCCGATCTGGATCAGGTTGTCGAGCTTTACGCCGTCTTCGATCACGGTGTCGTCGAGCGCGCCACGGTCGATGCAGGTGTTGGCGCCGATTTCGACGTCGTCGCCGATGCGCACCGCACCCAGTTGCTCGATCTTGACCCAGCGCCCCTCGTGCGGCGCGAGGCCGAAGCCGTCGGCGCCGATGACCACACCCGGGTGCAGCAGGCAGCGCTCGCCGATGGTGCAGTCTTCGCTGACCGTCACCCGCGACTTCAGCACCGTGCCCGCACCAATGCGCGCGCCCCGCTCCACCACGCACAGCGCGCCGATGCGCGCCGTCGCGTCGACCTGCGCCTCGGCGTGGATCACGGCGCTGGGGTGGATGAAATCAGCCTCCGGGCGCGCATGATGCGCCTTCCAGAGCTGCGTCAGGCGGGCAAAGTAGAAGTACGGATCTGGCGTGACGATGAAAGCGCCACGCGCCGCAGCCGCCTCGCGCATGGCGGGCGAGACGATCACGCAAGCAGCCTTCGAGGCCGCCAGTTCCTGCTGGTATTTGGGATGGCTCAGGAAGCTGAGCGCATCGGGCTGTGCATTCTGCAGCGGCGCAAGCCGCTCGATAGACAGCGCCGCATCGCCATGGAGCTCGCCCCCAAGGGCGTCAACGATGGCTCCGAGCTGCAGTGACACGCCGGTTCGCGGCGTTACTTGCCGGCCGCAGGCGTAGGAGAGCCGACCGACGCGTTCAGCGCCTTGATCACCTTGTCGGTGATGTCGTGCTTCGGATTGATGTAGATCGCTTCCTGCAGGATGGCGTCGTACTTCTCTGCCTCGGCCACCTGCTTCACGACACGGTTGGCGCGCTCGTAAACCTGCTGGAGCTCTTCGTTCTTGCGCGCGTTCAGGTCTTCCTGGAATTCACGGCGCTTGCGCTGGAAGTCGCGGTCTTGGTCGACCAGCGCGCGCTGGCGCGTGACCCGTTGGCTTTCCGACAGGGTGGGCGCCTCGCGCTCGAACTTCTCAGAAGCCGCCTTCAGGGCGTCACCCTGTGCGGTCAGGTCCTTCTCGCGCTTCAGGAACTCGGCTTCGAGCTTCGCCTGGGCAGTCTTGGCCGGCTGTGCCTCACGCAGCACGCGGTCCGGGTTCACGAAACCGATGCGAAAGGTTTCCTGCGCCTGGGCGGGCACCGCAGCGAATGCGAGAGCGGGAATCAACAACGCGCCTGCCGCAGCGCGAATCAAATGCTTCATTTAGAAAGACGTTCCGATCTGGAATTGGAGGCGCTGAATTCTATCCTTCGGGATATACCCGGCTGTAAACGGCTGCCCGACTTCCTTCTGGGACCTGACGGGGAAGGCATAAGCAAGACGCAGCGGGCCCAGCGGCGAAATCCAGCTGACGCCCAGGCCGACCGACGCGCGCAACTTCTTCTCGGCCTTCCATTGCTCGTCGGTCACGCCAGCGGCACGCGTGCCGAACACGTTGCCGGCGTCGAAGAAGCCGTACAAGCGCAGCGTGCGGTCGTTGCCGGCACCCGGGAACGGCGTGCTCAATTCGGCATTGAAGACTGCCTTCTTGGTACCACCGAGGGCTGCACCTTCGCTCTGGAGGAACAGAGGGGCATCGCGCGGCCCCAGCGAGTTCTGCTCGAAGCCACGAACCGAACCCAGGCCACCGGCATAGAAGTTCTTGAAGATCGGGTAGACCTTGTTGCCGAGCGCCTTCGCATAGCCGACTTCGCCGTTGATCGAGAAGGTGTACTGCTTGCTGATCGCGAAGAACTGCTGGTATTGGTAGTTCGTCTTGATGTACTTCATGTCCCCGGCCGCACCCACTTCGAGGTTGGCGCGCTGCAGCCGGCCCGTGGTCGGGATCAGTGCGCTGTCGCGACTGTCACGGCCCCAGCCGACGCTCAGCGGGACGCCCCAGACGCTCTTCTGATCACAGCTGACCACCAGCAAGCCCGTGGCATCCTTCTGGCACTGGAAATAGGCAAGGTAAGACGGCGGCGTGTACAGACCGGAGAATGCCGTCGAACTGTTGGGGTCGAACGCATAGCGCTCGAGACCGATGCCGAAGAAAACGGTATCGACTTCGCTGAACGGCACGCCAAAACGGATGGAAGCGCCCTGGTTCACCAGTTTGTAGTCGCCATCGGTGGAGGTCTGATACGGGCGCGTTGTGGTGTGGTAGACGCTGATCGTGCGCGAGATGCCGTCCGGCGTGAAGTACGGGTCGGTCGTGGTCAGCGACAGCGTGCGGTTGTACTTGCTGGTGTTGACCTGCACGCCCAGGAAGTTGCCAGAGCCGAACACGTTTTCCTGCGAGATGCCGAAGGTCAGCGCGACCTTTTCGGCGCTCGAGTAGCCGGCGCCGAGTTGCAGGCTGCCGGTGGGCTTTTCAGCCACGTTGACGGTCAGGTCCACCTGGTCGGGCGAGCCGGGCACTTCCTGCGTTTCGACGTTCACTTCGGTGAAGAAGCCCAGGCGGTCCACGCGGTCGCGCGAGAGCTTGATCTTGTCGCCGTCGTACCAGGAGGCTTCGTACTGGCGGAACTCGCGGCGGATGACTTCGTCGCGGGTCTTGTTGTTGCCGCCCACCGAGACGCGACGCACGTACACGCGGCGCGAAGGTTCGGCCTGCAGCGTGAGCGCCACGCGGTTGTTTACGCGGTCGATGTCAGGGCGCGCCTGCACGCGTGCGAACGCATAGCCGAAGGTGCCGAAATAGTCGTTGAAGGCCTTGGTGGTCTCGGTGACCTGCTCGCCGTTGTAGGGCTCGCCCGGCTTGATCGTGATGAGCGACTTGAACTCGTCGTCGCGACCGAGGTAGTTGCCGTCGAGCTTGACGCTCGACACCACGAACTTCTCGCCTTCGCTGATGTTCACGGTCACCGTCAGGTCCTTGCGGTCCGGCGAAATGGCAACCTGGGTCGAGTCGATGCGGAACTCCAGGTAGCCGCGGGTGATGTAGTACGAGCGCAGGGTTTCGAGGTCGGCGTTGAGCTTGGCGCGCGAATACTGATTCGACTTGGTGTACCAGCTCATGAAGCCGCCGCTGTCCTGGTCGAACAGGCTCAGCAGCGTCGATTCGCTGAAGGCCTTGTTGCCTACCACGTGCACTTCGCGGATGCGGGCCGATTCGCCTTCGGTCACGGTGAAGGTCAGGTTGACGCGGTTGCGCTCGATGGGCGTGACGGTGGTCACGACCTGCGCGTTGTAGAGGCTGCGGCTCACGTACTGGCGCTTGAGCTCCTGCTCGGCGCGGTCGGCCAGTGCCTTGTCGTAGGGACGGCCATCGGTCAGGCCGACTTCGCGCAGCGCCTTCTGCAGCGCGGCCTTGTCGAACTCCTTGGTGCCGACGAAATCGACGTCTGCAATGGTCGGCCGCTCTTCGACGATCACCACCAGCACGTTGCCGTTCACATCGATGCGCACATCCTTGAACAACCCCAGGTCGAACAGCGCGCGGATGGCGGCGGAACCGCGCTCGTCGCTGTAGGTATCACCCACGCGCAGCGGCAGCGACGCGAAGATCGTACCGGCTTCGACGCGTTGCAGACCTTCGACGCGAATGTCGCGCACCGTGAAAGGCTCTACGGCCCAGGCTGCCGTGGCTGCAAGCGCACTGGCAACCACCGCGGCAACGCTACGCAGGCGAAAGCGACTGAAGTTTTTGTTCATCTGAGAATTGAGCCGGCACGGAAAGGGCCGGGCAGAAAGTTAACCAAAGAGCCGTGTGACGTCGTTGAAGAGTGCAACCGACATCATGACCAGCAGCAGGGCCACACCCCCGCGCTGAAGCCGTTCCATCCAGGCGTCGGAGACGCTCTTGCCGGTCAGGCCCTCCCAAAGATAATACATCAGGTGTCCCCCATCGAGGACCGGCAGCGGCATGAGATTGAGGACCCCGAGGCTCACGCTGAT
Organism: Variovorax multivorans; assembly: GCF_051216835.1. Taxonomy (NCBI): domain Bacteria; kingdom Pseudomonadati; phylum Pseudomonadota; class Betaproteobacteria; order Burkholderiales; family Comamonadaceae; genus Variovorax; species Variovorax multivorans. The sequence continues at coordinate 275,313 of NZ_JBPJZL010000001.1, forward strand.
GAGAGCCAGGAAGACCAGATACTGAGTGAAACCGAGGCTTGCGGACTTGCCAGCGTAGTCGGCAATCGTGAGCGGACCGCTCAGGTTCTTGAGCGAAGCCTCGCCGATGACCATCTTGCCCATCATGCGCACGGTCAGCGCGGACACCTCCCAGGTGCGCACCACGCCACGCCAGACGCCGTCGACCAGCCCCTGGCGCACCGTCACCATTTCGGGCGGCGCACCAACGTAGGCGCCGATGCGCCCCACCTTGACGCCGCCCTCTTCGCGCACCTCGGGCTTCACGTCGATCTTGAGCGGCTGGCCGCCGCGCTCGACCTGCCAAGCCTGAATGCGCGGCTGGTCGCCGTCGACCGACGCCCGGATCACCTCGCGCAGCTGCTGTCCGTCGAATATGGCCGTGTCGCCAATGGCGCGCACCACGTCGCCGTTGCGCAGGCCGGCGCTTTCCGCCGCACTGCCCGCCATGACTTCGCCGATCTCGGGCCGGGTCAGGGGCGCCACCACGCCGATCTTGCGGAACATCTGCGGATCAGCGTCCTTGGTCTCCATGCGGCTCAATGGCAGCACCAGCTGACGCGCCGGCCGGCCGGCCTCCCCTGCGACTTCGAGCGTCAGGTCATGGCCATCGAGCGCGCCACGCGTCATGCGCCAGCGCAGATCCTCGAAGGACTGAACCGGCGACAGCTCGCCATCGAAGCCCGCTTGTGTGATGTGCTCGCCGCCGCGCAGACCCGCCGCTTCGGCCAGGGAGGCCGCCACCGGCCGCGCCAGCTTGGCGACCGGCTCCTGCACGCCGATCCAATTGACCGCCGTGTAGAGCACGACAGCCAGCAGCAGATTGGCGATCGGCCCCGCCGCAACAATGGCTGCGCGGGAACGCAAAGGTTGGGTATTGAAGGCGCGATGGCGCTCTTCAGGCGCGACCGGCCCTTCGCGCTCGTCGAGCATCTTGACGTAGCCGCCGAACGGGAATGCACCTATGACGAACTCGGTCTGCTGCCCCGGATGCTGGCGCTTGGGCTGCCAGCGGAGCAGTGCCTTGCCGAACCCGACGGAGAAGCGCTCCACCTTGACGCCGCAGGCAACGGCCACGCGGTAGTGCCCGTATTCGTGCACCGCGATCAGGACACCGAGTGCGACCACAAAGGCTATGACAGTGAGCAGCATCGGGGTCCTTGGTCTCTACGGAGGGTCGTCAGGTCAGGCTGCGAAACGCAGCGCTGCGGCATTGGCCGCCGCGCGGGCGCTGGCATCGATCGCCAGCAGGTCGGCCAGCGATGCCGGCTTGGAGGGGGCGACCCTTTCCAAAGTTTCCATGTTGACCGCATGTATGCAATCAAAACGCAGGCGACGGTTCAGGAAAGCTTCAACTGCGACCTCGTTGGCAGCATTGAGCACCGCCGTCGTGCCCGGCGCGGCGCGCAGTGCATGCCATGCCAGGCCCAGTCCGGGAAAGAGCGCCGCGTCGGGCGCATCGAAGGTCAACGAGGCCATCTGGCGGAAGTCGAGCCGCGCGGCACCGCTCTCGATGCGCTCGGGCCAGGCCAGGCCCACCGCGATGGGCACCCGCATGTCGGGCGTACCGAGTTGGGCAATGACCGATGCGTCGGTGAACTGCACCATTGAGTGCACCACGCTCTGCGGATGGATGACCACCTCGATCTGATCGGGCGCAACGCCGAACAGGTGACGCGCCTCGATCACTTCGAGCGCCTTGTTCATCATGGTGGCCGAGTCGACCGAAATCTTGCGGCCCATGACCCAGTTCGGATGGGCGCAGGCCTGTTCGGGCGTCACCGTACCCAGGGTTTCCGGCGCACGAGTGCGGAACGGGCCGCCCGATGCGGTCAGGATGATCTTGTCGATACGCCGCGCCCAGGTGGACGGGTCTTCAGGCAGCGACTGGAAGATGGCCGAATGCTCACTATCGATAGGCAGCAACGTCGCGCCGCCTTCGCGCACGGTACGCATGAAGAGTTCACCGCCGACGACCAGCGCTTCCTTGTTGGCCAGCAGCAGGCGCTTGCCGGCGCGCGCGGCGGCCAGGCAGGGGCCAAGGCCCGCTGCACCGACGATGGCGGCCATCACGGCATCGGCTTCATCGTGGGATGCTATCGTTTCGAGAGCATCATCACCCATCAGGACAACCGTCTTCAGACCGTTCTGCTTCAACCTTTCAGCCAGCAGCGCGGCGTGCGGCGCACTGGCCATCACGGCGAATTTCGGAGAGAACTGCGCGCACTGCGCCAGCAACTCGTCGACCTTGGTAGCCGCCGAAAGGGCAAACACCTCGAAACGCTCGGGGTGCCGCGAAATGACGTCGAGCGTGCTCACACCGACCGAACCGGTCGAGCCGAGCACCGTAACGCGTTGTCTTCTGGGTGAGTTCACAGGAAAGCCAGCATCATGGCAATGGGAAGCGCCGGCAAGAGGGCATCCACGCGGTCGAGGACGCCGCCGTGGCCGGGCAGCAGCCGGCTGCTGTCCTTGGCGCCGGCACTGCGCTTGATGAGAGATTCGACGAGGTCGCCCACGACGCTCATGGCCGCGAGGAACAACGCGGCGAGCAGCAACAGCCACCAGCCACGCTCGTTGAGACGGGTGTAGAGGCTGGCCACGGTCGCGCCCGTGGCCTTGTCGGCCCAGACCCAGGCAAAGGCCAGCACCACCACGCCGATCATTCCGCCCCACACGCCTTCCCAGCTCTTGCCGGGACTGATCGCGGGAGCGAGCTTGTTGCGGGTGAACTTCAGGCCGAAGGCGCGGCCGGCGAAATAGGCGAACACGTCGGCCACCCACACCAGCACCAGGATCGACAGCAGGAAGTTGATGCCGATCATGCGCGCCTGCACCGCGGCAAGCCATGCCACCCACAGTGCCAGCAAGCCACCGACCAGCCGCAGCCCGCGCGGAATGCGGGGCCAGCCCGGCACCGCCACGCGCAGCAGCGCCGCACCTCCGAGCACCCAGGCCGCACTGGCCAGGGTCCACATCAGGACCAGCGGCTGCTCCAGCAGCCCCAGCCACCAGGACAGCGCGCACAGCACCACCGTCTCGATGCCGAGAAACACCGACAGCCGCTGGCCGTATCCGTTCAGACGCCCCCACTCCCAGGCACCAGCGCCGATCAGCACCAGCATGACGCAGGCGAAGGGGATGTAGTTTCGATAGAACAGCGCTGGCAGCAGGATCGCGAGCAGCACGATCGCCGTGAGGATGCGTTGTTTGAGCATGCGGGAGGTTGTCAGGCCCTCAGGCCGTAGCAGTCTTGACCTGTGCCGAGGTTTGGCCGAAGCGCCGCTCGCGGCCCTGGAACGCGGCAATGGCCTCGTCCAGCGCAGCCTCGTCGAATTCGGGCCACAGCTTGTCGCTGAAGAAAAGCTCGGCATAGGCACTCTGCCAGAGCAGGAAATTGGACAACCGCTGCTCGCCGCCCGTGCGGATGAACAGGTCGGGGTCGGGCACGTGGGCCATGGCCATGGCGCGGTCGAGGCCGGCCTCGGTGATTGCCTCACCCTGCGCCGCCAGCCTGGCGGCAGCCTGCGCGATGTCCCAGCGGCCGCCGTAGTTGAAGCAGACGTTGAGCACCATGCGTGTGTTGTGCGCCGTGGCCGCCTCGGCATCGACCAGGCCCTTCACCATCTTCGGCGACAGGCCGGCCCGTTCGCCGACGAAATGCAGCCGCACGCCATCGGCGCTGAGCTTCGGCACCTCGCGAGCGAGCGCACCGACCATCAGGTCCATGAGCCCGGAGACTTCCTCGACAGGACGGTTCCAGTTCTCGGACGAGAACGCGAACACCGTGAGCACGCCCACGCCACGGTCGGCGCAGGCCCTGACGCAGCGGCGCAGCGATTCGACGCCCTGCTTGTGCCCCGCGACGCGGGGCAGGAAGCGCCGCGTGGCCCAGCGACCGTTACCGTCCATGACGATGGCAACGTGGTGGGGAATGCGTGGCGCTGAAGAGGCCATGACAGGCCTCAAACGGCCATGATCTCCGCTTCCTTGGCCGCGACCAGGCGGTCGATTTCCGCGATGTGGCGGTCGGTGACCTTCTGGATCTCGGCTTCGGCGCGCTTCTGGTCGTCCTCGGACGCCAGCTTGTCCTTGACCAGCTTCTTGACCGACTCGTTCGCATCGCGGCGCAGGTTGCGCGTGGCGATCTTGGCGGTTTCGCCTTCGTTGCGGACCAGCTTGGTCATTTCCTTGCGGCGCTCTTCGCTCATGGCGGGCAGCGGCACGCGGATCAGGTCGCCCATGGAGGCGGGGTTCAGGCCCAGGTCGCTTTCGCGGATGGCCTTCTCGATCTTGGCGCCCATGCCCTTTTCCCAAGGCTGGACGCTGATGGTGCGCGAATCGAGCACCGAGACGTTGGCCACCTGGCTCAACGGCACCTGCGAGCCGTAGTACTCGACGTGGATCGAGTCGAGCAGCGCAGAGTTGGCGCGGCCAGTACGGATCTTCGTAAGGTTGTTCTGGAATGCGGCGAGCGACTGATTCATCTTCGCGTCGGTCGCATTGCGGATATCTGCAATGGTCATCTCAAATACTCCTAGGCATGCACCAGCGTGCCCTCGTCCTCGCCCATGACGACGCGCTTGAATGCGCCGTTCTTGAGAATCGAGAACACCTTGATCGGCAGCTTCTGGTCGCGGCACAGCGCGAAGGCCGTGGCGTCCATGATGCCGAGATTCTTTGCGATCGCCTCGTCGAAGCTGAGCGAGACGTAGCGCGTTGCATCGGGATTGGTCTTGGGATCGGCGGTGTAGACGCCGTCGACCTTGGTCGCCTTGAGCACCAGTTCTGCGCCGATCTCGGCACCGCGCAGCGCAGCGGCCGTGTCGGTGGTGAAGAACGGGTTGCCGGTGCCGGCTGCGAACACCACGACCTTGCCCTCTTCGAGGTACTGCAGGGCCTTGGGGCGCACATAGGGCTCGACCACCTGCTCGATGGCAATGGCGGACATCACGCGGGCCACGAGGCCCTGCTTGTCCATCGCATCGGCCAGCGCCAGCGAGTTCATGACCGTGGCCAGCATGCCCATGTAGTCGGCCGTGGCGCGGTCCATGCCGACCGAGCCGCCCGCGACGCCGCGGAAGATGTTGCCGCCACCGATCACGACCGCCACCTGCACGCCCATGTTCACGACCTCGGCCACCTCTTGCACCATGCGCACGATGGTGGCGCGGTTGATGCCGAAGGCGTCATCGCCCATCAACGCCTCTCCCGACAGCTTCAACAAGATTCGCTTGTGGGCTGGGCGGGCATCAGACATGGGCAATTTCCTTTGGTTGGACTGGGACGAGTGTAAAACGTAGCGATGAAAAAACGGCGGCGCGCGTGGGCGCACCGCCGTTGAGCCTTAAAGGCTTAAGCAGCAGCCTTGGCCGCTGCAACTTGCGCGGCCACCTCGGCTGCGAAGTCGTCAACTTTCTTCTCAATGCCTTCGCCGACCACGTACAGGGTGAAGCCCTTGATCGTGGTGCTGGCGGCCTTGAGCATCTGCTCGACGGTCTGCTTGTCGTTCTTCACGAACGGCTGGTTGTGCAGCGAGACTTCCTTGAGGAACTTCTGCACGCCACCTTCGATGCGCTTGGCAACGATGTCGTCCGGCTGCGGCTTCTTGCCTTCGGCTTCGGCCGTCTTGCGGTCTTCGTCGGCCTTGCCCTTGGCAACTGCGCGCTCTTTTTCGATCAGGTCGGCAGGCACGTCCGATGCCTGGATGGCGACCGGCTTCATGGCGGCGATGTGCATCGCCACGTCCTTGGCCGACGTGTCGTCGCCTTCGAACTCGACCATCACGCCGATGCGCGTGCCGTGCAGGTACGAAGCCAGCTTGCCGTTGCCGGCGAAGTGCTTGAAGCGGCGGAAGCTCATGTTCTCGCCGATCTTGCCGATCAGACCCTTGCGCACGTCTTCGAGCGTGGGACCAAAGCCGTCTTGCTCATAGGCGAGTGCGCCCAGCGCGGCGATGTCCGCGGGGTTGTTCTTCGCGACCAGCATGGCGGCAGCGTTGGCCAGGGCCAGGAAGCTGTCGTTCTTGGTGACGAAGTCGGTTTCGCAGTTGATTTCGATCATGCCGCCGGCAGCGCCGTCGACGAAAGCCGTGACCACGCCTTCAGCGGTGATGCGGCCCGATGCCTTGCCAGCCTTGTTGCCGAGCTTGATGCGCAGCAACTCTTCGGCCTTTTCCATGTTGCCGTCGGCCTCCGTCAGGGCCTTCTTGCACTCCATCATCGGCGCGTCGGTCTTTGCGCGCAGTTCGCCGACCATGCTTGCGGTGATTGCAGCCATTTGTGGTATCTCCGTAAATCCAAAAATCAGGTTAAAAAAAAGGGGCACCAAAGCCCCTTCTTCAGGCTCGCAGGTGCGCCAATCAGGCCGAAGCGCCTTCTTCGACTTCGACGAATTCGTCGCCATTGCCTTCGGCGATGGCCTTGACCACGTCACCGGTGGCGCTGTTGCGGCCTTCGATGATCGCGTCGGCGATGCCGCGGGCGTACAGCGTGACAGCCTTCGACGAGTCGTCGTTGCCAGGGATCACGTAGTCGATGCCTTCGGGCGAGTGGTTGGAGTCCACCACGCCGATCAGCGGAATGCCGAGCTTCTTGGCTTCGGCCACGGCGATCTTGTGGAAGCCCACGTCAATCACGAAGATGGCGTCGGGCAGCGCGGCCATGTCCTGGATGCCGCCGATGTCCTTTTCGAGCTTCTCGATTTCGCGCGAGAAGGTCAGTTGCTCCTTCTTGCTCAGCGAGTCCAGGCCGGCTTCCTGCTGGGCCTTCATGTCCTTCAGACGCTTGATCGAGGTCTTGACGGTCTTGAAGTTGGTCAGCATGCCGCCGAGCCAGCGGGTGTCGACGAAGGGCACGCCGGCGCGACGGGCTTCTGCCGCCACGATTTCACGGGCTTGGCGCTTCGTGCCGACCATCAGGATCGTGCCGCGGTTGGCGGTGAGCTGCTTGGCGTACTTCATCGCGTCCTGGAACATCGGGAGCGACTTTTCCAGGTTGATGATGTGAATCTTGTTGCGATGGCCGAAGATGTACGGGGCCATCTTGGGGTTCCAGAAGCGGGTTTGGTGACCGAAATGGACACCTGCTTCCAGCATTTCGCGCATGGTGGTAGACATTGAAATTACTCCAAAGGTTGGGTCTAAAATCCAGCCCGTTTTGTGCTCTTTCTGAATGGAGTCACAACACCTTGATTGGGCCGGTTTGCGGATGTGTTTGACTGGGTGCAACGGGAGCCGTCGCTCAGCCAGCGAAACCCAAAGAGTATAGCACGGCCGCCGGCCCCTCCTCCCTGAACCCGAGCTGCTCGCACAGCCTCTGCCTCCACCCATGAACGACCTTCACGCCACCCGTCTCGATCTTCTGGCAGGTGGCTCCGATGCACGCACCGAAATGGAGCGTGCCATCGGCATCGCCCAGTCCCCGGTCTGCGCGCACGTCTTCACCCGCACCATGTTCGACGAGGCCAGGCAGGCTGCCGCCGCGTCGAACCCCGACAGCCGGCTTTCGGGCCTCGCCTTCACCGCTAAGGACCTGTTCGACATCAAAGGCCAGCCAACGCCCGCCGGCTCCGTGGTCCTGGCCCATGCGCCAGCCGCCAACGCCGATGCCCTCGCCGTGGCACGGCTGCGCGCCGCGGGCGGCGTGCTGACCGGCCGCACCAACATGTCGGAGTTCGCCTTCTCGGGCGTCGGCGTCAACCCGCACCATGGCACACCGGCCAACGTGAGCGATGCCGCCACGCCGCGCATCCCGGGTGGCTCGTCGTCCGGCGCGGCGATCTCGGTGGCCAGCGGAGCCGCGTTCATCGGCTTGGGCTCCGACACCGGCGGCTCCATCCGCATCCCTGCGGCACTGAACGGCATCGTCGGCTTCAAGAACACGGCCCGCCTGACGCCAGCCGACGGCGCACTGCCGCTTTCGACCACTCTGGACACCGTCTGCGCCATGACGCGCTCGGTGCGCGACGCCATCACCGCGCACGAGATCCTCGCGGCGCGCCGAGTAACCGCCGGCAACGCCCCTCTGGCAGCCTATAGGCTGGCGGTGGTGAAGAACGTGTTCTTCGATGGCATCGAACCCGCCGTGTCTACCGCCTTCGAGCGCTCGCTGAAGGCGCTCCGCGCAGCCGGCGCTCGCATCGTGGAGATCGAACTGCCCGAGCTCGCAGAACTGGCCACCATCAATGCCACCGGTGGCTTCTCGGCCGCCGAGTCGCACGCTTGGCACCGCCTGCTGCTGGAACGCAGCGGCGCAGGCTACGACCCGCGCGTGGCCCAGCGCATCCTGCGCGGCGCCACAATGAAGGCCCATGAATACATCGACCTGATCCATGCCCGCCGCGACTGGATCGCCCGAGTCGAAACCACACTCGCTCCGTTCGACGCTGTGCTGTCGCCAACCGTGCCGATCACTGCGCCGTCCATCGCCAGCGTAGCGCCGGGCGCCGAGTGCGATGACGAATTCTTCCGCGTCAATGCATTGCTGCTGCGCAACCCGTCGATCATCAACATGCTCGACGGCTGCGCCATCTCGCTGCCCTGCCACGCCGCCGGCGAACTGCCGGTCGGTCTGATGCTGTGGCACGCCGCGCTGCACGACGACGCCGTGCTCGCGATAGCGCTCCAGACCGAGCGCACACTGCAAAATTAACAGCTGACACTGTCCACCTCACGGGCGTCAGCCATCTCTCTTATTCAGAACATTCAATGAAAATCGCGATCGTGGGCGCCGGCATCATCGGCGTCACCACCGCCTGGGAACTGGTTTCCGACGGCCATGAAGTGACCGTGTTCGAGCGCAGGGGCGCCGCCGCAGAAGAAGCCAGCTTCGCCAATGCCGGCGTGGTCGCTCCCGGGTACGTCACACCGTGGGCCGCCCCTGGCATGCGCGGCAAGGTGCTGCGCTCGCTGCTGTCTTCGCACGGCGCCATCAAGCTGCGCTGGCCGTTGGGCTCGCGCGACCTCGGCTGGCTTTCGCGCTGGCAGAAGGCCTGCAAGCTCGAAACCTACCTGGCCAACCGCGCCCGCATGCAGCGCCTGGCCTTCTACAGCCGCAACCGGCTGCACGAGGTGACCGAGGCGCGCGAGCTCAGCTACGAACGCAGCGACGGCTACCTGGTGCTGCTGCGCTCCAAGCGCGACAAGAAACTGGTGCAGGCCGGACTGGAGGTGCTGCGCTCCGCCGGCAGCGTCTTCAAGGAGGTCGACGCCGACGAGGCCCGGCTGATCGAGCCCGCCCTCAACCCCGACACCCCGCTGCTGGGCGCCATCCACCTGCCCGAAGACGAGGTGGCCAATTGCCGCCAGTTCGCGCTGCTGCTCAAGTGGGAGGCCGAGTCGTTCGGCGCGCAGTTTCATTTCAACTGCGACATCGCGCCGCTGAGCCGCGCGGCGCCCACCTCGCTGTCGCTGGCGAGCGGCTCCGACCCCGTGCGCTACGACGCGGTCGTGGTGTGCGCCGGCCTGGCCTCGGCCACGCTGCTTCGGCCGCTGGGCCTGCGCATCCCGATGGCGCCTGTCTACGGCCATTCGGTGAGCGCGCCGATTCGCGAGCCGCTCAACGCGCCACGCAGCGCGGTGATGGACGAACGCTACAAGGTCGCCATCTCCCGCCTGGGCCAGCGCGTGCGGGTGGCCGGCAGCGCCGAGATCGGCGGCTCGCTGGACACGATGAACCCGGCCGCGGTGCAAACGCTCTACAAGGTGCTGCACGACTGGTTCCCGGGTGCGGCCACGCTGCAGTCCGGCGTGCAGCAATGGAAAGGCGCACGGCCGATGCTGCCGGACGGCCCACCGGTGCTGGGTGCCAGCGGCATTCCCGGCGTGTGGCTCAACCTTGGCCATGGGTCGAGCGGCTGGGCGCTGTCGTGCGGCAGTGCGCGCGTGCTGGGCGACCTGATTGCCGGACAGGACCCTGGCATCGACCTCGAAGGGCTCGGGGTCGAACGGCTCAGTCTTTAGGACCCCACTGGCGCAGGGCCTCGGGGCTCGCCGGCTGCTCTACAGGCAGCGCGGGCTCCGGCGGGGAGCGAAGTCTGCTGGCAATCCATCCCAGCAGTCCGGGGCCGAGCAGTGCAAAGAAAATCAGGCACAGCGCAGCAGCACCCAGCAGGGCCAGGCGCATCAGGCCAGAAGCCGTTTCGCCCGGGACGTCGAACCACCGGATCACGCTGCAGCCGAAGCCGACATTGGCGGCCCAGGCCACGTCCCGCAGAGGCACCCATCGCTTCAGCTCGGCCAGCAGGAAGACGCCCCATACGACACACAGCAGGCCCAGAACCCATCCCAGCCCGGCAATCCACGCCATCGTCGCAGCGAGGAAAAAGACAAGCGCTGCGAAAAGCAGGACAAGCAGCCAACCGACGCCTTTGAAGCTCATCCCCGGATGATAGGGAGACAGCACGGCGGCACAATGCGCCGATGCAACGCATCACCTCCGCCACCGCTGCCGAGTTGTTCGACATCGCCGCCACGCGCCGCATCGAACATGCTGCGGCGGCCGCCCTGCCCGCCCACGCGCTGATGCAGCGCGCCGGCCTCGCAGTGGCACGGCTTGCGATGGCGATTGCGCCGCACGCGCGCACGATCTGGGTGGCCTGCGGGCCGGGAAACAACGGCGGCGATGGCTTCGAGGCGGCTGCGCAGTTGCGTCACCGGGGCTTCTTTCCTGTCGTCACATTCCTGGGAGATGAAAGCCGCTTGCCGCCGGACGCCAAGGCATCGCTACAGCGTGCCCGCGATGCGGGCGTCACCTTTGCATCGACGCCGCCTTCGGCCTATGAACTGGCCATCGACGCGCTGCTCGGCATCGGATCGACGCGGCCACCCGAAGGCACGATGGCCGAATGGCTGGCGAAGATGCATACGAGCGGCCAACCCGTGCTCTGCGTCGACGTGCCATCGGGCCTGAATGCGGACACCGGCACGCTGCCTTACGGCATAGACCACGCGCAGGCATCGGCCCGCACCTGCATCACCTTTCTTTCATTGAAGCCCGGCCTGTTCACAGCTCAGGGTCGTGATGCGGCGGGCACGGTGTGGTTCGACGATCTGGGTTGCGGCGCGTTCAAGGATCAACCCGTCGCCCGAATCGCGGGAGAACCCGATGCGCAGCCGCGCACCCATGCCTCGCACAAGGGTAGCTACGGCGATGTCGCGGTGATCGGCGGAGCGTCCGGCATGGCGGGTGCAGCCTTGCTGGCCGGTTCGGCGGCACTGCATGGCGGCGCGGGACGCGTGTTCGTCGGATTGCTCGACCCGAGCGCGGCCCCCGTCGACACCGCCCAACCCGAACTGATGCTGCGCGACGCCCGAACGCTCGACCTGTCAGGCATGACGGCGGTGTGCGGTTGCGGCGGTGGGGAGGCCGTGCGCGAACTGCTGCCGCGCGTGCTCTCGACGGCGGCCGCCCTGGTGCTCGACGCCGACGCGCTGAACGCAATCGCGGCCGATGGCGCATTGCAAACACAGCTGACGTCGCGGGGAAAAAGCGGGTCGCCCACCGTGATCACACCGCATCCGCTGGAAGCTGCGCGCCTGCTGGGCTGCACGGTCAGCGACGTTCAGGCTGACAGACTGGCCGCGGCCCGCCAACTCGCCGCGCGCTTCGACGTCGTAGTTGTGCTCAAGGGTTCGGGCACCGTCATTGCAGGCGCCACCGACACTCTGCCAGTCATCAACCTGACCGGCAACGCCCGCCTTGCGACCGCAGGCACCGGCGACGTACTGACCGGCATGATCGGCGCTGCGCTGGCCATGCGCCGGCCAGCCCTCGAGGCAGCGCGCGAAGCCGTCTGGCAGCACGGCCACATCGCCGACACATGGCCGTCCGATGCAGCCCCGCTAACGGCCGGCACGCTGGCCCGCCGCGCGCCCGTCTGAGGAGCGAGCGTTAGCCGCGCCCGACGAAGGGCATCTTCGTCGCCATGATGGTGTGGAACAGCACGTTGGCCTCCAGCGGCAGGTTCGCCATGTAGAGCACCGACTGGCCGACGATCTTGACGTCGATCAGCGGCTCGATCGCGAGTTCGCCATTAGCCTGCGGCACGCCCTTGGCCATGCGCGCAGCCAACTCTGTCATGGCGTTGCCCACGTCCACCTGCCCCACGGCGATGTCGTACTTGCGGCCGTCGAGCGACGCAGTCTTGGTCAGCCCCTCGACCGCGTGCTTGGTCGCCGTGTAGGCAGCCGAGTTCGGCCGCGGCGCCGTGGCCGAGATGGAGCCGTTGTTGATGATGCGGCCGCCCATCGGCGTCTGTGCCTTCATCGTGCGGAATGCCTGCTGGATACAGAAGAACATACCCGTCAGGTTGATGTCGACCACGCCTTGCCACTGCGCAGGCGTCCAGTCCTCGAACGGGCCCGGCGGGTTGCCCACGCCGGCGTTGTTGAACAGCAGGTCGACGCGGCCGAAGCGCTCGACGGTGGCGGCGAACAGAGCCTGCACCGAGTCCGCATTGGACACGTCGGTCGGCACCGCGAAGGCGCGCGCACCGGCGCCCGATTCTTGCGCCACCTGTTCCAGCGGCTCCAGGCGGCGCCCTGCCAGAACCACGCTCCAGCCGTCGCCCAGCAGCGCCAGCGCGGCGGCGCGGCCGATGCCGGAGCCCGCACCCGTGACGATAGCGATGCGGCCCTTGTTGTCTTCAGCGCTCATGCTGTCTGTCTCTTTCTCTTTTCGGTTTGTCGATGGTTCGTGCGGCGTGCGAGGCTTGCTTCAGCGGCGCGGCTTGCGCCCCTTCATCTTGTTGGCGGCCTTCTTGACCGCCGACTTGAAGGCCTGCATCGCCGACTGCGGCCCTGCCGTAGCCGAACTGCCGCGCTCCGCGCGCGACTCGGCGTTGCCGGCTTCGGCCTTGTGGCGCGTACTGCGCTTGGCCGAGGCCTTGACCGGCACGCCCGATGATGCCGCACCCTTGTCCTTCATGGCGCGGGCCGTGAGCTCCTCGCCTTCGCGCACGAGGCGGAAGTCGATCTTGCGGCCGTCCAGGTCGACGCGGCTTACCTGCACCCGCACCCGCGTGCCGATGGCATAGCGGATGCCGGTGCGCTCGCCGCGCAGCTCCTGGCGCATCTCGTCGAACTTGAAGTATTCGCCGCCGAGCTCGGTGATGTGCACCAGGCCTTCGACGTACATCGCATCGAGCGTGACGAAGATGCCGAAGGTCGTGGCTGCGGTGACCACGCCGCCGTATTCCTCGCCGAGGTGCTCGCGCATGTACTTGCACTTGAGCCAGGCCTCGACGTCGCGGCTGGCCTCGTCGGCGCGGCGCTCGTTGGCGCTGCAATGCAGGCCTGCGGCTTCCCATGCCAGCACTTCCTTGGTGGGAGCGACGGTGGCCTTCTGCGGCTTGCTGGTTGGCGCTTTCACGCGCGACGCGAGCCGCTTGGCCAGCTTGGCATGCGCCTCGCCGGGCGTGGGCAGCATCGGCAGCTGGTAGCGCGTCTTCGACAGGATCGCCTTGATCACGCGGTGCACCAGCAGGTCCGGATAGCGCCGGATCGGGCTCGTGAAGTGCGTGTAGGCCTCGTAAGCCAGGCCGAAGTGGCCGCTGTTGATCGGCGTGTAGATCGCCTGCTGCATCGAGCGCAGCAGCATGGTGTGGATCTGCTGCGCGTCGGGGCGCTCCTTGGTGGCGTCGGCGATCGCCTGGAACTCGCCCGGCTTGGGATCGTCGGTGATGCTCAGGCCGACACCCATGGCCTTCAGATAGCCCCGCAGGATTTCCTTCTTCTCGGGCGTCGGGCCTTCGTGCACGCGGTACAGGCCCGGGTGCTTGCCTTCGGCGATGAAGTCGGCGCTGCAGACGTTGGCCGCGAGCATTGCCTCTTCGATCAGGCGGTGCGCCTCGTTGCGCGTGCGCGGCACGATCTTTTCGATGCGGCCGACGTCGTCGCAAATGATCTGCGTCTCGGTGGTTTCGAAGTCGACCGCGCCACGCTTGCCGCGCTGCTTGAGCAGCGCCTTGTAGACGTCAGCGAGGTTCAGCAGGTCCTTGACGCGATCCTTGCGCTTGGCGGCTTCGGGGCCGCGCGTGTTGCCAAGGATGGCAGCGACTTCGGTGTACGTGAAGCGCGCATGGCTGAACATCACGGCCGGGTAGAACTGGTACGCGTAGATTTCGCCGTCGGCCGCGACCAGCATGTCGCACACCATGCACAGGCGCTCGACCTCGGGGTTGAGCGAGCACAGGCCGTTCGACAGCTTCTCGGGCAGCATCGGGATCACGCGGCGCGGGAAGTAGACGCTGGTGGCGCGGTCGTAGGCGTCGATGTCGATGCCCGAGCCGGTCTGCACATAGGCGCTGACGTCGGCAATGGCAACCAGCAGGCGCCAGCCCTTGCCTCGGCCCACTTTCGCAGGCTCGCAATACACGGCATCGTCGAAGTCGCGTGCGTCTTCGCCGTCGATGGTGACGAGCGGAATGTCGGTGAGGTCAACGCGCCCCTTCTTGTCGGCGGGACGGACCTTCTCGGGCAGCGCCTTGGCCTCGGCCAGGCACTCCGCGGAAAACTCGTGCGGCACGCCGTACTTGCGCACGGCGATCTCGATCTCCATGCCGGGGTCGTCGATCTCGCCCAGCACTTCTTTCACACGACCAACGGGCTGGCCAAACAGAGCCGGCGGCTCGGTGAGTTGCACGACCACAACCTGCCCCACCTTCGCGGGACCGGTTGCGCCCTTGGGAATCAGGACGTCCTGGCCATAGCGCTTGTCTTCCGGTGCAACGAGCCAGATGCCGCCTTCGTGCAAGAGGCGGCCGATGATGGGCTGCTCGGGACGCTCGACGATTTCCACCACGCGCCCTTCGGGGCGGCCGCGGCGGTCCTGGCGCACGACGCGCGCCTTGACGCGGTCCTTGTGCAGCACCGCGCGCATTTCGTTCGGCGGCAGGTAGATGTCTGCTTCACCGTCGTCGCGCTGCACGAAGCCGTGCCCATCGCGATGTCCTTGAACAGTTCCTTCGAATTCATCCAGCAAGCCGCTGGAAGTGACATTATTTTTGATATGATCTCCTTCTTTCCTGAAATTCAAAACATTGCTGCTTCGGCAGCTCTGTGGGCCCAGATGGCGGAATTGGTAGACGCACTAGTTTCAGGTACTAGCGAGTAACATCGTGGAGGTTCGAGTCCTCTTCTGGGCACCAAGTTTAAACAGACCTTTACCGGGTCATTCGATTCAAGCCACCGGCCTCCGGTGGCTTTTTTCATGGCCGCTTGAATCCGCATCAAACGCCCGACGCAGCCCTCACGAGCGAGACCAAGCAGACACTTGAGCTTCTCCACACGCTTCGAAACGACGGAATTGCCGGGCCAAATTGTGTATACTCGTAGTCTTTGCTGAAAAGCAGAACAAGCCCAGATGGCGGAATTGGTAGACGCACTAGTTTCAGGTACTAGCGAGTAACATCGTGGAGGTTCGAGTCCTCTTCTGGGCACCAAATTCAAGCAGACCCTTACCAGGTCATTCGATTCAAGCCACCGGCCTCCGGTGGCTTTTTTCTTGTCCATTCGAATCCGCATCAAACGGGCAATGCGATCAGGTCGTGGCCCTCAGCACCCACGATGCGCGCGCGGGTGAACTCACCCACCTTCAGCGTCTTGCTGATCTTCTCGGGCGGCAGCAGGCGAACCGTGCCGTCGATCTCCGGCGCATCGGCATACGTGCGCCCCACCCCGCCCTTGCGACCCATGCCGGGCGCCGAATCGACCAGCACCTGCATCGTCGAGCCGATGCGCCTTTGCAGCTTGGCGATCGACACGGCCTCAGCCACCTCCATGAAACGCGCGCGGCGCGCCTCGCGCTCGGCTTCGGGCAGCATGCCCGGAATATCGTTGGCGGTAGCACCTGCCACCGGGCTGTAGGCAAAGCAACCGGCACGGTCGATTTCGGCTTCACGGATGAATTCGAGCAGATGCTCGAATTCCTGCTCCGTCTCGCCGGGGAAGCCAGCGATGAAGGTACTGCGAATCACGAGCTCCGGGCACACCTCGCGCCAGCGCGCCAGCCGCTCCAGATTTTTTTCACCACTGGCCGGGCGCTTCATGCGCTTCAGCACATCAGGATGGCTATGCTGCAAAGGAACGTCGAGGTACGGCAGCACCTGACCGCTCGCCATCGACGGAATGATCTCGTCGACGCTCGGGTACGGGTACACGTAGTGCAGGCGAACCCAGGCGCCATACGGCTCGGCGATTTCACCCAGTGTGCGCACCAATTCGAGCATGCGGGTCTTGACCGGCTTGCCATCCCAGAACCCGGTTCGGTATTTCACGTCGACGCCGTAGGCCGAGGTGTCCTGGCTGATCACCAGCAGCTCTTTCACGCCGCCTTCGAACAAGGCCTTGGCCTCGCTCAACACGTCATCCACCGGCCGCGAGACGAGGTCGCCGCGCATCGAGGGAATGATGCAGAAGGTGCAGCGATGGTTGCAGCCCTCGCTGATCTTCAGGTACGCATAGTGGCGAGGCGTCAGCTTGAGGCCGGCGACACCGAAAGTGTTCGGCACCAGGTCGACGAATGGGTCATGCGGCTTCGGCAGATTGGCGTGCACCGCATCCATCACTTCCTGCGTGGCGTGCGGGCCGGTCACGGCCAGCACGCTCGGGTGCATCTGGCGCACCAGATTGCCGCCCTGGTCGCCAGTCTTGGCGCCCAGACAGCCAGTAACGATCACACGGCCATTCTCGGCCAGCGCCTCGCCAATGGTGTCCAGACTCTCCTTCACGGCGTCGTCGATGAAGCCGCAGGTGTTGACGATCACCAGATCGGCACCCTCGAAAGTCTTGGCGGTTTGATAACCCTCGGCACTCAGCTGGGTCAGGATCAGTTCGGAATCGGTCAGGGCCTTGGGGCAGCCCAGGCTCACGAAACCGACCTTGGGGGCGGTCGGCATGGCCGTACGTTCGGGGGAGGCAACTTCGCTCATATGCCTCTATTGTCCCAGCTATCGGTGACGGCAGGACATTCAGGGCCGCTTAATGCCAAAGGCCCCCAGTACCTGCTCGGTGTTTTTCTGCATCTGCTCCTGCATTTGCAGGAAAACGTTCTTCGACTGCTCGACGTAATTGCCCATCAGCCCCTGCAGCATCGGCGACTGCATGGTCATGAAGCGCGACCACATCTCGGGCGTCAGGCCTTCGGCCTTTTCGGCGAGCTGCGCCTGCACCTCGGTCATGGCCTGAATGTTCTTCTCGAGGTACGGACCCATGTAGCCCTGCATTGCCTGCCCGTAGAAACGGATGATGTTGGCCAGCACCTGCTCGGTGAACATCGGCGCACCACCCGCCTCTTCTTCGAGAATGATCTGCAGCAGGATGCTGCGCGTGAGGTCGTCGCCGGTCTTGGCATCGCGCACCACGAACTGGGCACTCTGAATGACTAGCTGCTTCACCTCGGTCAGCGTGATGTACGTGGATGTCTCGGTGTCGTAGAGCCTTCGGTTGGGGTACTTCTTGATCACACGCTGTACCGGCTTGACCCCGGACTTCTTGCTCTGCACTGCGGACTCCTTCACATGGACGCCCATGTCATCGGATGATTCTAGGGAGCGGTTTTGCTGCGCCGCGACAAGGTTTACCCTGACCAGACGCGGCACTTTCCTCAATCCGGCGATGTCGCGTACTCCGCGCCGCACGCATGGCAGGCGGCCGTCTCGGGTCGCTCTTTGTCAGCCTCCCGAAACCGCAGCGGCGTTTTCTGCCCGTAGACCACCCAGCAGCGCGGGCAGTGCTCTTGCCCCAGGGTCGGCAGATATGCGCGAGCGCGTTGCTCGGCACGCTCTTCGGTGAGAGGCATGCCCTGGCGTTGCGCACGCACCACCTCGCGTGCCGCCATGGTGTCGGTACGCCCACCTGCATAGTCGTTGATGCCGTAGACAGCACGCGCAAACTCGAGAGGAGCCTGCCTCAACAGTGCGGCCAGGCGCTTGTCGGCATGAGCCCGATCAACAGGCGTTGATCGCGTATTCATCTGATCGCTTATCAAGAAAAGTGGAATGGAATTGCAGAGCAGCCAAGGTAGCACAACAACATGGCCAAGGTCTTTGCCTGCATCACCACAAGGGACGATATGTGCACCGGGGAACCCGGTGCATGCTCTGTCAGCTGATCCGGTGGTTGGCCGGGACTGAAGCAGAAATTGGTAGGCGCGATTGGACTCGAACCAACGACCCCCACCATGTCAAGGTGGTGCTCTAACCAGCTGAGCTACGCGCCTAAGGATGTGTCCGAGAAGCAGCTATTGTAGCAGGAGAAAACGTGCTTTTCAGCGACGACGTGCAGATCGCACACCAATCACTGCCGTGACCATGCCAAGAACCTGCGTGAGCCGCGCGGCATCCGCGATTTCAACGGTGAACGTCATCCACGCCGTGCCCTTGATCGACTGCGTCTGCACGCCGATCACATTCATCTTCTCGCGTGCGAACACGTCGGAGATATCGCGCAGCAAGCCCTGCCGGTCGGCCGCTTCGACAGCCACGTCCACCGCATACACGGGCGCGTCGGCGCCCTTCTTCGCGACACCCCACTCCACGTCGATGACGCGCTCGCCATCCTTCGCCGCCATCGTGCGGAAGTTGCTGCAATCGCTGCGGTGCACGCTGACACCATGGCCTCGCGTGACGAAGCCGCGAATGGCATCGGGCGGCGCGGGCTTGCAGCACTTGGCAAGCTGGGTCATCAACGAAGACACGCCCACCACGAGCACGCCGCCCTTGCCCGACTTCTCGCTGCCGCGCGCCTTCTTGATGAGCACGCCGTCGTCGGGCCCTGGCGCGGGCTCCGGTGGGCGCAGCAGCGTCTCGATGTTGCGCAGCGAGAACTCGTCCTTGCCGACCACTTCGAACAGATGGTCCGCCGACTTGAAGCCCAGCTGCGACGCCAGGTCTTCGAGCCGCACGGCCGTCTTGCCTTCGCGCTGCAGCAGCTTCTCGACCGCTTCGCGTCCGCGCGCCACGGTCTCGTGCGTGATCTGTGCGTTGAACCATGCACGCACCTTCGCACGTGCACGATGGCTGGCGAGGTAGCCCAGTTCGGCATTGAGCCAGTCGCGCGAGGGCCCGCCTTCCTTGGCCGCGATGATCTCGACCGTCTGCCCGTTCGACAGCGGCGTGTTCAACGGCACCATCGCGCCGTCGACACGCGCCCCGCGACAGCGATGGCCCAGCGTGGTGTGCACGGTGTAGGCAAAGTCGACCGGCGTCGCGCCCTGCGGCAGTTCGACGATGGCAGCATCGGGCGTCAGCACATAGATGCGGTCGTCGAAAAGCCCCTGCCCCTGCAGGCCACCCGAAAGATCGCGCTCCCACGCCAGCAGTTGCCGCAGCACCGCGATCTTCGCGTCGTACTCGCCGCTGGCCCACACGCCCGCGTAGCCCTTGTGGCCCGCTTCCTTGTAGGCCCAGTGCGCCGCCACGCCATGCTCGGCGTGGTCGTGCATCTCTTCGGTGCGGATCTGGATCTCGATCGGCTTGCCTGCCTTGCCATCCAACAGCTCGCGCACCACCGTGTGCAGCGACTGGTAGCCGTTGGGCTTGGGCCGCGCGATGTAGTCGTCGAACTCTTCGTCGATGGGCTGGAAATGCGAGTGCACCCACGCCAGGGCCGCATAGCAGTCCTTCACGTCGGGCACCACCACGCGCAGCGCGAGGATGTCGAAGACCTGCTCGAAGTCGAGCGACTTGCCGCGCATCTTCTTGACGATGCTGTAGATGTTCTTGGGCCGCCCCTGCACCGCGGCCTTGACGCCTTCGGCCTGCAGTTCGCTCTCCAGCTGCGAGCGCAGTTGCTCGACGTGCCCTTCGCGCTCGATGCGCTTTTCGTCGAGCAGGCGCGCGATCAGCTTGTAGGTTTCAGGCTCGAGGAAGCGGAACGAAAGATCTTCGATCTCCCACTTCACCTGCCAGATGCCCAGGCGGTTGGCCAGCGGCGCAAACACCTGCAGCGACTCGCGCGCCACACCCTCCGGCGCAGGCCGCTTGCTCGCAGCCGCATGCCGCAGTGTCTGCAGGCGCGAGGCCAGCCGCAGCATCACCACGCGCAGGTCGCGCGAGAACGCCAGCAGCATCTTGCGCACGTTCTCGGTCTGAGCGCCGGCGCCTTCGGCGTGATGCCCCTGCGAGGCCGAGCGGGCCTGCTCCTGCACGCGCACCAGCTTGGTCGTCTCGACCGCGAGCGCCGCGAAGTTGTCGCCGAACACCTTGGCGATCACCTCCTGCGGGCGATTCAGGTGCTGGCACGAATAGACCAGGTAGCTCGCCGCCTGCATGGCCTCGGAGCCACCCATCTTCGCGACGATGGTGGCCACCGCGTCGGCGTGTGCAAGCGTGTTCTCGCCCGTGTCGAGCTTTTCATCGGCGATCAGCGGCTCGGCGAATGCACGTGCGCGCGCCAGCATGTTCTCCATCACCGGCGTGCGGTCGGCCGTTGCGGCGGACAACGGGTAGTCGACCATGGCCGCATCGGACATGGGTGCCGTCTGGAGGCTCGAAGAATCGCGCTTCACGCTTCGCTCACTCAATCACTCAGTCGAAAAGGAAGTCGGTGACGGCAGCGATCTGTGCGGGGTCCACAAAGGTCGGCGCATGGCCCACGCCCTCGAACTCGATCAGCTTGGCATGCGGGCCGCGCTGCGTCATGGCCAGAGCCGTTTCGCGCGACAGCAGATCCGATACGGCGCCGCGCGTGATGAGCGTGCGCGCCTCGATGGCGTCGTACAGGCTCCACATGATTGCGCCACCCTGTGCCGCGGCCTCGGGGGTGATGGCGCGCAGCGCCACGCCGATGGCCGGATCGTAGTGAAGCAGCCAGGAGCCTTCATCACCACCGCCCGCCTCGACCTTGGCCGAGCCATCGGCCGTGCGCTGCGACGCAGGCACCACCATGTGCTGCGACAGCGCCAGCCACTGGGCCGGCGTGTGCGGGCCGAAGGTGGTCGACAGCGCCCACATGGCATCGGCCGCCGCCTGCACGCTCTCGTAGCTGCCGTTCTTCCCCACGTAGGCGCCAATGCGCTGCACCGCGGCCGGCTCGATCGTCGGACCGACATCGTTCGCGATGAAGCGGCGGATGGGCCGCGCCAGCGGCAGTTCCTTGTGGCCCGCGAGCACGAAGCCGATCAGCCCGCCCATGCTGGTGCCCAGATAGTCGAGCGTGTCGATGGCCTGCTCGCGATGCAGCTGCGCAATCAGCGCGACCATGTCTGCCGCATACACCGGCACTTGATAGAAGGCCGGGTCGCGCAACCAGTCGCTGCGCCCACGGCCCACCACGTCAGGGCAGACCACGCGCACATTGCCTTCGGCGCGCGCCACGATGGCTTGCGCCAGCAGGTCGAAATCGCGACCCTGCCGGGTCAGCCCGTGCACGCAGATCACGACATGCGCACTGCGCGCGTCGCCCCATTGCCAATAGGCCATGCGATGGCCGCCCTGGGCGTCGTCGCACGCCACGTAATGAAGCGTCGGTTCGGTCATGAAAACGAAGTCGTCCTGGTGCGGATAATTGTCTCGTCGCATCCTAATTCATCCGGAGATTGATCTTCATGCTCAAAGGCAAAACCGCGCTTGTCACGGGGTCCACCAGCGGCATTGGCCTCGCCATCGCCAAGGCTCTCGCTCAACAAGGAGCAAACATCGTGCTCAACGGCTTCGGCGATGCCGAAACCCCAAAGGCCGAGATCGAAGCTCTCGGCGTGCGCGCCGAATACCACGGCGCCGACATGAGCAAGCCCGACCAGATCGAAGACATGATGAGCTTCGCCGCTTCGAAGTGCGGCCGCGTCGACGTCCTCGTGAACAACGCCGGCATCCAGCATGTGGCCAAGGTCGAAGACTTTCCCACCGAACGTTGGGACGCCATCATCGCAATCAACCTCACCAGCGCGTTTCATACAACGCGCCTGGCAATTCCCGCGATGCGCGAAGCCAACTGGGGCCGCGTCATCAACATCGCATCGGCCCATGGCCTCGTGGCGTCGGCGCAGAAATCGGCCTATGTGGCGGCCAAGCACGGCATCGTCGGCCTGACCAAGTCGGTCGCACTCGAAACCGCAACCACCGGCATCACCGTCAATGCAATCTGCCCAGGCTGGGTGCTGACCCAGCTGGTGCAAAAGCAGATCGACGACCGCGCAGCGCGAGAAGGCATCACGGCCGCGCAGGCACAAAACGACCTGCTGGGCGAAAAGCAGCCTTCGCTGCAGTTCACCACGGTCGAGCAACTGGGCGGCCTCGCCGTCTTCCTGTGCTCGCCGGCGGCCGACCAGGTCCGGGGCGTTGCCTGGGCCATGGACGGCGGCTGGACTGCCCAATAAAGGGTAGCCCGTCGGTACGGGTTTCTCTTATTTGAGCTGCACCGAGCCCGACACGCTCACCACCACGCTGGTCTTGCCGGCTTCGACCGGCACAGCCGAATCGGCCGAGAACGACTTGGCCTGCACCGCCATCATGCGCGGGCGGATCGGGCCGTTGTCGCTCGCGTTTACCGACACCTCGCGCAGCGTGTAGCCGCCGAAGCCGAAGCCCTTGGCCAGTTCGCCAGCCTTCTGCTTGAAGTTCTCGATGGCGATGTTCTGCGCCTCGGTCTCGGTCTTGGCGCGCTGTTCGCGGCTCAGGCCAAAGCCCACATTGCCCACGCTGAGCGTGGTGATGCGGCCGGCCGTCTGGGTGATGCGCGGGAAGTCTCGGCCTTCGAGCACCAGCTCGGTCGAGCCCTGCCAACCGTTGATCTTGCCGTCCTTCGTGTAGCGCGGCGACAGGCTGAAGTTGCCGGTGCGCACGTCGAGCTGGCCTGCCTGCGCGTTCTTCTTCGCTTCGGCCAGTGCGGCGTCGAGCGCGGCCTTCAGCTGCGTCTGCACGGTGGCTGCGTCGGTCGCGTCGCGGGTGGTCACGAGCGTCATGCTCAGCATGTCCTGCTGGACTTCGATCGCGCCGGAAGCCGTCAGCTGCAGCACGTTCTGTGGCGCGGGTGTGACGACGTTCTGGGCCAGTGCATTACCGGCAGCGGCCAGGGCGGCGCAGGCCGCGAGCAGTTTGATTTTTTTCTTCAAGGCGAAGTACTCCCTTTTGTTGGTGTGAAAAACAGGCCTGCGTTAGCAAGCACGCAGGCAGGCCAGCCGGTGCGTCAGCGGCGTTGGCTGCGCGGCGCGGTCAGCGACTGGCGGTCCGCGGCCGAAGGCACCGGCACGATCCGCTCGGCCGGCTGCGATTCTGCCGAATTGAGCAAAGCACCCGCCGCGGGCGGGGTCCATTGGCCGCGGACCTGCTGCCGCAGCTCGAACAGCTCGGCGGCGGTAAGGCGCCGGCCGGCAATTGCCTGTTCGCGGCGGACTTCCTCGCGCTGCGCGGCCCGATGGGCCGCCACCGCGTCCCGGACCTCGCTGCGACGCACCTCGCCCACCCTGAAAAAGTCGCCAGACACCGCCAGCGACGGGCCGCAGGCGAAAACGAGGATGAACGGGAGGGCTGAAAAAGGACGTCTCATTGAGTGGAAGTCATCAGGAAGAGCGACTTTGCCACCTCCGCGCTAACGTCAGATGACCAGACGGCGAGCGTCCGCAAGTTTTGTAACTTAGTGTCAAACCATAAGTAAATCCGGCTCAACGACCACCCAACGCCTTCAGAATCGGCCCTGTTACAAATTCATCGTTGTAGAAATGACTCAAGTTCCCGCTCGCACCGACAAGATCGTGATCGTCGACGACGACGCCCGCATCCGCGACCTCCTGCGCCGCTATCTGACCCAGGAAGGTTTTGAAGTGATCGTGGCCGAGGACGGCAAGGCGCTCAACCGCATCCTGTTGCGCGACACGGTCGACCTGATCGTGCTCGACTTGATGATGCCCGGCGAAGACGGCCTCTCGGTCTGCCGACGCTTGCGCGCGGCCAACGACCGCACGCCGATCATCATGCTCACCGCCAAGGGCGAAGACGTGGACCGCATCGTCGGTCTCGAAGTCGGCGCAGACGACTACCTCGGCAAGCCTTTCAACCCGCGCGAACTGCTGGCACGTGTGCACGCAGTGCTGCGCCGCCGCCCGCCGCTCGAAGCGCCGGGTGCCCCTTCCACGGAGAACGAGACCGTCACTTTCGGCCCGTTCGCCTTCGATCTCGGCTCGCGCACCTTGAAAAAGGATGGCGAAGAGCTCTCGCTGACCACCGGCGAGTTCGCGATGCTGAAGGCGCTGGTGCGCCATCCGCGTCAACCGCTGTCGCGCGAAAAGCTGGCCCAGCTGGCGCGCGGGCGCGAGTTCGAGCCCTTCGACCGCAGCCTGGACGTGCAGATTTCGCGCCTGCGCAAGCTGGTCGAGTCCGACGCCGCAGCGCCGCGCTACATCCAGACCGTCTGGGGCGTGGGCTACGTGTTCGTGCCGGACGGCACGGCCTGACGCCACGTTGAGAGGTGGCCATCGGCCAATCCACCAGACCAGGCCCCGCTCAGGAGGACGGCGCACAAGTCACGATGCCGAGCCCGCTCGAAGCGAGCGCGCAACGTGACCGACGCCCCGGCCTCAAGCTGGGCTTCAGCCTTTTCTGGCGCACCTTCTTCCTGCTGGCGCTGCTGCTGATCGGCTGTACCGTCGCCTGGCTGCAGACCTTCCGCTCGCTCGAATACGAGCCCCGCGCCATTCAAACCGCGCACCAGATCGCCTCGCTCGTGAACCTCACGCGCGCCGCGCTGGTGTATTCGGACGCCATCACCCGGGTGTCGCTGATCAAGACGCTGGCCGACCAGGAGGGCGTGCGCATCCTGCCGCGCGAGCCCAACGACCGGTTCCAGCCCTACACCAGCGGCGCGCTCGACCTGCGCGTGACCGAGGAGCTGATCGACCAATTGGGCGAAGGCACCACGGTCGCAAGCCGCGTGAACGACGAGGCGGGCCTGTGGATCGGCTTCACCATCGAGAGCGACACCTACTGGCTGCTGCTCGACCCCACGCGCTTCAGCCGCGTGGGCGGGCGCACCTGGCTGGTGTGGCTCAGCACCGCCATGGCGCTGTCGCTGGCCGGCGCGGCGCTGATCACCCGGCTCATCAACCTGCCGCTCAAGCAGCTGTCGCGCGCGACCATGCAGGTGCGCGAAGGCGAGTACGAGGCACACCGGCTCGACGAGCGCGCCCGCACCAATGAGATCCGCGCGGTCAACATCGGCTTCAACCGAATGGCGGACCAGCTCGCCAAGATCGAGCAGGACCGCGCCATCATGCTGGCCGGCATCTCGCACGACCTGCGTACGCCACTGGCCCGGCTGCGGCTGGAAACCGAAATGAGCGTGGCCGACGAAGACGCGCGCGACCACATGGCCGCTGACATCGCCCAACTCGACGCGATCATCGACAAGTTCCTCGACTACGCGCGGCCCGACCATGTCGATCCGCGCCCCGTGCTGCTGCGCGACGTGGTGGATGCCTGTACCTATGCAGTGCAGGACTACGAGGAGATGAACATCAAGGTCGAGGTGCCCCCCGACCTGCGGGTGCTGGGCGACGAAGTCGAACTCACGCGCGTGATTTCCAACCTGGTCGAGAACGCGCGGCGCTACGGCAAATCGCCCTCCACAGGCGTGGCCGACGTGACGATCCAGGCGCAGGCCAACAACGACGCGGTGCTGATCAAGGTGCGCGACCACGGCGCGGGCGTCGAGCCCGCCCTGCTCTCGCAGCTGACCAAGCCCTTCTTCCGCGGCGATGCGGCGCGCACGTCAGCCGCCGGTGCGGGCCTGGGCCTGTCGATCGTGGCGAAGAACATCGAGCGCATGGGCGGCACCTTTGCGCTGACAAGCACGCCGGGCCGCGGCCTGGCGGCACACATCCGGATGCCGCGCGCGATGCCGCCGGGCAGCGCCAAGCCCGGCGAGCCGCAGGGCGGCGGCAAGAAGCCGGTCTGATCCGACCGCGTCAGCGGTGAAGAAGAACGGCCGCGCGAGCTTCCATCGCGCGGCCCTCGCCCACCGGGCCGAGCTTCTCGGCCGTCTTCGCCTTCACGTTCACCTGCTCGATCGCAATGCCCAGCGTGTCGGCGATGCGCTGGCACATGAGCGGAATGTGCGGCGCGAGCTTGGGCGCCTGCGCGATCACGGTGCTGTCGACATTCCCGATCTCCCAGCCCGCCGCGCGCACCCGGCGCGCCGCCTCGGCCAGCAGCACCGACGAATCGGCGCCGCGAAACTGCGGATCGGTGTCCGGAAAATGCCGGCCGATGTCGCCCAGCCCCGCACCACCCAGCAGCGCATCGGTAATGGCGTGCAGCAGCACGTCGGCGTCCGAGTGCCCCAGCAGGCCGGTGGTGTGCGGCACCTCGATGCCGCCCAGGATCAGCTTGCGCCCCGCCACCAGCTGGTGAACGTCCCAGCCCTCGCCCACGCGGATATTGAAAGCGCTCGTCATGCCAGGCCCTTCTTGCGGCCCAACAGAACCGCTTCGGCCAGGGCGAAGTCTTCGGGGAACGTCACCTTGAAGTTCTGCGCACTGCCCGGCACCAGCAACGGCGACAGGCCTACCGCCTCGATGGCGCCGGCCTCGTCGGTCACGGTGTCGCCTGTGCGTTCCAGCGCGTCGAGCAGCATGCCGATGCGGAACATCTGCGGCGTCTGCGCCAGCCACTTGTCGGCGCGCGGCAGGGTCTGGGCCACGCGGCTTTCGGTGGTCGATGACTTCAGCGTGTCCGCCAGCCGCTGCGCCAGCAGGCCACCGACGGCGTCGTGCTCGCAGGCCGCGATCAGCGCTTCGATCTGGCTCGAGGTGACGAGGCAGCGCGCCGCGTCGTGCACCAGCACCCAGTCGTGTGCGCCAGCGCCCTTCTGCCGCAGCGCCACGAGGCCATTGCGCACCGTGGCCGCGCGGGTCACGCCGCCCACGCGCAGCAGGTATTCGTTCTCGGCGGGAAAGCGCGGCAGCACCGCATCCACATCGCGGTCGTCCGGCGACACCACCAGCGCCAGCCCGGCGAAGCGCCCCGCCAGCGCGCGAAAGGCCTCCAGCGTGTGGGCCACCATCGGCAGGCCGGCCAGGCGCCGGTACTGCTTGGGCTGGGTGGACTGCGCATGCCCCGCGCGATAGCCGGAGCCGGCACACGGGATCAGCACGAAGAGTCGGGAAGAGGACATGAGGGGGAGCCCGGCGTCGGCGGTGGCCGACAAGCGAATAAGGGGCCGCCATTCTAGAATTGCCCGTTACGCACACCCCTCGCCAGCCGGCGCGGGGTGTTGTGCATTTCCACCAAGCGTTCCATGGACCTCCCCCACCTCACGGCGGGCAAGCGTTTCACGCTGCCGCGTCCCCCGTTGTCGGCCGATGCCTTGCTGCTGGCGCAGCTGGCCATGCGCGAGAAAGCCGCGGGGCGCGCCACGGCGATGTTCACGGCCGACGCCAACGACGCCCAGCGCCTGATCGACGAGATCGCCTTCTTCGCGCCCGACCTGCGCTGTGCCCTGTTCCCCGACTGGGAAACGCTGCCCTACGACAGCTTCTCGCCCCACCAGGACCTGATCAGCGAGCGCCTTGCCACCCTCTGGCGCATCAGCCAGAAAGAGGCCGACGTGGTGCTGGTGCCCGCCACCACCGCGCTCTACCGGCTGGCGCCGCCCGCCTTCCTGGCTGGCTATACCTTCCATTTCAAGGCCAAGCAGAAGCTGGAAGAGTCGAAGCTCAAGGCCCAGCTCACGCTGGCCGGCTACACCCATGTGACCCAGGTGGTGAGCCCCGGCGAATACGCGGTGCGCGGCGGCCTGATCGATCTGTTCCCCATGGGCTCGCCGGTGCCTTTCCGCGTCGACCTGTTCGACGACGAGATCGACTCCATCCGCACCTTCGACCCCGACACCCAGCGCAGCCTGTACCCGGTGCCCGAAGTGCGGCTGCTGCCGGGCCGCGAGTTCCCGATGGACGACGACGCGCGCGGGCGCTTTCGCAGCCGCTGGCGCGAACTGCTCGAAGGCGACCCGACCAAAAGCCGCATCTACAAGGACATGGGCAACGGCGTGGCCACCGCCGGCATCGAGTACTACCTGCCTCTGTTCTTCGACGAGACGGCCACGGTGTTCGACTACCTCGGGCCGGATGCCACCGTGGTGCTGCACGGCGATCTCGAGCCGGCCTTCCAGCATTTCTGGCAGGACACCAACGAGCGCTACCGGCTGGTGCGCGGCGACCCCGAGCGCCCCGCCCTGCCGCCCGAGGCGCTGTTCCTGAACGCCGAGCAGTTCTACCAGCGCGCCAAGCCCCATGCGCAGCTCGCAATTCGCGGTGACGTGCCTACGGACGCGCCCTACGCCGAGTTCGACAAGCTGCCGCCGTTCGCCGTGGTGCGCGGTGCCGAAGACCCACTGGTCGGCCTCAAGGCCCACATCCGCGCCACGCCGCACCGCGTGCTGCTGATCGCCGAAAGCGACGGCCGCCGCGAGAGCCTGCTCGACTTCCTGCGCGCCAGCGGCGTGAGCCCGCCGGCCTTCGACTCGCTGGCCGAGTTCGAAGCCTCCGCCGACGAAAAGATCGGCATCGCCACCGCCGCGCTGGCCTCGGGTTTCGCCTGGCGCGAACAGGGCATCGACCTCGTCACCGAGACCGAGCTGTTCGCCACCGCGCCCACCACGCGCCGGCGCAACAAGAAGCAGGAACAGGTCAGCGACGTCGAGGCGCTCATCAAGGACCTGTCCGAGCTCAACGTGGGCGACCCGGTGGTCCACAGCGCGCACGGCATCGGCCGCTACCGCGGCCTGATCCACATGGACCTGGGCCAGGGCACCGACGCCGAAGGCAAGCCGCTGCTGCAGGAAATGCTGCACCTGGAGTACGCCGACAAGGCCACGCTCTACGTACCCGTCTCGCAGTTGCACCAGATCAGCCGCTACACCGGCGTCAGCGCCGACGAGGCGCCGCTGCACAAGCTGGGCTCCGGCCAGTGGGAAAAGGCCAAGCGCAAGGCGGCCGAGCAGGTGCGCGACTCCGCCGCCGAGCTGCTCAACATCTACGCCCGCCGCGCCGCGCGCGAAGGCCACGCCTTCCGCTACTCGCCGGCCGACTACGAGGTGTTTTCCAACGACTTCGGCTTCCAGGAAACCGCCGACCAGAAGGCGGCCATCCACGCCGTGGTGCAGGACATGATCTCGCCCCAGCCGATGGACCGCCTCGTGTGCGGCGACGTGGGCTTCGGCAAGACCGAGGTTGCGCTGCGCGCCGCCTTCATCGCCGTCACCGGCGGCAAGCAGGTGGCGTTTCTTGCGCCCACCACGCTGCTGGCCGAGCAGCACTATCAGACGCTGGTCGATCGATTCGCCAAATGGCCCGTGAAGGTGGCAGAGATGAGCCGCTTCCGCTCGGCCAAGGAAATCACCGCCGCAGCCAAGGGCCTGGCCGAGGGCCAGGTCGACATCGTGGTCGGCACGCACAAGCTGCTCTCGCAGTCGGTCAAGTTCAAGAACCTGGGCCTGCTCATCATCGACGAGGAGCATCGCTTCGGCGTGCGCCATAAAGAGGCGATGAAGGCCATGCGCGCCGAGGTCGACGTGCTGACGCTGACGGCCACGCCGATTCCGCGCACGCTGGGCATGGCGCTCGAAGGCCTGCGCGACCTGAGCGTGATCGCCACCGCGCCGCAGCGCCGGCTGGCCATCAAGACATTCGTGCGCAACGAAGGCACCGGCGTGATCCGCGAAGCCGTGCTGCGCGAGCTCAAGCGCGGCGGGCAGGTCTACTTTCTGCACAACGAGGTCGAGACCATCGAGAACCGCCGCCAGAAGCTCGAAGAAATATTGCCTGAAGCCCGCATCGCCGTGGCCCATGGCCAGATGCCCGAGCGCGAGCTGGAGCGCGTGATGCGCGACTTCGTGGCGCAACGCTACAACCTGCTGCTGTGCTCGACCATCATCGAGACCGGCATCGACGTGCCGACCGCCAACACCATCGTGATGAGCCGCGCCGACAAGTTCGGCCTGGCGCAGTTGCACCAGCTGCGCGGCCGCGTCGGGCGTTCGCACCACCAAGCGTACGCCTACCTCATGGTGCCCGACACCGAAGGCCTGACCAAGCACGCGGCGCAGCGGCTCGACGCCATCCAGCAGATGGAAGAACTGGGCTCCGGCTTCTACCTGGCCATGCACGACCTGGAGATCCGCGGCACCGGCGAGGTGCTGGGCGAAAACCAGAGCGGCAACATGATGGAGATCGGCTTCCAGCTCTACAACGAGATGCTGAGCGAGGCCGTGCGCGCGCTGAAGGCCGGCCAGGAGCCCGACCTGCTGTCGCCGCTGTCGGTCACGACCGAAATCAACCTCCACGCACCCGCCCTGCTGCCCGACGACTACTGCGGCGACGTGCACCTGCGGCTGTCGTTCTACAAGAAGCTGGCCACCGCAAAGACGCCCGACCAGATCGACACGCTGCTGGAAGAAATCGTCGACCGCTTCGGCAAGCTGCCGCCGCAGGCGCAGACGCTGATCGACACGCACCGCCTGCGTGTGCTGGCGCGGCCCTACGGCGTGGTGAAGGTCGATGCGGCGCCCGGCATCATCAACATCACCTTCAAGAAGGACGCGCCGGTCGATGGCATGGCCATCATCCAGCTGATCCAGAAGAACAAGCACATCAAGCTCGCCGGCAACGAAAAACTGCGCATCGAGCGCGAACTGAAAGAGCCGAAAGACCGGGCCCAGCTGGTGCGCGACGTGCTGCGCAGCCTGGGCCAACCCATCGTCAAGGAAACCGTCACCGCATGAGCGCTACAGAAATCTCCCCCGGCCTCGTCATCCAGCGCGTGAAGCCGCCGCTCAAGCTCGCCGACTTCAAGCTGATCGCGTTCGACATGGACTCGACGCTGATCAACATCGAGTGCATCGACGAGATCGCCGATGCGGTCGGCAAGAAGGCAGAGGTGGCCGCGATCACCGAAGCCACGATGCGTGGCGAGATCAAGGACTTCAAGGAAAGCCTGCGCCGCCGCGTGGCGCTGCTGCAGGGCGTGCCGGTCGAAGCGCTGCAGCAGGTGTACGACGAGCGCCTGAAGCTCAACCCGGGTGCTGCCGAACTGGTCGCAGCCTGCAAGGCGGCCGGCCTCAAGGTGCTGCTGGTTTCGGGCGGCTTCACCTTCTTTGCGAACCGAGTGAAGGACCGGCTGGGCATCGACTTCGCGCGCTCCAATCTGCTCGACGAAGCCGGCGGCAAGCTCACCGGCCAGGTCGTCACGCAGAGCTGGGGCGACATCTGCGACGGCGCCGAAAAGCGCCGCACGCTGCTCGAAGTGGCGTCGCTCATGGGCATCTCGCCGCAGGAAACCATCGCCGTGGGCGACGGCGCCAACGACCTGCCGATGATGGGCGAGGCCGGCCTCTCGGTCGCGTATCACGCCAAGCCGAAGGTGCGCGAGCAGGCCATGGTGGCCATCAACGAAGGCGGCCTCGACCGCGTGCTGGAGGTATTGAAATGACCGACACCACTCCGCTCTACAGCGCCGACGCGCTCAGGGACTACGCCAGCGCCCTGCTGCAGAAAGCCGGCCTCGCTGCATCGAAGGCCGACAGCGTGGCGCGCACGCTGGTCGAAGGCGACCTGCTGGGCCACGACACGCACGGTCTCGCATTGCTGGCCGGCTACGTGAAGGAAATCGAGTCAGGCGGCATGACGCGCGACGGCGCCCCCGAAGTGCTGTCGGACCGCCCCGCCGCCGTGCTGTGGGACGGCAAGCGCCTGCCCGGCCCCTGGCTCATGGACCAGGGCATGGACCTGCTGGTGCCGCGCGCCCGCGAGCTGGGCACCGCCTCGCTGGTCATCCGCCGCAGCCACCACATCGCCTGCCTCGCCGTCTACATGCTGCGCGCGCTGCAGGAAGACATGCTGATGCTGCTGGCCTGCTCCGACCCCAATGCCGCCAGCGTCGCGCCCTTCGGCGGCACGCAGGCTGTGTTCACGCCGAACCCGCTGGCCATGGGCTTTCCGCTTTCGCAGGGCGGCGTGATGGTCGACATCTCGGCTTCCATCACAACCAACGGCATGAGCAACCGCAAGCGCGCGGCCGGCGAGACATTCGCCGAGGAATGGCTGATCGACGCCACCGGCAAGCCGTCGAACAACCCGCAAGTGCTGTTCGACCAGCCGCCCGGCACGCTGCTGCCGGTCGGCGGCCTGAGCCACGGGCACAAGGGCTACGGAATGGCGCTGCTGGTCGAGACGCTCACGGCCGGCCTCGCAGGCCATGGCCGGGCCGACCCGCCCGAGGGCTGGGGCGCGACGGTGCACATCACGCTGCATGACCTGAACGCCTTCGGCGGCAAGGAAGCCTTCCTGCACCAGATGGACCATGTGGCGGCGAAGTGCCGCGACAACACGCCCATCGACCCGGCCAAGCCTGTGCGGCTGCCGGGCGAAGGCGGGTTGAAGCGTCGGGAAGCGCAGTCGAAGAACGGGGTGCGGCTGCACCCGTCGATTGCGCGCTCGCTGCACGCTGCGGAGCAGCGCCACGGCCTGCGGCTGGCGCAGGCGCTGGTCTGAGCGAGGGTCAGTCTTCAGCGTCGGGCGACGCCGCGGCTTCGCCCGCTGGGCGAGCCTTGCGCTGGCCGGGCTTGGCCAGGATTTCGACGTAGAACTGCTTGCCGGCTTCTTTCACAACGCCGTCGATGAGGCCGGTGATGGCCGACAGGTGAACGACTTCGGCGTTCTCGGCCTCGGTGCCGAACTTGCAGTCGAAGTCCCAGAAGTCCGCGCCTTCTGGCAATACGCGCCGCCGCTCGCGCTTGATGTACTTGCGGATCTCGTGCTTGATGGCTTCGAGGAGACGGTCGGGGTGCTTGCCCTCGACCTGAAGCTGAAAGGTTTTTCTCATGGGTGATCGTAACCAATGTGAAAGCCACCGAATCCGGCACCGCCCGATGCCCTGGATGGGCACCGATCTTGCTCGCTACCATGGTTGCCAGGCAAATTTTGCGGCGGCCACGCCGAATCACCCATGCTGACCTTTTTTCATCCGGAGCAGTTGCTGCACCATCCGCGCAGCTATCTGTCGCGCGGACAGATGCGCACGCCGCAGGAAATTCCCGAGCGCGCGCTGCGGCTCGTCGCCGCCGTGCAATCGCTCGGCTTCGATCTTCAGACACCGGCTGATGCCGGCATGGCGCCATTGGCCGCTGTGCACAGCGGCGACTACCTGCGTTTTCTCGAAGAAGCGCACGGCGAATGGAAGCAGATGCCACCCGACTGGGGCGACGAGGTGATGTCGAACGTCTACGTGCGGGAGCCCAACCGCCTGCGCGGCATCCTCGCCAAGGCGGCGCGCTACCTGGCCGACGGCAGTTGCCCGGTCGGAGCCGAGACCTGGCGCTCCGCGTACTGGTCAGCCCAGAGTGCGGTGGCCGGCGCAGCGGCCATCACCGACGGCGCCCGCGCAGCCTATGCGCTGTGCCGCCCTCCCGGCCACCATGCACGCGTCGACGCCGCCGGCGGTTTCTGCTACCTGAACAACGCCGCCATCGCCGCCCAGGCGCTGCGCGGGCGCTTCGCCCGTGTAGCGGTGCTCGACACCGACATGCACCACGGCCAGGGCGTGCAGGAAATCTTCTATGGCCGCAGCGACGTGATGTACGTTTCGATCCACGGCGACCCGACCAACTTCTACCCGGCAGTGGCCGGCTACGAGGACGAGCGCGGGGCCGACGGGGGCGAAGGCTTCAACGTCAACTTCCCGATGCCGCACGGCGCGCCGGAAGAGACCTTCTTCGAGCGGCTCGACGATGCAACGAAAGTGCTGCGGAGTTTCGCGCCTGACGCGCTGGTGCTGGCGCTCGGCTTCGACATCTACAAGGACGATCCGCAGTCCCAGGTCGCGGTGACGACCGAGGGTTTCGGGCGCCTGGGCAAGGCCGTGGGTGCCCTGGGCCTGCCGACATTGATCGTCCAGGAAGGCGGCTATCACCTCGAGAGCCTGGAAGCCAACGCAAGCGCCTTCTTCGGGGGATTCGCGGATATCGCGTGATGGTCTTGGCAGCGACGGCCGCTGCGCTGTGTACAGTCGGCGCTTCGAATGGAAGCAGGTAAAGACATGGCGCGCGCAAACGACTGGGCAAGCAAGGTGATGGCATTGATCAACGGTGGCAACCCCACCGCCGCCATCGCGCAGATCAAGGTCGCGCCCTCGGTCAAGGACCTGAAGGCGCTGCAGACCATCATGACGCTCTCGAAAATGAAAGGCCGCTATCCGAACGTGGATGCGGCCATTGCGGACAACCTGGAGCTGCTTGCGGCGCCCCGGCTGCACCGATCGCCGTGATTTACAGCGCTTGACCGAGGCGCTTCACGCCCTCTTCGATCTTGGCCACATCGGCCGTCGCGAAGCTCAGACGCAGCGTCGCAACATCGGGCTTCTCGGCAAAGAACGGCGCGCCAGGCACGAAGGCCACGAGCTTCTCGATCGCGCGCTTGGCCAGTTCGTTCGCATCGGCCAGCTTGCCGTTGGCACCCGTGAGGCGCGCCCAGAAGAACAGGCCGCCGTTGGGCTGCGTGAAGCTCACCGCATCGCCCAGCTCGCGTTTCAGTGCCGCGCCCATGGCCTGCGCGCGCTGGCCGTACACCTCGCGCACATGCGCCAGCGTGGCGGGCATGCGGCCGCTCTTGAGGTACTGGGCCGCTGTGGCCTGCGAGAAGGTGCTCGTGTGCGCGTCGCTGAACTGCTTGCACATCGTCGCCTTGGCCAGCAGCTCGGGCGGGGCAATCATCCAGCCGATGCGCAGGCCGGGGCTCAGAACCTTGCTCAGGCTGCCGCAATGCGCCAGCAGTTCGCGGCTGCCGGGCACATCTTTGCTCAGCGCAAGGATCGACGGCGGCGGGGCTTCGCCGAAGTAGAGATCGCCGTAGGGGTCGTCCTCGACGATCAGCGTCTGGTACTTCACGGCCAGCTCGAGCACCTTCTTGCGGCGCTCCAGCGTGAGCATCGCGCCGCTGGGGTTGCCGAAGGTAGGGATCAGGTAGACGAACTTGGGCTTGTGCTCGGCAATGAGCTTTTCGAGCTCGTCGGTCTTCACGCCGTTGGCGTCGATGGGCGCACTGATGAGCTGCGCGCCATAAAGGCGGAAGCACTGGATGGTTGCCAGGAAGGTCGGGCCCTCGACGATCACCTTGTCGCCGGGCGAGATCATGGTCTTGCCCAGCAGGTCCAGCGCCTGCTGGCTGCCGGTGGTGACGATCAGGCCGCTGGGGTCGACGTCGACGCCCTTGGTCTTCATGAAGGCGCTGAGTTGGGCGCGCAGCGGCTCGTAGCCTTCGGTAGCGCCGTATTGCAGCGCGCCGCCGGGTTCTTCGGTGAGCGCCTTGTTGCTCGCCTCCTTGAGGCCCTCGACGTCGAACATGGCGCTATCGGGGAAGCCGCCCGCAAAGCTGATGATGCCGGGCTTGCCCAGCAGCTTGAAGAGTTCGCGGATGGCGGATGTCTCGACGTTGTCGAGGCGGGAGGCGAATTGCATGGTCGGTCTCACTTTCTGGGTGACATTGTCACCAAAGCTCGGGCAATAAAGCTGCGTAAGGCTATCGCCTTTCAACGATATATTGCGCGAGCCGCCCTCACGAAGCCCAATGAAAAAAGACAACATCCCCCTCTTCTTCGCCACCCTGCAGGCGGCCAACCCCACACCCGAGACCGAGCTCGAATACACGACCCCCTTCGAGCTGCTGGCCGCCGTGCTGCTGTCGGCGCAGGCCACCGACGTGGGCGTGAACAAGGCCACCCGCAAGCTGTTTCCGGTGGCGAACACGCCGCAGGCCATCCTCGACCTGGGTGTCGAGGGACTGGAGGAATACATCAAGACCATCGGCCTGTACCGCAGCAAGGCCAAGCACCTGATCGAGGCCTGCCGCATGCTGGTGGAGCTGCACGGCGGCGAGGTGCCGCGCACCCGCGCCGAGCTGGAGGCGCTGCCCGGCGTCGGCCGCAAGACCGCGAACGTGGTGCTGAACGTGGCCTTCGGCGAAGCGACGATCGCGGTCGACACGCACATCTTTCGCGTCGGCAACCGCACCGGGCTCGCGCCCGGCAAGACGCCGCTCGAAGTGGAGCTCAAGCTCGAGAAGCGCGTTCCGCCGGAGTACCGGCTGCATGCGCACCACTGGCTGATCCTGCATGGCCGCTACATCTGCGTGGCGCGCAAGCCGCGGTGCTGGGAGTGCGCGGTGTCCACTTTCTGCGCCTATAAACCAAAGACGCCCTCCCCGAAAACGGCCTGAAGAATGACGACACGGAAGAACGACACCCGGACGCTGCTGGCCACCGCCCTGCTGGCAGCCCTCCTCCCGGCCGCGGCCTGGTCGCAGCAGCCGGCCGCAGGCCTGCCGCCCGACGCCATGACGCTCTACGGCGGCCGCTGGTCGACGAACTGCGCCGACGCCGCGGCGCCGACGCTGCAGGTACGCCAGGACATGCTGATCGCAGAGAGCGGCAAGCGCCGCGTGGTCGCCCGCGAGCCACAGACGGCCCACAGCTTCTTCGGCAACAGCCCGCCGCCGGCAGGCTTCGACGTGGCGCTGATGAGCGACGCGGGCAAGGCCGGCTCGATGACCTTCCTCGTCTACCGCGCGGCGCGCGGCCAGTACATCACGCTGGACGCCGACAAGCCAGTCGCTGGCCAGCTGGGCCCCGAGTTGATGAAGCAGCGCTACTGGCGCTGCGAAGGCGCCGCGCGGGCCGAGCCCCCGCCCACCGAGCCCAAGGCCAAGGTGCCTCCCCCGCCCACAGGCAGCCCCGCAGCGCTGGCGCAAGGCCCGGCAATGCAGAAGGCCTGGCGCGCCGCCCTTGGCGCTCGCGAGAACGACCGCTGGCTGGTGCGCCGCGAAGGCCCGGCGCCCGAGCCGCAATGGGTGACGGTCGAGGGCACGCGCTACCTCCTGCACGCCTTCTGCAAGCCGCACGACTGCTTCGACAACAACGCGATCGCGCTCTACGACCAGGGCTCCGGCCGCATCTACGGTCTGGTGCAGCGAAACGGCAGCAACCGCCTCGTGGGCTCACCACCGGCGGCGCTGGCACCGCAGCTGGACCGACTCTGGCGCGAGCAGTGGCGGCAGAAGAACTGAGCTGACTGACCAGGTCGCCTGTCAGATGACGGGCGAATTGTCGAAAGTCAGCCAGCTGCCGAATGCAATCTCGCCGGCAGGCCAATCGGCAGCAGCTGCGGGACAGCGCACACCCCGGTGCAGCAGCGTCATCGCGCGCAGCACGCCAGCGTGCGTGACCCACAGCGCGTCGCCCTCGCTCAGCAGCCATTCGTCGTACGCGGCGGCCACGCGCTGCATGAAGGCGCGCACGCTTTCGCCATGGCCGCCCGCGGGCGCGTCGGCGAAGTTACCGGTCCAGGCCTCGAAGTCCTCGCGCGGAATGGCGGACCACGGCCGCCCTTCCCAGCCGCCGAAGTTCATTTCGGCGAGCCGGGCGTCGTGCTGCACCCGGAGATCGGGCCGCAATGCAGCGATGGCATCGGCCAGTCCGGCGCAGCGCCGCAGCGGCGAGCTGATCAACGTGATGTCCGCAGGCAGCAAAGGCGCGATGCGCTGCGCGGCGGCGAGCGTGGCGTCCGCATGGGCTTCGAGGTCCGTGGCGCCGTAGCAAAGGCCAGCCTCGGCCACCACGGGCGCATGGCGCTGGAGCCAGAGGTTTCGGCTCGTGCTCATGCACGCCACGCCAGCGCGAGGTAGATCGCCAGCTCGCAGACTTGCTGCGTCGCGCCCAGGCCATCGCCGGTGAAGCCTTGCAGCCGCCGAAGAAACAGCCTCGCCATCCAGCCCGCGGCAAGAACGGCCGCAAGCACGGCCGCCCCAACGTGCGCCGCGTCATGCGCACACAGCAGCAGCGCCACCGCCGGAACCGTCCACACCAGCGCAGTCACCAGCGCTCCACCGCTGATCGCATCCGCCAGCGGCTTGGCCTTGCTCGCCCCGCTGTCGCCCACATAGGGCAGCCAGCGGATCAGGAACAGCGGCATCAGCCGCGACAGCACATGCGCGCCGACGATGGCAATGGCCACCGCCTGCAGGCCGCGCCCGGCCAGCACGGCGAGCAGCGCGCACTTCAGGCCCAGCGCCAGCACCAGCGCAATCGCACCGAAGGCGCCGATGCGCGAGTCCTTCATGATCTCCAGCGCCCGGTCCCGGTCAGCCGAACCGCCCAAGCCATCGGCCACGTCGGCCAGTCCGTCTTCATGGAAGGCGCCTGTCAGCATCACCGTGGCGACGGTGCTCAGCAAGGCGGCGGCCAGCGCGCCAGCGACGCCGGGCAGCCCCATGCCTACGCCCATGAACACCAGCGCCGCCACCCCACCCACCAGCCATCCGATGCCGGGCAGATGGGCCGCACTCGCTCGCAGCATCTGCGGGCTGAAGCCGACCCATGCGGCCAGCGGTCCCGTCACCGGCACGCGCGTGAAGAACTGCAGCGCGAGCAGGAAGTGGCGAATGCCGTTCATCCGCTTCAGGTGTCCTTGCGCGACACGCCGGCCGACTCGAAGCTCGCCATCTCGCGCAGGATGCGGCAGGCCGATTCGAGCAGCGGCCAGGCCAGCGCACCACCCGAGCCTTCGCCCAGGCGCAGTTCGAGGTTCAGCAGCGGGTCCAGCCCCAGCCGCTCCAGCAGCAGCAGATGCCCGGGCTCGGCAGAACAGTGCGCGGCCACGCAGCGCTGCACCACGCAGGGCTGCAGCGCCTGTGCCACCAGCACCGCTGCGCTGGCGATGAAGCCATCCACCACGATCACGCGCCGCTCTTCGGCCGCCTGCAGCACGGCACCGACCAGCGTGGCGATCTCGAAACCGCCGAAAGCCGCCAGCGCGTCCAGCGGCGCCGTCGCCCCCGCGTGCAACGCAAGCACCTGCCGCAGCACCTCGCGCTTGCGCGCCAGCCCCGCCGCGTCGAGGCCCGTGCCGACGCCAATGCAGACGTCGATGTCCAGCCCGCCCAGTCGGGACAGCAGCAGCGCAGCAGACGAGCTGTTGCCGATGCCCATTTCGCCAAGCAGCAACGCATTGCCCGGCAGCGCACGCACCACCTCGCGCCCGTTGACGATGGCCTGTGCGCATTGAGTGCCCGTCATGGCCGGGCTCGTAGAAGCGTCGGCCGTGCCCTCGGCAATGCGGCGCGACACCAGCCCCGGGCGGGGCTGGAAGTCGCGCCGCACGCCGCAATCGACCACCGTCAGCGCCAGCCCGTGCTGGCGCGCGAGCACGCTCACGGCCGCGCCGCCGGCGAGGAAGTTCTCGACCATCTGCCATGTCACGTCGCTCGGAAACGCCGAGACGCCGCGCGCAGCCAGCCCGTGGTCGCCCGCGCAGACCAGCATCTGCGGCGCTTCGAGCACAGGGTTCTCGGTGCCCAGGATGCTGCCGATGCGCAAGGCCAGTGCTTCGAGCCGGCCCAGCGCGCCGAGCGGCTTGGTCTTGTTGTCGATTGCGCTGTGCAGGCGGACTGCGAGCGAGGCGTCAGTGATGTCGGAAATGGTGGGGATGGTCTCGGTCATGCAATCAGTCCGGCGAGTACGCCGGCGTCGAAATGGGTGTCGATGAAATCGGCCAGGCCGTCGAAGGTAGCGTCCAGCGTGGGCACGGAGGCGCCGAACAATGCATGCAGCGTGCCGGGGTCTTCGAACAGGCCGTGAAGGTAGATGCCGAGCACGTTGCCGCGCGCGTTCTGCCAGGCCAGCCCGTCGGGCATCACCGCGTGGCCGTCTTGCGCCATCTGCGGGTGCGCGGCGGTCTGGCCGTGATGAATTTCGTAGCCGGCAACTGGCACGCCCGACAGTGGGCCCCAAGTGCCGGTCAGCTCGCCGAAGATCGCGGCGCGATGCTGCACCGTCTTCTCGCGCGCGAACACCGTCACCAGCGGCAGCAGGCCCAGCCCCGGCGCATTGCCGTCGATGCCGTGCGGATCGACCAGCGCCTCGCCCAGCATCTGCAGCCCGCCGCAGATGCCCAGCACCGCGCCGCCGCGTTCGGCGTGCGCGGCCACGGCGCGGTCCAGCCCCTGCGCGCGCAGCCAGGCCAGGTCGCCGCTGGTGTGCTTGGAGCCGGGCAGCACGATCCAGTCGGCGCCCGCCACGTCGGCCGGCGTGCGGGCCCAGACCAGCCGCACGCCCGGCACGTTCTTCAGCGCCTGGAATTCGTCGAGGTTGCTGATGCGCGGATATGCCACCACCGCCACCGTGCGGGTGACGGTGCCGCTGGCGCGGCTGCGGTCGTCGAACACGCCGTCTTCCTCGGGCAGGCCGTGCTGCCACCACATCGGCAGCGTGGCCACGGTGGGCACGCCAGTCAGCTCTTGCAGTTGCTGCGGCGCGGGCGCGAGCAACGAGGCATCGCCACGGAACTTGTTGAGCACGAAGCCGCGCAGCAACGCGCGGTCGGCCTCGGGCAGCAGCGCCCAGGTGCCGTACAAATGGGCGAAAGCGCCGCCACGGTCGATGTCAGTCGCCAGCAGGCAGCGCGCCTGGGCATGCCGGGCGATGCGCATGTTGACGATGTCGCTGGCCATCAGGTTGATTTCGGCCGGCGAGCCAGCGCCTTCGATCACGACCACGTCGTTCTCGTCGCGCAGTTCATCGAGTGCCTGCGCAATCTGCGGCCAGACGCGCTCGCTGCGGCCGCGCCAGGGCAAGGCCGAAAGCTCTTCGCTCACCTGCCCCATCAGCACCACCTGGCTGTGGGTGTCGCGCTCGGGCTTGAGCAGCAGCGGGTTCATGCGCACGTCGGGCAGCGCATTCGCGGCCAGGGCCTGGAAATACTGAGCGCTGCCGATTTCGCCGCCATCGACCACGCGAGCGTTGTTGCTCATGTTCTGCGCCTTGAAGGGCGCCACTTTCAGGCCTTGCCGCGCATACCAGCGGCACAGCGCCGTGGCCAGCCAGCTCTTGCCGGCGCCGCTGGTGGTGCCCAGAACCATGACGCACCGCGCCGGCCCGCTTTTCGCCTTTGAACTCATCGGCGGATTGTCGTTGAGCACCGCGCCGGCCCGAAAAAGACCGAGCGAGACAGAACCAGACCGACGAAATGAGACATTTTTCACACCTGAGGCGTTGCAAACGCATCCGGTGAATCCAACAGTCCCGTTCTTGCGTACACCCGACATCACACATCGCACTGCACCCCAGGGACCCATGCCAGCCTTGAACGATTTGGCACTCACCGTCGAGGAACGCGAACCGGGCCAGTTCTTCTGGAACCTGCTCGAAGCCCGTCATGGCGACGAAGCCTCCGAGACTCTCGACTACCGGGTCTACCGGACGGCGGCCAGACCGCAGGCCAGCTATTCCAGCGCCCTGGCTATGGGCGCGGCGGAGCTGCAAAAAATAAGCGCCGCCGCGAATTCAGCCGGCAGAACCGACTGAACCCACGACGGCGCAAAGACCGCCTTGCGGCGTTCAGGCTGTCAATTTCGATTCCGTGCCGTCGTCGTTCAGCGCGCGGCCACCTTGGTCTGTGCGCCGGCAGCCGCCACGGGCGCCGGAGCTTCCCAGCCGCCACCGATGGCGCGAATCAGCCCCACGGCCGCCTGGTACTGCGCCGACTTCACCTGCAGCGCCTGCCGCCGGTTGCGCAGTTCGCTGCGACGTGCGTCGAGCAGGTCGAGCTGGCTGATGTAGCCGTTGCGATAGCGCGTGTCCGACAGGCTGGTGGCGCGCTGGGCCGAGGTCACGGCCTGCGCCTGCACCACCGATTGCTCCTGCAGGATGCGGATGGCGGCCAACTGGTCTTCGACCTCCTGGAAGGCGACCAGCACCTGCGTGCGGTAGCTGGCCAGAGCGCCGTCGAGCTGGGCATTGGCGCCCTGCACACCGGCCTCGCGGCGGCCGCCGTCGAAGATCGGCAGCGACAGCAGCGCGCCCACGCCCCACGAACGCGCCGACCACTTGAAGAGGTCGCCGACTTCGGGCGAGGCGTAGCCGGCGGCGCCGGTCAGCGAGATGTCCGGGAACCACGCGGCCTGTGCCACGCCGACACGGGCCTGCGCGGCAAGCACCGCGTTCTGCGCCGCTGACACGTCGGGCCGGCGCGTGAGCACCTTGGCCGGCACGCCCGGCGGGATCGACGGCAAGGCGGTCGACCACTCGTCGCTGCGCAGGCCGAAGCTCGAAGCCGAATCGCCCACCAGCACCGCGAGCGCATGCTCCACCTGGGCGCGCTGACGGTCGAGCGCAAGCGCGTCCGATTCGGTCGACGACACCTCGGTCTGCACGCGCGCCACGTCGAGCTCGGCGATGTCGCCGGCCTGTTCGCGGCGCTGCGACAGGCGCAGCGTGTCGCGGTAGGCCTCGACCTGCTCGCGCACCAGCGCACGTTCGGCATCGAGCGCGCGCAGCTGCAGGTAGGTCTGCGCCACTTCGGCCTGCACCGCGAGCCGGGTGCTTTGCAGCAGCGCCTCGCGGCCGGTCGCGTCGAGCTTGGCCGCGTTGCTGGCGCCCGAGAGGCGGCCGAACAGGTCGACTTCGTACGAGAACGTGGCACCGATGTTGGTCATCGTGGCCGGCGTGGTGCTGGCCGTGGCCTTGTCCAGGCCGGCGCCGCGATTGGCACCGGCGCTCAGGCCGATCTGCGGCAGGCGGTCGGCGTTGGCGCTGCGCGCCAGCGCGCGGGCCTCGGCCAGTCTCGCGGCCGCGGCCTGAATGTTGTTGTTGCTGACGTCGGCCTTCTCGACCAGCGCATTCAGCGTCGGGTCGTTGAACGCCAGCCACCAGGCGCCGCGTGCCTGTGCCTCGGAAGGCACGGCGCGCGTGAAGCCGGCGGGCGGCGTCGGCCCTTGTTCCTTGAACTGCGCCGTGGTCGTGATCTCGGGCAGGCCCGAAGGCACGGTGGCACAGCCGGCCAGCACCAGGGCAGCCATCAGCGGCAGCAAGGCGCTACGAAGAGGCTTCACCAGCGGTTGAACTGAGAATTTCATGATGAGCTTTCTCTTTCTTATTGATCAGTCGTCATGTGAGGGACGCGGCGATGCAGGCACCGGGTGCAGGCCACCACCGCCCGAACCACCGTGCGGACCTTGCGATGCTGGCGTCGCCGGATGCTCGGCCGACACGAAGTCGTCGCCATGCGGCACTTCGCCATGCAGCTTGAGCGGCCGGTTGCCCGCCAGGCGGCGCAGCAGCACGTAGAACACCGGCGTCAGGAACAGGCCGAAGGCCGTCACGCCGATCATCCCGGCGAACACCGCCACGCCCATGGCCTTGCGCATCTCCGAGCCCGCGCCGGTCGACAGCACCAGGGGCAGCACGCCCATCACGAAGGCCAGCGAGGTCATCAGAATCGGGCGCAGGCGCAGGCGGCTGGCTTCGATGGCGGCCTGTATCGGTGTGCGGCCGGCGAACTCAAGCTCCCGTGCGAACTCCACGATAAGAATCGCGTTCTTCGCACTCAGCCCCACCAGCACGATCAACCCGATCTGCGTGAAGACGTTGTTGTCCCCCCCCGATATCCATACGCCCGCCATCGCGGCCATGATGCCCATGGGCACGATCAGGATGATCGCGATCGGCAGCGTCAGGCTTTCGTACTGAGCGGCCAGCACCAGGAACACCAGCAAGATGGCCAGCGGGAACACCAGGAAGGCGGAGTTGCCGGCCAAAATTTCCTGGTACGTCAGCTCGGTCCACTCGAAGCTCACGCCCTTGGGCAGCGTCTCGGCCGCAATCTTGGTGATCGCGTCCTGCGCCTGGCCCGACGAGTAGCCCGGTGCCGGGCCGCCGTTGATGTCGGCAGCCAGGTAGCCGTTGTAGCGCATGGCGCGTTCCGGGCCGAAGGTCGAATTCACCTTCATCAGCGCGGCCAGCGGCACCATCTCACCCGAGGTCGAACGCACCTTCAGCAGGCCCACGTCTTCGGCACGGGCGCGGTAAGGCGCATCGGCCTGCACTCGCACGCTGTACGTGCGGCCGAACTTGTTGAAGTCGTTCGCATACAGGCTGCCGAGGTAGATCTGCATGGTGTCGAAGATGTCCGTCACCGGCACGCCGAGCTGGCGAGCCTTGGTACGGTCGATGTCGGCATACAGCTGCGGCACGTTGACCTGCCAGCTCGTGAACATGCCGGCCAGTTCGGGCGCTTGCTGTGCCTTGGCCATGAAGGCCTTCACTGCCTGGTCCATCTGGTCGTAGCCAACCGAGGCACGGTCTTCCAGCTGCAGCTTGAAGCCGCCCGTGGTGCCCAGGCCCGCCACCGGCGGCGGCGGGAACATCACGATGAAGGCGTCCTGGATGCCCGCGAAGGCACCATTGAGCTGGCCAGCCACCGCGCCGCCGCTCTGGTCAGGGCGCTTGCGCTGGTCGAAGGGCTTGAGCGTGGCAAACACGATGCCCGAGTTCGAGCTGTTGGT
Organism: Variovorax multivorans; assembly: GCF_051216835.1. Classification (NCBI taxonomy): domain Bacteria; kingdom Pseudomonadati; phylum Pseudomonadota; class Betaproteobacteria; order Burkholderiales; family Comamonadaceae; genus Variovorax; species Variovorax multivorans. The sequence continues at coordinate 319,646 of NZ_JBPJZL010000001.1, forward strand.
GAAGCCGTTGATCGACAGGCCCGGGAAGGCGATGGCGTCTTCCACGTTCGGGTTCTTCTTCATGATGTCGCCCATGCGGGTGATCACCTCTTCCGTGCGGTCGAGCGTGGCGCCGTCGGGCAGTTGGGCAAAACCGATCAGGTACTGCTTGTCCTGCGCCGGCACGAAGCCGCCGGGCACCGCCTTGAAGAGGCCGAAGGTCACGGCAATGAGCGCGACGTAGATCGCCAGCATCAGCGCCTTGCGCGAGATCACGCGCTTCACGCCGCCGCTGTAGGCCTCGGAGCCGCGATGGAACAGCTTGTTGAAGCCGCGGAACAGCCAGCCGAAGGCCTTGTCCATGCCGCTCGTCAGCGTGTCCTTGGGGGCGTCGTGGCCGCGCAGCAGCAAGGCAGCGAGCGCGGGCGACAGCGTGAGCGAGTTGATCGCAGAGATCACCGTCGAGATCGCAATCGTCACTGCGAACTGGCGGTAGAACTGGCCCGTGAGGCCGCTGATGAAAGCCAGCGGCACGAACACTGCCACCAGCACCAGCGCGATCGCGATGATGGGGCCCGACACTTCGCGCATCGCACGGTACGTTGCTTCACGCGGCGTGAGCCCGGCCTCGATATTGCGCTCGACGTTCTCCACCACCACGATGGCGTCGTCCACCACGATGCCGATGGCCAGCACCAGCCCGAACAGGCTCAGCGCGTTGATCGAGAAACCGAGGATGTGCAGCACCGCGAAGGTACCGATCACCGACACCGGCACGGCCAGCAGCGGAATGATGGAGGCGCGCCACGTCTGCAGGAACAGGATCACGACCAGCACCACCAGCATGATGGCTTCGAGCAGCGTGTGGATCACCGACTCGATCGATGCGCGCACGAACTGCGTCGGGTCGTAGGCAATGCGGTATTCCAGGCCCTCGGGCATGTTCTTGTTGAGCTCGGCCATCGTCTTGCGCACGTTCGACGAGATGTCGAGCGCGTTGGAGCCCGGCGCCTGGAACACACCCATGCCGACGGCCGGGTCGTTGTTCAGCAGCGAACGCAGCGAGTAGTCGGCGGCGCCCATTTCGAGGCGGCCGATGTCGCGCAGACGGGTCACGGCGCCGTCGGTGCCGCTCTTGACGATGATGTCGCCGAACTCTTCCTCGCTCTGCAGGCGCCCTTGCGCATTGATCGACAGCTGCATGTCCACGCCCGACAGGCCCGGCGAAGCGCCGACCACGCCGGCCGCGGCCTGCACGTTCTGACCACGGATGGCGGCCACCACGTCGCTGGCCGAGAGGCCGCGCTGCGCGACCTTCTGCGGGTCGAGCCACACGCGCATCGAGTAGTCGCCGCCGCCGAAGATCTGGACCTGGCCCACGCCTTCGATGCGCGCGAGCGGGTCCTTCACGTTCAGCACCGCGTAGTTGCGCAGGTAGTTGATGTCGTAGCGATTGTTCGGCGAGACGAGGTGGACCACCATCGTCAGGTCAGGCGCGCTCTTGACGGTCGTGATGCCAAGCCGGCGCACTTCCTCAGGCAGGCGCGGCTCGGCTTGCGAGACGCGGTTCTGCACGAGTTGTTGTGCCTTGTCGGGATCGGTGCCGAGGCGGAACGTGACGGTGAGCGTCAGCACGCCGTCGGTGGTTGCCTGGCTGCCCATGTAGAGCATGCCCTCGACGCCGTTGATCTGCTCTTCGATCGGTGTGGCAACGGTTTCGGCAATCACCTTCGGGTTGGCGCCGGGGTACGTGGCGCGCACCACCACCGAAGGTGGCGCGACTTCCGGGTACTCCGAGATCGGCAACCCGCGCAGCGCGATCAGGCCGGCTATCAGCATCAGTAGCGACAGCACGCCGGCAAAGATCGGCCGGTCGATGAAGAATTTTGAGAGATTCATGATGGTTCTCCGGTGGGCGCGGGTGCGCCCTCCTCCGAAATCAGGACTTCGCGGCCTCGGCCACGCGTTCCGGTTGTTGTTGCTTGGGGTCCGCCTTGGCGTCCATGGTCACTTGCTGCGGCGCCACCAGCGCACCCGGGCGGATGTGCTGCAGGCCGTTGACGATGACGCGGTCGCCCGCCTTCAGGCCCTTGCTCACGACACGCAGGCCGTTGATGGAAGTGCCCAGCGTCACTTCGCGGTAAGTGGCCTTGCTGTCTTCACCCACGACCATCACGAACTTCTTGTTCTGGTCGGTGCCGATGGCGCGTTCGCTCACCAGCAGTGCGGTGTCGTTGCGAGCCTGGCCCATGCGGATACGGGCGAACTGGCCGGGAATGAGCGCGCCGTCCTTGTTGTCGAACGAGGCACGCACACGCACGGTGCCGCTGCGGGCGTCGACCTGGTTGTCGATCAGCTGCAGCTTGCCGGTGAAGGGCGTGCCTTCGAGGCCGGCGGTGCCCATCTGCACGGGAATGCTTTCGATCTGGCCGCGAGCGCTGGAGCCGCTCGGCAGGTCTTTCAGCGCACGGGTGATGACCTGTTCGTCAGCATCGAAGCTCGCATAGATCGGGCTCACCGACACCAGCGTGGTCAGCACCGGAGCGCCCGGACCGGCCGCCACCAGGTTGCCCACCGTCACCTCGATCCTGCCGATGCGGCCCGACACCGGAGCCCGCACCTGGGTGTAGCCCAGGTTCAGGCGCGCCGACTGCAGCGAGGCTTGCGCCGCACGCAGGTTGGCATCGGCTTCGCGGCCGGCGTTCACACGCTCGTCGTATTCGCGCTGGGCAATGGCCTTGTCGTCCCACAGGCGCTTGGCACGCTCCTGCTCGCTGCGGCTGAACGACTGGCGGGCCTGCGCGGATGCCACCTGCGCTTCGGCGCGCTCGACCTCGGCCGCGTACGGTGCGGGGTCGATGGTGACCAGCAACTCACCCTGCTTCACCAGCGCGCCTTCGCGGAAGTGCAGCGACTGCACGGCGCCCGCGACGCGGGAGCGCACATCGACGCGCTCGACGGCTTCGAGCCGGCCCGAGAACTCGTCCCAGGCATTGATCTCGCTCGACGCCACGGTGGCGACAGAAACCGGCGTGGCTTGCGGCGCGGCCGGGGCGTTGTTGGCTTCGGCTTTGAAGCTGTACATGCCCACCACCGCGGCGGCCACCGCCAGCAGTGCGGTAATGCCGGTCACGGCGGGCCACAGGCCCTTGCGGGCTACGGAAGACAGCTTTTTCTCGTTGTTCGACATGATGGTTCGTCCTTCTCGATGACTTTGGGGATGCAACAGGCCACCCCGGCGCTTTTGGCACCAGGAGGCGGAATTCAGGAAAAAGAGGGCCCTCGCACGCTGCCGCGCTGGCAGCGTGTCGATCAGGCAGCCGTGGCTGGCCGGGAGCTAGCTGGGGTGGTTGGGCGCCGCACCCGTGGGCACGGTGGTCGGCGGTGTGGTCGCGCTGAAGAACTCGCGGAAGTGCTGCTGCACCGTCGCCTCACAGGCCACGCAACCCGTGTTCTCGGTGTCGTACAGCGCCTTGGGCCAGTTCGAGGCGCTGGGCAGCACGCTGCTCGTAACCTCGATGCCGGCGGCACGCAGGCGGCCCGCGAAGGTCAGCGCCTCGTCGCGCATGGCGTCGTCCGCACCCACCAGCACCAGCGCGGGCGCCAGTGACGACAGCCGCAGCGAACCGCTCGGCACCGCATAGGGGTGCGTGGCATTCGATGGGCAGCTCAGGTACTTCTCCCAGCCGCTGGCCCAACGGCACTCGGGCTCGTCGCTGGTGGCGTTGCGCAGCGAGGCGGTACCGGCGCACGGGTCGAGCATGGGCGACAGCAGGATCTGGCCTGCCACCGGCGGATGTGCCCGGTCGCGAGCGATGAGTGCCACCGCAGCTGCCAGGTTGCCACCGGCTTCTTCGCCGGCCAGGTACACCTGCGCACCCTTGCCGCCGAGCTTGGTGCGCTGCTTGTAGAGCCATTCGAGGGCGGCATAGCCCACCTCGATCGGCTCCGGAAACGGCGACTGGGGCGCCAGCGGGTAAGCCAGCGACACCACCACCGCACCCGCCCCGGCCAGCAGCCGGGCCACATTGCGGCCGTTGTCGAGGTCGCCGCAGACGAAGGTGCCACCGTGGAAGTGGAGCACCAGCGGCGCAACGTCACCCTTGGCGCGCTGGCCGTACACACGGGCACCGACCGGTTCGCGGCCGGGCAGCTCGATCGACAGATCGGCTTCCACGCCTTGCGCTGCCGCACGGGCGGCGGCTTCGGCAGAACGGGACGATGGAACGGGTGACATGGGCGACCTCAGGGAATTGGGCGATGGTTGAAATATAAGTCGCCCAGTGTGACGTTAAACAGGCAAGCCGCCCCTACTCTGTTTCCAAACCGACAACAATCGCGGCGCTTCGCAAGGGTTTGGCGCCTTGTGTGAGAATCCGCTCCCCCCGGTGTGGGCCGGGCACCAACAACAGGCATTCGATGGATCAAATCCAGGCAATGCGGATCTTTGTCCGCGTCGTGGAAGCCGGCACCTTCACCCGGGCGGCAGACTCGCTCGCCCTGCCCAAAGGCACGGTCACCAAACAGATTCAGGCGCTCGAATCGCGCCTGCGCGTGAAGCTGCTCAACCGCACCACGCGCCGCGTCACCGTCACGCCCGACGGCGCGGCCTACTACGAGCGCGCCGCGCGCCTGCTCAACGACTTCGACGACATGGAAGCCAGCATGACGAATGCGCAGGCCAACCCCACGGGGCGGCTGCGCATCGACATAGGCACCTCGGTGGCCAGGCAGATCATCCTGCCCGCGCTGGCCACCTTCTGCGACCGCTACCCCGACATCCAGGTCGACCTGGGCGTGAGCGACCGCACCGTCGACCTGATCAGCGACAACGTCGACTGCGTGATCCGCGCGGGCGACCTCAGCGACCAGTCGCTGGTGGCACGGCGCATCGGCACCCTGCACTTCGTCACCGTGGCGTCGCCGGCGTACATCAAACGCTATGGCGTGCCGCAGCACCCGAACGACATCGAGAAGCGCCACGTGGTGGTGAGCTATTTCTCGGGCACCACGCGCCGCGTGTACCCGCACGAGTTCAAGAAGGGCGACGAGCACATCGAGCTCAACGGGCACTACCGCGTGTCGGTCAACGAGAGCAATGCGCACATCACGGCGGTGCTCGGTGGCTTCGGCATTTCGCAGTGCATCACCTTCATGGCTGAGCCACTGCTGGAAAGCGGCGAGCTGGTCGAGGTGCTGCCGGACTGGAGTCGCGATCCGCTGCCCATTCACGTGGTGTACCCGCCCAACCGGCACCTGAGCGCCAAGGTGCGGGCCTTCGTTGATTGGGCGGCCGAACTGTTCGCCAAGAACCCGCGGCTGCAGCGCCGCTGAATCGGCCCGCGCGGGTGGCCCAGGCGACGAGCGCGTCAGTACACCGGCTCGCAGCGCACTTCGGTCTTCACCGAATTGGCGATGAAGCACTCTTCATGCGCCCGGTGGTGCATCTGCTCGATCTGCTCGCGCGTCGGAACGCTCTCGCCGGAGAACGTCACCTCCGGCCGCAGCGTGACCACCGTCATCGCCATCTTTCCCTCGGCGTTCTTCTCCATCACGCCGGTGGCCGCGTCAAAGTAGCGGTCGACGACGAACTTGCGCTTCACGGCCATGGTGAGGAACCACAGCATGTGGCAGTTCGAGAGCGACGCGACGAACATCTCTTCCGGATCGACCGCCAACGCATCGGACATCGGCAGCGGCACCACGTGCGGTGACGACGAGCCCGCCACTTCCGCGCCGCCGTCGAAGCGCAGCGAATGCCGTCTGCTGTAGGTGTTGCCTAGAAAGTCCTGTTCGCCGCGCAGCCAGAGGATTTCAGCGGTGTAGTGAGCCATGCGCAATTTCCTTCAGAGATCGATGCGGTAGCGAAACTTGGTGAGGCTGCCCTGGCTCGGCAGGGTGATGAAGGTTTCGATCAGCACGCCGCCATTGGCCGCTATCACTTTCTGCGACGCGAAGTTGTCCGGGCTGGTCGTGATCTCGACGCGGTTCAGCCCCTCGCCCGCGGCCAGCGTCAGCATGGCGCCGAGCGCACGCGTCGCATAGCCCTTGCGCTGCTTCCACGGCACGACGTTGTAGCCGATATGGCCTAGGCAGTAGAGCGGCAAGGCGTCGGTGCCGGGCTGCCAGCGCAGGTCGATGCTGCCGCAGAACTCGCCGTCCCACATCCAGCACTTGTAGCCAGGCAGGCGCCGCACCTTGGAGCCGTCGGGCATGACGATGCGCCCGCCCTTGGCCTCGCGGTCCACCAGGCTGGCAAGGAAGCGGTCTGCATTGGCCTTGATGGCGGCGCGCTCCTCGGAGCCCGATTCGGGACGCGTCTCGTCGCGCGCCCAGCCCCGGTTCAGGGCCGACACATAGCTGGGCAGGTAGGCCTTGGCGGGCCAGACCAGCTTCATCGGCTGGGTCTTGGGGGTGACGGCCGCCTTGAGCATCGGTTCAGGCTCCCATCAGCCTGACGATCAACGGCACCAGCAGCGCAGTCGCGATGCCGTTCAGCCCCATGGCCAGCGCGGAGAACGCACCCGCCGTCTCATTCACCTGAATGGCCCGCGCCGTGCCGATGCCGTGCGCAGCCATGCCAACCGCGAAGCCGCGAACCGCGGGCTCCTTGATGCGCAGCAGGTTCAGCAGCCCGGTCGCCATGATCGCGCCCGAGATGCCGGCAACGGCCGCCGCCACAGCCGCCAGCGACGGCAGCCCGCCGATCTTCTCGGCCACGCCCATCGCGATGGGCATGGTGGCCGACTTGGGCGCGAGCGACATCATCAGCTCGTGCGAGCCGCCCAGCACCCACGCAATGCCGATGGCCGACACGATGGCCGCGACCGAACCCACGAGCAGCGCCACGCCGATGGGCAGCCACAGCCGCCTCAGCCGGCCGACCTGGCTGTGCAGCGGCACCGCCAGTGCCACGGTGGCGGGGCCGATCAGGAAGTGCACGAACTTCGCGCCTTCGAAATACGTGTCATAGGGCGTACGCGTGAGCAGCAGCACGCCGACGATGACGATCACCGAAATCAGCACCGGGTTGACCACCAGGTTGCGCCCGCTGCGGGTGTGCAGCCACAGCGCGCCAAGATAGGCCAGCAGCGTGAGCGACAGCCACAGCAGCGGCGACTGCGCGAGGAAGACCCAGATTTCCGAAAGCCTGGCCGGCGCGGTCATTGCGCGTCCTTGCCAGTGAGGCGGATCATCCAGCGGAACGTGAGCGCCGTGACCGTCATGGTGAAGGCCGCGCCGACGATGCCCGCCGCAAGAAACGGCAGCCACTCGCGCCCCACCCGCTCGAAATGCAGCATCACGCCGGTCACGGCCGGGATGAACAGCAGCATCAGGTTGCGCAGCAAATGGCCCGAGGTGTCGCTCAGCACCTGCGGCACGCCGCCGCGCACCAGTAGCCCGATGAACAGCAGCACCATGCCGATCAGCGGACCGGGAATAGGCAGGCCGAGCCACTGCACGAGCAGTTCGCCGGCCAGTTGGCAGAGAAAGAGCGTGGTGATGGCGTAGAGCATTTTTCTTGTGGATGCGGGTGTATGTGTTCAGGACGCGTTTGTCCAGGCCTCTTTCAACGCCTGCTGGCTGGCGGGCTGCAGCACGCCAAGGCGCACATGGCCGGGCAGGCCGAAGGAGGCGCAGTCGCGCAGCTTGATGCCTTCGGCGCGCAGCGCTGCGGCCACGTCGGGATACGGCCGGTCGGTGCGTGCGCAGAAGAAGTTGGCATCGCTCGGAAGGCATTGCCAGCCGAGCGATTCGCACATCGCGCGTTGCTGGACCTTCCAGGCTTTCAGAGTCTGCAGGCTTTGTGCGAGCCAGCGTTGCGCCTCGTCGCCGGCCCAGGCGTCGAGCAGCGCCACGCCATGCGTGCCCAGCGGCCATGACGAGGCCAGCCGCTCGATGCGTTGCATGAAAAGCGCATCGACATCCTCGGGCGCGATTGCATAGGCGGCGCGGATGCCGGTCAGGCCCATGGCCTTGTTCGGTGTCCACAGCTGCCAGATGCGGTGCCGTTGCGCAGCGTCGAGCGATGGCCGGCCTTCGAGGCGCAGCGGCTCATAGGCCAGGTCGAGCACGCATGCGCCATGGCTGCTCGCGGCCTGCAACGGCAGATCGGCTTGCGGCTGCCCCAGCGGGCTCGACGGCTCGCAGCACCAGCGCAGCGCGACATCGGCATGCGCCTGCGGCGCGCGCACCGCCTGCAAACCCCAGGCCAGCGCCGCGCGCTCGTAGTCGCCATAGCTGTGCGCCGGCAGCCAGACCTGCTTGCCGCCACCTTGCGCCACCGCAGCGCTGATGCGGTGAATGAATTCGCTCGCACTCGCCGCGATCACGATGCGTTCGGCCGCCACGCCGTGAAAGGCCGCCAGGCGGCCTCGCAGCGCCGTGTAGTGCGGGTCCGGATAGTGCGCGGCATCGGCAGTGCGCAACGCCGGCAGCACGGCCGGGCACGAGCCCACAGCATTGCCATTGGTAGAGAAGTCGTGCGGCGCTACGCCAGCCGCATCGGGGCCGCCGTGCACCACCGTGCTCATACCCACCTCCAGCCGGCTGTCGCCACGATGGCCAGCGACGCGAACACACCCGCCGCCAACGCGGCCCGGCCACCCAGTTGCGCGGTGCGTTGCATGTCCAACGCGGAAGGCGCACGCCCCTCGGCGTTCAGCGCATACACACCCGGCTTCGCAAGCCGCACGCCCAGCAGCAGCGCCATTGCCGCCATCGGCCAACCGCTGTTGGGCGACGGCGTGCGGCGCGCCTCTTCGGACAGCCCCGCAGGCCAGCGCCATGCCGCCAGCGCCAGCAGCCCCACAGTGATGCGCGCCGGTACCCACGAGAGCACGTCGTCCGCGCGCGCGGCCCATTTGCCGAGCCAGGTCCAATCACGGCCGTTGCGCTCGCCGCGGTAGCCCCACATCGCGTCGGCGGTGTTGGCAAAACGGTAGAGCGCCGCACCCGGCAGGCCGAGCAGCACGAACCAGAACACCGGGGCCACGAGCGAGTCGTTGAGGTTTTCCGCGAGCGATTCGATGGCGCTCTCGCGCACTTCGCGCTCGCTGAGCTGGGAAACGTCGCGACTCACCAGACGCGCCAATTGCTTGCGGCCGGCATCGAGCGAAACAGCCAGCGCGGCCTCGACCGCAAGTACTTCATCGCGCAGCATGCGCCAGGCAAAGAGCGGCTTCAGCAGCAGGCCCAGCAACAGCGCCACGGCCCACGCAGGCAGCGACAGCACCATGAGCGTCTGCAAGGCAAAGGCGACGCCCCAGACGCACACGGCCCCCACGCACCACACCAACGCGCCAATGAAGAACATCGGCAGATCTACCGACTTCGCTGGGTACGCAGGCGGCGCGATACGCGAACCGAGCCCGAGGTAACTCCCCATCCACACGACGGGATGCAACGCCGCAAGCGGCTCACCCAGCCAGCGGTCGATGGCCAGCGCGATCCACAGCGCGGCGGCTACAGCGATGGCGTACTCGAGATTCTGGAGGAGCATGAGAGCCGCCATTCTCGCGAATCAGGCAGTCGCCCTGCCCCGGCGCCACTGCATCAGGGCACCAAGCGCAACAAGTAACGCGGCCCCCAACGCCACCCAGAGCCGAAGGACGATGGCTTCGGCCTTGGGCGATGGCGCGTCAGCGGGCGTCGGTTCGAGCTTGAGGCCGCTGACGGGCTGGGGGCCGTCCGGCGCCGGCTCGGCTGCCGGGGTGGGAGCCGGCGCAGGCGCTGCCGCAACCACGGGTTCGACCGGTGAGCGCGGCTGGTGCGAAGGCGCAGGCGGCGACAGCTCTGCCTGCGCGAACCGCTGCACACCCGCATTCCGCTCGCGCAGTCCGGTCGCACGCACCGCTTCCGCATAGGCCCGTGCCAGTTCGCGCCGCGTGGCGCCATCCGGCTTCCAGTAATTCAGCCGCACCGCGTCGAGCATGCGCTCCAGCGTCTGCGCGAAGGCAGCCCGGTTGTCGCCTTCCAACCATTCGCGCGTGCCCAGCTTGTACTTGTCGCGCACATACACATCGTGCAGCGACTGCCATTGGTCCTGCCGCACGGCCTGCGGCGCCGTGACCTGCCAGCCCCAGAGAAATTGCGCGGTCTTCAGCACCTGCAGCGTGCCACTGTAGCCCTCGGCCTTCTGCGCTTCGATCCACTGCGGATGCAGGTAGCGGGTCTGCATCTCGCGTGCGATGGCGCCTGCTGCGGTGTCGGTACGCACCGCACTGCCGTCGCGCAGGTTCTGCACGTACAGCGCCGGGTCCTTGCCCGTGAGCTGGCGCACGGCCTGTGCGATTCCGCCGAGGTACTGGAACGGGTCGTCGTTAGTCAGCACGCCGTACAGGTTGGAGCTGCGCGCCATCAGCGCCGCATCGACCTGCATGAGATTGCCCGCGTAGGCGCCCGGCCGTGCCGAGCCGTCGAGGCCCTTGCCGTAGGCGTGACCCATGCGGTCCATGTAGAGCTGCGCCATCTGCGCGTCGCCGCCGCCGCGTTGCTGGTTTTTCCACGCATCGCTGGCGAGCGCGGCTTCCTCGAGCCCGGCGCCGTAGCTGCCCTGCTCGTTCGAGAACACGCGCGCTGTCGACCAGCGTTGCGCCTCTTGCACCGATGCACCTTCCGAACGCAGCTTGCGCGCCATCGCCTCGCTGTGCTGCGCGACGGCGTTGCCGGGCTCTCGCAAGGCAGCTACCTGCTGCACCGCCTCGTCGAGCCAGCGCATCACATTGGGAAACTGGTCGCGGTAAGAGCCAGTGACGCTGATCAGCACGTCCATGCGCGGCCGCTTCAACGCCGACGCTGGAATCACCTCGATGCCCGTCATGCGCCCGCCTTCGTCCCAGCGCGGCTTCACGCCCATGGCGTAGAAGGCCTGGCTTTCAAGCACGCCCTGGTGACGCGAGGCCTCGCCGGCCCAGAGCGTGAAGGCGATCTTTTCCGGCGCCTTGCCGGTATGGGTCTTCGCTTGTTCGGCGATCCAGGCGTCCATCGCGGCAACGCCCGTATCCCAGGCCGCGCGCGTCGGCACGCGGCTCGGGTCGAATCCGTAGAGATTGCGGCCGGTCGGCAGGCTGTCAGGGTTGCGCACCGGATCGCCGCCGTAACTCGACTTCAGGTAACGGCCGTCGAGGGCTGTCAGCAGGCCTTCGATTTCTTCGTTGTGGGCAAGCACCGCGTCGAGCTTCTGCGCGCGTTCGGCCAGCGACAGCAGGCTCCGCTGTTCGGCCGGGGTCTTGCCCACGGCACTTGCCGCCTGCGCATCGCTGAGCGCGAGTTCGACCCAGCGCGCGGGCCGCGAGCCGGCAACGCTCTTCGCATCGATCAGAAAGGCCTCGTCGATGTCTTCGCCAAGCGCTTCGACCAAAGGCCTGCCGAGAATCTGCAGGATCGTCATGCGCCGGCGCTGCGCATCGGGCGCCTGCCCGAAGGTCGCCAGGCCCAGCGGCTGCGCGGTCTGCGCGAGTTCGTCGAGGTACGGATGCAGCACCGCGATGAAGCCAGCAAAGTCTGCGCGAATCCGAGCGGGCGTCCAATTCAGGTCGCGGTCGTAGTGCTGCTCCACGAACTCGGCCGTCAGCTGCTTTTCCATCGCCGTTTTCACCGGGCCGGGCGACAGCGTCTCCCAGTCGTGCATGCGCTCGTGCATGGCCTGCACGCCGGGACGAAAGCCGGCGGGCGCGAACATCGGCGTCGAATGGCTCACCATGGTCGCGCGGCCGCGGCGCTTGGCGGTGGTGGCCTCGCCGAGGTTGTCCATGATGTACGGGTAGACGTTCGGCAGATCGCCGAGCGCGAGCAATGGGTCGTCCTGCACCGACAGGCCGCGCTCCTTGCCCGCAGACCATTCGACCGTGCCGTGCGTGCCCACGTGCACCACCGCGCTCGCACCGAACTGCGTGCGCAGCCAGAGGTAGGTAGCCAGGTAGCCGTGGCTCAGCGGAATAGCCGAGCGGTGGTACACCTGCTCAGCCTTGCTCGCCACCTGCGTGCCAGGCTCGAAGCGCGGCGGCTGGCGCAACACGACAACGTTGCCGAACTGCACGCGCGGAATCACGAAGGCTTGCTCACCCGCGACGGGGCGCAGCATGGTCGACTTCTCGGGCGGGCCCCAGTAGCTTTCGATGCGGCGCTGCGTTTCCACCGGCAGCGACCGGAACCACGCGAGGTACCGCGACAGCGGCATCGCATCGGCCAGGCCCTTGTCGAGCAGCGACTGCAGTTCGTCGCCCTGCCCGGCCGGGTAGTAGGCCGTCATCGTCGCCTGTACCTGCGCGATGAGCGCGTCGGCGCCCGGCAGGTCGGTGCGGTAGCCGGCGGACTTCATTGCCGCGAGCATGCTGCTCACGCTGCGCGGCACGTTGAGGAACGATGCGCCGAAGTTGGCTTCGCCCGGTGGGTAGTTGTAGACCAGCATCGCCACACGGCGGTCCGCGGCGGGCGTGCGTTGCAGGCGCAGCAATGCGGCCGCCTTGTCGGCCACCGCATCGATCTGCGCGGGCAGCGGCTGCAGCGTGCCGGCCGCCGCATCGCGCGCGCTCACGAGCATCGGGTCGGTCATGCCGGCCAGCTCGCTCGGGCTGTAGTAGGCAGCGATGTCGGTTTGCGAGAGGCCGTCTTTGCTTTGCGCCCATTGCGTGGCGTCCATGGCCAGCGAGGGCAGCGTCTGCAGCACCGGCACGCCGATGCGCTCAAGCTCGGCCTTGCGCTCGTTCGGGCTGAAGACGAGCGAGGCATTGACGATCGCATCGACCACGCGCCGATCGCCGGCATGCGTCATGCGGAAGAACAGGTCTTTCTGCTGGCGCGGGCCGTAGAAGGCATAGGCGCGCAAGCCGCGCCGTTCGAGCGAGGCGATCAGCGTGTCGAGCCAGCCGGTGTCGTCGCTCGTCACGGTGGCGCTGTTGATGGCGATGGCGACCGTGCCGCTGCTGCCGGGCAACCGCTCGATGGCCGCGATGTCGGCCTCGATGCGGGGCCAGCCCGGGTGATAGAGGCCGGTCAGCGGCAGTGGCACGGGATCGGGCAGGCCGTCGAGCTTGCCGGGCTGTGCCAGGGCTTTCATCGCCGCGCCGAGATTGGCCGCGCCCGAGAAGCGCCAATACTCGCGCAGCCGCTGTGCCCATGTGGCATCGACGCCGCGCTCGGCCACCAGCGGCGCGGCAGCAGCGGCCTGCCCCTTTGCCACCAGCGCGAACTCGCCGATCAGCACATACGGCGCAGTGCTGCGCAAGATCGTGTCGCCGAAGCGCGCCGCGGCAGCTTGCGCGACGCTGATGTGCGGTGCATCGATGACGAGCAAACGCGCGCCTTCCAGCGCAGCGGCCAGCGCTTCGGGCGAGTCCTGCGACGCCGACACCACCTGCAACGGCAGCCCGGCTTCACGCGCGGCAGCCTCCAATCGAACCACCCGCGCCGGCGAAACCAGCGAGGTGCTCAGCACAACGACGCGCGCCCCCGCAGGCTGCGCTTGTGCCGGCGCAAAAAACCCCAGCATCGCCACCAAGAGCCAGAAGAAGAAAAACCGCGTCACTTCCCGCCCTGCGCCGGAACCGCATCCGCCGGCACATAGACCATCGTGCCGTCTTTCAACCGCCAGGCAGTGCCAGCCTTCTCGCCGTCGCCCTGCCCCGTCGCGCCGCTGGCCTTGAAGCGCGTGATCTTGCGGCCCTCGCGCGTGACGATCTCCATGTTCGGCTGGCCCTCGTTGCGGATGATCGTCACCTTGTCCTGCGCAAAGGGATTCATCGGGTTGTTGATGACCGCGATCATCAGCATGCCGATCACCACCATGAACACGTCGATCAGGTTGATCGTCGAGAGCACCGGGTCGTCGTCATCGCTGTCCAGGCTGCTCAAAATGGAGAACTGGCGACGGCTCATGACAGCCGGTCCCGCGCGTCGAGCACCGTCACCAGTTCACGCATCAGCCAGCGGCGGCGCACGGTGTAGACCACGAAGGTGATCGAGGCCGAGGCCAGCGCGACGATCACGCTCGCGAACGCGGGCGCCAGGCTCTGCGCCACGCCCTGCGATTCGCCCGAGGCCACGGCCACGAGCGCGGGGCCCATCGGAATCATGGTGGCGATCAGCCCCAGCATCGGCGCCACACGGCTGCACAGGCGTACGCCTTCGAGCTGCTTGAGCACGACCAGCTCCATCTGCTCCTGGCTGGCCTGCGCATGGCCCTGCAGCACCAGCGCGCGCGAGGGGTCACGGCGGCGCTGCAGGTACTCGATGCCGAACGCGCCGAGGCAGTACACGGCATAGACGAAGGACAGCAGCACGCCCAGCGTCACCGGCCAGAGGAACAGGCGCGCAAGCTCGAAGAGAACGGTGTCGAAAGCCAGCATCAGGTGGGCTCCACGAAAGACGGATGGTCGAAAAGGTCCGAAGGCCGGCCCCAGCCCTCGTCGAACACCAGCGACGAAAGCGGTTCGCGCTTCGCCCAGCGTTCGCGCTGCAGCATCGGTTCTTCGTAAAAGCTGTGCACGGGCCCCAGGCACAGCAAGGCGATAGGCTCCGCGCCTTCAGGCAGGCCGAGCAGCACCGACACCTCGGCCGGATCGAACAGCGACACCCACCCCATGCCCAGCCCCTCGGCGCGCGCCGCGAGCCAGAGGTTCTGGATGGCGCAGGAGGCCGAGGCCAGGTCCATCTGCGGCAACGTGCGGCGACCGAACACGTGCTTCTCGCGGCCGTCGGCCAGCGTCACTGCCAGCAGCTCAGCCGCGTCGAGCAGGCCCTGAACCTTCAGGCGCATGAACGCGTCCTCGCGCTCGCCGAGTGCCCGAGCGGTCAGCACGCGCTCTTGCTCGACGACACGGTGCAGTTGCTGGCGCAGTGCCTCGCCGCGAATACGGATGAAGCGCCACGGCTGCATGAAGCCGACGCTTGGCGCATGGTGCGCCGCATCGAGCAGCCGGCGCAGCACCTCGGGTTCGACTTGCCCGCCCGCGAAGTGGCGCATGTCGCGCCGCTCGTGGATGGCGCGGTAGACCGCCCTCGCCTCGTTGGCCGCGAACGCATGTGCCATTGAACTCAATCTTCGATGCCGCGTTGCGCAGGAATGCCGGCCTTGAAGGCGTGCTTGATCAACGTCATCTCGGTCACCGTGTCGGCCAGCTCGATGATCTCGGGCGGGCAGCGCCGGCCGGTGAGCACCACGTGCACGTGCTTTGGCCGCGCGCGCAGCGTTTCGAGCACGCCTTCCAGAGGCAGCCAACCGTAGATCAGCGGATAGGTGATCTCGTCGAGCACCACCAGGAAGAACTCGCCCGACAGGATCGCAGCCTTGGCCTTCTCCCAGCCGTCGCGCGCCAGTTGCCCGGAGCGTTCGAGGTCCTGGCTCTTCCAGCTGAAGCCGTCGCCGAGCCCTTCGATCGGAATGCCGATCTGCTCGAACATCCGGTGTTCGCCGAAGCGCGCGGTCGGCACCTTCATGAACTGGTAGATCTTCACGGCCTTGCCGCGGCCATGTGCGCGCAGCGCGAGGCCGAAGGCGGCGGTGCTCTTGCCCTTGCCGTCGCCTGTGTTGACGATGACGAGGCCTCTGCGTTCGCCTTCTGGCTTCTCGTATGGCTTTTCGCTTGGGGGTGTCTCTATTTGCATGGCTTTTCCAGTTCAGTTTCGGGGCTGCTGTTTCGGGGTGCGTGCGAATGACACCGGGTACTCCCCTCCGCGAATGTCCCCCGGCCTGCGGCCTCCTCCTTTATTTCGCTGCGGGGAGCACCCGATGCCATTCGCACATGAGCGCTGCTGTTGTGCCGGCCGATCAACGACGGCGCTGAACGATCACGCCGATGGGGTGCCTTGCGCAGCGAAATAAAGGAGGAGGCCGCAGGCCGGGGGACATTCGCGGAGCAAGGTACCCCGTCGGCGTGATCGCGCCCCGAACAACGCACCGAAAACACAGCACATCTCATAACGGCAACGCAATCCATTGCTCGGCCACCCGGTGCACCCGAATGCGATGGTCGAACACCTGCTCCAGCGCGGCGTGGGTAGCAGGGTCGCTGCAGCCGCCGTGGTGCACCACCCGGCCGCTATCCATCACAACGAGTTCGTCGGCCGCCAGCGCCATCGGCAGCTCGTGCAGCACGCTGACCACGGTCTTGCCTTCGGCCACAAGCGCGCGAGCGGTCTGCATCCAGTCGGCCTGATGCGGAGGGTCGAGGTTGGCAAGCGGTTCGTCCATCAGCAGCAGTTCGGCCTCGACCGCGAGCGCGCGCGCCAATAGCACCCGTTGACGTTCGCCGCCGGAGAGCTGGCCCAGCGGGCGGTCGCGCCAGTCCCAGGCCTGCGTGCTGCGCAGCGCGCGCTCCACCGCCTCGCGGTCAGCCTCGCTGGGAGCAGCCAGCCAGCGCTGGTGCGGCAGGCGGCCGAGCATGGCGACGTCGTAGACCATCAGGTCGTCGGCGCTGCCCTCGCCCGTGCCGCTCTGGCCGAGCCAGGAAAGGCGCTGGGCACGGATGCGCGCCGGCACCTTGTTCTGCGCCTCGCCGAAGAGCCGCACCTCGCCTCGGTGCGCGAGCAGGCCCGCGAGCGCCTTCAGCAGTGTCGACTTGCCCGCACCGTTCGGGCCGACGATGCTGGTCCAGCGGGCCGACGACAGCGCCAGATCGATGTCGTGCAGCACCTCGGTGACGCCGAGCGTGGCGCTCACGCGGCGTGCTTCGAGAGCCGGGGTGTTGTTGTGCCTGCTGCTCATGCCACGCCACTCCGCGCGCTGCGCCGGTGCATCAGCCACAGCAGGTAGCTGCCGCCCAGCACGGCCGTGAGCACACCAACCGGCAGTTCCTGCGGTGCGATCAGCCAGCGCGCCAGCAGGTCGGCCGCCATCAGCAGCAGCCCGCCCATCAGCGCCGACAGCAGGATCAGCCGCGCGTGCGTGGTCTTGATGGCCGAGCGCACGAGGTGCGGCGCCGCCAGGCCGACGAAGGCGATCAACCCGGTCTGCGCCACGGCTGCGCCTGTGGCCAGTGCCAGCACCACGACCAGCGCCGCGCGCATCGCGCCCAACGGCAGGCCGAGGCTGCGCGCCGTGGCCTCACCGAGCGCGAGCCCGTCGAGCACCGGCGCCAACGCCCAGGCCAGCAGCAGGCAGACCGCGCCGACCATCGCCATCACCGCGCAGGCGCTCCAGCCGACAAGGCCGGTGCTGCCGAGAATGAATCCCTGAATGGCCTGCAGGATGTCTGCCGAAGCGATGGTGATGAGGTCTTTCGCCGCGCCGAGCACCACGCCGACGATCACGCCGGCCAGCAACAGCCGCAGCGTCTGCTGCACGCCCCGCGCCAGCATCAGCGTGAGCATTACCGCCAGCACCGCGCCGAGAAAGGCCGCGCCGGTGAGCCCGAGCCGCATCACCCACTGTGCGCTGGCGGCGGAACCGCCGAACATCAACAGCGCCAGTGCCACGCCCAGTGAGGCGCCCGAGGCGCTGCCCAGCAAGTACGGGTCGGCCAGCGGATTGCGGAACAGCCCCTGCGCCACCGCGCCCGCCAGCCCCAGCAGCGCGCCGGCCAGCCATGCGCCCAGCGTGCGCGGCAGGCGGATGTCCCACACGATCTGCAGCGCCACCGGGTCGTGCCGCGCCGCGAGCAGGCTCTCAAAGCCGGTGCTGCCGATGCCCAGGCCCAGCACCATCAGCGCGGCGCCCGCCACCAGCAGGCCGGCGCCGAGCAGCAAGACGCGGCGCAGATGGACCGTGTGCCTTCGCGCTGCGTTCACCGCTTGCTTCCCTTGTCGGCAAGGCACTGCGCCATCAGGCGCGCGGCCTCGTCCATGCGTGGGCCGGGGCGCACGAGCACGTCGGACTGTTCCGCGCTGAAGCGGCAGATGCGGCCTTCACGCACCGCGCGGATGCCGGCCCAGCCGGGGCGCTGCTCCAGCCCCTGCGCGCTGCGAACGCTGACCATGATGAGGTCGGGGTTCGCGCGCACCACATATTCGGGGTTGAGCTTGGGGAACGGGCCGAGCGAAGCCGGCACGATGTTCCTCATTCCGAGCCGCGTGAGCGTTTCGCCGATGAACGACGACTCGCCCGCCGCGTACGGCGCGCTGTTCACTTCGAAGTACACGCGCGTGCCCTTGGCGCTCGCGGGCACCGACTGCGCGGCGGCCGACACGCTGGCATCGATCACGCGCCAGACCTTCGGCGCTTCGTGCGTGCCGAGCACCTGGTCGAGCTTGTCGAGCACGCGTTGCACGTCGGCATGGCTCTTGGGTTCAAGCACCAGCACCTTCAGGCCCAGCGCTTCGAGCCGCTGCGTGACGCGCGACGACTTGGCAAGCAGCACCGCGTCGGGCTTGAGCGCGACGATGGCCTCGACGTTCGGGTCGATCCCGCCGCCGAGCTGCGGCAGCGCCTTCACCTGTTCGGGCGAGTTGGAATAGCGATCGACGCCCACCAGCCGGTTGCAGGCGCCGAGCGCGCAGACCGATTCTGTGAGCGATGGCAGCAGCGTGACGATGCGCTGCGGTGGCTGCGGCAGGCTCACGGTTACGCCGCGCTCGTCGACCACGTCAAATGCATGCGCGGCCAGCGCGAACAGGGCCAGGCCGAGGGCAGCCAGCGGAGTGCGCATCATCTTTTTCTTCTTCATGCAGCAGGCGCTTTCAGGCTCAACGGCAGGCCTGCGGCCATCAGGGTGACGCGGCCGCAGGCGGCGGCCACGTCCTGGTTCAGCCGGCCGAGCGCGTCGACGAAGGCGCGCGTCTCGCGGCCCAACGGGATCACGCCCAGGCCGATCTCGTTGCCGACAAGCACCACCGGCCCGCGCGCCTCGCGCAACGCGACCAGCAGCATGGCGATGTGCGTCGCCGGGGTGCGCGTCACGGGGCGGGCGTCTTCGGAGTGCAAGGGCATCAGCAGGTTCGTGAGCCACAGCGTGAGGCAGTCGACCACCACCAGCGTCTCGGGCGTGCTCTGCGTGACGATTGCGCGCGCGAGCTCGACTGGCTCCTCGATGGTGCGCATGCCGGGCACGCGTTCGGCGCGGTCGGCCTGGTGGCGCACGATGCGCTCCAGCATCTCGTCGTCGTAGGCCTGCGCGGTGGCGATCAGCACGGCGCGATGCGTGCGGGAATCGGCCGCGAACCAGTCGATCGCGCGCTGCTCGGCGCGGCGCGACTTGCCGCTCTTCTGGCCGCCCAGGATGAACTCGTGCTCGACGGTCTTCGGCTTATTCGATTGCGGCATGGCTCTCCAACTCGATGGGCATGGCGCCGAAAAGGCGGGCCGTGGCTTGCGGGCTGGAGGCAAACCACGCATGGAAATAGCTCGCGCGCACCGGGCCGTGCACGTACAGCGCCTCGCCGCCGCGTGCGCCCACGGGCTGCGTCGCGCCGGGCCTGGCAGTGAGCGCGGCGGGCGCCAGTGGCGTTTCGCAGCGCGAATAGTGGAAGGTGTGTCCGCGCAAGGTGTGGCTGCCGAGGGTGAGCTGTTGCGGACCAAGGCCGGCGAGCCGCTTCTGCATGGTCACGCGGCCCGGCAGCAGGCCCCAGAGGCGGTGAACCTGCGCGTCGTCTTGCGTGGCCAGTTCGTCGAACAGCGCCATCATGCCGCCGCACTCGGCCCAGACCGCCTTGCCCGCAGCGGCGTGCGCGGCGAGCGATTCGCGCATCGGCGCGCAGGCGGCCAGTGCTTCGGCGTGCAGCTCCGGGTAGCCGCCAGGTAGCCAGACCGCGTCGCAAGCTGGCAGGGCATCGCCCGCAAGCGGCGAGAAAAAGGACAGCCGTGCCCCCAGTGCCGTGAGCACGTCGAGGTTCGCGGGATAGATGAACGAGAAGGCGGCATCGCGCGCAATGGCGATGGTGTTGCCAGCGAGCAGCGGCGGCACGGCTTCTGCCTCGTCGGATACGGGTGCCTCGAAACGCACCTGCGGCAATTGGCCGATCTGCATCTGGCCAAGCGGCGTGGCGGCCAGCACATCGGCCGCCGCGTCGAGACGCGCCATCGCATCACCGAGCTCGGTGGCGGCCACGAGCCCCAGATGCCGCTCGGGCAACGTGAACCCCGCGTCGCGCGGCAAGGCGCCTAGCCATTGCGAAGGCTCGCGCAGCGAGTCCTTCAGCATGCCCGCATGCCTTTCGCTGGCCACGCGGTTCGCCAGCACGCCAGCCCATGGCAAGCCGGGCCGGAAGTTCTGCAGCCCGTAGGCCAGCGCGCCGAAGGTGCCCGCCATGGCGTGCGCGTCGATCACCGCCAGCACCGGCAGGCCGAAGCGCTCGGCCAGGTCGGCCGCGCTTGGCGTGCCGTCGAACAGGCCCATCACGCCTTCGACGATCAGCAAGTCGCACTCGGCCGCCGCGGCGCGCAGGCGCGCCCGGCAATCGGCCTCGCCAGTCATCCAGAGGTCGAGCGAATGCACCGGCGCGCCGGTGGCCAGCGCCAGCCAGTGCGGGTCGAGAAAGTCGGGCCCGCACTTGAAGGCGCGCACGCGCCGGCCCTGGCGCGCATGCAACCGCGCGAGCGCCGCCGCAACGGTGGTCTTGCCCTGCCCCGAAGCCGGGGCGGCCACCAGCACCGCGGCGCACGAGGCTGCCGCGGCACCGGCGGTGTCGCCTGGTTGGGGAGCTTGGCTTAGTGAGGCGTCCACTTGAGACCGACGTACGCGGTGCGGCCGGCATTGGCATACAGCCGCGCGAACTGGTAGTCCTTGTTGCCTGCATTGTCGACGCGCGCCACGAGGTTGAGGTCACGCGTGATCTGCGTGCTGGCCGACAGGTTCAGCACGGTGTAGCCACCGAGCTTGATGGTGTTGGCCGAATCGTCATAACGCTTGCTCGAGGACTGCACTTCGGCGCCCAGCGTCCAGCCAGCGATGCGCCAGTCGGCGCCCAGGGTGCCATGGCGCTTGGAGCGGCGTGCGAGCAGGTTGCCGGTGTCGGCGTCCTTCGGGTCCTGCACGTCGAGCGAGGCACGCAGCGTGACATCGCCCAGGCGCTGGCTGGCCGACAGCGTGGCGCCCTGCAGGGTGGCACGGTTCACGTTGGTGTAGCAGCCGAACGTCGAGGCACAGCCCTTGGCGGTGCCGACGAAGTTGATGAGGTTGCGCACGCGGTTGCGATACACCACGATGCCGGCGGTGGTGCCGTCCTTGGCGTAGTTCATGCCCAGCTCGACGTTCTGGCTGCTTTCGGGTTGCAGGGTGGACACACCGTATTCGCTGAAGCGCTGGTACAGCGTGGGCACGCGGAAGGCGGTGCCGGCCGATGCCGTGAAGCGCAACGACGGCGTGATGGCATAGCCATAGGCCGCGCTGCCCGTCGTCTTGCCGCCGAACTCGCTGTCCCTGTCGTGGCGCACGTGCAGTTGCAGCGAATGCGGGCCCTGCACGAAGCCGTAGCCGAGCGAAATCGCGTCCTGCGAACGGTCGCGCGACAGCAGCTTCGACGAGGTGGTAGGTGCGTTTTCGAGCGCATCTTCGCGGCGCTCGAGGGTGGCCGTCACCAGGTGCGGGCCGAAGCGGAACTCGTTCTGGAACAGGTAACCGCGCAGGTTGGTTTCGGTGCGGTAGAACGAAGGCTGCGTCTTGTAGACCGACTGCGAATCGGTCACCTGCACGCGGGTGCTGTAGATGTCGTTCCACTTGGCCGACCAGGTCAGGCCGGCGGTGCGCAGCGTGTTGTTCGACACGTCGTCGCGGAACAGGATCGGCGGCTTGGTCCTGTAGGAGACGGTGGCGTCGTAGCCGGCCTTGATGTCACTGGTGAGCAGCGTGGCCTCCAGGCGCTGGTCGGGCGTGATCTGGAAGCCCAGCTTCACGTTGCCCGAGGTGCTGTTGTAGCCGTCGCGGTCGGGGCTGGTGTAGCCGTCTTTCACCACGTTGCGCTTGCTTGCGGGCTGCACGTTGTAGCCCTTGCTTTCCTCGTGCGCCACGCCGAACGAATAGTCGAACAGGCCCGACTTGCCGCTCACGCCGCCTTCGATCTTGCGCAGGCCTCGGCTGCCGAAGCCGATGCCCGCGTAAGGCGACACGCCCTCTTCGCCGCGCTTGGTGAAGAGCTGGATCACGCCGCCCACGGCATCGGAGCCATACACCGCGGCGGCCGGGCCGCGCAGCACTTCGATGCGGTCGATCTGCGAGAGCGGAATGCCTTCCCAACCGGCGCCGCCGGTCGATTGCGAGTCGATGCGCACGCCGTCGAGGTACACGGCCGTGAAGCGCGTTTCGGCGCCGCGGATGAACAGGCTGGTGGTGTTGCCCACGCCGCCGCTGCGCGAGATCTCGATGCCGGGCAGGCGCGCCAGCACGTCGGCCACGCCGGTCGCACCGCTGCGCTCGATGGTCTTGCGGTCGATGATGGACACGTCGCCCACCAGGTCCGACAGCGCCTGCGGCGTGCGGTTGGCCGTGACCACCGTTTCGCCCAGCGTGGGGGCGTCTTGTGCATGGGCCAGGCCACCGAAGGCGGAAGCCAGCGCCAGCGGCAGGCAGGCGTGGCGGAGACGGCGCGCAGGAGCGCGGCCGCGAGAAAAGCAAACGTGGGAAATCATGAATGAGCCGAACGAACGTCAATACCCCTCGCCGGCCTCCCCGCCAGCGCCTGGGCGCCATGGCCGCCCCATGCACAGATCAAATCGCGCATGCGGCAGCCGCCTTGTTGGCCGGTATCCGGGCTGGCAGAAAGGCCCCTCTTCGCCTTCCCAGGCGCCTGTTTCAGGGCGCCCAGTGGCTTCGATGGAAAGGGGTTGGCGCCTTGCGGCGCCGTCTGCTTGACCGTTGCGGGGGCAGCGCAGGCGGCTTCGGCCTTGTTCCGACCTGCTGAGGTCGGGGGCTTCCACTCCTGCTTCCCGTTGAACCGCGGCGCGTGAACCACGCCGCAGGCACCAACGGGCGGGATTTTATGCCCTGCCGGACGCCGCTTAAGTCGAAAGTTGCGACGCCGCTAACATCGACGGCCATGATGCGGCCCGCCTCGGTATTCCTCAATCTTCGTTCGGCGCTGCAGCGTGTCTTCGGTGTCTCGGGCTGGCAGTCGATGCTGCTGTGGTCCATCGTGGCCGGGTTGCTCGGCACGCTGGCCACCGAACTCTTTCGCGCGGCGCTCTATCACTTCGAGCACCTGGTGCTCGGTCCCGGCGAAGGGCTGGTGGCAATGGCGAAGCACCTGCCATGGTGGGCGCGCATCGCCTGCCCCACGCTGGGCGGACTGGTGGCCGGCGGCCTGCTGGTGCTGGCGAAACGCGTCGCCTTGCGCAGCGCCGCCTCCGACTACATGGAAGCCATCGTGCTCGGCAACGGGCGCATTCCAGTGGTTCAGACACTGGTGCGCAGCGCATCGTCGCTGGTGAGCATCGGCACCGGCGGCTCCATCGGGCGCGAGGGCTCGATGGTGCAGCTGGCGGCGCTGGCGTCGTCTCTGCTGGGGCGGGTGTTCCGCTTTCCGGTCGAGCGGCTGCGGCTGCTGGTGGCCTGCGGCGCGGCGGCCGGCCTTACCGCTGCCTACAACGCGCCCATTGCCGGCGCCTTCTTCGTCGCCGAGATCGTGCTGGGCTCCATCGCGATGGAAAGCGTGGGGCCGATCATCATCGCCTCGGTCGTCGCCAATGTCGCGATGCGGGCCCTGCCCGGCTACCAGCCACCGTACAGGATGCCGGCGTTCCCTGAAATTCACGGCACCGAGGTCGTGCTGTTCTGCGTGCTCGGCGTGCTGCTGGGCTTTGCGGCGGTCGGCTTCCTGCGCGCGCTGCAGGGCAGCCGCGCGCTGTTCTCGCGCTTGCCGGTTGCGCTGCCATTGCGGCTGGCATTGGGCGGGCTTGTGATGGGCGCCGTGTCGGTGCCCATGCCGGAGGTCTGGGGCAACGGCTACAGCGTGGTCAATTCGGTGCTGCACACCCCCTGGCCGTGGACGCTGATCGCGATGGTGCTGGTCGCCAAGGCGGTCGCCACGATGGCCACGGCCGGCTCGGGTGCGGTGGGTGGTGTGTTCACGCCGGCGCTGTTCTTCGGCTGCATGGTCGGCGCGCTGTTCGGCCTTGGCGTGCAGGCACTGTGGCCAGCGGCCACCTCGGCACCGTTCGCCTATGCCATCGTCGGCATGGGCGCGTTCCTCGCGGGCGCGACGCAGGCGCCGCTGATGGCGATCCTGATGATCTTCGAGATGACGCTGAGCTACCAGGTCATGCTGCCGCTGATGGCGGCGAGCGTCATCGCTTATTTCGTCGCGCGCTCGGCCAATGCCGGCTCGATGTACGAGATCACCCTGCACCGCAACGAGCAGCGGGACACGCAGATGCGCCTGCGCGGGCTGCACATGCGCGACCTGGTTCAGCCTGCCGAAACGGTGGTTGGCCCGGAGGCGGACCGCGAAGCGATGAGCAGGCTCTTCCTGCAGCACCCGGTGAAGTACCTGTACGTGGTGGACGCGGGCAACCGCTACCTCGGCGTGGTGCCGCTTTCGGCACTCGGCACGGCGCCAGCAGAAACGACCGCGGGCGCCCTGCTCTCGCAGACCATCCAGCCGATCACCGCCGACACCGGTCTGGGCGAGGCGCTGCAGCGCTTTCTCGACCACCTGGGCGAGCGGCTGCCGGTGATCGAGAGCGCCGACAACCCCGCGCTGCTGGGCGTTGTCGCCAAGAGCGCGCTGCTCGCCACCTACGTGCGGCTGAGCGAGTAGCGCAGCACTGCTTTTTACTTGGCGGGACGCACCGCCATCACCTCGATCTCGACCAGGTAGGCCGGGTTGGCGAGCGCCGCCACCTGCATCGCTGAGCGCACCGGTAGCCGGGGCTGCGCGGTGGTGCCGAAGAACTGGGTGTAGCCCTCCATGAAGCCGGCGAAGTCCATCTTGTTGTCCTTGGCCGGATCGCCGACGAGAAACACCTGCATCTTCACCACGTCGCCCATCGTCAGGCCCAGGCCTGTGAGGCTCTTCTCGATGGCCTTGAGCACACCGACGGTCTGGCCCTTGGTGTCGCCGCCATAGGCCGCCGCGCTGTTCTTGGGCGCGGTCGCGTCCTGCAGCGGCGGCACCTGGCCCGAGAGGTAGACGTTGGTGAACGAAGACGGCACTTCCACCGCCGCCGAGATCGGGAAGGTGGAGTTCGGAATGCGGTGGCGAATGATTTCATCGGCCGCATGGGCGGCGCCGGTGCCGGCTGCGAGCAGTGCGGCGACGAGCGCCAGCTTCTTCGTGATGGAGGTCATGGTCATGCGTGTTGTCTCTCTGCTGGGATGGATGAATGAAAGGTCTGCCAGGCATCAAAAGAAGAAGGCCGATCAAGGCCGCAGCTTCTTGACGCTCTCCGCCGCAATGGCGTCAGGGTACTGGTTGCCGAAATGGGTGCGCGCGTAGCCGACCACGGAAGCGATCTGCTCGTCGCTCAGCATCTTGCCAAAGGCAGGCATGCCCTTCTGGCCGTTGATCACCACGTAAAGCGGGTATTCCGCGCTCGCGAGCCGCGGGTTCGAGGCGAGCGGCGGATAGGCGCCTGCGCCCTTCGCCCCTTGCCCTTGCGCCATGTGGCAGCCCTGGCAGGTCGCGCGGTAGATCGCCTCGCCCGAGCTCTCCTGGAATCGGGGGCCGACGGAAAAGACGGGCTCCGGAGACTGCGCGAAAGCGGCCTGGCCGGCCACCGAGGCCAGCGCACCCAGCGAAAGGCCGAGCAGCGCGCGCTTGAAGGTCGTGATGTTGTTGTTCATGGTGGGTGTGTCCTTCACTCGGCTTTCACGCGACGGCGCGGGCATGCAGCCGCTGTATGGCGTCGAGCGACGAGAGCAGTGCGCCCTCCTGCCAGGCCGGAATGTAGGAAGCGTGCTCGCCGGCCAGCGCGATGCGACCATCGACCTGGCACAGGTTCTTGTAGTGCTTCTGGCGCGTCTCGTCGGTCCATATGCCATAGCAGCCGTGCGTGCCGGGCACCCGGTGCCAGCCCACCGATATGCCGTTGTCGAATTCGCTCGCGTACTGCGGATGCAGCTGCGTGCCGAACTCGACCGCGCGGCGCACGCGCTCCTCGGGCGCCATGGCGGTGAATTCGTAGGAGTTCGGGCCGTCGAACACGTAGGCGCCCAGCACCACCGACTTGCCCTTTGCGCCGTAGCGCGTCGAGGGGTACGAGATGCGCGAGATCGGCAGGTCGGTGTAGCTGATGCCGCCGTAGATGTGCTCGTCTTCTTCCCAGAAGCGGCGCTTGAACTGCAGGCCCACCTTCACCGATGCGCCGTAAGGCACGGCGTTGATGGCCTCCTGCATTGCCGAGCCCACCTGGATGTCGATCTGGCTCAGCACAGACAGCGGAATGGTGCACAGGCACCAGTCGGCCTTGGCCTGCGTGACTGCGCCGCCCTTCGATGCATCGGTGTAGGTGACCGTCACGCCGCGGTCGTTCTGCTCGATCTTCGTGACCTTGGCGCCGTAGCGGATCAGGCTGCCGACTTCTTTCTGGAATGCCTTGGCGATCATGTCCATGCCGCCCACGGGCTGGAAGATCGCGCTCTGGAATTCGTAGTCTTGCCCGCTGGCGATGTAACGCCAAAGGTTTGATTGCAGCAGCTCGCTCATGTCGAGCGGCTTCGACGGCTTGGCCAACGGCATGAGGCCGCCGCCCGCATCGACCTCATAGCCGCGGCGATCGCTGCTGATGGTGCCTTCGAGATAGCGGAACTGCGTGTCGAGCGCACCCCAGCGGCGCAGGCCTTCGAGCAGTTTCTCCTTGTCTTCCTTCGTCAGTGCCGCGTCGAGGTTGCCTTGCGTCGTGGCCTTGCCGAGCAGTTCGGCGACGTAGCCCTGGTAGTCGGCCTGCACGTGGCGGTAGCGCTGCGGCTTGCCGCCGTAGGCCTTGCTCGAATGCACCAGTGCGTTGTAGTTGACCTGGACGAAGGGCTCCAGCGCCACGCCCAGTCGCTTGCAGTAGCCCAGCACCGCATGGTGGTGATAGGGAATGCGCCATGGTCCCGGATTGAAGTACTCACCCTTGGCGAAGCCGCATTGCTGCACGGCGCCACCCAGCTCGGTGAAGGTGTCGCCGCCGCGCAGCGTCCAGCACCGGCCGCCCGCACGATTGCTGAACTCGAGGACCTTGACCGAGTAGCCCGCGTTGCGCAGTTCGAGCGCGGCGGCCATGCCGGCCAGGCCTGCACCAAGAACCAGCACCGACGCACCCTTCCTTGCGCCATCGAGCTTCGGTGGTCCGCTGTAGTTGGATTCGGCGGCAAAGCCCAGCGAGGTCATCGCCTGGTACATCGCGCCGCCCCCTGCGGTCTTGCCAATGAGCGTAAGCAGGTCGCGCCGACTGAATAAAGTGTTGTTCTTCGTGGTCATTGACTGGCTATTGGAGTTTGAAAGGCAACTGGAAGGCAGCAGAATCCATGCCACGCCCAGGCCCCGCCTGGGGGCCGCTTCCTTGGGAAACTACAATCGCCAACCATGCCCGCCTCCAGCCCTATCGATCAGATCGCCGAGCGTGTTGAACGACTGCTTGTGCGTCACGAAGAGGTGCAACGCACCAATGCGCTGCTGCAGGAGCAGGTCGATGCGCTCACGCGCGAACGCGACGCCCTGAAGTCGCGGCTCGTTGCGGCACGCACGCGCCTCGATGCCCTGCTCGAACGGTTGCCGGCTGAACCACCCTCCGAAGATTCCCCCGCATGAAGCAGATTGAAGTACAGATCATGGGCCAGAGCTATCTGCTCGGCTGTCCCGATGGCGGCGAGGCGCAGCTGCGCGAAGCCGTCGAACGCGTGGACGCAGCCATGTGCAAGATCCGCGATGCCGGAAAAGTCAAGGCCCGCGACCGCATTGCAGTGCTGGCTTCGCTGAACCTGGCATTCGACCTCGCCGCGCAGCAGGCCGCTGTTGCCGCAGCGCCCGCTGCACCAGTTGCCACTTCGGCTGCAGACAGTGTCGAAACCGACGCGAAGGCCACGCAGCTCATCCAGAAACTCGATCAGGCCCTGGCTGGCGATGGACATTTACTCTGAATAAGGCTCGCACGAAGACGGACGAGGCGTAAAATCCAATCCGTCTGCAGACTGTGTCGGGCTTAATATTTCCTTGTTCCAATGCTCTCCGGAGCCGGGCTTGGTACATCGCTCGACGGGCGTGATCATCTCGCGTCAGATGAACCCGAAGTCCTGCTGCCCTCGCCCACCTGAACCCTGGTTCAGGATGCGGGTCCGGCACATCACCTGCAGACACCTTTTCCTGCCACGGCCCCCTGCATCCACTGCTCGGGGCCGTTGCTTTTTCCAGCCCCTCACTTCCCTTGCGTGACTTTCCCGTGAATATCGCTGCCCTGCTCGACCCCCTCCTGATCGCCGAACTCGCCGCTCTCGGCCTCGGCACCGGTTTTCTCGCGGGCCTGCTGGGCATCGGCGGCGGCATGCTGATGGTGCCGTTCATCACGATCATCATGGGCCACCGCGGCGTGCCGGCCGACCTCGCGGTGAAGATGGCCATCGCCACTTCGATGGCGACGATCATCTTCACTTCGGTGTCCAGCGTGCGTGCGCACCACCGGCGCGGCGCGGTGCGCTGGGACATCGTGCGGCGGCTCGCGCCCGGCATCGTCATCGGCAGCCTTGCTGGCAGCCTGGGCGTGTTCTCGCTGCTCAAGGGCACGGCGCTGGCCATCTTCTTCGCGCTGTTCGTGGGCTTCTCGGCCACGCAGATGTTCCTCGACAAGAAGCCCGCGCCCACACGGCAGATGCCGGGCACGGGCGGCCAGCTCGCGGCGGGCGGCGCGATCGGCTTCATCTCGGGCCTGGTGGGCGCGGGCGGCGGCTTCATCAGCGTGCCGTTCATGACGTGGTGCAACGTGTCCATTCACAACGCGGTGGCCACCAGCGCGGCGCTGGGCTTTCCGATTGCTGTGGCGAACGTGCTCGGCTATGCGGTCAGCGGCCAGTCGGTGCAAGGCCTGCCGGCCGGCTCCTTCGGCTACATCTGGCTGCCCGCGCTGGCGGTGATTGCGCTGTGCAGCGTGTTCACCGCACCGCTGGGTGCGAAGGCGGCGCACAGCCTGCCGGTGAAGAAGCTCAAGCGCGTGTTCGCGAGCATCCTGTATCTGCTCGCGGCCTACATGCTCTGGAAGGGCCTGCACGGCTGATCCGGCCGGGCAAAGCCCTTCGGGCCTGAGGTACGCCCCGTTGCGGTGCGCGGAGCCGCGCCGTATAAGGGTTTCATGAAAATCCTCATCGCCGTCGACGGCAGCGCCTACACCCGCAAGGCGCTCGACTACCTGCTTGCCAATCGCGCCATGTTCGTGGACGGGCACCAACTGGTGGTGGTGCACGTGTGCACCGGCATCTCGGGCCACGTCGCACGCCACCTGAGCAAAGAATTGGTGACGGACTACTACGCCGAGGAAAACGCCAAGGTGCTCGACCCGGTGAAGGCGCTGTTCGCCGAGAGCGGCGTGAGCAACTACACGATCGACTCGCGCCACGGCCATGTGGCCGAGGAAATCCTCAAGTCGGCCGCGGCGGCGCAAGTGGGGCTGATCGTGCTCGGCACCCATGGCCACGGCATCTTCGGCCGCGCGCTGATGGGCTCGGTCGCCACCAAGGTGGTCGCCGAAACCAACACGACGGTGATGCTGGTCCAGTAGCCCTTCTTACTGCATGCGCTGCTGCCGCCATTCGCGCGGCGAGCAGCCGAAGCGCTCGCGGAACGCGCGGCTGAAATGCGCCGCGTCGTTGAAGCCGCGGCCATAGGCAATCTCGGCCACCGGCCGGCCCGCGAGGCGCGGCTCCAGCAGGTCTCGGCTGCACGCCTCCAGCCTGCGCTCCCAGATGTACTGCGACGGTGTCAGCGGCTCGCTCCTGAACACGCGGTGGATGTGACTCACCGACACGCCCAGCCCGGTGGCCAGCGTGCCCACCGACAGCGAAGGATCGGCCAGCTGCTCGTCGATGAGCCGCTTCACGCGCGCAAGGTGATACGCCGTGAGATTGCTGAGCGACGGCGCACTCGCCGCAGGCAGCGTCTGCAGCCCCGCCACCAGGATGTTCTGCACACCGTTGGCCACTGCAAGTGCCGATGCGGGCTGCAGCGTGTCGATGTCTTCGCGCAGCGTGTGGATCATGCCCAGCAGCAGGTGCCCCGCGCCCGCGCGCCCCGACACCGTGGTGGCCGTCAGCGCCTCGGTGTCGCGCAACTCGCTGCGCAGGCGTTCGCCAGGCAGCTTGAGCACGATCTGCTCGAAGGATTCGTCGAACAGCAGCTGATAAGGCCGCGTGCTGTCGTACAGCGCGAAGTCGCCGGCCGACAGCACGGCGTCGCGGCCGTCCTGCCGTACCACGCCACGGCCACGCGCCTGGATGCTCACGAGAAAGTAGTCGTCGCTGGAGTGCGAGATGTGCCCCGGCGTGCGCATCACCTTCTGCGGGCCCGAGGTGACGACCGACACGTCGAGGCCCGGCAGCGTGTGCTGGCGGATGCTGCCTTCGAAATCGCAGCTATCGCCTTCGCGCACCGGATCGCAGCCTAGCTGCACGTAGACGTTGCAGATCATGTCGGTCCAGTAGGCAAGCCGCTGGTCCCGCGGGACGGCGTCGGTGCTGAGCAACTGGTTCATCTGGGTTCCTCGGAAAGCCTCAACAGCAAAGGCATGCAACGCTGGAACAAGAACGCCGCCAATCCGGGTCAAGGCGTTCCGGCGGCGCGAATTTACGCTTCAAGCAACCCGCATGCCACAGCGCAAACCCGGTGCGTCGTGCGTGCGGCAGACGCTTCGTTACTTTCATTGCATCTGGAGAACTCACCATGCCCACCACCGTCCACCCCAAGCTGCGCGTTGCCGCCGTGCAGGCCGCCCCCGTGTTCCTCGACCTCGACGGCACCATCGACAAGACCATCGACCTGATGGCGCAGGCCGCGAAACAGGGCGTGCAGCTCATTGCCTTTCCCGAGACCTGGGTGCCCGGCTACCCGTGGTGGATCTGGCTCGATTCGCCGGCCTGGGGCATGCAGTTCGTGCAGCGCTACCACGACAACTCGCTGGTCGTCGGCTCGGCCGAGTTCGACCGCATCAGGGAGGCGGCGCGCAAGCTCAAGATCTGGGTGTCGCTCGGCTACAGCGAGAAGGCGGCGGGCAGCCTCTACATTGCGCAGGCGCTCATCGATGATCAGGGCAACACCGTGCAGACGCGGCGCAAGCTGAAGCCCACGCACGTGGAGCGCACGGTGTTCGGCGAAGGCGATGGCGCCGATCTGCACGTGGTCGAAACGCCCATCGGCAACATCGGCTCGCTGTGCTGTTGGGAGCACCTGCAGCCGCTCAGCAAGTACGCGATGTATTCGCAGAACGAGCAGATCCACTGCGGGGCATGGCCGAGCTTCTCGCTCTACCGCGGTGCGGCCTACGCGCTGGGCCACGAGGTCAACAACGCGGCGAGCCAGGTATACGCCGCCG
The DNA here is from genome assembly GCF_051216835.1 of Variovorax multivorans. Taxonomy (NCBI): domain Bacteria; kingdom Pseudomonadati; phylum Pseudomonadota; class Betaproteobacteria; order Burkholderiales; family Comamonadaceae; genus Variovorax; species Variovorax multivorans. The sequence continues at coordinate 350,988 of NZ_JBPJZL010000001.1, forward strand.
AGGGCGGGTGCTTCGTGATCGCGCCTTGCGCCACCGTGTCGAAGGCGATGAGCGAGCTGATATGCACCGACGCCGGCAAGCAGCAGATGCTCGGCGTCGGCGGCGGCTACGCACGCATCTACGCACCGGACGGCTCTCCGCTGGGCACGCCGCTCGCCGAAGACGAAGAAGGCCTGGTCATCGCCGACATCGACCTCGGCATGATCTCGCTCGCCAAGGCGGCTGCCGACCCAAGCGGCCACTACTCGCGGCCCGACGTCACCCAGTTGCTGCTCAACAAGACGCGCCGCGAACCCGTGGTGGTGCAGCACACGCCCGAGCCTGAAACCAGCGTGCCCGAGCCAGTTGCGGCCTGAACCCACGGAGGCACGCCATGGAATCAGCCATTGCCGAGCACCTGAAGTGCCCTCGCACGCGGCATCGCCGCGTGGAAGACGACTACACGCCGCCCTACCCCGTGTGGTCGGCCCGTGCGCCCACGTCGGTGAAGCAGGCCGTGATGGGCTACTTCGGCGTGCAATCGCGCGGCCCTGAAATGCAGGGCCGCGCCTGCGCCGCGCTGATGAAGATCGCCCGCGACTTCGCCCTGCCCGACGGCCCGGGCCACCACGACCTGACGCACTACGTCGATGCAGACGGCTTCGACAACATGATCGCCATCGCCTACTGGAGCGACGCCGCGGCCTACACACGCTGGTGCGCCACGCCCGCCATCGATGCCTGGTGGCGCTCCGACGAGCGACTCAACGAAGGCCTTGGCTACTTCCGCGAGATCGCGTCACCGCGCGTCGAGCACTTCGAGACCATGTTCAACACGCCAGACCGCTTCGAGGGCGTCGGCGTGGTCATGGGCGAGGTCAGCGGCGAACTGCAGGAGCACGGCTATTGGGGTTCGATGCGCGACCGCATCCCGCTGTCACAGACCGATGCGATGGCACCTTCGGGCACGCGTGCAGTGATTGCCGGCACGCCGGCTCCGCGCCAGCGCGTGCGCATCGCGGGCCACGAGAACATCGCGATGATCCGCTCCGGCCAGGAATGGACCGACACCACCGGGCAGGAACGCACGCTCTACCTGCAAGACATGGAGCCGGTGCTGCGCGAGGGCATGGACTTCCTGCGCGACCAGGGCCTGGGCATCGGCTGCTACAGCAACCGCTACATGCATCACCTCGATGCGCAAGGCGCAACGCTGCAGAAGTCGTTCGGCCTGAGCTACTGGCGCTCGCTGGCCGACATGGAGCGCTGGGCCGAGTCGCACCCCACGCACGTCGCGATCTTCGGCAGCTTCATGCGGTACGTGCAGGCGCTGAACTTCCAGCTGCAGCTGCGCGTGTACCACGAGGTGTCGGTGCTGAAGGCCGACGAGCAGAGCTACGAGTACATCAACTGCCATGCACGCAGTGGGCTGATGAACGGGCTCGCGCCCGTTGCATGAGCCGATTCGATCAGCCCGCGAACAGCGCCTTGTGCTCCGCGCGCAGCAGCGCCTTCTGCACCTTGCCCATCGTGTTGCGCGGCAGTTCCGGCACGACGAAGCAGCGCTTCGGAATCTTGAAGTTCGCGAGCCTGGCCTTCAGGTCGGCCACGATGGCCTCGGCATCCAGCGAGGCGCCCGCCTTCGCGATGACGATGGCCACGCCCACCTCGCCAAAGTCGGGGTGTGGCACGCCGACCACCGCGCTCTCGGCCACGCCGGCCATCTCGTTGATGTAGCCCTCGATCTCGGCCGGGTACACGTTGTAGCCGCCGCTGATGATCAGGTCCTTGCTGCGCCCGACGATGACGATGTAGCCCAGGCCGTCGATCTTGCCCACGTCGCCCGTCTTGAAGAAGCCGTCGGAGGTGAACTCTTCCTTCGTCTTCTCGGGCATGCGCCAGTAGCCCGCGAACACGTTGGGGCCGCTGACTTCGATGTTGCCGATCTCGTCGGTGGTGCAGTCGCGGCCGCCGTCGTCGCGCACGCGAAGTTGCACGCCCGGCAGCGCAAAGCCGACGGTGCCGCCGCGGCGTTCGCCCTGTGCGGCGGTGTAGGGGTTCGACGTGAGCATGACCGTTTCGCTCATGCCGTAGCGTTCGAGAATCGTGTGGCCGGTGCGCTCGCGCCATTCGTCGAAGGTTTCGATCAGCAGCGGCGCCGAGCCCGCGACGAACAGGCGCATGTTGCGCACCGCCTCGCGCGTGAGGCCCGGCTCGGCCAGCAGCCGCACGTACAGGGTGGGCACGCCCATGAACACCGTGGCTTCGGGCAGCTTCTGCACAACGCGCTTCGGGTCGAACTTCGAGAACCACAGCATCTTGCTGCCGTTGAGCAACGCGCCGTGCAGTGCGACGAACAGGCCGTGCACGTGGAAGATGGGCAGCGCGTGGATCAGCACGTCGCCTTCGGTCCAGCCCCAGTAGTCCTTCAGCACCTGGGCGTTCGACAGCAGGTTGCCGTGCGTGAGCATCGCGCCCTTGCTGCGGCCGGTGGTGCCGCTGGTGTAGAGGATCGCGGCCATGTCGTCGGCCTTGCGCTGGGCTACGGTGTGCTTGTCGCTGCATTGCGCGGCGATTTCGAGCAGCGTGCCGGTGCGGTCGTCGTCCAGCGTGAAGACGTGCTGCGTGCCCGCCGCGTTGGCAATCGGCCCGACCCACGGCGCATTGCGGCTGGTGCACACCACCACGGCCGGCTCGGCGTTGCCGATGAAGTATTCGATCTCGGCGCTCTGGTAGGCGGTGTTGAGCGGCAGAAACACATAGCCCGCGCGCAACGTGGCGAGGTACAGCAGCATGGCCTCGACAGATTTCTCGACCTGCACCGCGATGCGCGCGCCCTTCTCCAGCTTCAGCGCATCGAGCAGGTTGGCGATCATGGCGCTGGCGCGCTCGACGTCGCGCCAGGAATAGAAAAGGCCGTTGTCGGTTTCGACGGCAATGCTGTCGAGGTCGGCAGGGAAAGCCGCGCGCAGGGCGGCAAACAGGTTGGCGTTGGCGGTCTTCTTCATCTGGCGGTTTCTTGTCTTCAGAAATTCGGGGTGCGCTTGGCGAGAAAGGCGGCGATGCCCTCGCGGTGTTCGGCGGAGTCTGCGTAGTCGTAGGCGGTGGCCAGCAAGTCGCGGGCCGACGGGGCTCCGGCCCGCAGCGCGGCAAAGGTCTGCTTGTGCAGGCGCGCGGCCTGCGGCGCGAGCGCGGCGATGCGCGTGGCGTGCGCCTGCACGGCGGCTGCCACTTCGTTGTCGGGCAGCACCTGCAGCAAAAAGCCCGCGTCGTACAGGCGCTGCGCGCCGTGCACGCCGGCGGCAAGCAGCATGTCGCGCGCGAGCACGTCGCCGATGGTGCCATGCACCAGCGCAGCTTCGCGCGGTGCCATCGGGAAACCGAGCTTTGCGATGGGCGCGCCGAACTTCGCGGACGCGCCGGCCAGGCGGATGTCGCAGCAGCTCGCAATCTCGATGCCCGCGCCCATGCAGGCGCCCTCGATCTGCGCGACGAGTGGCAGCGCGCAGTCGAGCATGGCCTGCAGCGCGGCCCACACTTCGTTCTCGTGAAACTCGCGCAGACTTGGCTCTTCGAAGCGGAACGACGGGTACTCGGAGATGTCGCCGCCCGCGCAGAAAGCCCCGCCCTCGCCGCGCACGACGACACAGCGCAGGCCGCCATCGTCGTTGCGCAGGCCGTCGAACACCGCTCGCAGCTCGCGCCACATGGCGCGCGTCATGGCATTGAGGCGCCCCGCGTTCGACAACGTGACGAACGCGATGGCGCCTTCCTGGCGCAACGAGATGCCGCTGCCGCCCGTCATTCGATCTTTGCGCCCGAGGCCTTCACAACCGTGGCCCAGCGCTTGATCTCGGAGCTCACGAAGCTGCCGTAGGCAGGGCCCGTGAGGGTCGGGATTTCCGAGCCGTTCTGGGCCCAGATGTTCTTGATGTCGTCAGCCGCCAGCACCTTCTGCATCTCGGCGACGATCTGCGGCTGCACGTCGGCAGGCGTGCGCCGGGGTGCCCACAGTCCGTACCAGGTGGTCACGGTGTAGTCGGGCAAGCCCACCTCTGCGGCGCACGGCACGTCGGGGAACGCGGGGTTGCGCTTGGCGCCGGCCACCATCAGTGCCTTGATGCGGCCGCTCTTGATGTACTGGGCCGAGGAACCGAGGCCATCGAACATCAGGTCGACATTGCCGGCGATCAGGTCCGCCAGTGCCGGCCCGGCACCACGGTAAGGAATGTGGGTGATGAAGGTGCCGGTCTGGATCTTGAACAACTCGCCGGCCAGGTGGTGCGAGGTGCCGGCGCCAGCCGAGCCGTAGTTCAGCTTGCCGGGGCTGGCCTTGGCAAGCGCGATGAATTCCTTGATGTTGTTGGCCGCCACGCGGCGCGGATTGACCACCACCACCTGCGGCACGTTGGCCAGCAGCATCAGCGGCGCAAAGTCTTTCTCGATGTCGTAGTCGAGCTTGGGATAGACGGACGGCGCAATGGCATGGTGCACCGCGCCCATGAACAGCGAGTAGCCGTCGGCCGAAGCCTTCGAGGCCACGCTCGCACCCAGCGTGCCGCCAGCGCCACCGCGGTTGTCGATGATGAGCGACTGGTTCGTCAGCCGCGAGAACTGCCCCGACAGCGGCCGCGCGAACGCGTCGGTCCCGCCGCCGGCCGGGAACGGCACGATCATCGTCACGGGCTTCGTCGGCCAGCCCTGCTGGGCCCGCGCTGCGCCGCAGAGAACGGCCGCACCGGCGGCAGCCACGCGCAGGACGTCGCGGCGTTGAAAGCTTGGGTTCATGTGTCTCTTCTCCTGTCTGTCGTTGTGGATCTTGCCGCACGATGCGGCTGTTGCAGGCGCTTGTGGCGCCGGCGCTTGGGACTTTCCGATACGGACTTCAGCCTTTTTTGAAGTACAGGCTTTCGACGTCTCCCGATACTGCCACCTTGCCATCCGCCAGCCAGGTGCGATGCTTGTCCAGGCGCTTGAGGTCGTAGAGGTAGTTGACCATGAGCCCGTAAGACTGCTTGTGCCCCTTGGGCGACGGATCGCCGGCCCAGTTCAGGCGCTCCACGCGGGCGCCGTTGCCCAGGTGAAAGCGCGCAACCGGATCGGCCGGCGTGCCGTCGACCAGCGCGCGGCCGAGGTACTCGGCGGCGGCCTGCATCAGCCATTGGCGCAGCGGCGATTTCGCGTCGAAGGTGGCGGCCGCGTCGAAGGTGGCGGCCGCGTCGAATGCGGCGAGCAGGCGCTCGGCGGTCGGCGGCAACGAGCCGACGAGGCGGCCGAGCTCGGCTTCGCGCTTCTCGTCGAGGCGCGGCAGCAGGTCGGCGGCGTTCTTCGCGAGCCAGGTGCGAAAGCCCGGAATCGGCGAAAGCGTGGCGAAGGTCTTCAGGCGCGGCAGCTCGTCCTGCAGGGTCTCGACCACGCGCTTGATGAGCGAATCGCCGAAGCTCACGCCGCGCAGGCCGTTCTGCGTGTTGCTGATCGAATAGAAGATCGCGGTGGTGGCCCTTGCCGGCAGCACGGGCACGGCGGCCTCGTCGAGCAGCGGCGTGATGCCGTCGCTGATGCGGTCGACCAGCGCCACCTCGACAAAGATCAGCGGCTCGTTGGGCAGGCGCGGATGGAAGAAGCCGTAGCAGCGGCGGTCGCTGTCGTCGAGCCGGTTCTTCACGTCGGACCAGCTCTTGATGTCGTGCACCGCCTCGTAGCGGATGAGCTTCTCGATCAGCGAAGCCGGCGAATCCCAGTCGATGCGGCGCAGTTCGAGGAAGGCCACGTCGAACCAGGTGGAGAAGAGTTGCTCCAGCTCGGCGTCGAGCGCAAGCAGGCGCTTGTCGGCCTTCAGGCACGGAAGCAGGTCAGCGCGCAGGTCGACCAGGAAGCGCATGCCTTCGGGCTCGACCGCAAAGCGCTGCAGCAAGCGCATGCGCGGCGACACCAGCGCGCGGCGCAGGCGCAGTTCGGCCTGGCCTTCGTCGGGCGTGCCGACCGCCGCCTGGTGCTGGTCGCGGGCAGTCTTGAGCTTTTGCGCATCGGCGGCGAAATGCTCGCTCATGAGCGCCCAGTAGTCGCGGCGCTCTTCGGCCGTGGCGGTACGGTAGGCGTCCGCGATGGCGTGGGCGCGGCGGCCACCCTCGACCTCGCTCACGCGCGGGTCGATCACGGCCTGCAGGTCGGCCAGCACGCGGCGCAGCGCGCGCGGCGACAGGGCTTCGTCGGCCTTGCGCAGAGTGACCTGCAGGCGCTCGGCGGTCGAGCGTGCACTGGGCTTGGGCGCATTCTTCGGCGCGCTCTTGGCAGCAGCTTCGGGCGCCACCGGCACCTTGGACTTTTCGCCAGAACGCAGCCGCGCCTGGAACCATTCGGTCGCACTCATCGGGGCACTCCAATTTTTGAGGGGATGGTCACGGCATCACCCTGGATTTCTGATTGCGCATGACTTCGCGCAGCGCCTCGCGCTGGCGCGTCATGTGCGTGCGCATGGCGGCGTCGGCGCCTTCGCTGTCGCGCGCCTTGAGCGCGGCGAACACGGCCAGATGCTCCGACAGGCTCTGGTCGAGCCGACCCGGCGCATGCAGCTGCTGCAGCCGCGCGAGCTTGAGGATCTTGCGCAGGTCGCCAATCACCTGTGCCAGCCACTTGTTGTCAGCGAGCTTGATGATCGCCTCGTGAATGATGTGGTTGGTGGCGTAGTAGTCGTTGATGCGGCGCGCCTTGGCGTGGCGCACCAGTCGCTCGTGCAGCGCGTCGAGCTCGTGCAGCTCGGCGTCGCTGGCATTGCGGGCTGCCTCGTAGGCGCAGCGTCCTTCGAGCAGCGCGATGACGGGAAAGATCTCGTCGAGGTCGCGCTCGGTCACCTCGTTGACGAAGCAGCCGCGCCGCGGCTCGTGCCGCAGCAGGCCTTCGGCGGTAAGCACCTTGAGCGCCTCGCGCAACGGCGTGCGAGAGATGAAAAGCCGCTCGCACAGGGCCGCTTCGTCCAGGAAGCTGCCGGGAATCAGCGTGCCGTCGAAGATCTGCTCGCGCAGCGTGGCAGCGACTTCATCGTGCAGGGAGTTGGGGACCAGGCGCATACGGATCGGGGCAGCAAGTGCAGCGTAATTTCCTGTAATTACGCGTAATTCTGAGCCTGCACCCGATCCGGCGCGGCTGGTACTTACCCTGCGAACTTCCGATTCAAGAGGCTCAAGCGCGCGCGGTGGCGGCCTTGCTGCCGGCGCGGCCGAACCAGAACCACAGCGCGATGCCGGCGATCACCATCGGCACGCTGAGCCACTGCCCTTGGCTCAGGTTGAGCGCCCGCAGACCGAGGAAGTCGTCGGGCTCGCGGAAGTACTCCGCCACAAAGCGCAGCACGCCGTACCCAATCAGGAACACCGCGGCCACCTGCCCCTGCTTGCGTTCCTTGCGCGCATAGAGCCACATCACCACGAAGAGCAGCAGCCCTTCGAGCAGAAACTGGTAAACCTGCGAGGGATGGCGCGGCAGCATCGAGTTGCTTTGCGGAAACACCATGCCCCAGGGCAGATCGGGGCTGCTGAAGCGGCCCCACAGCTCACCGTTGATGAAGTTGCCCACGCGGCCGGCGGCAAGACCTGTCGGCACGCAGGGCGCGACGAAGTCCATCACCTGCCAGAACGGCCGTGCGCGCGAACGCGAGAACCAGACCATCGCGCCGATCACGCCGAGCAGCCCGCCGTGGAAGCTCATGCCGCCCTGCCACACGTAGAGGATTTCGAGCGGATGCGTGAGATAGAACTCGGGCTTGTAGAACAGGCAATAGCCCAGCCGCCCACCGACGATGACGCCCATCACACCGAGGAAAAGAATGTCCTCGATGTCCCTGCGCTGCCATGCGCCCGCGCCCACCAGCGAGCGGTACGGCTCATGCCGCAGCCGGCGCGTGCCGAGAAAATAGAACAGTGCGAACGCGGCCAGGTAGGTCAGGCCATACCAGTGAATGGCCACCGGCCCGAGCTGCAGGGCGATGGGGTTGATCTGCGGATACATGAGCATCCGCGGATTGTGCCCCGGCCGAATGTCGGGGCCGGGACGGGGATATTCAGGCCGCTACCGAAGAACTAGCGCCCGAACTTCCACCACAGCAGCCCCGCTACCACGGCCGGCACCGCGAAGATCAGCAGGAAGATCGGCAACTCCTCGGCCACCGAGTACCCCGCCTTGATCACGCCCACGGCCATGTTGATGCCCGCGCCGATGAACCACGCCGGAATGAACCACTTGGCCGCCACGGCCAGCGCCGCCGAAGAGCCATCGCCCATGAAGCGCGCGGCCAGCAGGAACACCACCAGCAGCACGAAGCCGCCGCCCATCACCATGATCGTGTGCATGTCGTTCGTCCTCCAGGCGGCATCTTGCCGGATCAGCGCGTGGTGTAGCCGCCGTTGGCAAAAATCGTCTGCCCGGTGATCCACCAGCCTTCGGTGACGAGGAAGCGCACGATGGGTGCGATGTCTTCGATGTCGGTGAGGCCCTTCTTCGAGAATTTGCTGAGCGCGGCGGCGCTGCTGTGGTACTCGACGGCCTCCTTGCTCTCCTGCCCGTAGAAGAACGGCGTGTCCATGGGGCCGGGGCCGATCGCGTTGACCGAGATGCCGCGATCGCCGAACTCCTTCGACGCGGCCCGCGTGTAGTGCTCCACCGCCGCCTTCGAGCCCGGGTAGATCGCATAGAACGGCGTGTAGGCCGCCAGCAGCGAACTCACCAGCGTGACGATGCTGCCGCCGTCGGCCAGCGTGCGGCCGGCCTGCTGGATGAAGAAGAAGGCAGCCTTGGCGTTGGCGTCGAAGCTCTTGTCGTAGTCGGCTTCGGTGACGTCGAGGATCGGCTTCTTGATGACGACACCGGCGGTGTTGATGGCGATGTCGACCTGCCCGAAATGCTTCACCGCCTGGTCGAACAGCTTCACGCTGTTGTCGACCACCGAGAGATCGCCCTGCACCAGCAGCGTGTCGGCGCCCTTGGCCTTGAGCGCGGCGGCGGTTTTCTCGGCGTCGGCGCGCGAGGAATCGCTGTTGTAGTGAATGGCGACGCCACGGGCACCGCCGTCGACCATCTGATGGCCGATAAGGGCGCCGAGGTTCTTGCCACCTCCGGCGATGACGACGACCTTGTTCTTGAGAGTGCGTGCGGACATGAATGGACTCCTTTGCAGAGGGTGATGCGTGACGGAGCATTCAGTCTATTGATCAGTACATGGCAGATAAATCACCTGGCCAAGGCTAGACTGTTCATTAATTCACGAACAATCTCGGCAATTCCATGGACCGCATCGACCTCCTCCAGGTTTTCGTGCGCGTGGCCGAAGCCGGCAGCTTCACGCGCGCAGCCGATCGCCTGGGCCTGCCGCGCGCGACCATCTCGACGGCCGTGCAGCAGCTCGAAACCCGTCTCGGCTCGCGCCTGCTGCACCGGACCACGCGCCGCGTGGGCCTCACGCCCGACGGCGAAGTGATGCTGGAGCGCGCCCGCGCGCTGGTCGCCGACATGGAAGACATGGAGCAGCAGTTCCTGCCCGCGCATGGCCAGGTGAGCGGACGGCTCAAGGTCGACGTGCCGAGCCGCATCGCGCGACGGCTGATCGCGCCGGCGTTGCCGGGCTTCTTCGAGCGCCACCCGGCCATCGAGCTCGAACTGGGCTCCAGCGACCGCGCGGTGGATCTCGTGCTCGAAGGTGTCGACTGCGCACTGCGCGTGGGGCCGCTGGCCAGCAGCAGCCTGGTGGCACGGCCGCTCGGGCATTTCACGCTGATCAACTGCGCGAGCCCGGCCTACCTGACGCGCCACGGCACGCCGCGCACACCCGCCGATCTGCCGCAGCACATGGCCGTCAACTACGCCTCGCCGACCAGCGGGCGGGCGGCACCGTGGGAATGGCAACGCGACGGCGAAACCGCGAGCTTGCGCATGCGCAGCCAGGTGGCGGCGAACAATGCCGAGACCTACATCGCCTGCGCACTGGCCGGCCTGGGCCTGATCCAGATTCCGGCATACGACGTGCGCGAGCACCTCGCGGCCGGCGAGCTGGTCGAGGTACTGCCCGACGCACGCGCCGAGCCGCTGCCCGTGCAACTGGTGTACCCGCACCGGCGCAACCTGTCGCGGCGTGTGCAGGCCTTCGCGGGTTGGCTCGAAACCCTGCTCTCCGATTCGCTCGACCCGCGAGCTACGTCGAAGACGGGTGGCGCGCGGGCATCGCGCAGATAGAGGCAAAGGCAGGCGCCCTGCCCGCTATTTCGCCTGGGTCTGCGCCGTGCGCTCGCGCACGAATGCCACGAAGCGCGCCAGCGCCGGATGCGCGGCCTGTGCGGGCCACACAAGGCTTGTTTCGCAGGCCGGCAACACCACACGACGCCGCCCCACACCCTTGAACTCGTCGACCTGCCGGTAGACAACGCCCGCGCGCCGGAACTGCATCACGCTGTGCGGCACCCAGGCAACGCCAATGCCGCCCGACACCAGATTGACGATGGTCTGCATCTGGATTGCCTCCTGCGCCACCTGCGGCACGCGGCCGGCCGCGTGATAGAGGTCGAAGACCGCGTCGTGCAGCGAGGGCACGATGCGGCGCGGAAAGATCACCAATGGCTCGGCCAGCACCTCCGCCAGCGGCACGGGCCGCGCGCGAGCGAGCCGGTGCTGCGCCGGCAGGGCCAGCACCAGCGCCTCTTCCTCCACCGGCAACCGGGCCAGCCCGGGCGGCGCCGCACCGGGCGAATGCAGCATCAGCCCCGCGTCGATCTCGCCACGTGCGAAGGCTTCGAGCTGCACATCGCCGGTGGCTTCGACCAGTTCGAGCGCCACCTCAGGGCACAGCACGCGGAACTCGCGCACCCAGGCCGGCAACTGCTCGAAGCCGACGGTCGAGACGAAGGCGATGCGCACGCGCCCCACCTGCCCCGCCGCTGCTGCCCGTGCCCTTGCCGGCAGCGCCTGCGCACGGGCCAGCAGCTCGCGCACATCTGGCAGCAGGGCCTCGCCGGCCGGCGTGAGCGCCACGCGCCGCCGGGTACGGTCGAACAGCACCACGCCCAGCGTCTTCTCGAGCTGGGCAATGGCTTGCGTGACCGGTGGCTGCGTCATGTGCAGCCGCAGCGCGGCGCGGCCGAAGTGCAGCTCTTCGGCCACGGCGACGAACTGGCGCCAGGCCCGCAGGTCGATCAGGGCTTCATTCATATGCCAAGCATATCAATCTGTTCTTGAAAATGGATTGGAAGCAATCAATCAGAAGTCCGATACTTGGGCTCCCCCCGATCTCCCCACGATAGAAGAGACACCATGGACACCAAGCCAATCCAGATCAACCGCCGCAGCGCCAACATCGTCGAAGGCAAGAGCCGCGCGCCCAACCGCTCGATGTTCTACGCCATGGGCTACGAAGAAGGCGACTTCAAGAAGCCGATGGTCGGCGTCGCCAACGGCCACAGCACCATCACGCCCTGCAACTCGGGCCTGCAGAAGCTGGCCGACGCGGCCATCGCGGGCATCGAGGAAGCCGGCGGCAACGCGCAGGTGTTCGGCACCCCCACCATCTCCGACGGCATGGCCATGGGCACCGAGGGCATGAAGTACTCGCTGGTCAGCCGCGAAGTCATCTCCGACTGCATCGAAACCTGCGTGGGCGGCCAGTGGATGGACGGCGTGCTGGTGGTCGGCGGCTGCGACAAGAACATGCCCGGCGGCCTCATGGGCATGCTGCGCGCCAACGTGCCGGCCATCTACGTGTACGGCGGCACCATCCTGCCGGGCCGCTACAAGGGGCAAGACCTGAACATCGTGAGCGTGTTCGAGGCCGTGGGCCAGAACGCCGCCGGCAACATGAGCGACGAAGACCTGCACGAGATCGAGAAGCGCGCCATTCCCGGCACCGGCTCGTGCGGCGGCATGTACACGGCTAACACCATGTCCAGCGCATTCGAGGCGCTGGGCATCTCGCTGCCCTACTCGTCGACGATGGCCAACCCGCACGACGAAAAGGCCAACTCGGCCAAGGAATCGGCCAAGGTGCTGATCGAGGCGATCAAGAAAGACCTGAAGCCGCGCGACATCGTGACCAAGAAGGCCATCGAGAACGCGGTGGCGGTCATCATGGCCACGGGCGGCTCGACCAACGCGGTGCTGCACTTCCTGGCCATCGCGCACGCGGCCGAGGTCGAGTGGACCATCGACGACTTCGAGCGCATGCGCAAGAAGGTGCCGGTGATCTGCGACCTGAAGCCCTCGGGCAAATACCTCGCGGTCGACCTGCACCAGGCCGGCGGCATTCCGCAAGTGATGAAGGTGCTGCTGAAAGCCGGCCTGCTGCACGGCGACTGCATCACCATCAGCGGCCAGACCATCGCCGAAGTGCTGAAGGACGTGCCCGACGTGCCGCGCGCCGACCAGGACGTGATCCGCCCCATCGACAAGCCCATGTACGCCGAAGGCCACCTCGCCATCCTGAAGGGCAACCTGTCGCCCGAAGGTGCGGTCGCCAAGATCACCGGCCTGAAGAACCCGGTCATCACCGGCCCGGCGCGCGTGTTCGACGACGAGCAATCGGCGCTCAAGGCGATTCTCGACGGCAAGATCAAGGCCGGCGACGTGATGGTGCTGCGCTACCTCGGCCCCAAGGGCGGACCGGGCATGCCCGAGATGCTGGCGCCGACCGGCGCGTTGATCGGCGCGGGCCTCGGCGAAAGCGTGGGCCTGATCACCGACGGCCGCTTCTCGGGCGGCACCTGGGGCATGGTGGTGGGCCACGTGGCGCCCGAGGCTGCGGCCGGCGGCACCATCGCTTTCGTGAACGAGGGCGACTCGATCACCATCGACGCGCACGAACTCAAGCTCGAACTGAACGTGCCAGAGGCCGAGATCGCCAAGCGCCGCGAAGGCTGGAAGGCACCGGCTCCGCGCTACACGCGCGGCGTGCAGGCGAAATTCGCGTTCAACGCCTCGAGCGCGAGTTCGGGCGCGGTGCTCGACAAGTTCTGAAATCCGCCAGTCAGGCCATCATCCACGCGCCGTAGCCGAAGGCCAGAAACCCGAGGCCTACGATCGCGAGGATGCTGCGAGCCTGGAACTCCAGTGCCGGCGGCAGGCTTTGCACGAGAAAGTGCAGCATGGCGCCGGCACCGATGGTCATGAAGCCCGCGCCGAACTGTTTCATCGGTTCCGGGTCGGGATAGAGAAACACCAGCGCAAAGCCGGCCAGGAAGACGATGTTGGCGAGCACGGTGCCGCGCGTACGCCAGCGCTTCTGCCCAGGCGTGGGCTCGCGCACCGGCGGTGGCCTGCTGCCGTAGCCGTACCTGCTGCGCCCCTCCTTCAGCGCCATGCCGATGAAGAACAGGCCGAACATGCTCGGAAACGCACCAAAGATGCCGAGCCCCCAGACCCCGCCCCACATGTTCTGGAAATCGGCCACCAGCGCCTTCGAGGGATCGGCCACGCTGTAGCGCACCTCCACCGCGTCGCCCCACTCCTTGCCCGACAGGCCGCCGCCCAGCCCCTTGACGCGGCGCTTCTCCCCGTCGGATGCGGTGTATTCGACGATGGGCGCGCGCGATACCGTCGTGCGGCCGTTGCTGTCCTTGCTTTGTTCGTCGACGAACTCGACCAGGCTGCCCTGCACGCTGGTGGTTCCGGCAATCGACTGATAGCGGTGCCAGCCGATGGTGGCCGCACCGTAGAGGCCGGCCAAGCCGATCACCAGCGCCCCGACACCCACGCCCCAGAAAAAGCTCTTGAGCCACCCCACAAGCCCGCCGAGGGCCGGACCGACCAGCAGGGATAGTCCGAAGACGATCAGCGCGTGGGTGGTGGCTTCTTCGTCCATGACACTTCTGCTTGATGCATGCGGTGCCGGGACTTCAACCGATGGAGCTGACTCACCGGCGCGGGCGCTGCCCGTTGCTGGTCTTCATGCCCATGTTGGTCTTCTGGCGGTCGATGCGGTCCTGCTTGCGCCGTTCTTCCCGCTCGATGACCTTGCGCTTGGTATAGCCCGACGAATCGGCCCAGGCCCACCACGCGACAGCCATTGCAAACGGAGACAGCACGATCCACCAGCTCCAGCCAGCAACCATGCCCACTTCGAAATACTTGAGGGCCAGTCCAAGCAGGCCCAATGCCAGAAACCACATTGCGAATCCCTCCGGGTCGTACTGGCAACGCATCCGTACGCCGTGCACGGTGCTACCTACAATCGCGTTGAGTCGAATGTAACTCAGCCCTTACCAAATAGATCCCCCATGAAAAGAGTCTTGTTGTCGGCTGCTCTGGGCCTCGGCCTCGTAGCACTCGCCGCGCCCGCCTTCGCAGACCTGGCCCTGGCGACTTCGAAGAACTGCATGAGCTGCCACGCGGTCGAGCGCAAGGTGCTCGGCCCGTCGTTCAAGGACGTGGCCGCCAAGTACAAGGACGACAAGGGCGCCGCCGACACCCTTGCCAGCAAGATCATGAAGGGCGGCTCCGGCGTGTGGGGACCGGTGCCGATGCCGGCGAACAACCAGGTCAGCGAAGCCGACGCGAAGAAGCTCGCGGCCTGGGTGCTGTCGACGAAGTAGGCAGCACCCGAAGAGGCATCACGCCTGCGGGTTGATGTCCGCCGGCACCGGCCGGCGTTCGATGCGGTCTTCGAGCTGGCCGATATGGGCGGCCACGGTGTTGTCGGTCTGATCCGAGCGCAGGCGGATCGCGGTTTCGAGCTGCTCCAGACGAGCCAGCATCGCCGCCTGACGGTCAGCGTTCTGCGCCATGTGCTTGTTCTCCTGCGCCTCCAGGAAATTGCGCAGCTCGGTGAAGCGCGAGGCTTCGGCCTTGTCCGCCAGGTCGCGCTGGACCTGCATTTCCTTGGTGTGGCGCTTGGTGTCGATCAGCACCGAGCTGTGCAGGTACAGCACGTACACGAGGAAGAAAGCGGCCAGCACCACCGTCAGGCCCAGCATGATCAGGCCCAGCGGCGCCGAGACGGTCATGAAGCCCAGCCACACGTCGGTGGATGCAGACAGCGTGCCCCAGTTCAGCGCGGCGAGCGCCGCGATGAGCAGGACGATGACAAAAAGAAAAGCAGATCTCACGCCCATGGGGGCCTCCTTCGGAAAGATCGAACACGTCGAAAACCCGTGCGCGTCGAGGCACACGGTGGTTGCGACGGTTTTACCTCAGCGAAGAGCTCCGTTCGGCGCAGATGGCCGCATAGACGGCCATGTCCTACAGCACCGGTCAGTTGGTCTGTGACAACTGTTCGAGGATCGCGGGATTTTCGAGCGTCGATGTGTCCTGCGTGATCGCCTCGCCCTTGGCGATGCTGCGCAGCAGGCGCCGCATGATCTTGCCGCTGCGCGTCTTGGGCAGGTTGTCGCCGAAGCGGATGTCCTTGGGCTTGGCGATGGGGCCGATTTCCTTTGCGACCCAGGCGCGCAGCTCGTTGGCGATCTGCTTGGCCTCTTCACCAGTCGGGCGTGCGCGCTTGAGCACGACGAAGGCGCACACCGCCTCGCCCGTCACGTCGTCGGGTCGACCTACGACGGCGGCTTCGGCCACGAGGTCGGTCTTCGACACCAGCGCCGATTCGATTTCCATCGTGCCCAGGCGGTGGCCCGACACGTTCAGCACGTCGTCGATGCGACCGGTGATGCGGAAGTAGCCTCGGTCCGCGCTGCGCACCGCACCGTCGCCAGCAAGGTAGATCGTGCCGCCCATCTCCTCGGGGAAGTAGCTCTTCTTGAAACGCTCGGGGTCGTTCCAGATCGTGCGGATCATCGAGGGCCACGGCCGCTTGATGACCAGCATGCCGCCCGCGCCATTGGGCAAGTCCTTGCCGGTCTCGTCGACGATGGCGGCCATGATGCCCGGCAGCGGCAGCGTGCAAGAACCCGGCACCAGCGGCGTGGCGCCCGGCAGCGGCGTGATCACGTGGCCGCCGGTCTCGGTCTGCCAGAAGGTATCGACGATGGGGCAACGCTCGCCGCCGATATTGCGGTGGTACCACATCCACGCTTCGGGATTGATCGGTTCGCCGACCGAACCGAGGATGCGCAGGCTCGTGAGGTCCCAGTTCTTCGGGTGCACCTTTTCGTCGCCCTCGGCCGCCTTGATGAGCGAGCGGATCGCGGTGGGCGCGGTGTAGAACACGCTGACCTTGTGCTTCTCGATCATCTGCCAGAAGCGGCCCGCGTGCGGGAAGGTCGGAATGCCTTCGAACACCACCTGCGTGGCGCCGGCCGCGAGCGGACCGTAGGCAACGTAGGTGTGGCCGGTGATCCAGCCGATGTCGGCCGTGCACCAGAACACGTCTTCGGGGCGGATGTCGAAGGTCCAGTCCATCGTGAGCCTGGCCCACAGCAGGTAGCCGCCGGTGGCGTGCTGCACGCCCTTGGGCTTGCCGGTGGAACCAGAGGTGTAGAGGATGAAGAGCGGGTGCTCGGCGTTGACCGGCACGGGCGAGCAATCGGTGCTCTGGCCTTTCAGCGCTTCGGCGAATGTCTTGTCTCGGCCTTCGACGCGTGCCCACGCGGTGGGCGTGCGCTCGTACACGAACACAGTCTTGATCGATTCGCAGCCGCCGAGCGCGATGCCGTCGTCCACGATGGCCTTGAGCGGCAGTTCCTTGCCGCCGCGCAGCTGGTAATTGGCAGTGATGACCGCCACCGCGCCCGCGTCGATGATGCGCTCCTGCAGCGCCTTGGCCGAGAAGCCGCCGAACACCACGCTGTGGGTGGCGCCGATGCGCGCGCAGGCCTGCATGGCGATCACGCCCTCGACCGTCATCGGCATGTAGATGACGACGCGGTCGCCCTTCTGGATGCCCTGCGCCTTCAGCGCGTTGGCGAACTGGCTCACGCGGGCGAGTAGTTCCTTGTAGGTGACGTTGGTGACGGTGCCGTCGTCGGCTTCGAAGACGATGGCCGTCTTGTTCTCGACCGGGGTGCCGATATGCCTGTCGAGGCAGTTGGCGCTGGCGTTGAGCTCGCCGTCGCCGAACCACTCGTAGAACGGTGCCTTCGACTCGTCGAGTGTCTTCGTGAAGGGCTTGGTCCAGTCCAGGTTGTCCTTGGCCAGGCGGGTCCAGAACCCTTCGAAATCCTGCTCGGCCTCCTTGCACAGGGCCTCGTAGGCGGCCATGCCGGAAATGCGGGCGCCCTGCGTGGCGCGGGCGTCGGGCGGGAACACGCGGTTCTCGACCAGGACGGATTCAATGTTCTTCGATGCGCTGCTCATGCTCTATGTCTCCTGGATGGGTGCGGCCGTAATGTCGACGGGTCCACTTACGGGTCACTGACGGGCTTGCGAAGGTCAGATGTTAGTTCTCGGGGTTATCACGAGTGCGTCACGGGGGCACCTCTAGAATCCCCGGTCCCCAACCACCGCCTTGCCGATGTCCGCTCCCGAACCTTTCGACACCCGGAACCCGCCCGTACCAGCCCGCGCTTCACCGCTGCGCCCCCTGCCCAAGCTGATCTTTGCGAGCCGCTGGCTGCAGCTGCCGCTGTACCTGGGGCTGATCGTGGCGCAGGCCGTGTACGTCGTGCACTTCCTGGTCGAGCTGCTGCATCTGGTCGAGGCCGCGTTCGGCAGCAAGGAAGCGCTGCAGGCGCTCATCACCAGCATCGGCTACAAGACCACCGCGCCGGTCGGCACACTGAACGAGACGGTGATCATGCTGGTGGTGCTGGCGCTGATCGACGTGGTGATGATCTCGAATCTGCTCATCATGGTGATCGTGGGCGGCTACGAGACCTTCGTGAGCCGCATGGATCTCGAAGGCCATCGCGACCAGCCCGAATGGCTGAGCCACGTGAACGCCTCGGTGCTCAAGGTGAAGCTGGCCACCGCCATCATCGGCATCAGCTCCATTCACCTGCTGAAGACTTTCATCAACGCGGACAACTACACCGACCGCGTGCTGATCGCGCAGACCGTGATCCACATCGCCTTCCTGTTCTCGGCAATGGCCATTGCCTACACCGACCGGCTGATGGCCCCGGCGCCTCACGCCGGCGACGGCCACTGAGCCTTGCCTCCTAGCCTGCGTGCGGCGCGTCCCACGCAGGCACTTCGGTGAATCGCTCGGCCAGGAAGTCGAGCATCGTGCGCAAGGTGGCCGGCATGTGCTTGCGAGAGGCGTACACGGCATACATGCCCACCACCTGCGGCTCGAAATCGCCGAAGAGGCGCACCAGTTCGCCCTTCTGCAGCAGCTCCGACGTGAGATAGGTCGGCAGCATCGCGATGCCGGCCCCTGCCCTTGCCAGGTACATCAGGCTCGCCGCGTCGTTGGCGGAGACATTGCCATCCACGGCCACGGACACCGGCTCCCCGTTGTCCTTGCGCGTGAAGTTCCACAGGCTGCGTCCAAAGTAGGAATGCGTGAGGCAGTTGCGCTGGGCAAGCTCTTCCACGCGCAGGGGTTTTCCGTGCTCCTTCAGATAGGCCGGTGAGGCGCAAACCACCGATCGGCACGTGGTGAGCCGGCGCGCAATCAGATTGGGGTCGATCTCCGCCGCCGTACGAATCGCGAGGTCGATGCGCTCGTCCACGAGGTTGACGGTTCGGTCCAGCAGCACCAGGTCGACCATCACGGCCGGATAGAGCCGCACATAGTCGGCAATCGCGTCGGCCAGTTGTGCCTGCGCAAACGAGGTTCCGGTGGTGATGCGCAATTGCCCCCGCGGCGCCTCGGCCGGATGCCGCACCGCGGCCTGCATGTCGCCCGTGAGTTCCAGCACCTGGCGGCAACGCGGCAGCAGTTCTTCGCCTGCGGCGGTGAGGCTGAGGCGGCGCGTCGTGCGGTGCAGCAGGCGCGCGCCGGTCCATTGTTCCAGTTCGGCCACGTAGCGCGTGACCACCGGGCGGGACATGTCGAGCTTGTCGGCGGCGGCCGAAAGGCTGCCCGAATCGACCACGTTCACGAACACGCGCATTGCATTCAATCGGTCCATTCGAACGATTTTAGGAATAAACAAGCGCGCAAATCGAGGTATTTCTTTCGAAACCAGAAACCTAAGATGCGGTTCATCCCATCCGATCTTTCGATCTTTTACAGGAGTCACTCATGAGCCACATCGCCATCATCGGCGCCACCGGACGCGCCGGCGGCCGCCTTCTGGAAGAAGCCCTGCGTCGCGGCCACACCGTCACGGCCATCGCCCGCAAGGCCAGCGACAAGCTGGCAGGCCGCGCCAACGTGAAGGCCATTGATCTCGACGTGCTCGATGGCACAGCGCTCGAAAAAGCGCTGGCCGGCCATGACGCCGTGTTCAGCGCCGCGCACTTCTCCACCGTGCCGCCCGCGGCCATCATCGAGCCGGTCAAGCGCGCGGGCGTGAAGCGCCTGCTGGTGGTCGGCGGCGCCGGCAGCCTGTTCGCGGCGCCCGGCCTGAAAGTGATCGACACGCCGAACTTCCCTGATGCCTATCGTGCCGAAGCCTCGGCCGGCGGCGTGTTCCTCGACACGCTGCGTAGCGAGAAAGAACTGGACTGGACCTTCCTGTCGCCCTCAGCCGAGTTCGTCGAAGGCGAGCGCACAGGCAAGTTCCGCCTGGGCAAGGACGACCTGCTGGTGAGCGCCGAAGGCCGCAGCTGGATCACCTTCGAGGACTACGCAATCGCGTTCATCGACGAGCTTGAAAAGCCGGCGCACTCCCGTCAGCGATACACGATCGGCTACTGAAACAAAAAAGGACCCGACGAGGGTCCTTTTTTAATAGGCTGACCGAATCAACGGCCAGTCATGTTCTCCGGCACCACCCACTGGTCGAACTGTTCGGCCGTGAGGTGCCCCGAGGCAATCGCCGCTTCGCGCAGGCTCGTGCCTTCCTTGTGTGCCTTCTTCGCAATGTAGGCCGACTTGTCGTAGCCGATGTGCGTGTTCAGTGCCGTCACCAGCATCAGCGAACGCTGCACCAGCTCGGTGATGCGTTCGCGGTTCGGCTCAATGCCCACTGCGCAGTGGTCGTTGAAGCTCACCATGCCGTCGGCCAGCAGGCGCACGCTCTGCAGGAAGTTGTGCGCCACCATCGGGCGGAACACGTTCAGCTCGAAGTTGCCTGAGGCGCCGCCGATGTTGATGGCCACGTCGTTGCCGAACACCTGCGCGGCCAGCATCGTGACGGCCTCGCTCTGGGTCGGGTTGACCTTGCCCGGCATGATCGACGAGCCCGGTTCGTTCTCGGGAATGCTCAGTTCGCCGATGCCGCTGCGCGGGCCGCTCGCGAGCCAGCGCACGTCGTTGGCGATCTTGTTCATGCTGGCGGCGAGCGTCTTCAGCGCGCCGTGGGCGTGCACCAGCGCGTCGACGCTGGCCATGGCTTCGAACTTGTTCGGCGCGGTCACGAATGGCAGGCCCGTGAGCTTTGCCAGTTCGGCCGCGACTTGCTCTGCGTAGCCCTTGGGCGCGTTGAGCCCGGTGCCGACGGCCGTGCCGCCCAGCGCCAGTTCGCTCAGATGCGGCAGCGCGGCGCGCACATGCGCCTCTCCGTGCGCCAGTTGCGCCACGTAGCCCGAGAACTCCTGGCCCAGCGTGAGGGGCGTGGCGTCCTGCAGGTGAGTGCGGCCGATCTTCACGATGTCGGCGAAGTCCTTCGACTTCTGCTCCAGCGTGCCGCGCAGCTTGGCAATGGCCGGCAGCAGCTTGTGCGTGATGGCCTCCACGGCGGCCACATGCATGGCAGTCGGGAACACGTCGTTGCTCGACTGGCTGCGGTTCACATCGTCGTTCGGGTGCACGAGGCGGCCTTCGCCGCGCTCGCCGCCGAGGATTTCGCTGGCACGGTTGGCCAGCACCTCGTTGACGTTCATGTTGGTCTGCGTGCCCGAGCCGGTCTGCCAGACCACCAGAGGGAACTCGCCCGGGTGCTTGCCGGCGATGACTTCGTCTGCGGCCGCCACGATGGCGTTGGTCTTCTTCTCGTCCTGCAGGCCCAGCGCGTGGTTGACCACGGCGGAGGCGCGCTTGACCTGGGCCAGCGCCTTGATGATCTCGCGCGGCTGCTGCTCGCCGGAGATGTCGAAGTTCTGCAGCGAGCGCTGCGTTTGCGCGCCCCACAGCTTGTCGGCCGGCACGTCGATCGGTCCGAAGGTATCGCGCTCGGCACGGGTCTTGGGGGAAGTCGTCATGAGAAAAAGCTCCGCAGGATCATGAAAGGTCGCGCCGCTCGGCGGGCGCGAGCCCGAGTATCGGCCAATAGGAATAGCTCGCATCTGACGGGGCCATTGGCTGGCCGCTGACATCACGATACGCCTCCCGCCTTGACCGCATCATGTCAAAAAGTTATGATCGAAGGCTTCTGACGACCAACAAGTCATGATGAGTTCGGGTTCTCCGCTCTCTTGAACTTGCAGGTCCCCCTTCACTACTCGCGGATCTCCGAATCCCGTCGCGGTGCAAGGTTCTCCCGCCGGGCCCAGCCCGGCAAACCGGCCGGATCTTTTCCGTCCCCATTGCCACGTCACGCTCATCCAGGCGGCGCCCCTCGACCAGGCCCGTTGCCCAGCGAATGAAGCGTCCGGCGGGCACTGGCTTCGTCGCCATGTCGTCTTCAGTGCCTGTCGGCAGCCCATCCAATGGGCTGGGGGCGTGGTCGCGTCGCCCTTGCGGGGGTGGCGATCTGTCAACCCCTCACCAAAGGAGCCCCGACGTATGGCCAAAGGAATTCTCATCGACCATGTCTTCAAGGTGTTCGGCGACGAGCCCGAACAAGCCCTGGAGCTGGTCCGGCAAGGTTTTTCCAAGAAGGAAATCCTGGCGCGCACCGGCCAGTCGATCGGCGTGTTCGACGCCACCTTCGAAATCCAGGCCGGAGAAATCTTCGTCATCATGGGTCTCTCGGGTTCGGGCAAGTCGACGCTGGTGCGCCTGCTCAACCGGCTGATCGAGCCGACCGCGGGCCGCATCGTGATCGACGGCGCGGACATCAACGAGCACTCCGACAACAAGCTGCGCGCGCTGCGCCGCAAGGACATCAGCATGGTGTTCCAGTCGTTCGCGCTGATGCCGCACATGACGGTGCGCGAGAACACCGCCTTCGGCCTCGAACTCTCGGGCACGAACAAGAAAGACCGCCTGGCGCAGGCTGACAAGGCGCTCGCGCAAGTGGGCCTGGCGGGCTGGGGCGACAGCTACCCCGACGAACTCTCGGGCGGCATGCAGCAGCGCGTGGGCCTGGCGCGGGCGCTGGCCTCGGACCCGTCGATCCTGCTGATGGACGAAGCCTTCTCGGCCCTCGACCCGATCATCCGCACCGAGATGCAGTCGGAGCTGCTGCGGCTGCAGCAGGAGCAACGCCGCACCATCGTCTTCATTTCGCACGACCTCGACGAAGCCATGCGCATCGGCGACCGCATTGCGATCATGAAGGACGGCCAGGTGATCCAGGTCGGCACGCCCGACGAGATTTTGCGCAGCCCCGCCAACGACTACGTGCGCAGCTTCGTGCGCGGCGTGGACGCGGCGGCCGTGTTCAAGGCGGCGGACATCGCGCGCAAGTCGCTCACCGTGGTGTGCGAGCACCCCGAGCGCGGTGCGCGCGCGGCGCTCAAGCTGCTGGAAGACCAGGACCGCGACTTCGCCTACGTGACGAGCCCCAACAAGCGCTTCCTCGGCGTGGTGTCGGCGGACACGCTGCGCGGCGCGCTCGATGGGCATTCGGGCCCGCTGGGGCTGCAGCACGCGTTCCTCAACGAGCTGCCACGCATCGACGCCGAAGCCCCGGTGGCAGGCCTGATCGGCCAGCTCGCGCAGGCGCCGTGCGCGCTGCCGGTGGTGGCGAGCGACGGCCGCTTCTGCGGCGCGATCAGCAAGACGACTCTGCTCAAGTTTCTCGACCGCGACACGCCGCCGATCGAACCCGTCTTGCCCAACGCCGCCCCCGCTCTCGCCGCCGAGCCGCACTGAATTCACGAAGGACCTGAACGATGAACGACAACACACTTCCTTCCGACCTGAACACGCCTGCAGCCCCCGCCTTCGTTGATCCGTGGGAAGCGCTCTCGGCCGCGCCCGACACCTCGGCCACCAGCGCCTGGCTCGACGCGCCGGTGAACGCCGCCCACCAACTTGCGGGACAAGCCGAAGCCGCCACCAGCGGCTTCCAGCTGCACCGCCTGTGGGACGGCTCGCTCCCCGTCGAATCGTGGATCAACCAGGGCCTCGGCTGGGTGGTCGAGCACTTCCGTCCCTTCTTCCAGACCGTGCGCCTGCCCATCGATAGCACGCTGAACTGGGTGCAGGGCCTGCTCACCGGCCTGCCCACGCTGGCGATGATCGCCCTCATCGGCCTCTTCGCCTGGCAGTTTGCCGGCCGCGCGCTGGCCATCGGCACCACGGTGGCGCTGCTGCTCGTGGCCATGCTCGGCATCTGGCCCGAGGCGATGGTGACGCTGTCGCTGGTGCTGACCTCGCTGGTGTTCTGCATGGTCATCGGCCTGCCGCTGGGTGTGCTGCTGGCCAGCAGCGACCGGGCTCAGCGAATCATGCGGCCGGTGCTCGACGCGATGCAGACCACGCCAGCGTTCGTCTACCTCGTGCCGGTGGTGATGCTGTTCGGCATCGGCAACGTGCCGGGCGTGATCGTGACGATCATCTTCGCGCTGGCGCCGCTGGTGCGCCTGACCAACCTCGGCCTGCGCCAGGTGCGCCCCGACCTCATCGAGGCCGCGCGCGCCTACGGCGCCTCGCCCTGGCAGATGTTGGTGAAGGTGCAATTGCCGCTGGCCATGCCGTCGATCATGGCGGGCATCAACCAGGCGCTGATGCTGTCGCTGTCGATGGTCGTCATCGCATCGATGATCGCCGTGGGCGGCCTGGGCCAGATGGTGCTGCGCGGCATCGGCCGGCTCGACATGGGCCTGGCGACCGTGGGCGGGCTGGGCATCGTGCTGCTGGCGATCTCGCTGGACCGGCTGACGCAGGCCATGGGCAAGTCGCGCCGCAGCGCTGGCCGCCGCTGGTGGCACACCGGGCCGGTGGGCTTCGCGCTGCGAGTGCTGCAGCGCCTCGTGGGTTCGCCTTCGCAACCGGGCAACCAGCCGGTTCCCGCCTTGTCCACGCAAGCGCAATAAACCACACGGAGGAACACAACGCATGAAGAAAACCAGTTTCATCGCACGTGGCCTGCTGGCCCTCGCCTTCGTGGCCTCGGGCATGGCCGCCCATGCTGCCAACGACCTGCCCGGCAAGGGCATCACCGTGCAGCCGCTGAAAAGCTCGCTCGCGGAAGAAGCCTTCCAGACGCTGCTGGTGATGCGCGCGCTCGAAAAGCTCGGCTACACCGTCGAGCCCATGAAAGACCTGGAGCCCGCCACCGAGCACCTGGCCATTGCCAACGGCGACGCCACTTTCATGGCCAACCACTGGAGCCTGCTGCACGCCGACTTCTACAAGAACAGCGGCGGCGACGCCAAACTGTGGCGCAAGGGCGTGTACTCCGACGGCGCCGTGCAGGGCTACCTGATCGACCGCAAGACGGCCGAGCAGTACGGCATCACGAACATCGCTCAGCTGAAGGACCCGGCGATTGCGAAGCTGTTCGACGCAGACGGCGACGGCAAGGCCGACCTCACGGGCTGCAACCCGGGCTGGGGCTGCGAGCTGGCCATCGAGAACCACCTGACGGCCTACCAGCTGCGCGACACTGTCACGCACAAGCAGGGCAGCTACGCCGCGCTGATGGCCGACACCATCGCCCGCTTCAAGCAAGACAAGCCGGTGCTGTACTACACGTGGACGCCGTACTGGGTGAGCGCCGTGCTGCGTCCGGGTACGGACGTTGTGTGGCTGCAGGTGCCCTTCTCGTCCTCGCAAGGTTCCTCGCAGGGCGGCAACGTCGATACGCAGCTGCCCAACGGCAAGAACTACGGCTTCCAGGCCAACCAGGAGCAGATCGTCGCCAACCGGGCCTTCGCCGAGAAGAACCCGGCCGCGGCCAAGCTCTTCGAGGTGATGAAGCTGCCGATCGGCGACATCAATGCCCAGAACCTGCGCATGAGCCAGGGCGCCAACACGCAGCAGGACGTGGAACGCCACACCGACGGGTGGATCCGGGTGCACCGCCCGCTGTTCGACGGCTGGATAGAGCAAGCCCGAGCCGCAGCGCGGTAGGCGCGTCGGCTGAGATAATCGGGGGGCGTTTCACACTCCAAGAAAACTCCCCCCACCATGACGACCACGATCCAGCAGGCCGACCTGATCGAATCGATCAGCGCCGCGCTGCAGTACATCAGCTACTACCACCCCGCCGACTACATCGCCCACCTGGCCCGCGCCTACGAGCGCGAGCAGAGCCTCGCGGCCAAGGACGCCATCGCGCAGATCCTGACCAACAGCAAGATGAGCGCCACGGGCCAGCGCCCGATCTGCCAGGACACCGGCATCGTCAACGTGTTCCTCAAGGTGGGCATGGACGTGCGCTGGGGCGGCTTCACCGGCAGCCTCGACGACGCCATCAACGAAGGCGTGCGCCGCGGCTACAACCACCCCGACAACACGCTGCGCGCCTCGGTCGTGGCCGATCCGCAGTTCGACCGCAAGAACACCAAGGACAACACGCCCGCGGTGATCTTCACCGAGATCGTGCCGGGCAACACCGTCGAAGTGACGGTCGCGGCCAAGGGCGGCGGCAGCGAGAACAAGAGCAAGCTGGTCATGCTGAACCCCAGCGACAGCGTGGTCGACTGGGTGCTCAAGACGGTGCCGACCATGGGCGCCGGCTGGTGCCCGCCGGGCATGCTGGGCATCGGCATCGGCGGCACGGCCGAGAAGGCCGCGCTGATGGCCAAGGAAAGCCTGATGGACGACCTCGACATGCACGAGCTGCAGGCCAAGAAGAAGTCGGGCGCCGAGCTGAGCAAGGTCGAGGCGCTGCGCATCGAGCTGTACGAGAAGGTCAACGCGCTGGGCATCGGCGCACAGGGCCTGGGTGGCCTGGCCACCGTGCTCGACGTCAAGATCCAGATGTACCCGACGCACGCGGCGAGCAAGCCCGTTGCGATGATCCCCAACTGCGCGGCCACCCGCCACGCGCACTTCACGATGGACGGCAGCGGCCCGGTCTACCTCGACCCGCCGTCGCTCGACCTGTGGCCCGACGTGAACTGGGCGCCTGACGAAAAGAAGAGCAAGCGCGTCGACCTCGACAAGCTCACGCCCGCCGAAGTGGCGAGCTGGAAGCCGGGCGACACGCTGCTGCTCAACGGCAAGATGCTCACCGGCCGCGATGCCGCGCACAAGCGCATCCAGGACATGCTGGCCAAGGGCGAGAAGCTGCCGGTGGACTTCACCAATCGCGTCATCTACTACGTCGGCCCGGTCGACCCGGTGGGCGACGAAGCCGTGGGCCCCGCCGGCCCGACCACCGCCACGCGCATGGACGGCTTCACCGAGATGATGCTGGCACAAACCGGCCTGATCGCGATGATCGGCAAGGCCGAGCGCGGCCCAGTCGCCATCGAGGCCATCAAGAAGCACAAGAGCGCCTACCTCATGGCCGTGGGCGGCGCTGCCTACCTCGTGAGCAAGGCCATCAAGACCGCCAAGGTGGTGGGCTTCCAGGACCTGGGCATGGAAGCCATCTATGAATTCGACGTGGTCGACATGCCCGTGACGGTGGCGGTCGACGCCGGCGGCACCAGCGCGCACATCACCGGCCCGGCCGAGTGGCAGAAGCGCATCGCCAGCGGCGAGTTCAAGACCATCATGATGGAAGAAGCTTGAGCGCTGTAGGCGTCTTCGACAGCGGAGTGGGCGGGCTCAGCGTGCTGGCCGCGCTGCGGGCCGAGCTGCCGCACGAACGCTTCGTGTACTTCGCCGAC
Source organism: Variovorax multivorans (assembly GCF_051216835.1). NCBI lineage: Bacteria > Pseudomonadati > Pseudomonadota > Betaproteobacteria > Burkholderiales > Comamonadaceae > Variovorax > Variovorax multivorans. The sequence continues at coordinate 377,772 of NZ_JBPJZL010000001.1, forward strand.
ACGGCCTATGCGCCGTACGGCGAACGCGGAGACGCCTATGTGATCGAGCGCTCGCGCGCGGTGGTCGAACACCTGCGGCGCGAGCACGGCATCAAGGCGCTCGTGGTGGCCTGCAACACGGCCACCACAGCCGCCATCCATCTGATGCGCGCCGAGAATCCCGACCTGCCGATCGTCGGGCTGGAACCTGGCCTAAAGCCCGCGGTGGCTGCGAGCCGCACGGGACGCATCTCTGTGATGGCCACGCGCGGCACGCTGGCCAGCGCCAAGTACGCCACGCTGCGCGCCTCGTTCGCCGGGTCGGCCGATGTCCGTCCCGTGCCCTGCGACGGGCTCGTGAAGGCCATCGAAGGCTTCGACTCGGCAGGCATCGCGGCACTGTGCGAGCGCTACATGGCCGAGGCCGGCCCCTTCGGCGATGCGCCCGGAGAAGTCGACACAGTGGTGCTCGGATGCACCCACTACCCACTCGTGAAAGACGAGCTGCGCCGGCATGCGCCGGCCACGCTGCGCTTCATCGACACAGGCGTGCCGGTCGCGCAGCAGACGCGGCGCCTGTTGACCGCGGCGGGCCAGCTTGCGGACAGCGGCGGCGGTGGCCTGCTGCTGCAGAGCAGCGGCGACGTCGCCGTGCTCGAAGCCGCGGCCGCGCGATGGCTCGGGCTCCCCTCTGCTGCGGCCACGACCTGACCTGGTCCGAGTCATGCGTCTCCTGCGCCACGCCGCCCTCCTCCTGTGCCTCTCGGCCGCCGGCCTGAGCCACGCGGCCTGCGAGAGCGGACTGGCCGAGCGCATGCACGCCAAGCTGCATCCCAATCGCCCGCTCGACGAGCGGCTTGCCGCCTGCAAGGTATGGCCGGCTTTTCCGGGACGCAGCATCGTCGTGCTGCCGATGCCACGCGAAACCACCGACCGGGGCGCCAAGGTCTTCGACCTGGAAATCCTGCTGATCCAGCGCCCCGACAACGGCAATACCGATCGCGACACCGTCATCGGCCGGCTCGTGCAGCCCGAGGCGCTCGACGAAGACGCCACCACGTCGATCCAGGACATCCGCATCGACACCTCGCGCTACGTGCTGTCGCCCGAGGCCCGCGCCTTCGGCCTGCGCGTGCGCTACCGGGGCACCAACGCACCTGGCAGCCCGCTGGCCAGCGAAACCGTGCGGCTCTACGTGCACCACGGCAAACAGTTGCGCCAGGTGCTGCAGGAGATCGAACTCGACCACGACCACGGCGGGTGGGACTCGACCTGCACCGGCCACTTCGAGAAGCTGCGCACCATGTTGTCGATTGGCAAGGGCAGCAGCAACGGCTTTGCCGATCTGCAGCTGTCGCGCACGCTGCTGCAGAGCCGTGCGCAGGAGCAGGAAGACCAGGGCTGCGTGGAGAAGGCGCTGCCCGCGAAGTTCGACACCGTCACGCTGCGCTATGACGGGGAGCGGTTCAAGGTGCCGAAATCGCTACAGCAACAGACGCCCTGACGGGCAGCTGAATTAGTGCAGTTTTTCACGGTACCGTCACGCGAAAGTACCAGCATGCGCGGTTTGTCCAGAACAACAACCGCGCACCATGAACCCTCTCGCCACCTCCCGCATTCCCTTCAAACCCATGCTGCTCGCCAGTGTCCTGTCCGCGTTGCTGGCTGCGTGCGGCGGCGGTAGCGACGGAGGTGGCAGCTTCTTTCCGACCACGCCACCCGCGGCGGTCGCTCCGCCAGTGACGCAGCCGCCGGCTCCGGAGCCGGACCAGCTCCTTTCCAAAGCCGAGTTCACGCCCAATGCCAACACGACGGAGGGCTCGTCGGATGCATCAACCGCCTTCGCCCTGCCCGACGGCTTCATGCTCGTGGCCGACGACGAGGCCAACGTGCTGCGCGTCTATCCGCGCGCTGGCGGGGCCGCGGTAAAGGAATGGAGCTACGAACTCGAAGGGCCGAAGCTCGGCAAGGAACTCGACCTCGAAGCCGGCACGCGCATCGGCGACACGCTATACCTCACCGGCTCCAACAGCAACAAGAAAGACGGCAGCGACGCGCCCGACCGTTCGCACCTGTTCGCCGTGAAAGTCACGGGCACGGGGGCCACCACCGCCTTCACCTATGTCGGCCAATTTTCGGCGCTTGAAGCTCAACTCGTGGCCTGGGACGTCGCCAACGGCCACGGCCTGGGCGCCAACTATCTCGGCTTCGCCCTATCGGCCGGGGCCGGCATCGTGCCCGAACGGGTCGACGGCTTCTCAATCGAGGGCATGACCAGCGCGCCGGGCGACAGCGCCCTGTGGCTCGGCTTCCGCGCACCGCAGACCGGCACTTCCACGCGCGCGAAGGCGCTCATCGTGCCGGTGCAGAACTACGCCGCGTTGGTCGCGGGCACGGCCACGCAGGCCACATTCGGTGCCCCCATCGAACTGGAGCTCGGGGGTCGCGGCATCCGTTCGATCGACAAGGGCACCGATGGCAACTACCTGATCGTCGCTGGCCCTGCGGGCGCCGCCAGCGCGGACGTCGACCGCAACTTCGCACTCTTCGCATGGAACGGCAACCCGGACAGCGCACCGGTCGAGCTGTCGAACGACCTCGACAAGCTGCGCAAGAACACGGGCGGCAGCTTCGAATCGACCGTCGAAGTGCCCGGCCCGGTAACGGCAGGCACCGAGGTGCAACTGCTGCTGGACAACGGCGACACCGTCTGGCCGGGCCAGACAGACGCCTCGAAGGACCTGCCGCCAGCCGACCAGAAGTTCGACGGTTTCGTCGTGCGCCTGGGCCAGCCCTGGATCGACACCGCCGGCCCGGTGCTGCGCAGCGCCTCGCCCAAGGCCTCGGACGGCAGCGTCGGCGCAAACGCGAAAATCACGCTGAGCTTCAACGAAGGCGTGCGCCTGGGCGCAGGCAACCTCGTGCTGCACAAGACCGACGGTACGGTGGTCGAGAGCTTCTCGGCCAGCAGCCCAGCCGCGAGCGTGCAGCGCGCGTTCAACACGATCACGCTGACGCCAAGCCAACCGCTGGCATCGTCGACCAGCTACTACGTGACCGTGGATGCCAATGCAATCACGGATGCCAAGGGCAATGCCTACGCCGGCATCGCCGACGCGACCACGCTGAGCTTCACCACCAGCGCGCCACCCGCGTTGGCCGCCGGCGACATCCTCTTCGTTGGCGCGAACGCCGACAAGACCGACGCGTTCGCCTTCGTGCTGCTCAAGCCGATGGACACGGGCACGAACATCGTGTTCACCGACCGCGACCGCACCGCCACCGACTTCAACGGCATCACCAACGAGAGCGCCTTCGTCTGGACCGCCGACCGCAGCCTGCCGGCGGGCACCATCGTGACCATCCAGCCGGATGTGAAGAACACGAATCCGATCGCCAACATCGGCACCGTGCAGGGCGCGGGAGGCGGCATCAGCGCGAGTTACGAAACGATCTACGCCTTTGTCGGCGGCACCATCGCTGGCCTGGGCACCGGCACTGCCGGCACGATCAGCGGTGTGGGAACCTACCTGGCCAGCATCACACTGGGGCCGGTGCCCAACTCGGACGCCATTCCCACCAGCTTGACGGCCGCGGGCGCCGCGATCAGCTTCGTGGACAAGTTCGATGTGCTCTACAACGGCCCGATGCTGCCAGCATCGCCGACGTCGACCGACATCGCGAACTTCGCCGCGAGCGTGAAGAACACGGCCAACTGGAAGTCCCAGAGCGGCACTGGCTGGCCTCTGACGAACAACAGCCTGTTTTAACTGCGTAGCGCGGCCTCGCGGCCGCGCTGCATATCGATCGGCAGCAGCAGCAACAGCCCCGCCACAAACAGCACCGCGGTCGACAGGATCGCGATGCGCTGGTTGCCGCCGGTCATCCACGTGATGGCGCCGAAGCTCAGCGGGCCGATGATGCTTGCCAGCCGTGTCGCGAAAGTCCAGAGCCCGAAGAACTCCGCGAGCTGTTGCGGCGGCGCCAGATAGCCCGTCATGGCGCGGCCGGCCGATTGACTCGATCCCATGGCCAGCCCTGCGATGGCGGCCGCCCACCAGAAGCCGCCCTTGGTCGTCACCAGCGCGGCGATCACGCAGACCGCGATCCAGGCGACCAGCGTGCCGGCCAGCGAGACCTTGTGGCCGACGCGGTCTTGGACGTAGCCGAAGCTGAAGGCGCCAAGCGCCGCCGCGATATTGAGCACGAAGATCAGCACCATGGTTTCGCTCGCAACGAAGCCGATCACCTGTTCCGCGTAGATTGCCGCGAGCGTGATGGCAACCGCCACGCCGCCCTGGTAGCAAACCGTGCAGGCCAGCAGCCACATGAAGTCGCGATAGGCCCGGGCCTGCCGGTATGTGGCGCGGAGCTGCTGCCATGCACCGCCCTGCTCCGCGCGAGCCGTCTGGGGCGTTGCGCGCTCAGGCAGCAACATGAAAGTGACGCAAGCGGCTCCACCGTAGATGACTGCCGTGATCAGCATCGTCACCGGCACGAAATGCGCTGCCGGCAAGCCCTTCGATTGCGACCACAACACATAGGCCAGGCAGATACCCAGCGCCAGCATGCCGCCGACGTAGCCGAAGGCCCAGCCCCATCCGCTGACCTTGCCCATGCCCTCGGCCGTGGCGAGCTCGGGCAGGAAGGCGCCCGTGAGGGATTCGCCGTAGGAATAGAAAGCATTGGAGACGATCACCAGCGCCATCGCCAGCGCGACGCCGGACGCGCCCGAAAAACTCGGCGTGATGGCAAGCGCCGCTGTAGCGAAGACGCAGCCGACAGTCGCGAAAACGAGCACCCGCTTCTTGGCCGCGCGCAAGTCGGCCCAGGCGCCGATGGCTGGCATCGTGAGCATCACGATCGCGTAGGAGGTACTGAGCGCCGCCGTCCATGCGAAGGCGGCCCACGGGGCGCCCTTGGCGATGCCACCCACGAAGTAGGCGGCGAACACGGCCGTGATGACGACCGTGGTGTAGCCCGAGTTGGCGAAGTCGTACATCGCCCAGCCGAAGACCTCGCGCTTGCGAACGCCCGGACGCAGCGCGGAGGCGGGAAACAGGGCCATGCGGCCTTGGATCAGGGCGTCGGGTTGCTTAGTGCAGGTGACGCGGACGGCGACCGCCGCCATGGCCACCACCGCTGCCGCCACTGCCCGGGCCACCGGTGCCGCGCGGACGCTTGCCGATTTCGAGCGAGTTCACGAGTGCGTCGAAACGATCGCTGAAGAGGCGGTCGATCTCGGAGACCACGCCACCCAGTTCGGCGCCGTCGAAGTGGCGCTCCATGAGGTTGACGACGTCTTCCACCAGCAGGTCACGCTGCACCTGCATGATCGCGGCCGGGTTCGGGCCGACGAACAGCATCAGGAAGTCGTCACGCGATTCTTCTTCGGGGTCGCCCTCTTCCTCGTCGAAGTCGGTGTCGTAGAAGGTGACCTCGATGGCCGCGCCGCGTTCGGAGAGCTCGTTCAGGCCCATGCACATCTCGTCGAGCGCCTGGCGGAAATCTTCGTCGCCGGGCACGGTCCAGCACATCTGCAACGTGTGGTCTTTCTGCTCGAAGCGGATGCCGGGCTCTTCTTCGTAGGTGCTGGTCGCACCGTCGGCCAGCGACTTGGCGCCGGCGTACTTCCAGAGCGGCTTGAGCGCTTCCTGGATCTGGTCGAAGGTCACGTCCGAACGCAGCGGCACGTCGCCGTGCACATGGATCTCAAATGGAGCGTTGTAGCGAGGCATCGAATGCTCCCTTGTAAGTTTGGTACCCGGAACGGGGGTCGAACCCGTATGCCCCGATTAAGGAAGCGGCGGATTTTAAGTCCGATGTGTCTACCAATTTCACCATCCGGGCGTCAGGTTGAACATCGACGATAACCCAAACAAAACAAGCCCCGGCAACGTGGGTTGGCGGGGCTTGGTAGTCGGAGTCGAATCTGGTTGAACCGAGAGAGTGGAGGCGCGACCCGGAGTCGAACCGGGCTAGACGGATTTGCAATCCGTTGCATAACCGCTTTGCTATCGCGCCACGCAGAAATACGAAATCGAACTAGCGAAAAAAAGGGAAGCTGTTGCTTCCCTTTTTCAAAACTGGAGCGGGAAAAGAGTCTCGAACTCTCGACCTCAACCTTGGCAAGGTTGCGCTCTACCAACTGAGCTATTCCCGCGTTTCGAGCCTCGAATTATATACCAGTTTTTCGAGGCTCCACAAGTTTTGCGATCAACCGGTCAGTGCTTGACCGAGCCTTCCGAAGCTGGCGCTCCCGCGCGCTGCTTGGCCAGTTCGGCCACCGCAGCCGCGGATGCAGCCACCTCTTCGTCGGACAGCGGCTCGGGCATTTTCTCGAGAGCGATCTCGAGCACCTTGTCGATCCACTTCACAGGCACGATCTCGAGGCCGTTCTTCACGTTCTCGGGAATCTCCTGCAGGTCCTTGGCGTTCTCTTCCGGAATCAGCACGGTCTTGATACCGCCGCGCAGTGCGGCCAGCAGCTTTTCCTTCAGACCACCGATGGCCGTCACCTCGCCGCGCAAGGTGATTTCGCCGGTCATCGCGACGTCGCTGCGCACGGGGATGCCCGTGAGCGCCGACACGAAGGCCGTCGTCATCGCCGCGCCCGCGCTCGGGCCGTCCTTTGGCGTGGCGCCATCGGGCACGTGGATGTGGATATCGCGCTTCTCGAACGCCTCGTCCTTGATGCCAAGGCGGCGCGAGCGGCTGCGCACCACGGTGCGTGCAGCCTCGACCGATTCCTTCATCACATCGCCCAGCGAACCGGTGCGGCTGATCACGCCCTTGCCGGGCATGGTCACGGCTTCGATCGTCAGCAGATCGCCGCCAACTTCGGTCCATGCGAGGCCAACCACCTGGCCGACCTGGTTCTGCTTCTCGGCGAGGCCGAAGCTGTACTTGCGCACGCCAAGGAACTCGTTGAGATTCGTGCCGTCGACCGTGACCTTGGGCGTGAACTGCTTGAGCAGCAGGCCCTTCACCACCTTGCGGCAGATCTTGGACAGTTCGCGCTCGAGCGAACGCACACCCGCTTCACGCGTGTAGTAGCGCACGATGTCGCGCACAGCCTCTTCGGTGACAAGGAGTTCTTCTTCCTTGACGCCGTTGTTCTTCAACTGCTTCGGCAGCAGGTACTTGATCGCGATGTGCGTCTTCTCGTCCTCGGTGTAGCCCGAGAGGCGGATGACTTCCATGCGGTCCAGCAACGCCGGCGGAATGTTCATCGAATTCGAGGTGGCGACGAACATCACGTCGCTCAGGTCGAAGTCGACTTCCACGTAGTGGTCGCCAAAGGTGTGGTTCTGCTCGGGGTCGAGCACTTCGAGCAGCGCGCTCGACGGGTCGCCGCGGAAGTCCGTGCCCAGCTTGTCGATTTCGTCGAGCAGGAACAGCGGATTGCGCGTGCCGATCTTGCTCAGGCCCTGCAGCACCTTGCCCGGCAGCGCGCCGATGTAGGTGCGGCGATGGCCGCGAATTTCGGCTTCGTCGCGCATGCCGCCCAACGCCATGCGGGTGTACTTGCGGCCGGTCGCCTTGGCGATCGACTGCCCCAGCGAGGTCTTGCCCACGCCCGGAGGTCCCACGAGGCACAGGATCGGCGCCTTGACCTTGTCGACACGTTGCTGCACCGCGAGATATTCGAGGATGCGGTCCTTGACTTTCTCCAGGCCGTAGTGGTCGGCATTGAGCACAGCCTCGGCATTGGCCAGGTCGTGCTTGATCTTGGTCTTCTTGCTCCAGGGCAGGCCGATCAGCACGTCGATGTAGTTGCGCACCACGGTGGCTTCGGCCGACATGGGTGACATCAGCTTGAGCTTCTTGAGCTCGCCCTCGGCCTTCTTCAGGCCTTCCTTGGACATCTTGGCAAGCTTGATCTTCTTCTCGATCTCCTCGATGTCCGCGCCCTCTTCGCCTTCCCCGAGCTCCTTCTGGATGGCCTTGACCTGCTCGTTGAGGTAGAAGTCGCGCTGGTTCTTTTCCATCTGGCGCTTCACGCGGCCACGGATCTTCTTGTCGACGTTGAGGATGTCGACTTCGCGCTCGAGCTGCCCGAACAGGTTCTCCAGGCGCGCCTTGACGTCGTCGAGGTCGAGCACGGCCTGCTTGTTGTCGAGCTTGAGCGGCAGGTGCGCGGCGATGGTGTCCGCGAGGCGGCCCGGATCGTCGATGCTCGAGATCGAGGTCAGGATCTCGGGCGGAATCTTCTTGTTCAGCTTGACGTACTGGTCGAACTGCTGCATCACCGCGCGGCGCAGCGCCTCGACTTCGGTGCCCTTCTCGCCGCCTTCGGGCGCCTCGACGGGCGTCACGTTGGCCGAGAAGTGCGTCTCGCCGTCATCGATGCGGTTCACGCGTGCGCGCTGCTGGCCTTCGACCAGCACCTTCACCGTGCCGTCGGGCAGCTTGAGCATCTGCAGGATGGTCGAGACGCAGCCGACCTCGAACATGTCCTCGACCGAGGGCTCGTCCTTGGCGGCGGCCTTCTGGGCCACCAGCATGATGCGGCGCTCCGCCTCCATGGCCAGCTCGAGCGCCTTGATGCTCTTGGGGCGACCCACGAAGAGCGGGATCACCATGTGGGGAAACACCACGACGTCGCGCAGCGGCAGCAGCGGCAGGTCGAGGGCTTCGGGAGGCAGAGGGGTGTGGCCAGACATGCAGATCCTTCGCGTCTTTGGCTTTAGGCCTTTTTCGCCGCTTCGCGGTACACGAGCAGCGGGGGCTTGTTTTCGTCGATGGTCGATTCCTCGACCACCACCTTGTCGACATTGGTCGCGTTCGGCAATTCGAACATGGTGTCGATCAGCGACTGTTCAAGGATCGAGCGCAAACCGCGTGCACCGGTCTTCCGGGCAAGGGCCTTGCGTGCGATCGCCTTGAGCGCCGCAGGGCGAATCTCGAGGTCCACGCCTTCCATCTGCAGCAGCTTGGTGAACTGCTTGACCACCGCGTTCTTGGGCTCAGTCAGGATCTGGACCAGCGCATCCTCGCTGAGTTCCGCGAGCGATGCGACCACGGGCATACGGCCCACGAGTTCGGGGATCAGGCCGAACTTGATCAGGTCTTCGGGTTCGACTTCGCGGAACACCTCGGTGATGCTACGTTGGGCCTTGCTCTTGACCGCGGCGCCGAAGCCAATGCCCGAGGCCTCGGTGCGGTTTTCGATGACCTTCTCGAGGCCAGCGAACGCGCCGCCGCAGATGAACAGGATGTTGGTCGTGTCGATCTGCAGGAAGTCTTGATTAGGGTGCTTGCGCCCGCCTTGCGGCGGCACGCTGGCCATCGTGCCTTCGATGAGCTTCAGCAGGGCCTGCTGCACGCCCTCGCCCGACACGTCGCGCGTGATCGAGGGGTTGTCGGATTTGCGCGAGATCTTGTCGATTTCGTCGATGTAGACGATGCCGCGCTGGGCGCGTTCGACCTCGTAGTTGCAGCTTTGCAGCAGCTTCTGGATGATGTTCTCGACGTCTTCGCCCACATAGCCGGCTTCGGTCAGCGTGGTGGCGTCGGCCATCACGAAAGGCACGTCGAGCATGCGCGCGAGCGTTTGCGCCAGCAGCGTCTTGCCCGAGCCCGTGGGGCCGATCAGCAGGATGTTGCTCTTGCTGAGCTCGACGTCGTCGCCCTTGGCCTTTTCCTTGTGGCGCAGGCGCTTGTAGTGGTTGTAGACCGCCACCGACAGCATGCGCTTGGCCGGCTCCTGGCCGATCACGTAGTTGTCGAGGTTGGTCTTGATCTCCAGCGGAGTCGGCAGATCGCTGCGTGCCTCACGCGCTTCTTCGCCCGCGGGGAGCTCGTCGCGGATGATCTCGTTGCAAAGGTCGATGCACTCGTCGCAGATGAAGACCGAAGGGCCCGCGATCAGCTTCTTGACCTCGTGCTGGCTTTTGCCGCAGAACGAGCAATAAAGCGTTTTTTCGCTGGAAGAGCCTTTTTTATCGGCCATGGACTTTTGCCTCGTGACAGGGTATGCACAATGATAACTAAACAAAAACGGCGTTTCCCGTGTGGAAAACGCCGTTTTTTGCCATTTGGCGCCACCGGCGCCCCGCAGCTCTAACCGCGCTTGGCGACGACCTGGTCCACCAGACCGTATTCCTTGGCCTCGTCGGCCGTGAGGAAATAGTCGCGCTCGGTGTCGGCCTTGACCTTTTCCAGCGGCTGGCCGGTGCGTTCGGCCAGGATGCGGTTCATCTGGTCTTTGGTGCGCAGGATGTCGCGCGCATGGATCTCGATGTCGGTCGCCTGGCCGCGTGCGCCGCCCAGCACCTGGTGGATCATGATCTTCGAGTTGGGCAGCGAGAAACGCTTGCCCTTCTCGCCAGCCGCCAGCAGGAAGGCGCCCATGCTGGCCGCGAAGCCCAGGCACATGGTCGACACGTCAGGCTTGATGAACTGCATGGTGTCGTAGATCGCCATGCCGGCGCTCACGCTGCCACCTGGGGAATTGATGTAGAACGAGATGTCCTTGTCCGGGTTTTCGCTCTCGAGGAACAGCAGCTGGGCCACCACGAGATTGGCCGTCTGGTCGTTGACCTCGCCTACCAGGAAAATGATGCGTTCCTTGAGGAGACGCGAATAGATGTCATAGGACCGCTCGCCGCGGCCCGACTGCTCGATGACCATCGGGACCATGCCGAGGCCTTGAATTTCGTTTGCGATCATGAATTAGCTCTCCGGGAAGATGGGATCGTTCACTGCTGTTTGCACTGTACGCCAGAGTGAAATGGGGCTCGTGCCGCAAAGCACAAGCCCCATTGGCGTAGCGGGCGGCAGTGGAAATCAGCCTTGCTGTTGCGCCATCAGTTCGTCGAACGACACCGACTTTTCGTTGACCTTGGCCTTGCCCAAGACGAAATCGGTCACGTTGTTCTCGATGACCACGGCTTCGACTTCAGCCAGGCGGTTGTTGTCGCTGAAGTACCAGCGCACCACGTCGGCCGGCTTTTCGTAGCTGGCGGCCAGTTCGTCGATGTGGGCCTTGATCTGCTCGGGCTTGGCCTGCAGGTTGTTGGCACGCACCAGCTCAGCCACCACGAGGCCCAGGCGCACGCGGCGCTCGGCTTGCGGGCGAAACACTTCGTCGGGAATCGGGGCCTTGTCGGCGTCCTTGATGCCGCGCTGCTTCAGTTCTGCGCGGGCGCCTTCGACCATGCGGTTGACTTCAGACTGCACGCTGGCGTTCGGCAGGTCGAGCTCGGCATTGGCCACCAGGGCGTCCATCACGGCGTTCTTGTTGCGGGCCAGCAGGCGGAACTTCACTTCGCGCTCGAGGTTGCGCTTGATGTCGGCGCGCAGGCCTTCGACCGTGGCTTCGGCGATGCCGAGCGACTTGGCGAGCTGCTCGTTGACTTCGGGCAGGTGCGAGGCTTCGATCTTCTTCAGGGTGACCATGAAGTCGGCTTGCTTGCCGGCCACGTCCTTGCCGTGGTAGTCGGCCGGGAACGACAGCGGGAAGGTGCGGCTGTCGCCGGACTTCATGCCGCGCACGGCGTCTTCGAATTCCTTGAGCATCTGGCCTTCGCCGACGACGAACTGGAAGTCTTCGGCCTTGCCGCCCTGGAAGGGCTCGCCGTCGATCTTGCCTTCGAAGTCGACGGTCACGCGATCGTCGTCTTGCGCCACGGCGTCTTGCGCGCGCTGGGCGAAGGTACGGCGCTGCTTGCGCAGGATGTCGAGGGTCTTGTCGATGGCGTCGTCGCCCACTTCGGCCGAGAGCTTCTCGACTTCGGCGCCGGACAGGTCATTGATCTTGACTTCGGGGAACACTTCGAAGACCGCGTCGAAGGCCAGTTCGCCTTCGGGTGCGTCTTCTTTTTCGGTGATGCGGGGCTGGCCGGCAACGCGCAGCTTGGCTTCGTTGGCGGCTTGCGAGAAGGCCTCGCCGACCTTGTCGTTCATGACTTCGTAGTGCACCGAGTAGCCATAGCGCTGGGCCACGACGTTCATCGGCACCTTGCCGGGACGGAAGCCGTCCATCTTGACGGTGCGCGCGAGCTTCTTGAGGCGCGAATCGACTTCGGACTGGATGGTGCCGACCGGCAGGGTCAGCGTGATCTTGCGTTCGAGCTTCTCGAGAGTTTCAACGTTCACGGTCATGATGTCTTCCTTGTGAGGGGGCTGGGGCGCGGGGCCTGCATCTTTTTCTCAATACAGATCAAGGACTTACACGCGCTAGCGGGATTTAAGCGGAGGCACACGCGTGCCGCGCGCAAAACTGGGCAACCCGCGATTCTAATCGGCTGGAGACACCCCTTTTGGCCAGGCCGGAGGTCTGCACGCGGAGATTTCACCTCCATCGCCTTTACAGTGGCTGCGATTCGCCATTGCCCACAGGAATGCCCATGCTCCTACAGCGACTGTTCGCCGCCCTCGCCTTCACCCTGATCCTCGTATTCGGCATGCCATCGCCCGCGCTGGCCAAGACAGCGGGCGCGCCGGCGACGAAAGAGCCGACCATCCAGCAGATCTACGAGGCGGCGAATGGCGGCAGGATGGCGGAAGCCGACGCGATGATCGCGAAGGTGCTGAAGAACCACCCCAACAGCGCGAAGGCCCACTACGTTCACGCCGAACTCCTCGCGATGAACGGCAAGCTCGACGACGCCAGGGACGAACTGTCGCAGGCCAAGGAGCTGTCACCGGGCCTCAAGTTCGCGAAGGCCGACTCGGTCGCCAAGCTCGAACGCAAGCTCGAGAAACCAGCCGAGATCAAGGCCGAGCCACCGCCGCCCGTGCCCAGCCCGGTCACCGCGCCAGCCCTTTCCCCCGAGAAGGCGGACACCGCGTCGTCATCCGGCCCGATCCCCTGGACTCCGATCGGCATCGTGGCCCTGTTCATCGTCGCCTACCTCGTCTTCCAGCGGCGCAGGCGCGCCACCACGTTCGATGTGCCTGCCGCCGCTGGCGCGCCACGGTTCTCCAGGCCCACCAGCGACTCGTCCATGGGCTATGGCAGCGCGGACCAGGACAGGGAGTACCCCGCCTCCGCTCCCGCAGCAGCCAGCCAGGGGCCGGGCATCGGCGGTGCGCTGGCAGCCGGGGCCGTGGCAGGCGTCGGCGCGGTAGTTGCCGGTGAAGTGCTGCGCCACCTGCTGAACGACCGCTCCGACGACAACCGGGGCAGCACGATCAACATCTTCAACAACCACCGCGACAGCCACGGCAACGCCAGCATGGGACGCAGCCTCTGGCCCTCGTCCGACCCGGAGCCGGAGCAGCAACCCGACCGCAGCTTCGTGGACAACGATTTCGGCATCAAGGACACGAGCTCGTGGGACGACTCGAGCAGCAGTAGCAGCTCCGATAGCAGCAGCAGTGACAGCAGTAGCAGCAGCGATTGGTAGAAGGTAGAAAAGAAAAAGCCCCGTTCCTTGCGAAACGGGGCTTCTTCACTGCTCGATAGACGGGCTACATAGCAGGGCTGGTGCGCGGGGCCGGACTCGAACCGGCACGTTCTTGCGAACGTCAGGACCTAAACCTGGTGCGTCTACCAATTTCGCCACCCGCGCAGTGCCAATCTTTCAGGTGAATGCAAAAGCGGACGGCCCCTTTGCACCATGGAAGCCCATGGGCCAAAGACCATCCGCTTGAAATCGGTCAACTATCGATTTTAAACGCTAATCGGCGCCTCTTTCGGCTCCCGCTTCACACGAAATGCTGCTGCATACATTGCCGGCAAGGCCAGCAGCGTCAGCACCGTCGCGACGATCAGGCCGCCCATAATGGCCACTGCCATCGGCCCCCAGAACACGCTGCGCGACAGCGGGATCATCGCCAGCACCGCAGCCGCGGCCGTCAGCACGATCGGCCGCAGCCGCCGCACCGCCGACTCGACAATCGCGTCCCACGCCGGCACGCCCGCCGCACGGTCGAGCTCGATCTGGTCGATCAGGATCACCGCATTGCGCTGGATCATGCCCATCAGCGCGATCACGCCCAGCAGCGCGACGAAGCCGAAGGGTCGGTTCAGCACCAGCAGCGCACCGGCAACGCCGGCAATTCCCATCGGGCCGGTGATGAACACCAGCAGCGAGCGGCTGAAGCTGTGCAGCTGCAGCATCAGCAGCGTGAACACCAGGAACAGCATGATCGGCACGCCGGCCACGATCGAGGCCGAGCCTTTGCTGCTTTCCTCCACCGCGCCCGCCACCTCGATGCGGTAGCCGCCCTGCCCGGCCGCCACCCAGCCGGCTTCGAGCTCGCGCAGCTTCGGCAGCAGTTGCGCCGTCACGGTCGCGCCCTGCAGGCCCTCGATCACGTCGCCCTGCACGGTGATGGCGTAGTCGCGGTTCTCGCGCCACATCACGCCCGGCTCCCAGGTGAACACCGGCTTGGCGATCTGCGTGAGCGGAATCGAACGACCCGAGGTCGTCGGGATGTATGCGTTGCCGATGTCCGAGATGGCCTGGCGTTCGTCGGGCGCCTGGCGCAGCACGATGTCGATCAGCAGGTCGTTCTCGCGGTACTGGCCAACGGTGGTGCCGCTGAACATGGTCTTCGAGGCTTGCGCGATGGCCTGGCTCGTCACGCCGAGCGCGCGCGCCTTGGCCTGGTCGATCTCGAGGCGGATCACCTTCACCGACTCGTTCCAGTTGTCGTTCACGCCGCGCATGTTGGCGTTGTCGCGCAGCACGGCCTTCACTTCGTCGGCATGGCCGCGCAGCAGCGCCGGGTCAGTGCCGATCACGCGGAACTGCACCGGGTACGGCACCGGCGGCCCGTTGGGCAGCAGCTTGACGCGGCCACGCACCTCGGGAAACTCCTGCGCCAGCACCTGCGGCAGCTTGATGCGCAGCGTCTCGCGCACCTTCAGGTCCTTGGCGAGCACGATCAGCTGCGACACGTTGGTCTGCGGAAACACCTGGTCCAGCGGCAGGTAGAAGCGCGGCACGCCGGAGCCGATCCAGGTGCTGACCGTCTTCACGCCGGCCTCCTGCATCACGCGCTGCTCGACGCGCTTGGCCACTTCTTCGTTGGCGGCGAAGGAGGTGCCTTCAGGGAACCAGAGGTCGACCAGGATCTCGGGCCGGCTCGAATCGGGGAAGAACTGCTGCTGCACCTTGCCCATGCCGACGATGCCGAGCGCAAAGATCAGAATCGTGGCGCCGATGGTCATCCAGCGGTGCTGCACGCACCAGTTCACCGTGCGGCGGAAGACGTTGTAGAACGGTGTGTCGAACAGCTCGTGCGGCGGCGCATCGGGGTCGTGCGGTTTCACCTTGAGCAGCAGCGTGCCGAGGTACGGCACGAAGTACACCGAGACGATCCACGACAGCACCAGCGCGATCACCGTCACCGCGAAGATCGCGAAGGTGTATTCGCCCGTCACCGACTTGGCGATGCCGATCGGCAGGAAACCCGCCGCGGTGATGAGCGTGCCGGTGAGCATCGGCTTGGCTGTCACGTCGTAGGCGAAGGTGGCGGCGCGGACCTTGTCGTAGCCCTCTTCCATCTTCCGCACCATCATCTCGACCGCGATGATCGCGTCGTCCACCAGCAGGCCAAGCGCGATGATGAGCGACCCCAGCGATATCTTGTGCAGCCCGATGCCGAAGTAGTTCATCGCCAGGAAGGTCACAGCCAGCACCAGCGGAATGGTGATTGCCACCACCAGCCCCGGGCGCATGTCGATATACCAGCCGAAGCGCCCGCCCTTGTGCAGTCCGAGCGAGATGATGCTGACGGCCAGCACGATGGCCACGGCCTCGATCAGCACGCCGACGAATTCGTTGACCGAGCTCGCAACCGACACCGGCTGGTCTTGCACCTGCGCCAGCTTCACGCCGGCCGGCAGGCGCTGGTCGATGGTGGCGGTGGTGGCCTTCAGCGCCTTGCCCAGCGCGATGATGTCGCCGCCCTTGGCCATCGACACGCCCAGGCCAATCACTTCCTTGCCCTGGTGGTGCATCTTGACCGACGGCGGATCGATGTAGCCGCGGTGGATGTCCGCAATGTCGCCGAGCTTGATCTGGTTGCCCGAGCTGCCGCGAATGGGCATCTCGCGCAGCTGGTCGACGCTGGTGAACTGGCCCGCGACGCGCACCTGCACCACGTCCTGCGGCGACTGGATCGTGCCCGCGCTCTCGATCGCGTTCTGCGAACCGAGCTGCGCCAGCACCGCGTTGAAGTCGAGCCCCAGCTGCGCCAGGCGCTTCTGCGAGATCTCGATGTAGACCTTCTCGTCCTGCACGCCGAACTGGTCGACCTTGGCAACATCCTTCACGCGCAGCAGTTGCTGGCGCACGTCGTCGGCCAGCGTCTTGAGTTCGGCGTAGCTGAAGCCGTCGCTCTCCAGCGCGTAGATCACGCCGTAGACATCGCCGAAGTCGTCATTGAAGAACGGCCCCTGCACACCGGCTGGCAAGGTGGCGCGCATGTCGCCGATCTTCTTGCGCACCGTGTACCAGACGTTGGCCACTTCGGTGGACTTCGACGAGTCCTTGATGTTGAAGATGATCTGCGACTCGCCGGGCTTCGAGTAGCTGCGGATCTTGTCGGCGTACGGTGCTTCCTGCAGCGTGCGCTCGAGCTTGTCGGTGACCTGCTCGGCCACCTGCTGCGCGGTGGCGCCGGGCCAGTAGGTGCGCACCACCATTGCACGGAAGGTGAACGGCGGGTCTTCGTCCTGCCCGAGCTGGAAGTACGCGAAAGCGCCCAGCACCATCAGCACCACCATCAGGTAGCGCGTGAGGGGCGCGTGGTCCAGCGCCCATTTGGAGAGGTTGAAGCCGGCGGGCTTTTCAGTGGGAGTCGCTGTGCCGTCGCTCATTTGCCGGCACCCGCTGCGATCTCCTTGTTCGTCGCAGCGACAGCCGCGACGGGCTGCGCCGATTCCTTCGCACCGGCATTGGCGGCGGCCGCTGCCGCCTCCTTGGACTGGTAGATGGTGACCTTCTGCCCCGGCGACAGCACGTGCACGCCAGCGGCCACGACCATCATGCCGGGCGCAATACCGCCGGCGATCACGGCCTCATTGCCGTCGGCCGTGGCCACCTGCACGGTCTGCGAACGCACCGTCATGGTCGACTTGTCGAGCACCCATACGGCCGAGCCCTTGCCTTCCTGGCGCAGCGCGCTGGTCGGCAGTTTCATCACCGTGGTGGTGCCGTGCGCGAGCGCCTGCGGACGCGCATAGACCGTGGCGCCGAGCGGAGGAGAGGTGGCCGCGTCGATGGTGACCTTGACCGAGTACGTGCGCGTGACCGCGTCTGCACTGGCCGCCACTTCGCGCACCTGGCCCTGCAATTCGTTGCCGCCCGACCAGCCGCGCACCGTGACGGGCGAGCCGGCCTTGATCAGCGTGGCGCGGTCTTCGGGCACCGCGAACACCACGTCGCGCGCGCCGTCTTGTGCAATGCGCACGACCGGCGTGCCGGCTTGCACCACTTGGCCCGGTTCGGCCTCGATGGCGGTGATGATGCCGGCCACGTCGGCCACCAGCGTCGTGTAGTTGGCCTGGTTGCCTTGCGAGGCGAGCTGCGCCTGCGCCTGTTCCAGCTGGGCCTGCGCGGCCTTCCAGGTGGTTTCGCGGCGCTCCAGCTCGGCACCGCTGATGAAGTTCTGCGCACGCAGTTCGCTGTAGCGCTTGAGATCAGCGGCAGCCAGGTCGCGATTGGTCAACGCGGCGGCCTGCTGGGCGCGTGCGGCTTCAGCGGCGAGACGGTAGTCCTGCGGATCGAGCTGGGCCAGCACCTGGCCGGCCTGCACGTGCTGGCCGAGTTCGGCCTGGCGTTTGGTGATCTTGCCCGCCACGCGGAAGCCCAGGCGCGACTCGACACGCGCTCGCACCTCGGCGGAAAACTCGGGCTGGGCATCGAATTCGCTCGCCCCGACGGTCACGAACTTGACCGCGCGAACGGGGTCCTCGGTCGCGGGTTTCGGCGAACAGCCGGCCAAAAAGATGGCGGGAAGCAGCAGCCAGGCGGCGCTGCGGACACGTGACGAGAGGACGGCGGAGGCGGTCATGAAACACCCTGAAAAGGACGAACCGGATCATTACTGACCCACTGGTTAGTAATTTAGGGTAAACGTGAACTACTGTCAATGACCCGCCGGTCACTAGGTGCGTTGGCCCATCTCCACAAGCCGGTTGTCGGGCAGCTCGAAGTAGTCCGAAGCCCGCCCCGCATTGCGCTGCAGCCAGCCGAACAGCACCCGCCTGACCGGGTTCAGGCCCGGCAGGTTTTCCTCGCCGACCGAAGCGCGCGAGACGAAGTAGGACGTCTTCATCGAATCGATCGCCAACGTCTTCTGGTAGGCCAGGATGCGGATGAACTCGGGCACGTCGGGCCGCTCCATGAAGCCGTGGCGCGCGGTAACCATCCAGATGCCTTCCATCAGCTGCTCGGCCTCGATGCGGATGCGTGCATCGACGCGCGGCGTGTCGCAGGGGAGCACGCGCAGCACGATCACCTGTTCATGCAGCACCTGGTTGTGCTTGAGGTTGTGCAGCAGCGCATGCGGCACCGCCGTGGCGTCGGGGTTCAAAAACACCGCCGTGCCGCTCACCCGGTGCGGCATGTGCAGCGCCAGCGATTCGACGAACGGCCGCAGCGGCAGGCTCTCGGCCGCGGCGGCCTCCAGCCCCAGCCGGCGGCCCTTGGCCCAGGTGGTGAAGACCACCATCACCACGGCCGCCACTGCCAGCGTGAGCCAGCCGCCCTCGGCCACCTTCAGGCTGTTGGCGATCACGAAGGTCAGGTCGACCACCACGAAGGCCGCAACGCCAACCACCACCGCCACCTTGTTCCAGCGCCACAGCCCCCAGGCCACGATGCCGGCCAGCAGCGTGGTCGTCACCATCGTGATCGACACCGCGATGCCGTACGCAGCCGACAGCGCGCCCGAGCTGCGGAAGCCCAGCACCAGCAGCAGCACGCCCACCATCAGCAGCCAGTTGACGGCGGGCACGTAGATCTGCCCGATGGCCGTGCCCGAAGTCTGTATCACCCGCATGCGCGGCAGGTAGCCCATGCGCATCGCATGTGCCGTGAGTGAGAAGGCGCCCGAGATCACCGCCTGCGAGGCGATCACCGTCGCCATCGCGGCCAGCACCACCATCGGCAGCACGCCCCACGCGGGAAAGAGCCGGAAGAACGGGTTGTCGATGGCAGCCGGGTTCGCGAGCACCAGCGCGCCCTGTCCGAAGTAGTTCAGCACCAGTCCCGGCAGCGCGATGAACAGCCACGCCAGCCGGATCGGCTTGGCACCGAAGTGCCCCATGTCGGCATAAAGCGCCTCGCCACCCGTGAACGCCAGGAACACCGCACCCAGCACCGCCAGCGACTGCGCCCGATGCTCGACAAGAAAGCCCACGGCGCGACGTGGGTCCAGCGCCGCCAGCACCTGCGGCTGCTGCAGCACCTGCCACAGCCCGGCTGCCGCCAACACGACGAACCACAGCAGCATGACCGGCCCGAAGATCTTGCCGACCACGCCCGTGCCCTTCTTCTGCACCATGAAGAGAGCAACCAGGATCACCACCGTGATCGGAATCACCGCGCGCTGCAGCACCGGCGCCTGCACCTCCAGCCCCTCGACCGCCGACAGCACCGAGATGGCCGGCGTGATCAGGCTGTCGCCGTAGAACATGGCCGCCCCCACCAGGCCCAGCATGCCGATGACGTTCCACACCCACGGCTTGGTCTTTGGCCCGGCTACTGCGCTGCGCGCCAGCGCCTGCAGCGCCAGGATGCCGCCCTCGCCGTCGTGGTCGGCGCGCAGCACGAACACCACGTACTTCAGCGTCACCACGAACATCAGCCCCCAGAAGATCAGCGAGAGCAGGCCCAGCACCGAATCGGGCGAGAACGGCACGCCGTGCTCGGGGTTCATCGTTTCCTTGAAGGCATAGAGCGGCGAGGTGCCGATGTCGCCGAACACAACGCCCAGCGCCGCGATCATGAGCGTGGGCCCTTTCGGATGCGCCGCCTCGCCGTACGCTGAAACCTGGGGCCCGGGAGCCGAAGCGGATGCTTTCATGAAGCGGGGAGTTCAAAGTGGCGACGCTGCGAGCATAGTGCCCGGGCTTTGCATCGTCGCTGACAATCGTGGCGTGTCCGCCACTCCCCACCTCGCTGCGCCGCCGGCGCACTACGAAAACTTCCCCGTCGCCTCGTGGCTGTGCCCGCCGCACCTGCGAGCGCCCATTGCCGCGATCTACCACTTCGCGCGCACCGCCGACGACATTGCCGACGAAGGCACCGCCTCACCCGGCGAGCGCCTGGCCGAACTGCACGCCTATCGCGAAGAACTCGCCGCCGCCGCCCGTGGCGAAGTGCTCCCGTCGTCCCGCTGGCCGCACGTATTCGGCCCGCTGGCCCACAGCATTGCCCAGCACGGCCTGCCCGAAGACCTGCTCGCCGACCTGCTGAGCGCCTTCATGCAGGACATCGAGAAAACCCGCGACCGCGGAACCTACGCCGACCGCGCCGAGCTGCTCGACTACTGCCGCCGCTCCGCCAACCCAGTCGGCCGCCTGCTGCTGCATCTCTACGGCGTGCACGACTCCGAGGCGCTGGCGCAGAGCGACGCCATCTGCAGCGCGCTGCAGCTCATCAACTTCTGGCAGGACCCGAGCGTCGACCTGCCGCGCGACCGCTTCTACTTTCCGCTGACCGACTGTGCCCGCCGCAAGATGACGCGCGAAAACTTCAAGGTCTTTGCGCCACTCGCAAGCGCCCCGCCGCCGCAGGAAGCTATCAATCTGATAGCAGTCGTATCGCACTGGGCCCGCGAGCTCATGCACGAAGGCGCCCCTCTCGTGCACCGCCTGCCCGGTCGCGCCGGCTGGGAGCTGCGCCTCGTCGTGCAGGGCGGCCTGCGCATCCTCGACAAGATCGAAGACCTGGGCTTCGACACCTTCTCGCAGCGCCCCACCATCGGCAAGACCGACGCGCCCGTGCTGCTCTGGAAGGCCATGCGGATGCGGAGACAATGGCGCCCCATGAAAGCAGCGCCTCCCCGATGAATCCCGAGCAATACGTGCAAGACAAGGCCGCCGCCTCGGGCAGCAGTTTCTATTACGCCTTCCTGTTCCTTCCCAAGCCGCGCCGCGCCGCGATCACGGCCTTCTATGCCTTCTGCCGCGAGGTCGACGACGTGGTCGACGAGGTCACCGACCCCGGCGTGGCCGCCACCAAGCTCGCCTGGTGGCGCACCGAGGTAGCCCAGTCTTTCGCGGGCACGCCGCGCCATCCGGTCATGCAGGCGCTGATGCCGCACACCGCGGCCTACGGCATCGAGGCGCGCCAGCTCAACGAAGTGATCGACGGCTGCCAGATGGACCTGGACCAGACCCGCTACCTCGACTTTCCCGGCCTCTCGCGCTACTGCCACCTGGTGGCCGGCGTGGTCGGTGAAGTCGCGGCGCGCATCTTCGGCCAGACCGACCCGCAGACCACCGCCTACGCCCACAAGCTGGGCCTGGCGCTGCAGCTCACCAACATCCTGCGCGACGTGGGCGAAGACGCCCTGCGCGGGCGCATCTACCTGCCGGTGAACGAGCTGCAGAAGTTCGACGTGAAGGCGCACGAGATCCTGAACCGTGTGCACTCCGACCGCTTCGTCACCCTGATGAAATTCCAGGCCGCGCGTGCCCACGTGGCGTATGACGAAGCGCTCGCCCTGCTCCCGCTCGCCGACCGCCGCACGCAGAAGCCAGGCCTGATGATGGCCAGCATCTATCGCACGCTGCTGCGCGAAATCGAGCGCGACAACTTCCAGGTGCTGAACCAGCGGGTGAGCCTGACGCCGGTGCGCAAGTTCTGGCTGGCCTGGAAGGTTCAGGCGCTCGGGCGCATTTGAGCTTGAAGAAAACGGCTGTCATCGGCGCCGGCTGGGCCGGCCTCGCCTGCGCGGTCGAGGCCACACGTCTCGGTCACGCCGTCACGCTGTTCGAAGCGGCGCACATGCCGGGCGGCCGCGCGCGGCGGGTCGACAACATGCACGGGCTGGCGCTAGACAACGGGCAGCACATCCTGATCGGCGCGTACACCGCTACGCTGAAGCTCATGCGCGACGTTGGCGTCGATGTCGACAGCGCGCTGTTGCGCATGCCGCTTTCCCTGCGCTTCGCCGATGGCGGCGGGCTCAAGCTGCCGCGGCTGCCCGCGCCGCTTGACCTGCTGGCCGGAATCTTCACAGCGCGCGGCTGGACGTGGCGTGACAAGTCTTCGCTGCTGCGCACGGCAATCGGTTGGCGGCTCTCGGGTTTTCGCTGCGCCGCCAGCACCACCGTCGCAAACCTGTGCACCGGCCTCACGCCCCGCGTGATGCAGGAGCTGATCGAGCCGCTGTGCGTCTCGGCCCTCAACACGCCCGTTGCGCAGTCGAGCGGTGAAGTTTTCCTGCGCGTGCTCAAAGACGCCCTCTTCAGCGGCAGCGGCGGCGCCGACCTTCTGCTGCCGCGTGCCGACCTGGGCGCGCTGCTTCCCGATGCAGCGATCCGTTGGCTGGCGCAGCATGGTGCCGTGACACGCATCGGCACCCGCGTGCGCGCCGTCACGCCTGAGGCCGGGCAATGGCTCGTCGATGATGAAGTCTTCGACCAGGTCGTGCTGGCCTGCGCACCGTGGGACGCGGCCCGGCTCGTCCGTGCGTCCGGCCTGCAGGCGGATGCCTGGTGCGAAACCACCGAGGCCCTGCGCTTCGAAGCCATCGCCACCATCTACGTGCGCGGCGCGTCGCCGCTTGCGGAACCGATGCTCGCGCTGCGCAGCAACCCGGCCACGGCACCGGCGCAGTTCGCATTCGACCGTGGCCAGCTCACCGGCCTGCAAGGCGTGCTCGCGATGGTCGTGAGCGCCAATGAAACACCGCGCGAGGTGCTGGAAGAACAGGTGCTCGCCCAGGCGGCTGCACAGCTGGGCCAGACGAACCTGCAACTCGTGCAGACCGTGGTCGAGAAGCGCGCCACCTTCGCCTGCACGCCCGCACTTTCGAGACCCGCTTCGGCCATCGCCCCCGGCCTGCAGGCCTGCGGCGACTACATCGAAGGCCCCTACCCGGCCACGCTCGAAGGCGCGGTACTCAGCGGACTGGCGGCCGCAAAAGCATTGGCAGCCCCATGACGACCGAACTGCGCTATCTCGATTTCGACTACAGCGAAGACACCGAAGGCCACGGCACCTTCGATGCGATGGCATCCACCACGCCCGACAAGACGCCCGAGGTACAGGCCGAGATCGCGCAGGTGCTCGCCTGGGCCGAAGCCACCTTCCCCGATGCGCGCGGCGCGCTCGAAGAAGGTGCCACGTGGGACTACGACCTGCAGCAAACACAGGAAGACGATGCGCGCTTCGACACCGTCACCTTGTCGATCAGCGGCACAGCCGATTTCTGCGCGGCACTGCGCGAACAGTTCGCTCTCGACTGAAGAAGAAAAGAATCAGGCCGACTTGTTGGGCAAGCGCAGCAGGCTCAACCCCAGCAAGACGAACGCCCCACCCGACAGCTTGTTGAACAGCCGCGTGCGGCGCGGGTCCGACAGCTGCTTGCGCAGCAGACGCGCCAGCAGCACGTAGAACGCATGCGACAGCACCGAGGCAGCCGCAAAGGTCGTCGTCAGCACCGCGAACTGCATGGCGAGCGGCGCGTCCTGCGTGAGGAACTGCGGGAACAGCGCCGAGAAGAAAAGAATGCCCTTGGGATTGGTCAGCGCCACCGTCAGGCCATGCCCGAACAAACGCCAGCTCGAACGCGGCGCGGCCGCGGCCGACGAGCCCTGCAGGTCGGCGAACACGCTGCCCTGGCTGCGCCATTGCTTGATGCCCAGGTAGATCAGGTAGGCCGCGCCGGCCAGCTTCAGCATCATGAAGGCGTGGGCCGAGGTCGAGAGCACCACACCCAGCCCGGCCATCGCGGCGGCCGACACCATGAACAGGCCCGTCGCATTGCCGAGCGAACTGATCATTGCGCGTCGCGGGCCCACGCTCATCGAATTCGAGACCGCGAGCAGCACTGCCGGTCCAGGTGTGAAAGCGACGAGCAGCGTAACGCCGCAGAAGATGAGCCAGTTGGAGAAATGCACTTTGGAGTTCCTGCCCGGCGCGAGGCCGCAAGACGTTGAGACAGACGGGAAACTATAGTCAGCCCGGCGAATCGCTGCAGACGCCGCGCCAATACCCCTCATCAGCCCACCTCACGGAACAAGCACCCATGGTCACCTGCTACCTGCGCTACATCGTCGATCCCTACAAGCTCAAGGAATTCGAGCACTACGGCAAGCTCTGGATTCCGCTGGTCGAGAAGTTCGGCGGCCAGCATCACGGCTACTTTTTGCCGTCGGAAGGAGTCAACAACGTTGCGCTGGCGATGTTCACGTTTCCCAGCCTGGCGGCCTACGAAAAGTACCGCGCCGATTCGATGCAAGACGCCGAATGCCAGGCCGCATTCAAGTACGCAGAAGAAACCCGCTGCATCCTCAGCTACGAACGCAGCTTCTTCCGCCCCGTCTTCAAATAGCGCCTCAGGCGCCCAGCGCCATGCACAGCGCGTGCAGGTTCGGCACGATCAGCTGCGGCCGCGCACCGTGCACCCACGGCCGCTCGTCGCGCACCAGCCAGGCTGCCTGCATGCCGGCGCTGAGCGCACCGACCACGTCGAGCTCGGCGTCGTCGCCCACGTGCAGCACGTCTTTCGGCAGCAGGCCGACCGAGGCCGCGGCGGCACGAAAGATCGGCGCGTGCGGCTTGCCGCTACCGAAGGCGCGTGCATTGAAAGCCGTGCGAAACCAGCGGCCGACTCCGGTCTTGTGCACATCGGCATTGCCATTCGAGATCGCAACCAGCGGATAGCGCTCGCTGAGCCACTTGAGCGCCGGCAGCGCGTCGTCGTACAGCGTCACGCGCTGGCGCTCGGCGAAGAAGGCATCGAAGGCCGGCTCGGCCAGCGCCGGGTCTTCTCCCGCCCGTGTGAGTGCGGTGCGAATCGACTCGCGTCGCAGCGCGCTCAGGTCGTGCG
The DNA here is from genome assembly GCF_051216835.1 of Variovorax multivorans. NCBI lineage: Bacteria > Pseudomonadati > Pseudomonadota > Betaproteobacteria > Burkholderiales > Comamonadaceae > Variovorax > Variovorax multivorans. Next base: position 402,723 of record NZ_JBPJZL010000001.1, read on the forward strand.
CGAGGTCTGAGCGCTCCTTGGCCGTGGCTTCACGCAGTTCGCGCAGGATGCCCGGCGTCATCAGCAGCGAGGCCGTCTTCGGCGCTTCGCGCAACAGCCATTCATGCAGCACTGCTTCGGCGCGCTCGATGGTCGGCCAGATCGGCCACAGGGTGTCGTCGAGGTCGAGAGAGATCGCCGAGATGCGCTTGAGATCGAGAGGCGTGGCGCTTGCGGAGGCCGTGGGAGCGGAAGTCATGCCCGAGAATATCGCATGCCTCCAAGCCATGAGACCGCCTCTCCAAGTACCCCGCACGCCCCCCGCACCGCCGTGCTCTGGTGCAACCTGGGCTCACCCGACGCCCCCACCGCCGCCGCCGTACGCCCCTATCTCGCCGACTTCCTGGGCGACCCGCGCGTGGTCGAGATCCCGAAGGTGCTCTGGGCGCTGATCCTGCACGGCATCATCCTGCGCACGCGGCCAGCCAAGTCCGCAGCCAAGTACGCGAGCATCTGGATGCCTGAAGGCTCGCCGCTCAAGGTGTGGACGCAAAAGCAGGCCACGCTGCTGGCCGGCTGGCTCGGCGAGCGCGGCCACCGCGTGACGGTGCGCGACGCGATGCGCTATGCCAGCCCGTCCATCGCCTCCCGGCTCGGCGCATTGCAAGCCGAAGGCGCCACGCGCGTGCTGGTGCTGCAGGCCTACCCGCAATACTCGGCCACCACCACTGCCAGCGTGATCGACGCGGTGAACGACTGGAGCCGCAGGCAACGCCGCGTGCCCGAATTCCGATTCGTCAACGACTACCACGACGACCCCGCCTACATCGAGGCACTGGCACAAGGCATCGAGCGGCATTGGAAAACTGAAGGCCGCGGCGATGTGCTGCTGATGAGCTTCCACGGCATTCCCGCCCGCAACATCGCGCTGGGCGATCCGTACCAGGCACAGTGCCTCGAAACCGCGCGACTGCTAGCGGCGCGGCTCGGCCTTTCCACAGCCCAGTACCGCGTGACCTTCCAGTCGCGCTTCGGCCGCGCCAAGTGGCTGGAGCCCTACACCGAACCGACGCTGCGCGAGCTCGGCGCATCCGGCGTGAAGCGCGTCGACGTGGTGTGCCCGGGCTTTCCGGCCGACTGCCTCGAAACGCTGGAAGAAATCGCAATGGAGGGCCGCGAAGCCTTCATGCACGCGGGCGGCAAGGCCTTCAGCTACATCCCCTGCCTCAACGACAGCCCGGCATGGATCACCGCACTCGCGGACATTGCCGAACGCAACCTGGCGGGCTGGCCGACAACAACGTCACTGCGTCCATGAAGAAAGAACTGGACGCTGCCCAGGCGTTCAGCCGACCGACCTGCGCGCCAGCAACGCCTCGATCGCAGCCTCCATCTCGGCGTATTCCCCTTCGCCGAAATGCTGCCGCATCACCTGCCCCTTGCTGTCGGCCAGGTAGAACGCAGGCCAGTACTGGTTGTTGTAGGCCTTCCAGGTGGTGAAGCTGTTGTCCTGCGCCACCGGATAGCGGATGTTGAAGCGCTCGATCGCGTCCTGCACATTGCGCGTCGACTTCTCGTAGGCGAACTCTGGCGAGTGCACGCCCACCACCACGAAGCCCTGGTCCCTGTACTTCTCGTACCAGCGCACCACGTGCGGCAGCGTGCGGATGCAATTGATGCAGGAGTAGGTCCAGAAATCGACCAGCACCACCTTGCCCGCCAGCCCCTGCATCGTGAGCGGCTGCGAGTTGAGCCACTTGTCGATGCCCGCGAACTCAGGGGCTTTGCCGTAGTCCCGCAGGCCCGGCGACGCAGCCAGCGCATTGCTCGCCGGCCATCCGCCGCCCACGGCCGCCACGAGCGCGGAGGCTCCCACGGCAAGCCCCGAGAACGCCCTTCTGGACAACATGTTCATGATCGCAAACCTCGCTCTAATGTCAGACCGACAGCGGTCAGGCGCGATTGTTTGCGGCGCACGCCGTGCGTGCGCATGTGTCACGGCAATTTGAAGTTTGTCCCGGCGGCGTGAAGGCCGCCGGCCTTCAATACCTCAGAACTTGCCGAGGTAGTCCATCTTGCCCACCGGCATGCCCTTGTGGCGCAGCACGTCGTAGGCGGTGGTCACATGGAAGAAGAAGTTGGGCAGCGCGAACTGCAGCAGGTAGCGCTGAGCGGTGAAATGCGCTTCGCCTTCGCGCGCCTTGATGGTCACGGGGCGCTCTTCCTGGCCGTCGACCTGCGTGCGCTCGACGCTCTTGAGGAAGTCCTGCGTCTTCACGATGCGCGCCAGCAGGTCGTCCCAGGTCTTTTCCTCGTCGGGAAAACTTGGCGCGGTGATACCGGCAATGCGGGCAATGCCCAGCTTCGAGGCATCGCTCGCGCGCTGGATCTGGCCGACGAGCGTGAGCATGTCGGGCGCAAGCCGGGCCTCGACCAACGTGGCCGGGTCGATGCCGTTGGCCTTGGCATGCGCAAGGCTCTTGTCGAGCAGATGGGTGAGTTGGCCGAGTCCGCGGGTGAAGACGGGCACGGAGATGTCGTAGAGCGAGAGCGCCATGGTGTTCGAGGCCCGTTGATCGGCCTTGTGATTGAGGTGGGCGGCGATTGTCACGCCGCCGCTCCTTCAACGACCGGCCGCCCGAATAAACCCTTCGATCGGCTCCAGTTGTTCGGGCACGTTGAGCGCGGGCGCGTGACCGCAGGCAGGCACTTCGATCACCTGCAGCCTGCCGGCCGCGCCAGGGCCACGGCGTTTCATCTCCTCGATCACGCCGGGCAGCACCAGGTCGGACTCGGCGCCGCGCAGGCACAGCACTGGCGCCTCGATGGCGTCGTAGTGCGGCCAGATCAGGTAGTCGTTGTCGTGCGCGCTGAACTGGCGAACCATCGCCGGGTCGTAGTGCGGCGTGACGCGGCCGTCGGGCAGGCGGCGCGTGGAGCTCTCGGTCAGGCGGCGCCACTGCGCGTCGCTGAGCCAGCCGTAGGGCTTGTAGACGGTGCGGAAGAAAGCCTCCAGCTCGGCCACCGTGTCGAATGCGGGCGGCTGGCCCGCATAAGCGCGGATGCGCTCGATGGCGGGCTGGGCCAGTTCGGGCGCGTTGTCGTTCAGCACCAGGCTCGCGATGCGCGCCTTCATGCGCGGCTCGAACAGGCCCGACGCACAGACCGTGCCGATGGCGCCGCCCATCGAGGTGCCGACCCAGTGCACGCGCCCAAGCCGCAGCTCGTCGCACAGCGCATTGGCGATGCGCGCGTAGAACGAGAGCTTGTATTCCTCGTCGGGCAGCGGGCTCCACTGACTCAGGCCACGGCCGATGGTGTCGGGGCAGATCACGCGGAACCCGCGTGACGCGAAGTGCTGCGCCAGCTCGTCCATGTCGCGGCAGGTACGCGCCAGGCCGTGCCAGGCAATGACCACCGGCGCCTCGGGCGCACCCCATTCGAGCCAGTGGACCTCGCGGCCCGCGAGCTGCGCGTAGCGGGAGAGTGGAATGTTGTTGTCGCTCATCGCGCCGCCCTCGCCCGCAGCTTGCCAACGATGCCGGTGGGAAAGTAATAGACCGACAGCACGAACAGCACGCCAAGCCACAACAACCAGCGGTCGGGCGACAGCAGCGCCGCCAGCCACGGCAGCCCGCTCGCGGCCTCGCTACCCAAGCGCAACAGGTCTTGCAGATAGCTCTGCGCCACCACGAACAGCACCGCGCCGATGGCCGCGCCGTAGATGGTGCCCATGCCGCCGATCACCACGATCAGCAGCACGTCGATCATGATCTCGAAGCTCAGCGAGGTGTCGGGCCCGTTGTAGCGCAGCCAGATCGCGAGCATTGCGCCGGCCAGCGTGGCGAACAGCGCCGACAGCACAGCGGCCGTGGTGCGGTACACCACCACGCGGTAGCCGATGGCCTCTGCGCGGAACTCGTTCTCGCGAATGGCCTGCAGCACGCGGCCGAAGGGCGAATTCACGATGCGCAGCAAGGCCAGCACCAGCACCACCGCAGCCACGAAGAGCAGGTAGTAGCACAGCAGCCTGCCGTCGAGCGAAACACCGAGAAACGGCTCTTCCGAAAACTCGAAGCTCGGCGAGATCAGCTCGGGCAGCTTGAAGGTCAGGCCGTCTTCGCCGCCGGTGAAGTCCGACAACTGCGAGGCCAGCGTCTGAAAGGCCGAGGCCACGGCCAGCGTGATCATCGCGAAGAAGATCGCGCGCACCCGCAGCGAGAACAAGCCGATGGCGAACGAGAGCACCAGCGAGATCGCCAGCGATGCGCCCAGCCCCACCAGCACCGCGCCCCAGCTGGGGCCGAGCCGCGTCGCCGAAATCGCGATGCCGTAGGCTCCGATGCCGAAGAACATGGTGTGCGCAAAGCTCACGATGCCGGTGTAGCCAAGCAGCAGGTCGAAGCTGGCCACCAGCACCACGAACACCAGGATCTTGGCCGCGACGCTCAGCGCCTTCACGCCCGGAAAGATGAACGGCGCGAACGCCAATGCGATGAACAACGCCAGCAGCAGCACGGCCAGCAGGCGGCTCTTCGGCATGTCGTTGGAGAGAAGTCGTTTCAGGAACATAGCGTCTTCTTCCTCAACGGTTCGCCACGGGGTACACACCCTGCGGACGCCACAGCAGCACGGCCACCATCAGGAAGATGCTTGCGAACTGCGTGAGCGCGGGCAGCAGGAAGCCGATGTAGTTGGTCATCAGCCCCACCAGCAGCGCGCCAATGAGCGCCCCGCCCGTCGAGCCCAGCCCGCCGATGATGATCACGATGAAGATCAGCACGTTGACCTGCGCGCCCATCTGCGGCACCAGGTTCTGCTGGAAGAGGCCCCACATCACGCCGCCCAGGCCGGCCAGCGCGCTGCCCACCACGAACACGCCGACGAACAGCCGACCGATGCGATAGCCCAGCGACTCGACCATCTCGCGGTCTTGCACGCCGGCGCGAATGAGCAGGCCGATCTTGGTGCGGCCCAGCGTCCATGCCAGCACACCGAACACTACCACGCCCACAGCCACTGCGAGCAGGCGGTACTTGCTGATGGCCGCGTCGCCGATCAGCAGCGAGCCGCGCAGCGCCTCGGGCAAAGGCAGCGGAATCTGCGCCGGGCCCCAGATCACCTTGATGAGCTCTTCGCCGATGATCATGCCGCCCATCGTGATGAGGATCTGCTTCAGATGCTGGCCGTACACGGGCCGCACGATGAAGCGCTCGAAGGCGAGCCCCACCGCACCGGCCACGGCCATCGCGACCAGCATCGCCGGGAACACCGCCACGAGGTTGCGCCACAGCTCGCCCGAGCCGGTCCAGTCGCCCATCAGGCCAAGCACGCTGCTCGCCACGAAGGCACCGAGCGCGATGAACACGCCATGGCCGAAGTTCAGCACGTCCATCAGCCCGAACACCAGCGTGAGGCCCGAGGCGATGATGAAGATGATCATGCCCATCGCCAGCCCGGCGACCGTGAGCGTGAGCCAGGTCGAGAACGAACCGGTGAGCGGCAGCGCGACGAGCGCAAGGATCGGGGCCAGCAGCAGCGGCCTCCAGTCGAAGTCGAGTGCCTTCATTGCTGCGCCTCCTCTTGCTCCCTCTCCCGCTTGCGGGAGAGGGTTGGGGTGAGGGCTGACAGCGCCGATACGAGGGCACGGCCGTTGCGCAGGCCGCCTGCCCTCACCCTAGCCCTCTCCCGCAAGCGGGAGAGGGGACAAGACATCAAATACGTCATAGCGCGAGACCCAATAAAGATTGCTGCAATTGCGTGTCCGCAGAGAACGCCGCCATGGAACCGCTGTGCACCACGCGGCCGTTGTCCATTACCGCGACGGTGTCGCCCAGTCGCTGGGCGAAGTTGATGTTCTGCTCCACCAGCAGGATGGTCACGCCGCTGCGCTTGAGCTCGGCGAAGGCGTCGATCATGTTGTTGATCATCACGGGCGCAAGGCCCTTGCTGGGCTCGTCGATCAGCAGCAGCTCGCGCGGCTCGACGATGGCACGCGACACGGCCAGCATCTGCTTCTGCCCGCCCGAAAGCTTGCCCGCCGGGTGGTTCCAGAACTTCTCGACCGCGGGGAAGAGCTTGAAGATCCACTTCAGGCGCGTGTCGTCGATCTGTGCGGCATTCTTCGCGCCACGCGCGGCGAGCAGCATGTTCTCCTTCACCGTGAGGTCGGAGAAGATGCCCATGTTCTCGGGCACGTAGGCAATGCCCAGGCCGGCGATCTGCGGCGTGTGCTGCGCGGTGATTTCCACGACCCTGTTGTCATGGCCGAAGCGCACCCTGCCCTGCGATGCATGCCACAGGCCCATGATGGTTCGCAGCGTGGTCGTCTTGCCCGCGCCGTTGCGACCCAGCAGCATCGTGAGCTGGCCCTTGGGCACGGCAAGGTCCACGCCATGGAGGATGTGATACGCCCCGATGTGCGTGTGCACGCCTTCGAGCGTCAGAAGATTTGGAGTGCTCATGCGGCCTCCTTCGCGACGCCCAGGTAGGCCTCTTGCACCACCGGCGAGGCGATCACCTCCGCCGGTTCGCCGTCGGCCACGAGCGTGCCGTTGTGCAGCACGATGATGCGGTCGGCGAGTTCGCGCACCACGTCCATCTTGTGTTCGACCAGCAGGATGGTCTTGGTCTTGTCCTGCTTGAGCTTGCGGATCAGGTCGAGGATGACAGGCGCCTCGGCCGCGTTCATGCCGGCCGTGGGCTCATCGAACATGAAGACCTTGGGCTCCAGCGCCATCAGCAATGCCACCTCGAGCTTGCGCTGGTCGCCATGCGGCAGGCTCGCCACTGTCGCGTGCTCGCGCGACTTCAGCGCCACGTCGGCCAGGATCTGGTCGGCGCGCTCCGTCAGCGCCTTGTGGTCGCTCCAGATGCTCCAGAGGTTGAGCCCGCGCCGATGCGCGCCCTCGCGCGTGGCCTGCACCGCGAGGCGCACGTTCTCCAGCACCGTGAGGTTCGGGAACAGGTTGGTCAGCTGAAAGGCCCGCCCCAGCCCCGCGTGCGTACGTGCGGATGGAGACAGGCCCGACAGCAGCTTCCCGTCGAGCGACACCGTGCCGGCGCTCGCCTTGAGCTGGCCCGAGATCAGGTTGAAGTAAGTGGTCTTGCCCGCCCCGTTGGGGCCGACGATGGCCGTCAGCGTGCCCGGCGCGAAAGCGCAGCTCACACTGTTGACGGCCACGTGCCCACCGAAGCGGATGGTCAGATCTCGGGTCTCAAGCATCGTTGTTGGTCATTGCGAATCGAAAGGAGAAATGAAGACCGGCCTCAACAGGTGCCGATCACGTAGTAGTTGGGGCCCGTCTGCTTCAGCGTGGTCGTGACGTAGATGTTCCACAGCCCCATCGACTGTCCCGAGCCGTAGGCATAGGTGAGGCCCCACAGCGCATAGGCGCGCCCGGCCACGGTGTGCGAATAGTTGCTCGCGGTGTAGCACGTTCCGCCGCCGCCAGAGCCTGCGGTGGTCGCGCCCGTGGCTGCGGTCGACATCGCGCCTTCCACGTTGCTGGCGTCCAGCGCGGCCACAGTCCAGCTGTAGGTGGTGGACGCGGCCAGGCCGGTGTCGGTGTAGCTGGTGGCGGCAACCGGCGCGGCGTTGACCTTGCTGCCGCCGCGGTACACGTTGTAGCCGCTCGCGCCCGTCACGCCGGCCCAGCCGATCACCATGCTGCTGCTGGTCGCGCCCGAAGTGCCCACGCCGGTAGGCGCAGGCAGGCCGCTTCCGCCCGAGGAGCCGGTGACGCGATCGATCATGGCCTTCATCGCCGCCATCTGCGGGCCCGACTTCTTCGCGTAGTTGGCGCTGTCGTAGCCCCACCAGTCCCAGCAGCTGTTGGTGGCGGCCGTGCTGGTCTGCGGATAGATCAGCACGATATTGTTGGTGTCGGCCCAGCGGTTGTAGCCGGTCTTGCGCACGTACTGGTCGCTCACGTCGGTGTAGTTCTGCTTGCAGCCGTGCAGCACCAGGTGCACGCGGCATGACGCGGCGGTGCAGGCCTGCGGCACGTAGATCCAGCCGGTAGCGGCCATGCCATGGCCGGTGATGAACTCCGACTGGTTGAACTCGGTGAAGGTGCCGCCCAGCGTGCCGTTGTTACGCGCGTTCAGCGGCCCGTAGAGCTGCGTGAGGATCTCGCCTGCCAGGTCGAAGCCGCAGTTGTTGATGTACGGCGCCGCGGTGGTGCTGCAAGCGCTGCCGTAGTCGTCGGTGACCATCGCGTGGCCCGCTCCGATGTTGTTCTTGTAGACCGTGTTGGCCGTGGGCACGAAGCTCTGGTAGTAGGTCTTCAGGTCGTCCATCACCGCCTGCTTGACGGTGTTGTCGGACGTGCCCGAGAACAGATAGACCTTGGAGCCGCTCATGTTCGACACCGGGTCGACCGCCCCGCTGGCCGCCCAGCTGTTGGTTGTGCTCACGAGCGTCGACACCGGGATGCTGGTGCTGTGCGTCATGCAGCGCCCGGTGGCGTTGACCACCGAGCCTTCGGCGCAATAGAACGGCCCGCCCGCCACCACGCCGGCGCCGCGCTTGAATGTGGCCGAGTACGCCACGTGCAATTGCACTGCCATGAAGCCGCCCGCAGAGAGGCCCGACACGCTCACCTCCGCCGGATTGGCGCCGAGCGACGGCAGCGGCACCGCCGCCGTCGCGGCATGCGCCGCCACCGTCATTGCCGCGGCCGCGGCAAGTCCCTTCCAGTTCCATTTCATCGCTGGCATCGCTGTCTCCTTGTGTTGTGGGTATCGAACGCTTGCTTTGCAGAATGACGAATCGGCCGTGGGTCGCGACAGGTTGCGCGGACGCAGGCTGGCGCTTCGCCCGGCGGCCATCCGGGGCGAAAGGGGTGCAGCGCTTTCTCGAGCGCCGCGCGGGTCAGGGGGTGATCGGCGCTGTCGTGTTCAGCGCTTGTTCTTGATCGGGATGTCCATTTCCTCAGGCTTGATCTCGTGCACCAGCTCCGGCACGCCCCAGGCGAACGCCGGGTCGACCTTGATCTTGAAGTGATACATCGACTGCATCGCCTGGTGGTCTTCCTTGCGGAAAGTCATCTTGCCCTTGGGCGTGTCGAAGCTCATGCCTTCCATGGTGCTGATGAGCTTGTTGGTGTTGGTGTCGCCGTTGGTCTTCTTCAGCGCCGTCACCACCGCCATCGCGGCCGAGAAGCCGCCAGCCGTGAAGAAGTCCGGCGGCGTCTTGAACTGCTTGTAGTGCGCCGACACCATGGCCTCGTTCACCGGGTTCTTCGGAATGCCGAAGTAGTAGTAAGCCGCGCCTTCCATGCCCGGCAGCGACTTGTAGGCCGCCATGGCCGGCAGGATGTTGCCGCCGGTGGCGATCTCAATGCCGTAGCGCTTCAGGTCGAGGTCGACAATCTTGAACGGGTTGCCCGCGCCGGCCCACACAATCCAGATGATCTTGCGGCCAGGCTGGTCCTTCAGCTTGTCGATCAGGCGTTGCGCGCCGGCCGTGAAGTCGGTCGTGGTGGGCGGCAGGTACTCTTCATGAACCAGCTTGGCTTTCTTGAGCGCGGCGCCGAAGGCCTTCACGCCGTCGCGGCCGAAGGCGTTGTCCTGTGCCAGCGTGGCGACGGTAACGCCGGCCTTGTCGACGGCCACAGCGTTGGAGATCGCGTCCTGGCTCGAATTGCGGCCAGTGCGGAAGATGTACTTGTTCCACTTGTCGCCGGTGATCGAGTCGGCCACGGCGGGCTCGACCAGCAGGATCTTCTTGTATTCCTCGGCCACCGGCAGCATTGCCAGCGCCACGCCCGAAGCGGTCGGGCCCACGGCCAGCGCGGCCTTGTCGTCGGAATAGGCAGCCGCCAGCAGCGACTTGCCGAGGTCGGGCTTGCCCTGGTCGTCCTTCTCGATGACCACGATCTTCTTGCCGTTGACCGTCATCGTGCCGCCGGTGGCGTAGTCCAGGCCCATCATGAAGCCGGTCTGGGTCTGCTTGCCGTAGGCCTCCAGCGCACCCGTCTTGCTGTAGATGTGGGCAATGCGGATTTCGTTGGACTGGGCCCATGCGGGGGCGGCTGCGGCACACGTGGCGAGCGCAGCCAGCGCGACGAGGTGGCGACGATTCATATTCATGTCTCCTGATATTGGTGACTGAATATTGCACAGTTCGTGCCACGCGCCAACTCATTGATAACAAAGGCTTCTTCGCTCGGAAGAGACGCCTTTCGCCTGAATTCAAAACACTTGTATTGCCTGAATTTCAGACAATTGTATTTTTTGCAGTCAGGGTTTGCCAGAGGTTTGGCGCTGCGCGATCCACTGCTCGAACTGGCGCTGCGCCTGCAGCCTGAATTCGTTACGCGTGTGATTGCAGATGGCATGCGCGAGCCGCCGGTACTTTGGTTTTCGAACGCCGCCCAGGGTCGCGTCGAAAAGATGTTCGATGGTCGCCGAATCGGGCTTGTCGCGCGGTTCTTCGAAATCCATCGGCAAACCGCACCAGTGGCAGTTGGAACCGAAAGACGATCTGAGTGCTTGCACGCTCATGGGTGATACGAAATGGGGGTGATGCGATGCCCCCATTCTCGGATCACTCGGACCGCTCAGAGCATCTACACCGCAAGGCCGATGACTGCACGCGCGGTGTAGCCAGCGGTGGCGCTGCCCGACATCGTGGGCGTCATCGCCGCAATCTGCGCAGCCGTGTTGTCGCCGAAGACGTTGTCGGTGGACAGCGACACCGCCGCCAGGTTGGCCACGCTCGCGCTGTAGCCGGTGACGTTCGGGTAGATCGCATTGCAGACGTCGCTCGGCATGGCCAGCTGCGAGGTGAGCACGGAGTTCTTGCCGGTGGTGGCGGCCGACAGGCTGGTGAACACCTCGAAGTGCATGTGCGGCCAGCGGCCCGAGTAGCAGGCCGGAAAGATGGTCGTGAAGCTCACCTGCCCCGCGCTGTCGGTGATCTGCACGCCGCGCAGGTAGCTTTCGGCCGCGGCCGTGTACAACGAATAGTTGCCACTGCGGTCGCAGTGCCACAGGTAGATCGCATAGCCCGACAGCCCGGCGCAGCTGGCGTTGGTGTTCTGCAGCGTCAGCGTGATCGTCAGGGCCACGCCTTGTGCCACGGTGCTCGAACTGATGAAGCTGCTGCGGATGTCGCTTCGCACGATGCCGCTGGCGGTGAGCACGTCGGAGGTCGAGCCGGAGGCGGTGTTGGTGCCGTCCGCGGGATAGGGGCCGGACGTCTCAGCGGGCAAGGCGGGGCACGCGCTGCTGCTGGTCGTGGTGGTTGTGCTGGTCGACGTGCTGGAGGTCGTACTCGTGCTGGCTGCCGTGGTGCCCGACGTCGCCGCGGCGCTTACGGCAGCAGCGGTCAGCGCACTGGCGCCGCTCGAATCGCTGCCGCCGCCCCCACCGCAACTGGCCAGCAACGCCGAGGAAGAAAGCCAGAGCAAGGCTCGGCGGCGCTCCAGGAGTTGTGCCTCCATGCGCGGAAGGTCTTCTGCCAGGCTGTGGCCGTGGTGCTGCGATTCGGGGTGGGCGCCGAAGGTTTTCATGTGGGGTTTCTTGCAGGTTAAAACCCGCAGCTTCCACAAGCCGCTTTGCGCACAAATTTCACCGTGTTGCAGCTTTGTTGCCGAACGCAGCCGGCCCGCAGGCCTGAACGCTTCTTCAGCGACCCGGATTCGTCATGCGCTCATACAGCGTAGCGCGCGAAATGCCGAGCAGCCGCGAGGTGGCGAGCTTGTTGCCGCCCGTGCTCGCGAGCGCGGCGGCAATGGCCTTGTGCTCCAGCTCTGCAATCTGCTGGGCCAGCGGCCGCAGCAGCGCTCCCTCTTCGTCGCCTGACAACCGCATGGCGTCAGGCGGCGCAATCTGGTCCAGCCCGGCTTCGCGCAGGATGCGTTCGAGCTGCACGGCGTCGATGCGCTGCGAGTCGCTGCGCATGGTCACCTGCTCCAGCACGTTGCGCAGCTCGCGGATGTTGCCGCGCCAGTGCTGGCCCGCGAGCAGCGCGAGCGCGTCGGGCGTGAGCTCGGGCGGCGCCTCGCCGCTGCGCAGCGCCATGTCTTCACCCAGTGCCTCGACCAGCGCGGGAATATCCGCGCGCCGCTCGCGCAATGGCGGCACGCGCAGCGGCAGCACGTTGAGGCGGTAGTAAAGGTCTTCGCGGAACTGCCCGCGCCGCACCAGCTCGGGCAGGTCGCGCGAGGTGGCGGCGATCACGCGCGCGTCGAAGGGCACGAGCTTGTTGGAGCCCAGCGGCTCGATCTCGCCTTCCTGCAGCGCACGCAGCAGCTTGGCCTGCAGGCCCAGCGGCATGTCGCCGATCTCGTCGAGGAACAGGCTGCCGCCGTCGGCCAGCTTGAACTTGCCTTCGCGGCCCTTGCGGTCGGCGCCGGTGAAGGCGCCGGGCGCGAAGCCGAAGAACTCGGCTTCGAGCAGCGTGTCGGGCACGGCCGCGATGTTGACGCTGACAAACTGCCCCTTCGCGCGCGCAGACGACGCATGAATCGCATGCGCCAGCAGTTCCTTGCCGGTGCCCGTTTCACCCAGCAGCAGCACCGGACCGGCCGATTGCGCCGCGCGCCGCGCATGCCGCTTCACCTCCACCGCCGCCGGGCTGCTGCCGATGAAGCTCGCGAAGGTGTACTTGGAGCGGCGCTGACCGTCGGGCGCATGCTGATAGAGCGGGTTGTTGCGCTGGCTCGCGAGTTCGCGCCGCGCATCGTCGAGGTCGCGCTGCAGCAGCGCGAACTTGCTGATGAGCGGCTGCAGCGTGGTCTCGGGCTGGTCGAACAGCACGATGCCGATGGCGCCGATCACCTCACCCATTCCCCCTTCGCCACCCTCGCGCTCTTCGCGCAGCGGGATGCGGCTGACCACGAAGGTGCCGGCCTTGTTGGTGAGCAGGTCGATCAATATCGGCTCGCCGGTCTCGAGCACGCGCCGCATCTGGGTGTTGGGAATCACGTCTTCCACCATGTGCCCCATGAACTGGTCGATGGAAGAAAAGCCCAGCGCCGGCAGGAAGCGCCGGTAGCCTTCATTCACCCACACGATGCGCCCGCTGCTGTCCACGAGGAACATGCCCTGGCTGATGCTTGAAAACAAATGAAACATCGAGCGCGCGGCCAGCGCGAGGATCCCTTCGGCATCGAGGGGCAATGTGGGCGGTGCGGTGGGAGCGGCGGGCATGGCGCGAATCGTAGCGCGCATCAAACCGCAACAAACCGGGCATCAAATGCCTTCAGGAAATGCTCAGGATCCGGCCCGCGGACAAAACCCTTCAGCAAGCCTTAAGTAAATCAATCGTTTGATTTCATGCATGGTGTAATGCCGGGCATGAACGCGAGAGACCCGATCACCCAGGCCCCGCGCCGCGCACCGCGCAGCGATGGCGCCGAGGCACGCCACAGGCTGCTCCACACCGCGCTGCGGCTGTTCGCGCAAAAGGGGTTTGCCAAGACCTCCACGCGCGAGATCGCCCGCGAGGCCGAAGTCAACATCTCGGCCATCAGCTACTACTTCGGCGACAAGGAGGGGCTGTACGCGGCCACCTTCAGCGAGCCGATGGGCGGCGACTCCAGCGACCTGATCGCCGTCTGCAATGCACCCGGGCAGTCGCTCGAAACCACGCTGCGCCTGTGCATGGTGTCCATGATCGACCCGCTCAAGCAGGGCGAGATCGTGCGGCAATGCATCCAGCTGCACATGCGCGAGATGCTGGAGCCGACCAGCCGCTGGGCCGAGGAGCTGGAGCGCGACATCAAGGGCCCGCACCGCGCCATTGCCGACCTGCTGTGCCGCCACCTGAAGGTGGAGCGGGCCGACGACGACATCCACCGCCTGACCTTCGCGATCACCGGGCTGTCGATGCAGCTCTACGTGAGCCAGGATTTCATCGAGGCCATCCGCCCATCGCTGCTGCGCACGCCGCGCGCCATCGACACCTGGGCCGATCGCCTCACGGGCTATGCGCTGGCGCTGGTGGAGGCCGAAGCGGCCCGCCGCCGCGCCGAGAGAAAGCTGAAGAAATGATGAGAAGACTCCGACTGAAACTGATGACAGCCCTCTGCCTGGGCATCGGCCTCGCAGGTTGTTCGCTGACGCGCCCGCCGGCGCAGGTGGAAGCACCGATCCCCGCGCAATGGCACGCCCCCCTGCCCCACGGCGGCTCGCTCGCGTCGCTGGCCGACTGGTGGCGCCAGCTCGACGATCCGCTGCTGGTCGAGCTGATCGCCGCCGCCGAAGCCGCGAGCCCCAACGTCGCCAGCGCCGCGGCGCGCGTGGCCGAGGCGCGCTCCACGCGCGTGCAGGCCGGCGCCGCGCTGCTGCCGAGCCTGGACGGCACGGCATCGGCCAGCCGCGGCACCTCGGGCTTTTCTTCCAGCAGCAGTTCGAGCAGCAGCCTCTCGGCCAGCACGCCAATCACCACGCTGCAGGCCGGCCTGCAGTCGAAGTGGGAAGTCGATCTGTTCGGCCGCCTGCGCGCCGACCACGACTCCGCCGAAGCCAAGCAGAACAGCGCCAACGCCAAGTGGCACGACGCCCGCGTGGCGGTGGCAGCCGAAACCGCCAACGCCTATTTTTCCGAGCGCGCCTGCCAGCAGCAGCTGCGCGTGTCCGAAGCGGACGCGCGTTCGCGCTCGGAAACCGCACGGCTCAACGACCTCTCCGCAAAGGCCGGCTTCACCGCGCCGGCCGATGCCGCGCTGGCACGCGCCAGCGCCTCCGATGCCTCGGGCCGGCTCACGCAGCAGCGTGCCCAGTGCGCGGTGCAGCGCAAGGCGCTGGTGGCGCTCAGCGGCATCGACGAAACCACGCTCGAGCAGAAGCTCGCCGCCTCGCCCGCCCAGCGTGCGCTGCCGGTCGTGGGCAGCATCGCCAGCGTGCCGGCCGAGGCGATCTCGCAGCGGCCCGATGTGTACTCGGCCGAACTCGGCGTGGCCTCGGCCAGCGCCGACGTGGGCTCGGCCGAGGCCGAGCGCTACCCCAAGCTCACGGTGTCGGGCTCCATCGGGCGCACGCAGTACCGCGTCGATGGTCTGCGCCAGTCGCTCGAAACCTGGACAGTGGGCCCGATCTCGCTGACCGTGCCGCTGCTCGACGGCGGCTCGCGCAAGGCGAACATCGATGCCGCCAAGGCGCGCTACGCCGAAGCCGTGTCGCTCTACCGCTCCAACGTGCGGCAGGCGGTGCGCGAAGTCGAGGAAGCGCTGGTCAACCTCGACGCCACCGACGCCCGCACCACCGACGCCGATGCCGCGGTGAAGAACTACCAGGCCTCCTTCGACGCCACGCAGGCCCGCTACAGCAGCGGCCTCGCGAGCCTGTTCGAGCTGGAAGACTCGCGCCGCACGCTGTTCACCGCGCAGACCGCGCGCGTCACGCTGCAGCGCGAGCGCACCGAGGCATGGGTTGCGCTGTACCGCTCGATGGGTGGCGGCTGGAATCGCCAGTCGGCCTCGGCCCCATCTTCCGAATCGTCCTCACTGACCTCCACCCCGGCCACCAAGGTCGCGACGTCGCCATGAAATCAATGAAGCGTTCCACCCTCGTCATCGCGCTGATTGCGCTGGTCGTCGTCATCGCGGCGATCTTCTTCATGACGCGCGGCAAGCCGTCGGACAAGTCGGCCGATCCTGCCGCAGCAGCCAAGACCAAGGACGGCGCCCACTCGCCCAAGCCCGCGCTGACCGTCACCGTCGCCAAGCCTGAAGCCACCGAGCTGATGCTCACGCTCGCAGCCAACGGCAACGTGGCCGCCTGGCAGGAGGCCGTGGTCGGCTCCGAGTCCAACGGCCTGAAGCTGGCCGAAGTGCGCGTGAACGTGGGCGACCTGGTCAAGAAGGGCCAGGTACTCGCGGTGTTCTCGCCCGAGACGGTGCAGGCCGATATCGCCCAATCGCGCGCCTCTCTGGCCGAAGCTCGCGCCACCGCGGCCGACGCCGCCGGCAATGCCGCACGCGCCCGTACGCTGCAGGCCACGGGCGCACTGAGCCAGCAGCAGATCAACCAGTACCAGACCACCGAGCAGACCGCCAAGGCACGCGTCGAGGCAGCTGAAGCGGTGCTGGCTGCGCAGCAGGTACGCGGTCGCAATACGCAGGTGCTGGCGCCCGACGACGGCGTGATCTCCGCGCGCACAGCCACGGTGGGCAGCGTGGTGTCGGCCGGCACCGAGCTGTTCCGCCTGATCCGCCAGGGTCGGCTCGAATGGCGCGCCGAAGTGACCTCGGCCGAACTCAGCCGCGTCGCGGTCGGCACCACGGCCTTTGTGGTCAGCGCCAGCGGTGCGCAGGTGCGCGGCAAGGTGCGCAGCATCGCGCCCACGGTCGATCCGCAGACGCGCGCTGCGCTGGTGTACGTCGATCTGCCCAACGTGCAGCAGAACACCGGCATCAAGGCCGGCATGTTCGCGCGCGGCGACTTCGAACTGGGCCGCAGCACGGCGCCGACGGTGCCGCAGGCCTCCATCGTGCCGCGCGACGGCTTCAACAACGTCTTTTTGCTCAAGCCCGACAACAAGGTGACGCAGCTGAAGGTGCAGATCGGCCGGCGCCTGAACGACCGCATCGAGATCACCAGCGCGCTGCCCGACGGTGCCCAGGTGATCGTGCAAGGCGCGGGCTTCCTCAACGACGGCGACCTGGTGCGCGTGGTGGATGCGCCCGTACCAGTGCCCGCAACCGCGGCGCAGCCGGCCAGGTCAGCCGCCTCCGCTGCCGCGGCCAAGTAAGCAATTCAAAGGAACACGCCCATGAACGTTTCCGCCTGGTCCATACGCAACCCGATTCCGGCGGTGATGCTGTTCGTGCTGCTCACCTTCGGTGGGTTGCTGTCGTTCAACGCGATGAAGGTGCAGAACTTTCCGGACATCGACCTGCCGACCGTGACGGTCTCGGCGTCGCTGCCCGGCGCCGCGCCTTCGCAGCTTGAGACCGACGTCGCGCGCAAGCTCGAGAACTCCATTGCCACGGTGCAGGGCCTGAAGCACATCACCACCAAGGTGCAGGACGGCGCTGCCACGCTGATCGTCGAATTCCGCCTCGAGAAGCCGGTGCAGGAAGCCGTGGACGACGTGCGCTCCGCGGTGCAGCGCGTGCGCGCCGACTTGCCGGCCGACGTGCGCGACCCGGTCGTCACCAAGCTCGACTTCGCGGCCCAGCCGGTGCTGGCCTTCACCATTGCATCGTCGGCGATGGACGCAGAGGCGCTGAGCTGGTTCGTCGACAACGACGTCACCAAGAAGCTGCTCGCGCTGCCGGGCGTGGGTGCGGTGAACCGCGTGGGCGGCGTCACGCGCCAGGTGCACATCGACCTCGACCCGAGCAAGCTGCAGGCGCTGGGCGCCTCGGCGGCCGACATCTCGCGCCAGTTGCGCCAGGTGCAGACCGAAAGCGCGGGCGGCCGCTTCGACCTGGGCGGCAGCGAACAGCCGGTGCGCACCATGGCCACCGTGAAGTCGGCCGACCAGCTCGCTGACATGCAGATCGTGCTGACCGACGGCCGGCGCATCCGCCTCGACCAGGTAGCGCGCGTGAGCGACACCATCGCCGAGCCGCGCGCGGCCGCGCTGCTCAACGGCAAGCCGGTGGTGGGCTTCGAGGTGGCGCGCAGCCGCGGCGCCAGCGAGGTCGAAGTGGGCCACGCGGTGATGAAGGCGCTGGCCGACATGCGCGCGCAGCGCCCCGACATCGAGCTGACCGAAGCCTTCAACTTCGTCGACCCGGTGGAAGAGGAATACAACGGTTCGCTGCACCTGCTGTACGAAGGCGCCATCCTCGCGGTGATCGTGGTGTGGCTGTTCCTGCGCGACTGGCGCGCCACCTTCGTCTCGGCGATTGCACTGCCGATGTCGGTGATTCCGGCGTTCATCGGCATGCACCTGCTGGGCTTCTCGGTCAACGTGATCTCGCTGCTCGCGCTGTCGCTGGTGGTCGGCATATTGGTCGACGATGCGATCGTGGAGGTCGAGAACATCGTGCGCCACCTGCGCATGGGCAAGTCGCCCTACCAGGCGGCGATGGAAGCGGCGGATGAAATCGGCCTGGCCGTGATCGCCACAACCTTCACGCTGATCGCGGTGTTCCTGCCCACGGCCTTCATGAGCGGTGTGGCCGGCAAGTTCTTCAAGCAGTTCGGATGGACAGCATCGCTCGCGGTGTTCGCCTCGCTGGTGGTCGCGCGAGTGCTCACGCCGATGATGGCGGCCTACATGCTCAAGCCGGTGGTCACGGCCGAAAAGGAGCCGGGCTGGCTGCGCTGGTACATGCGCGCGGTGACGTGGAGCACGCACAACCGCTTCAAGACGATGGTGCTGGCCACCCTCTTCTTCTTCGGCTCGCTGGCGATGATCCCGCTGCTCAAGACCGGCTTCATTCCGCCGGACGACAACTCGCAGACGCAGATCTACCTTTCGCTCGCACCCGGCTCCACGCTGGCGCAAACCACCGCGGCCGCCGAGGAAACCCGCAACCGCGTGATGCAGATCAACCATGTGCGCAGCGTCTACACCACGGTGGCCGGCGGCAGCGCGGGCGGCGACCCGTTCGCGAACTTCGGCACGCCCGAGACGCGCAAGGCAACGCTCACCATCAAGCTCGATGAGCGCGGCGACCGGCCGCGCAAGCAGGTGATCGAGAACCAGATCCGCGCCGCGCTCGAAACGCTGCCCGGCGTGCGCAGCACCGTGGGCCTGGGCGGCTCGGGCGAGAAGTACATCCTGGCGCTGACCGGCGAAGACCCGGTGGCGCTGGCCAGCGCCGCCAGCGCGGTCGAAAAAGACCTGCGCACCATTCCCGGCCTGGGCAACATCACTTCCACCGCGAGCCTGATCCGTCCCGAAATTGCCGTGCGCCCCGACTTCGCGCGCGCAGCCGACCTGGGCGTGACCAGCTCCGCCATCGCCGAGACGTTGCGCGTGGCCACGCTGGGCGACTACGACCAGTCGCTGGCCAAGCTCAACCTCGCGCAGCGGCAGGTGCCTATCGTGGTGAAGCTGGAAGACTCGGCGCGAAAAGACATCGACCTGCTCGGACGCCTGGCCGTGCCGGGCACGCGCGGGCCGGTCATGCTGAACCAGGTGGCTTCGCTCACCATGGAAGGCGGCCCGGCCGTCATCGACCGCTACGACCGCTCACGCAACGTGAACTTCGAGATCGAGCTGTCGGGCGTGGGCCTGGGCGACGCCAAGGACGCGGTGACGAAGCTGCCGTCGATCGTGAACCTGCCACCGGGCGTGCGCATTGCCGAGATAGGCGACGCGGAAGTCATGACCGAGCTGTTCGCCAGCTTCGGCCTTGCCATGCTGACGGGCGTGCTGTGCATCTACATCGTGCTTGTGCTGCTGTTCAAGGACTTCCTGCACCCGGTGACCATCTTGTGCGCGCTGCCGCTGGCCCTGGGCGGTGCATTCGTGGGGCTGCTGATCGGGCAGAAGGCGCTGTCGATGCCCTCGCTGATCGGGCTCATCATGCTGATGGGCATTGCCACCAAGAACTCGATTCTTCTGGTGGAGTACGCCATCGTCGCGCGCCGCGACCACGGCATGAGCCGCTGGGACGCACTGCGCGACGCCTGCCACAAGCGCGCGCGGCCCATCATCATGACTACGCTCGCCATGGGCGCGGGCATGCTGCCGATCGCGGTCGGTTTCGGCGCGGCCGACTCGAGCTTCCGTTCGCCGATGGCGATGGCGGTGATCGGGGGGCTGATCACCTCGACGGTGCTGAGCCTGCTGGTGGTGCCGGCCGTGTTCACCTACGTGGACGACATCGAGCA
The DNA here is from genome assembly GCF_051216835.1 of Variovorax multivorans. Taxonomy (NCBI): domain Bacteria; kingdom Pseudomonadati; phylum Pseudomonadota; class Betaproteobacteria; order Burkholderiales; family Comamonadaceae; genus Variovorax; species Variovorax multivorans. The sequence goes on from NZ_JBPJZL010000001.1 coordinate 422,451, forward strand.
CTGGATCCGGCGCACCGTGCGCAAGCTGCGCGGGCAGCCGGCGGACCCGCATATCGACGACGACCTGGTCGAGACGCCTGCGGCGGGGCGATAAGCCGCCCTGGCGGAAATAAAAAAAGCTGCGGCAATGCCGCAGCTTTTTTTTCGAGCCCCGAGGAGCGTCAGGCGTCCAGCTGTGCCAGCCGCTTCAGCTTGCGTTCGCTCATGCGCTTGGCCAGGCGAGGAAGCACCAGCACAGCCACGACGATGACGACCAGCGCAATCGACATCGGACGCTGGAAGAACACCACTGCGCTGCCCTCGCCGATCGACATGGCGTTGCGCAGCTGCGCTTCGGCGAGCGGGCCGAGGATCATGCCGACCACCACGGGTGCGGTCGGAAAGTCGAAACGGCGCATCACCACGCCCAGCAGGCCGATGGCGTACAGCAGGAACAGGTCGAACCCGCTCTGGCGCATGCCGTAGGCACCCACCGTCGCGAAGATCAGGATGCCGGCGTAGAGCTGCGGCTTCGGAATCTTCAGCAGCTTGACCCACAGGCCGACCATCGGCAGGTTCAACACCAGCAGCATGACGTTGCCGATGTAGAGCGAGGCGATCAGCGCCCACACCAGCGCGGCCGAGGTGGTGAACAGCTGCGGGCCCGGCTGGATGCCGTAGTTCTGGAACGCGCCCAGCAGGATGGCGGTGGTGTTCGACGTGGGAATGCCGAGCGTGAGCAGCGGGATCAGCGCGGCCGTCACCGTGGCGTTGTTGGCAGCCTCGGGGCCGGCCACGCCTTCGATGGCACCGGTGGTGCCGAACTCGGCCTTGGCGTCCTTGTCCTTGGCGAGCTTCTTTTCCATCGCATAGCTCAGGAAGGTCGGAATCTCGGTGCCGCCGGCCGGAATGCAGCCGAAGGGCGTGCCGATGGCAGTGCCGCGCAGCCAGGCGGGAATGGAACGCCTCCAGTCGCGCTTGGTCATGTGCACGCGGCTGAGCTTGTTCTGGCCCTCGACCACCTTGCCTTCGTAAAGCACGGCGTACAGCACTTCGGCCACGGCGAACAGGCCCACAGCCACCAGCACGATCTCGATGCCATCGAGCAGCTCGGGCACGCCACCGGTGTAGCGGCCCTGGCCCGAGATCTGGTCGAGCCCGACGCAGCCGGCCGCCAGACCGACGAACAGCGCCGTCATGCCGCGCAGCGTGCTCTTGCCGAGCACAGCGCTCACGGTGGTGAAGGCCAGCAGCATCAGCAGGAAGTACTCGGGCGGGCCGAGCTTGACCGCAAACTCGGCCACGAAGGGCGCGAACAGCGTGACGATGACGGTGGCAATGGTGCCGGCCACGAAAGAGCCGATGGCGGCCGTGGCGAGTGCCGCGCCCGCCCTTCCGCTCTTGGCCATCTTGTTGCCCTCCATCGCCGTCACCATGCTGGCGGTTTCGCCGGGCGTGTTCAGCAGGATGGAGGTGGTCGAGCCGCCGTACATGGCGCCGTAGTAGATGCCCGAGAAGAAGATCATCGAGGCCGTGATGTCGACCTTGCCGGTGATCGGCAGCAGCATGGCCACCGCCACGGCCGGGCCGATGCCGGGCAGCACGCCCACGGCCGTGCCCAGGGCACAGCCGAGCAGGCAGCAGAACAAGTTGTAGGGGGTGATCGCCGCGGCGAAACCCGCCATGAGTGCGTTGAAGATTTCCATGTCAGAACCACCCGGTGGAAGTGAGGCCAGGCAGGTTGATGGCCAGGAATTGCGTGAACATCCAGAACACCGGGGCCGAGATCAGCGCGCCGGTGAGGATGTCGATGAGCCAGGTGCGCAGCGAATTGACGCCGCCCTGCCCGCTAGCGCGGCGCAGGCCCTGCACGGCCAGCAGATAGCACAGCGTGCAGCTCACGATGAAGCCGAGCGTGGTGATGAGCGCCGCGTTGAGCAGCAGCCCCGCCGACACCCAGACGAAGCCGGGCCAGTAGGCATGCTCCGCGCCCGTGGGTGCGTCGAGCTCGCGGAAGCCGCCGGTGCGTGCCTCCCACAGGATCCATCCGCCGCACAGCACGAGCACCACGGACACCAGCCAGGGCAGGAAGTTGGGGCCGACGCCGCCGTAGCCGGCTTCGGAAGAAATGCCGATCGCGCCGAAGGCCAGCGCCAGGCCGGTCAGCAGCACGCCGACACCGACCAGGGTTTGCGGCCACGTGGCCGCGGGTTGCGCAGGGGCCGAGGATTCTGGAGTTGTCATTTTTTTGTCCTGGAGTGGGAGTACGGGTGCCCCTTCCAGAAACACCGCGGAACCGGCTTTGCCGGGCCGCAGGTGTTGCCCCCGGTAGGGGGTTGGCGTAGCGACACGAAGTGCGCGCAGCCTGGGGGCGAGCTAATTTCAGACCATGCCGGATTTCGTCATGATGGCGCGCAGGCTGGCGAAGTCGTCGTCGACGAACTTGGCAAAAGCTTCGCCCGACAGCACGGCCGGCGTCCAGTCGTTCTTCTTGAGTGACTCGGCCCACGACGCGCTCTTCATGGCGGCCAGCACCATGTCGGTCAGCGCCTTGCGCTGCTCGGCCGAGATGCCGGGGGCGCCGTACACGCCGCGCCAGTTGCCGATTTCGACGTCGATGCCCTGCTCCTTCAGCGTGGGCACGTTGATGCCCGGCAGGCGCTGCGCGGAGGTGACGGCAATGGCCTTCATCTTGCCGGCGGCGATGTACTCGGCGAACTCGCTGTAGCCGCTGCCGCCGATGGTGACGTTGCCGCCCAGGATGGCGGCGGTGGCTTCACCGCCCCCACGGAAGGCGACGTAGTTGATCTTGGAAGGATCGGCGCCCACCTTCTGCGCGATCATGGCCGCAGCGATGTGCTCGGTGGAGCCGCGCGAACCGCCACCCCACTTGACGCTGCCCGGGTCCTTCTTGAGCTGGTCGACCACGTCCTTCATGGTCTTGAGCGGCGAATTGGCCGGCAGCACGAACACGTTGTATTCGGTGGTCAGGCGCGCAATGGGCGTGGCCTGCTCGAGCTTGACCGGCGGCTTGCCGGTGATGATGCCGCCCAGCATGACCGAACCCATGACCATCAGCGCGTTGGCGTCGCCCTTGGAGCCGTTCACGAACTGGGCCAGGCCCAGTGCGCCGGCGGCGCCGCCCTTGTTGTCGTAGGTGACGGTGTCGGCCACCTTGGCGTCGCTCAGCGCCTTGCCCAGCGCGCGGCCGGTGGTGTCCCAGCCGCCGCCCGGGTTGGCGGGGATCATCATCTTGACGTTGGCTGCAGCACGTGCCGAGAGCGGCAGCGCTCCGGCGGCGGCCAGTGCGGCCAAAGACTTCAGAAAGGTGTCGCGACGCATGCGTGTCTCCTGGAATTGGAAGGAACTTGAAAGGAAGCTGACTTTTAGCTGAGCGCTATCATGCGCCGCCCCGCTGTCAGTTGGCTGTCCGCCAGACTGGGGAAAACACCAAAGTACGCACCCTCGCCGCCAACGTATGAAGCTGCTGCTGGTCGAAGACGACCCCTCGATGCAAATCACCCTGCAGCGCACCCTCGGGCGCCGGCGGATCGACGTGCGTGTCTGCGGCGACGGGGCCGAAGCCGTCGCCCAGTGGCGCGCCATCGAGCCCGACGTGGTCGCCCTCGACCTGAGCCTGCCCAACCTCGATGGCCTGCAGGTGCTGGCCCAGGCCCGCGCCGAAGGCCTGCGCACACCGGTGCTGCTGCTGACGGCGCGCGGCACGGTCGGCGACCGCATCGTCGGCCTGAACGCCGGCGCCGACGACTACCTGCCCAAGCCCTTCGACCTCGACGAGCTGGAAGCCCGCATCCGCGCGCTGCGCCGGCGCAGCCACGGCGTTGCCGGACCGGACGCGGGGCTCAACCCGCAGGAGATAGGCGGGCTGCGCTTCGAACCCGACAACGGCGCCATCTACAACCGCGCCGAACTGCTCGAACTCACGCCGCGCGAGCTGGCGCTGCTGAAGGCACTGATGATGAAGCCGGGCCACGCCGTGACCAAGGAGCGCCTGTTCGAGCTGGTGTTTCCCGGCGAGACCGAGGTGCAGTACGAAGCCATCGAGGTGGTGGTGTACCGGCTGCGCAAGAAGCTCGCGGGCACCGGCGCGGTGCTGATGACCATGCGCGGCCTCGGCTATTTATTGCGCCCCGAGGCATGACCCGCGTCTCTTCGCTTCGCGCGCGGCTGCTGCTCGGCATCCTCGCGCCGATTGCCGTGTTCATCGTGATCAACAGCGTGAGCCTGTATCGCCAGAGCCTTGCGGCAGCCACCACGGCCTACGACCGCACGTTGCTCGCCTCAGCCAAGACCATCGGCGAACAGCTCGACGTGGAGGGCTACGACGACCTGGCGCAGCTGCGGGCCATCGTGCCCTACTCCGCGCTCGAGGCCTTCGAGGCCGACAACCGCAGCCGGCTGTTCTACCGGGTCTCGGCGCTCGACGGTGAAATGATCTCGGGCTTTGCCGAGCTGCCGTTCTGGCGCGGCCGCATTCCGGACCGCAGCGCGTATGCGGCGCTGGTCGACTTCTACGACGCGCAGTTCCGCAACCAGCCGGTGCGCGTCGCGGTGCTGCTGCAGCCAGTGGCAAGCGCAACCGGTCGCGGCATGGCCGTGGTGCAGGTGGCCGAGACGCTGGAGCTGCGCGAAACGCTGGTGCGCAAGCTGCTCATCGACATGCTGTGGCGCCAGCTGCTGCTGATGGGCGTGATCGCGCTGGTCACCGTGTTCGTGGTGCAACGCGCCACGCGGCCGGTACGCGAGCTGGGCGAAGCCATCGAGAAGCGCCCGGCCGACGACCTCTCGCCCATCGACGCGCCCGACGCGCCGCGCGAGCTGCGGCCGCTGATCGACGCCACCACGCAGGTCATGGGCCGGCTGCAGCAGTTGCTGGACCACCAGAAGCGCTTCGTGCGCGACAGCGCCCACCAGCTGCGTACGCCACTGGCCGTGCTGAAGGCGCAGGTGCAGTCGGCGCAGCGCGGCGACGTGGCGCCCGAGCAGGCGCTGGGCGAAATCAGCCACACGGTGGAGCGCGCGACCACGCTGGCCAACCAGATGCTGTCGCTCGCCAAGGTGGAGCAACTGCGCCAGCAGCCGGAGTCGGTGACGCTCGACCTCGGGGAGGTGGCCCGGCAGATCGCACTCGACCTGTCGCCGCTGGTGGCCGACAAGGCGCTCGACTTCGAACTCGCCATCGACGAGCCCGTGCCGGTGCAGGCCCACCACTGGATGCTGCAGGAGCTCACGCGCAACCTGCTGCACAACGCGATCAAGCAGAGCCCCGCGGGCGCCGCGCTGTCGGTCTCGGTGCGCTCTGAAGGCGCGGATGCGGTGCTCACGGTGCGCGACAGCGGCCCCGGCATCTCGCCCGAACTGCGGCAGCGCCTGTTCGCGCCCTTCTCCGCCGGCAGCACGTCGAGCGGCTCGGGGCTGGGGCTGGCGATCTGCCGCGAGATCGTGCTGGCGCTCGGCGGGCGCATCAGCCTCGACAACCGCATTGCGCCGGCCGGACAGGACGGTGCCGAACGGGTGATCGGACTCGACGCCGTCGTGCGCCTGCCGCTGTCGTCGGCGCCGCTCTCGCGGCACAATTCCTGAAATCCACTTCCGATACTTCATGGACCGTCTGCGCATCGACAAATGGCTCTGGGCCGCCCGCTTCTTCAAGACGCGCTCGCTGGCCGCGGAGGAAATCGGCAAGAACCGCGTGCAGGTGAACGGCGACGTCGCCAAGGCCTCGCGCGAGATCAAGGCCGGCGACACCGTGGCCATGCGCATGGGTCCGCTGACGCGAACCGTGAAGGTGCTCGGCCTCAGCGGCCAGCGCGGACCGGCACCGGTCGCGCAGCAGCTCTACGAGGAAACAGCCGAAAGCGTGGCGGCGCAGGCCGCCTTCCGGGAGCTGCGCCGCATGGGCAGCGAACCGGCACTGGCCATCGAACAGGGCCGCCCCACCAAGCGCGACCGACGCGATCTCGATGGCGCAGTGCGCCAGCAGGCCGACTGGGACAACCGCTGGAGCGCCTCGCTGCCCCCTGAAGACGACGACCGCTGACGACCATCCGTCGGGTCGATCGCTTACGCTGTCGGCTTCGTTGTTCTTCACGGAGTCCCGCTTCATGGCCAGCTTCAAGAAATACCGCGTCGACGGCAAGTTCAAGCTCTCGCACATCGACCCCGGCGACACGCCCTTCTGCGAGGGCGACGAAGCCTCTCAGCGCGCCGAAGTCGATGCGCTGGCCGTCGAGCTCGACGAGCTGCAAGACCTGCTGCACGCGGAGGGGCGGCGCAAGCTGCTGCTGGTGCTGCAAGGCATGGACACCAGCGGCAAGGACGGCACCGTGCGCTGGGTGTTCTCGCGCACCTCGCCGCTGGGCGTGCGCGTATCGGCCTTCAAGGCGCCGACCGTGGACGAACGCGCGCGCGACTACCTCTGGCGCTGCCACGCCGTCGTGCCGCGCACCGGCGAGATCATGGTGTGGAACCGCAGCCACTACGAAGACGTGCTGGTACCCGTGGTCGAAGGCTGGATCGACAAGGCCGAGGCAAAACGCCGCTACGCGCAGATCAACGACTTCGAGAGGCTGCTCACCGAGACCGGCACGGTGGTGGTCAAGTGCATGCTGCACATCGACAAGGACGAGCAGCGCGAACGCCTGCAGGCCCGCATCGACACGCCCGGCAAGCAATGGAAGTTCAGCATGGACGACCTGGAGGTGCGCACCAAGTGGAGTGCCTACCAGCAGGCCTACCAGAACGCGCTGGGCGCCACCTCGACCGACCACGCGCCGTGGTACGTGGTGCCTGCCAACAGCAAGCGGCATCGCAACGTGATGATCGCGCAGCTGCTGGTGAAGACGATGCGTCAGATGAAGCTCAAGGCTCCGCCGCCTGACCCGGCGCTCAAGGGAATGATCGTCAAGTGAGCGACAGCTGAGCAGGCAGGGGCCCTCGCGGGCCCATCGAAGCTCAGGAGCGGCGGATCAGCGCCTGCGCCAGCACGCGGCACTTGCCGAACTCGCAGCGCACCGCCCAGGTGCCGCCGTTGTCGCAAGGCACGTTGTAGGTTTCGTAGCCGGGGCCCTTGGCCGTCAGCTCGGCACGCGGCTGCAGGTTGCAGCGGCCGGCCTTGGCCAGCGTTTCGACGTTGTACGTATCGACGCCGGTGCGGCGCGGCTTCATGACGACGCCCGGGTCGAAGGTGTTGCCGTAGAACGAGTCGCGCACGTTGGGGTCGAGGTTGCGATAGCCGCGCTTGGCCATGCAATGCACGATGGCGATCTGCTGGTGCTCGGCAATCAGCTGCGAGTCGGGGCGGCCGTTCCAGTCGATGATGGCCGCCGTGATGCCGGTGTACGACGCCGCGGCGACGATGCCCTGTCCGTGCACCGTGATCAGGCCCAGGCCCAGCGCGCCCCACATGGCGTCGCCGGTTTCGCTGCGCGCCGTGATGCGGTTCGACGCCGTGCGGCATTCGGCCACGTCGTTGTCGTAGCGGACCTTGTCCACGCCCTCCATGGCGACCATGGGCACATAGGAAGTGCCCCTGCCCGTTCCGGGCTCGGTGGGTGTAGTCGGTGCGCTGGCGCAACCGGCCAGGGCCACGGCAGCGAACGCAATGCTCAGCAGCAGCTTCATGCAATCCCTCGTCTTCTTCGCGATAGTTGCGGGGATTTAACCATACATATAGTTACTCTTGAACCGCATTTGTCGTGAATGCACTACGTCTGTCCCAGGAACGCTCACCGCTTCAAAGGGCATCGGGCGGGAAACATCACGCGCTTGGTTACAGAGTGAGAAAATAGGTTACATGTCCTTCGCGTCAGCCTTGCGCGCGATTCATCCGAACACCCTTTGAACTACCGTCCCGCACCCTTCTTCGCCAACGTGGTGCTCGTCCTGTCGATGGCACTGCTGGGCGCCATCGGGGCCTTCCTGGGCGGGACAGCCGGCCTGCAGCAGTCCGACTCGCTGCTGCACCTGACGCGCGCCGACTGGCAGGTCGACGAAGCCTCGGGCTTCAGCACCCCGCCGCTGAAGCAGGACAGCGGCGCCCTGCCGGACACCTGGAAGCGGGTCGAACTGCCCCTGGCCCTTCCCATCGCGCTGCTGCGCCAGGCGGAGACCGCCTCCACCAGGACGACGCGCACCACCTGGATCCGGCTGTCCACGCGCGGCCTGCCGCCCGACGCTGGGCCGCTGGCGTTGTACGGCATCCGGATCAAGACCGATGGCACCATCGCGGTCTATGCCGACGGCCAGCTGGTCCACCGCGCACAGCAGTCGGGCCCGCTGTGGAACAGCACCCGCACCCCGCTGTGGGTCCAGCTGGACAACAGCGTCGACAGCAAGCCGCCCAGCGAGATCCTCCTGCGCCTGGAGCACACCCGCAATGCCCAGGTGGCGTTGTCGTCGCTGTGGATCGGCCCCATCGACGCGCTCAGGGGCCGCTACGGCATGCGCCAGTGGCTGCAGCAGGAGCTGCCCGCGATGCTCGGCGCGGCATTCATGGCCGTGGGCGTGTTCGCCCTGTTCGTGTGGTTCAGGCGCCGCGACGAGACGGGCTACCTGCTGTTCTTCAACCTCGCGGCCACCTCCTTCATGCGGGGACTTCACTTCTACGTGAGCCTGCCCGTCGCCAATGACTGGTTCGCGTGGCTGACCGTCAACTCGCTCTTCTGGCTGGTGATGGTGGTGCACTTCTTCCTGCGCCAGTTGCACGGCCTGCAGCTCAAGTGGCTGACCGTCGGCGTGGTCGTGGCGACCACCACCATCGGCCTCGTCACCCTGCCCGGCTTGAACATCGTGCAGAACACGCCGCAGGTAACGCCGCTGATCTACGCTGTCGCGGCGCTGATGGGCACCCTGGTCTGCCTGGTGGGTAGCGTCAGCGCATGGCGCCGCTCCACCGAAGGGCGGCTGGTCGCGGTCGGCATCGGCATCTGCGTGTTGCTGGGCATGACCGACTGGCTGCTGCAGAACAACTTCATCAGCCCCGAAGGCTGGTACCTGGGGGCGTACACCAACGCCGTCACCTTCAGCGTGTTCGGCGCGCTGATGTACCGCCGGTACATGCACGCCATAGGCGAGGTCGAGCAGCTCAATGCGAGCCTTGCGCAGCGCCTGCAGAAGCGCGAAGCCGAACTCGAGCTCAGCCACCGGCGGCTGCGCGAGGTCGAGCGCCTGCAGACCATCAGCGACGAACGCCAGCGCCTGATGCAGGACATGCACGACGGCCTCGGCTCTTCGCTGATCAGCGCCATCCGCTCGGTCGAAGGCGGCGGCATGAGCGACGACAGGGTCTCGCAGATTCTCAAGAGCTGCCTGGACGACCTGAAGCTCACGCTCGACTCGCTGGAGCCCATCGAGGCCGACCTGCTGCTGCTGCTGGCCACGCTGCGCTACCGGCTGGAACCGCGGCTTGAAGGCACCGGTGTTTCGCTGCGGTGGGAAGTGCAGGAGCTGCCCGCGCTGGACTGGCTCGACCCATCGAGCGCGCTGCACATCCTGCGCATCGTGCAGGAAAGCATCTCGAACATCCTGAGGCACACGCGCGCGACGGAGATACGCGTGGGCACCTCGCTTGAAGGCGCGGGCGTGCAGGTGACGATCGAGGACAACGGCCAGGGCTTCGACGTCCAGAAGGTGATGGGCAATCAGTCCGCGGGGGGCCGAGGCCTGCAGAACCAGCGGCGGCGGGCGCAGGCGATCAAAGGCGTGGTGCAGTGGGAATCCAAACCGACGGGAACGCGGTTCGTGTTGTGGCTGCCCTTGCAGCGGGAGCGCCAGTCGGCTTGAGACTAGCCCTCAGATAGATGCCGATTGCGCCGCCTCAGTCACATCGGCGCGAGAGACGATTCCGCGCAGATCCGCCCCCGCGACCAGAGTCCCCATCACACCGGCGTGCTGGCCGCCCAGGCGTGACTCGACGAAGCGCTGCGCCACCGCGCCATCGCTGTGCCTGAGCATCTCGCTCGCCTGAAGCGCAAGGGCCATGCGCGTCACGATGGCGCGCGAATTGCCCTCATCGACGGCACCCGCAGAAAGATCGTCGCGCAGGCCGGCGATGAACTTCGCATACGCCGCGTTGGCAACTCCCGGCTGAGAGACTTCATCCAGAAAGACTTCGAGCGAACCCTTCTCGCGGCCGAGCGCGCGAACCACGTCCATGCACATCATGTTCGTCGTGCCTTCCCAGATCGAATTGAGCGGCGCCTCGCGATACAGCCGCGCGATGGGGTTCTCCATGATGAAGCCGTTGCCGCCGTGAACCTGCAATGCCTCGTAGACGAAGTACGTCGCACGCTGGCAGTTCCAGTACTTGACCACGGGCGTTGCCACGCGGGCGAGAAGCCGCTCGCGTTCATTCGATTCCATGCTGTCGGTTGCGCGTGCGACACGCATCGCCGACAGCATGGCCGCTTCGCTTTCCAGCGCCAGGTCCGCCAGCACATTCGTCTGCATGGGCAGGTCGGCCATCCGGCGACCGAAGCCGTCGCGTGTCGATGCGTGGTTGATCGCCAGCGTGAGCGCCTGGCGCATCAGGCCTGCAGAACCCACTGCGAAGTCGAGGCGGGTCAGGTGTGCATGCGACAGGATCTCGCGAATGCCGCGCCCCTCTTCGCCGACCAGCATCGCCCAGGTCTTGTTGAACTCGACCTCGCTCGATGCGTTGGAGCGGTTTCCGCACTTGTCCTTCAGGCGCTGTACGGCAACACGATTGGCACTGCCGTCCGGCAGGAAGCGCGGAACGAAGAGGCAGCTCACGCCCGAATTGGTTTGAGCCAGCGTGTAGAAGCCGTCGGAGGTAGGGACCGAAAAGAACCACTTGTGGCCGGTCACGTTGTAGATGCGGGCGCCGTTCTCGGTTCCGACGAAAGTGGCCGTGGTCTGTGTCTGGCGCAGGTCGGAGCCGCCCTGCTTCTCGGTCATGGCGTAGCCGATCACGGCGCCCGTTTTCTGCGGGAGCGGCAGGCGGCGTGGGTCGTAGCGACCGGAGAGTGTCTTCTCCCGCCACATTGCAAACTCCGGCCGCCCCGCAAAACCGGCGCAGGCAGCGTAGGCCATGCCGGTGGGGCATCCGGTGCCGTTCTCGACCTGGTTCCACAGGTAGCTCAGCACCGCACGCGCAAGGTGGCCCGAGGGCTCATTGGTTGTCCACGCAAGGCTCGGTACGCCATGCGCGAACCCCAAGGCCATGAGTTGATGCCATGCAGGATGGAACTCGACCCAGTCCAGGCGATTGCCGAACCGATCATGCGTGCGCAGCTGCGGGCTGTGTTCGTTGGCCAATCGTGCAAGGTCCTGCACCTCTTCGTTGCCCGCCAATGCGCCGACCGCCGTTGCGTCGGGAATGCTCCAGGCCGCATGACGCTCCACGAGCTCTCGTAGAGCCACATCACCTGTGAATGCGTTGTGGCCGGTGCAAGCACTGGCCTGGTTGAATACCCTGTGCGTCTCGACGCCATCGGCCAGGGGAAACTGAAACGCCAGTGCCGTACTTTCGAGGGGCATGTTCATGAAGGTCTCCAGGAGTTCGCCGCGCTGCAGGCATAGTGAATCATTCTTCGAGATTCGTGAACCTGAATCCGTTCTTTCCCGGGCCGGGCACGCGACACACCAGGACCGCAAAATGGCACAGTCTTTGCGTGCTCAAGGTACAGCGACTTGGCGCCGCCCCGCCCGCTCCCCAGATCGCGCCGTAGTCACTGGAATAGACAGCCTTGCTCACCATTCAGGTGCCATGCAACCGGTTGGACGCCGAAAGCGTTACAACCGCTGATCCAAACGGAGGCTTCGTTGGCCAAGCTGGACCCTCTGAATACATCGCGCTACTGGCATGTGCCTGGCATGCCGGGCATGGACATGCTCCATGCGGACTTCACGACGCATGAATACGCGCCCCATGTGCACCATTCCTTCGTGATTGCGGTCACCGAGGTTGGAGGCGCGGAGTTCAAGAGCCGCGGCCGCACGGGCATTGCCAATCAGCAGGCGCTCCTCGTCTTCAACCCGGCCGAACCACACTCGGGCCGCATGGGCGGCAGTGCCCGCTGGCGGTACAGGGCTCTCTATCTGGCCGAGCCGGGCATCAGGCATCTGATGACGACACTGGGCATCGATCAGACCCGGTACTTCGGATCGAACATCTATTGCAACCAGGAGCTCATCGGCAGCTTTCTGGAGCTTCATCGCGCCTACGACGGAAACAGCGATCAATGGGACCCTCTGCGGCAGCAGGAACTGTTCGTCCATAGCTTCGGAACACTCTTCCAGAGCCACGCACAGCCAGGGCAACGCGTGCTCCCGGTACCGGCAGATGCCAACGTGCTCGCGCCAGTGCTGGAGTTGCTGCGCGACTCCTTCGCAGAGCGATTGACGCTCGAGCAGATGGCGGCGGCCGCCGACCTGACGCCCTTTCAGCTGATCGGCGCATTCAACCGCACGATCGGACTGACGCCGCACACGTACCTCACGCAGTTGCGGCTCAGGGCCGCCATCAGTCACCTCACTGCCGGCCGGCCGCTGATCGAAGCCGCCGTTGCGAGCGGCTTTTACGACCAGAGCGCTCTCACCAGGCATTTCAAGCGCACCTTCGGCATGACGCCTCTCCAGTACGTCCGCGCACGGACCTGCTGAGAGACCGCCTCCCCGGCCCTCGAGCCATGCGCTGAGGGTCTTCCTTCTTCCGCTTCTTGTTTCCGCTCGGCTCGCGCGGAATTCGGATTCGTCTTTTTGGCGCGATTGCTTCCGGCCGCAATTTTTACCAATACGGGTTTCTCCGCGCTGACTATCGTGCAACTAAATGGTTTCGACCACTGCAAAGTAATCAGTTCGTTTTCAATAGTGTTTAACCCACAGGTGACCCATGCAAAATGTTGATCGCGGCATTACTGGTTCCTCCCTCGCAGGCTCCGCAATCCTGCTGGAAATAGGCGCGGAGTACGGAATCATTGAATTTCTCCAGAAATCGCCGATCGTGGACGCTGCAACGGCGTCCCGATCCTGCGGAATCAAGGAATCGGTGATTTCCGCCTACCTCGACTCCCTGAGCAAGGCCGGAATCATCGAGGTATTGAATGAAAAAGCACCAGCAACCTACAAGGCTGGCAGCAATTTCGACGAACTGATCAATGAAGTCGGGTACCTCTCGTGGGCGCTCCGCGCTTGTGCCCCATTGATCAACAACGCGAAAGAATTTTCGGAAAACAACGAAGAGGCGCAACTCAAATACCCGCGCAGCGGCGGCCTGGTTGCCCGCACATCGAAATGGATGGGCGAAAAATCCTTCTATCCGCAGCCGGAAAACGCCATCGTCGCGATGGCACCAAAGAAAATCGTAGATCTTGGATCAGGCTCCGGAGGGTTCCTGATCCGCATGCTCAGGAAAATTCCGGGCTCAAAAGGCGTTGGAATTGATCTGAGCGCGTCGGCCACCGAACAGGCCGTTCGCGCAGCCAGTGAAGCGGGAATGAGCGACAGGCTCCAGTTCGTGACTGCCCCCATCCAGATCCTCACGGAAGATGCATCTCTCATCAGGGACGCGGACATCATCCACGCAGGATTTGTCATGCACGATCTTCTTCCAGCCGAAGAAGAAACGCTCGACGCCTTGCTGCGCGCCTGCTGCGCCAATGCAATCAAGGGCACGCTGATCATCGTCGATGCGATTCCTGTTGCTCAATCCAGCTGGGAAAAGCCGTTCGCCGCGGCATTCAACCATTTGCACAATCATTTCATGTCCAGAAAACTCCTCAGTGAAGACGAATGGACTGAAAAATTGTTCCGCGCGGGCTTTTCCAATGTGCGGGTCGAAATACTTGATCACCCTGGAGGGCGAATGTTGATGGCAAGTAAATAACTGAGTTCCCACGGCATTTTTTAACCAACTGTAATTAGGAGCACGAAATGAGCGTTACCATTTCCGATCTGGTTGAGAGAGTTAAAAGTCATCGTTGCTATTCCCACCCGATTTTCAAGAATTGGGTAAAGATCGAACCGGAGCCTCCTGTTGTGGGAGCCCTTTTCCACCAAATCCAGAGCTTCTGCGCGTCCACGCGTCCCGGATGGAGTTTTCCGGATGCGCTCAAGGAGCACGGGCTGCACAGGCAGAGCGAGCTGCTGGAAGAAATCGTCGAGAGCGAATCGGGCCACGGCCCCGAACTGGCAACGATGGCGGGATACATCGTGAACCAGTCGGCCGAAAAGCCCGTGTTTGCGGACCTCTACAACCAGGAGAAGGTCGAAGCGAAGCTCAAGGACTTCTCCAACCAGTTGCTCGGCTCCCTGCCCGGCTACGACATGGACACCGGGTTGACCGCGCAAGTCCGCAAGGCCATTGGCGTCTTCGATCACCGCAAGATGACGGACATCGAGAACACCTACCGGAATCTCGGCACCACGCTGGCGCTGGAAATGATCTCCAACCAGCAATTGATTCCGGGCGAAAAGTATTGCCTGGTGGACAGCGGCATCTACAACGCCGATCTCGAGGTGCCTGAAATGCACTACCTGCTGGAGCACTGGGGCGAAGTCGGCGCCGAGCAGCACCACGAGCAAAACGCCCGCACCGCGGTCGAGCTGGCCCTGAAAACCGAGTACGCCCACTTGGTCATCGAAGGCGCAGACGATTTTCTCGATTCGCTGACCGGCCTCTGGGACGTTCTGGATGCGGCATTGCTGCAATCCGGTGTCGCCGCAGAGCAGAGAAAAGTGGCTTACGTATAACGGCGGCCCCAAGCCTGGTTGTCATATGGTCGCCTATCTGATTGGCCGGATGTCCATTGTGGACCCGGATCAATACAACCAATACAAGCAACTCACGCCCGGGATCATAGAAAAGTTTGGAGGCAGGTTTCTGACGCGGGGAGGCGAGCGCATGCATTTGGAAGGCGCTCTGGATGATCGGCGCGTGGTTCTTGTTGAATTCAAATCTGCCGATGCGGCGAGAAAATTCTACGAATCGCCGGAATACACCTTTGCGAAGGGATTGCGAAAGGATGCTGCAGCCGATATGCAGCTCATGGTGATCGAGGGATTTGAATAGCGATAGCTCTTCGCCCTGCCCTTTTGATGCTTTAAAAAACAAACTGGCTGGCACGACCGATGGAGACCCGGTCGTGCCGGAATGAAATATGACGACTATTGCCCTACCTGTTGCTTCAAAAAGCAAAAACTTCTTTTCTTTCGTTGCGCTTCTGCTTGGCGCGGCGGCGTTGGCGCTGGGTGGCGTTTTTCTTCGCCACAGCGAATTGCCTCCGACCGCGAGCGCGGTCTATCGGGTTGCGTTGGCAATTCCGATTTTCTTCCTGCTCGACATGCTTGCGGCAAGAGCCGAACCAGTGCGCGCGACCGGCTCGCCCTCTGAAAAAATGCCGGCCATTCCGGTCAAGCTCATTCTTGTCGGCTTCATCTTTTCCGGGAATCTGGCGCTTTATCACTGGTCGATGACGCTGACCACGCTGGCCAATTCCAATCTTCTTGCCAACCTTGCTCCGATCTTCGTGGTGCTTGGGTCCAACCTGTTTCTGGGTAAAAAGTTCAAGCCCGGCTTCCTGTTCGGGATGCTGTTTGCGCTGGCCGGCGCATTCATCCTGATCGGGCATCGGCTGGATTTTGGTTCGACCTATATGGCGGGAAATCTGTTAGGACTTTTGACCGCAGTTTTTTACGGCTCGTATCTCCTGGCGGTCAGCCTTGTGCGCTCGAACTATCGGACGATGACCGTCATGGCATGGAGCAGCGTCGGTACGTTGATCATTCTCCTGCCCATCACGCTCCTGCGCGGCGAGTCGCTTGTTCCGCACACGATCAACGGAATGCTGATGCTGCTGGCGCTGGCAGTCGTCTCGCACGTCGGAGGCCAGGGCCTCATTGCCTATGCGCTGGCCAAGCTTCCGGCCGCGCTTTCTTCAATCACCCTGCTGATACAGCCCGTCATTGCAACCGTGCTCGGCGCCTATCTGTTCCATGAATATCTGAGCGCCACCGAGTTTGCGGGGGCCGTGATCATTCTGATCGGCATCGTTACCGCACGACGATTTTCTTAAGCGTTTCCGTCAACCGAGGAATTCATGTCTCCTTATCTCTGCCATATCGAACCTGATTGCTTTCAATTCGAAGCCAATGTCATAGCGCGCCGCCCGAATGCGGTTCTTCTCGACCGGTCTTTCTTCTATCCGGGCGGCGGTGGGCAATTGGCGGATCGCGGCACGCTGCAATGGAATGGTGGCGAGATCAAGATCAGCCGGGTCGAAACGGAGGGTCGCAATGCATGGCACGTCTTCGACGAAGCTGAAACCGCCTCCATTCCCGGCGACAAGGTCGTCGCCAAAGTGGACCAGGATTTCCGCTTCATGATGAGCCAATTGCACACGGGCCTGCACATCCTCAATGCGCTCGTCTATCAGCGCTTCGAGGGCTCGCTGGTAACGGGCGTGCAAATGGCGGCCGACGGCACGGCCCGCATCGACTTCGACCTGCCCGCGGCCGACAACAACGAACTGCGCATGCTCGAGCCCGAGCTCAACACCCTCATCTCCGACGGGCTGCAGGTGAATGCGGTTTACCTCGACGCGGCCGGACTCTCGCGCGAACCTGGGGTGCTCCGCAGCCGTTCTGTAGCACCACCGAGCCAGGACGACGGCACCACGCGCATCATCGAGATCGTGGGACTCGACCGGCAGGCCTGCGGCGGAACGCATCTTTCGAAGACTTCGCAATCGGCACCGTTGCGCATCCTGAAGATCGAGAACAAGGGGCAGCACAACCGGAGGATCCGGATCGGCCTGGTCAAATAAGACGAGCGAGCCATGCCGCCCGTTGAACCGCCCCCCTCGCGCCCTCTGCCCGAGGGCTTTTTGCCTCCGAACTGCACGTTCTCCGAGCAAGACTGGCCGGTTCTGGCCAGGCAGTGGTTTCCGGTCTCACGTGTCGACGAGGTGGCGGCAAAGCCCAGGCAGATGATCTTGCTTAACCTCAGGTTGGCCATCTATCGCATGCCTGATGGCATTCGCATTGGCCGAGACATGTGCCCGCATCGCGGGCTGCCATTGAGCACGGGGCGCATCGAAGACAACGAGCTGGTCTGCGCCTATCACGGCCTGCGCTACGGGTCCGATGGGCAATGCCGCAAGGCCCCCGAGAAGCTTGCACTCAAGACGGTGGAATGCTTCAGGATCACGATGTTTCCGGCTGTTGAACGCCATGGCCTTGTCTGGACTTGCCTGATCCCTCAAGGCGAACCGAGAATACCGGATATTCATTCGACGATTGAAGCTTCCGACCTGGAGCATCCGGCATCGCCAATCAAACTTCGATATGAAGATTGGATGAGTTCGGCAAAATTCGATTTTTCAATCGATAAGATAAAGATCAATCCCGAGCATCACCAATCGCTGCAGGATCTCGCACTGAACGAGTACCAAAGGCTGTTCAGCGAGATGGGATTGATTACGACGGCACCCGCATTGCAGCCGTCCCGCGCCTGATCTTGCGGCGCCAAATTTTCACCAATATCACCGCGTCTCCCGATGTCATGCTGTGCCCAACAGCGAGGCCATCACATGACGCAATCATTCCGCCAAGCAAGCCCTGAAGTTCTGTCGCTCACCGATGCGGTGCTCGACGTTCCTCCAGTAGAGCTATCGCTATATCTACATCGCTTGCTGCTGTTTCTAGCCTGCGCTCCCAGGCATTGATGCGGCAGCGGCCCTGGAGCAGGCCGCGTCCGCATTCGTTCACATCGAAACTCAAAAAACAGATAAATAAATGACCGTCTTCTCTACCGAGTCCTTTGCGGACCACGAACAGGTCGTCTTCGTATCCGATGATCGGGTCGGGCTCCGGGCCATCATCGCCATTCACAGCACCCGGCTCGGGCCGGCCCTGGGCGGATGCCGCATGTATCCCTACGCCGACGAAGCTTCCGCCCTGCGCGATGTGCTTCGCCTGTCGCGTGGAATGACTTTCAAGGCCGCGGCTGCGGGACTCGGCCTGGGCGGCGGGAAGTCGGTGATCCTCGGCGACCCGCGCAAGAGCAAGACGCCCGAACTGCTGCGCGCGATGGGCGTGGCGGTCAACCGCCTGGGGGGCCGCTACATCACCGCCGAAGACGTTGGTACCACTGTCGCCGACTTCGCCTGGGTACGGCAAAACACCCGGCACGTGGTCGGCTTGCCGGAAGAACTGGGCGGCACCGGAGATCCTTCGCCGACCACGGCATTGGGCGTCTATCACGGCATCGTGGCCAGCGTCGCGCATCGGCTGGATCGTGACCTGCATGGGCTGTCAGTGGCAGTGCAGGGCCTGGGCAACGTCGGCTGGAGCCTGTGCCGGTTGCTCGCCGCCGCAGGGGCGCGCCTCACGGTATCCGACGTCGATGCGGCGCTCGCGCGCAAGGCCTGCGCCGAGTTCGATGCGCAGGCGGTCGAACCCGACGCGGTCTACGCCGTTCAGGCCGACGTGTTCTCTCCTTGCGCGATGGGTGCCGTCGTGAACGATCGAACCCTGCCGCAGATGAAGTTCCGGGTGATCGCCGGCGGCGCCAACAACCAGCTGGCCGGCGACGAACATGGCAGGCAGTTGCGCGACAAGGGAATCCTGTACGCGCCGGACTTCGTGATCAACGCGGGCGGCCTGATCCGTGTGGCGTCGGAGCACGAGGGATTCAATGCCGCAAAGGTGGATTCGCAGGTGAAAGCCATCGGCGCCACCCTGCACCGGATCTTCGAACTCGCTGAACGCACCGGTACACCGACCCAATCCGCAGCCATGCAGCTCGTGCAGGAGCGGCTGGGCGGCGGCAACTCCGGCAGAAGCATGAACAACGGCAACAACAGCGCCAGCAATGCCCTGGCCGAGCGTGTCGCATGACCACCATCGAGATCCTCAGAACCCTGGTGGCATTCGACACGACCTCGCATCGCTCGAACCTCGACCTGATCCACTGGATCGCCGACTACCTCGCGGGACACCGGGTGAAAGTGCACCTCGTGCACAGCGAGGACAAGCGGAAGGCCAACCTGCTCGCCAGCATCGGCCCCGACATGGCGGGCGGCATGGTGCTCTCCGGGCACAGCGACGTCGTACCCGTGACCGACCAGAACTGGAGCGCCAATCCCTTCACGCTGGTCGAGCGCGACGGCCGCTTCCACGGCCGCGGCGCGGCGGACATGAAGGGCTTCATCGCCGCCTGCCTGTCGGCCGTGCCTGCCTGGCAGCGGCGTCCGCTGGGCCGTCCGATCCACCTTGCTTTCTCTTATGACGAAGAGATCGGGTGCCTCGGCGTTCCGGAGCTCGTGAACCGCTTGAAGACGCAAGTGGAAGCCCCCGCGCTGGCCATCATCGGCGAGCCGACCGAGATGCGGATCGGCGTCAGGCACCGGGGTTTCTTCGGGCACAGGGCGCTTTTCAGCGGACTCCCTGCGCATTCGAGCGACCCGTCGCTTGGCGCCAGCGCGATCGAGCCTGCCGCCTACCTGGTCACCTGCCTGGCCGGACTGCGGCGCAGCTTTGCCAGCCGGGGTGGCGAGGCCACGATCAACATCGGCCGGATCGACGGAGGCACCGCCATCAACATCGTGCCGGGGTGCTGCGAGGTCTTGTGGGAGTTTCGTCCGCAAGATGAAGCGGCTGCGGAACTCGTGCGCGATACGGTCCGGGATGCGCTGATGGACCTTCCCGCTGGCGTCACGGTCGAGGCCATGCAGGTCGCGGGCGTGCCGGCGCTGTCGGCACGCGACAACGACGCTGCGGTCTCGGTCGCGCGCGAACTCGGCGCGCTCTGGCCGGAGGCAGACCTGCCATTCGGCACCGAGGCGGGCTTCTTCCAGCAGGTCGGCATTTCAACGGTGGTTTGCGGCCCCGGCTCCATCGCGCAGGCGCACCAGCCGGACGAATGGATCTCCGCAGCCCAGCTGCAGGCGGCCGATCGCTTCATGCAATCGGCCGGTGCATGGGCGCTCGCCGAAGCCGATATCTCACCCGCCCCTTCTCTCAAGACAGCATGAAAAATCTCGACGCAGCCACGGTGGCTGATGCCACCAGCGCCTTCGGCGCGCTCGCCTCCAACGAGCCCCACGATGCAACGCGCCGGATGATTCCCGCAGCGGTCATCGGCAACACGCTCGAGTGGTTCGACTTTGCCGTCTACGGCTTCTTCGCGATCACGATTTCCAAGCTGTTCTTCCCCACCGGCGATGAAACCTCTTCGCTGTTGCTGACCGTAGCGACCTTCGGCGTGGGCTTTGTGATGCGGCCGATCGGTGCGGTGATTCTTGGCGCGCTCGGCGACACGCACGGGCGCAAAGCCGCACTGTCGACAACGATCCTGCTGATGGCGCTTGGAACAGCAATGATCGGCCTGGCGCCGACGTACGCCGATGCAGGCCTCTGGGCGCCCGCGTGGATCGTGCTGGCGAGGCTGATCCAGGGCTTCTCCGCCGGCGGCGAGGTCGGAGGGGCAACGGCGTTTCTCGTCGAGCATGCGCCGAAGAATCGCAAAGGATATTTCGCAAGCTGGCAGCAGGCCAGCCAGGCCGGTGCGCTTCTGCTCGGCTCGCTCTTTGGCGCGACGCTCACGGGAATACTGAGTCCCCAGCAGCTGGAAGCGTGGGGCTGGCGAATCCCGTTCCTGTTCGGCCTGATCATCGGCCCGGTGGGCTGGTACATCCGCGCCAAGACGCGAGAACCCGCGACCTTCGAGCGGGCCAAGGCGGCCAACCAACAGGCGTCCCCACTGAGGCAGGTGATGGGCTCGTACCGCAAGGAAATCATTGCCGGGTTCGGCGTCACCATCGTGTGGACGGTGTGCACGTATTTCTTTCTGGTCTACATGCCGACGTATGCCGTGCGCACGCTGAAGCTGCCGCAGAGTGCATCGCTGTGGGCGAATGGCGCCGGGCTCCTGGTGCTGGTTGTGCTGGCGCCGGTTTTCGGCGGGCTCTCGGACCGGATCGGACGCCGGCCGCTGTTGATCGGGTTCGCCGCGGCGATCCTCGTGCTGGCCTATCCGGCGCTCTGGCTGCTCACGGCCTTTCCGAGTGCCGCGACCTTGACGGCTGTGCTGGTCGTATTTGCCGTGCTGATCGCCGGGTTCACCGGCCCTGCCCCCGCCGCCATGGCCGAGCTCTATCCACCGCAGGTGAGGTCCACGGGGCTTTCGATTGCGTACAACTTTGCTGTCACGATCTTCGGTGGCTTCGCGCCATTCATTGCCACGGCGCTGATCGCCCGGACCGGGAGCCCGCTCGCCCCCGCGTGGTACGTGATGTTCGCTGCGGCCGCCAGCCTGGTGGCGCTCCTGGTCGGAGGTTCGGCCCTGCGCAGCAAGGCTTAGTGCCAAAGTTCTTTTCTGCCATGGGCTCGGACAGAAAAAAGCCCAGCAGCTCGAAAGCTACTGGGCTTGATTGGCGGAACCGGAGGGATTCGAACCCTCGATGAGGCTCTACACCCCATACTCCCTTAGCAGGGGAGCACCTTCGGCCACTCGGTCACAGTTCCTGAAAGAAGCCGAGATTATGCCATCACTTAGGCGCTCGGTTGGTCGAGATCGAACGCTTTATGCAACGCTCGCACGGCCAGTTCCATATATTTTTCGTCGATCACGACCGAGGTCTTGATTTCGCTGGTCGAGATCATCTGGATGTTGATGCCCTCTTCGCTCAGCACGCGGAACATCTTGCTCGCCACGCCCACGTGGCTGCGCATGCCGATGCCGACGATGCTGACCTTGCAGATCTTCGTGTCGCCGACGATCTCGGTCGCGCCCAGCGAGGGCATGACCTTCGACTGCAGCAGATCGATCGTCTTCGCGTACTCGTTGCGATGCACGGTGAAGCTGAAGTCGGTCTTGCCGTCCTTGCTGAGGTTCTGGATGATCACGTCGACTTCGATGTTGGCGTCTGCCACTGCACCGAGGATGTGATACGCGATGCCGGGCTTGTCGGGCACGCCGAGCACCGAGATCTTGGCTTCGTCGCGGTTGAATGCGATGCCGGATACGACGGCTTGTTCCATGTTTTCGTCTTCCTCGAAAGTGATCAGCGTGCCGGACTTGGCCTCTTCATTGATGTCGATGTCCCACGGCGTGAAGCTCGAAAGCACACGCAGCGGCACCTTGTACTTGCCGGCGAATTCCACCGAGCGGATTTGCAGCACCTTGGAGCCCAGGCTCGCCATTTCGAGCATCTCTTCGAAGCTCACGGTCGTCAGGCGACGCGCATCGGGCTCGACGCGCGGGTCGGTCGTGTAGACACCGTCGACGTCGGTATAGATCAGGCATTCGTGCGCCTTCATGGCCGCGGCGATGGCCACGGCCGAGGTGTCGCTGCCGCCACGGCCCAGCGTGGTGATGTTGCCGTCGTCGTCCACGCCCTGGAAGCCGGTAATGACCACCACCTTGCCGGCGTTCAGGTCGGCCATCACGCGCTCGTCGTCGATGCTTTCGATGCGGGCCTTGGTGTACGAGTTGTCGGTGCGAACCGACACCTGCCAGCCCGCATAGCTCACGGACTCGACGCCCTCGGCCTGCAGCGCAATGGCCAGCAGCGCCGACGACGCCTGCTCGCCGGTCGAGGCCAGCATGTCGAGCTCGCGGTTGTGGGCCACGCCGGGTTTGCTGGGCGCCAGTTCCTTGGCCAGGCCGAGCAGGCGGTTGGTCTCGCCGCTCATGGCACTCGGAACCACGATCATCTGGTGGCCTGCGCGCGCCCACTTGGCGACGCGCTTGGCGACATTCTTGATGCGCTCGGTCGAGCCCATCGACGTACCGCCGTATTTGTGAACGATCAATGCCATGGGTGAAATCAGAGAAAAGGAAAGGGCCGCTTGAAAGGCGGCGCCCTGCAAGCTGTCAGAGCAAAGTCTTTGGCGAGGGCGGAGCATTGTACCAATGCAGGAAATCGCCCTGCCGCTCGGCGAAACCGGCGGCCACCTTGAGGTGGATGCGGTGGCCGCGCGTGGTGCAGGCGCGGACCTGGTCGAGCAGCTGATCGAGCTGCGCGGCGCTGGGGGCGCAGCCATGCGACTGCATCAGCCAGTGGCGCAGCACGTTGGCCTGGCGGGCGCGCGACAGCGTCTGCAGCGTCGCAATGCGCGGCGGGTCGCCCACGGCGTCCAAGTCTTGTGCCGCCAGCTCGCTCAACAACTGCTGCGCCTGCGCGGCGTGGCCGGCGCTTCGCGCAAAGGTGGCGCGGAACTGCGGAAATGCCTGCTCCAACGCGGGCAGCAGCACGGAGCGGATCCTGTTGCGGGTGTAGCGCGCGTCGTCGTTGGTCGGGTCTTCGATCCACGGCAGATCGCGGCCGGCCAGCCATTTGCGGATGTCGGCGCCGGCAACCGCAAGCAGCGGCCGGTAGATGTCGAGCCCGTGGCGTTGTGCATGCACCGGCATGGCCGCCAACCCCGGCAGCCCGGCGCCGCGAGACAGCGCCAGCAACAGCGTTTCGACCTGGTCGTCGGCATGGTGCCCCAGCGCTATGGATTTGATAGCCGCCCTCGCCCCATCAGCGCGCGCCATCTCGGCAAACGCCCCATAGCGAGCACGGCGGGCCGCGTCTTCAGGGCTGTCGCCCAGCGCATGCCTGGCATCGACGCGATGAACGACCAGCGGCACGGCCATGCGCTCGCACACGGTACGGCAATGCTGCTCGAAGCCGTCGGCCGCAACCTGCAGCCCGTGATGCACATGAAAGGCAAGCACCTGCCCCGGCCAGCGCGATGCGCAGGCGGCCAGCAAGGCGGTTGAATCGGCACCGCCGCTGAACCCCACCGCCAGCGGCCAGTGCGCCGGCTCGAACGCGGCAATGGCGCGTTCGAAAGCGGAGTTCATGACAGCGCCCGCGCGTTATCTGCCGGTGTCGGCCTTGGTGTCGTTGAAACGGCCGTAGCTCTGCAGGCGCTCGTAGCGGCGCTCCAGCAGTTCCTTCGGCTTCAGGTCGCTGACCTGACGGAAGGCATCGTTGAGCGCGCGCTTGAGAAACGCAGCCATCTGGCGATGGTCACGGTGCGCGCCGCCGACGGGCTCGTTCACGATCTTGTCGACCAGGCCCAGTGCCTTGAGACGGTGCGCGGTGATGCCCAGCGCATCGGCCGCTTCCTGCGCCTTCTCGCTGGTCTTCCACAGGATGGAAGCGCAGCCTTCGGGGCTGATGACCGAGTAGATCGAGTACTGCAGCATCAGCAGCTGGTCGCCGACCGAGATGGCCAGCGCGCCGCCGGAGCCGCCTTCGCCGATGATCGTGACGATGATCGGCACTTCGAGCTGCGCCATTTCGAAGATGTTGCGGCCGATGGCTTCCGACTGGCCGCGCTCTTCGGCGTCGATGCCGGGGTACGCACCGGGGGTGTCCACGAAGGTGAACACCGGCAGCTTGAACTTCTCGGCCGTCTTCATCAGGCGCAAGGCCTTGCGGTAGCCCTCGGGCTTGCTCATGCCGAAGTTGCGCGCGGTGCGCTCCTTCGTGTCGCGGCCCTTCTGATGGCCAAGCACCATGCAGGGCACGCCGTTGAAGCGAGCAAGGCCGCCCACGATCGACAGGTCGTCCGAGAAATGCCGGTCGCCGTGCAGTTCGACGAAATCGGTGAAGATTTCGTTGACGTAGTCGAGCGTGTAGGGGCGCTCCGGATGCCGTGCGATCTTGGTGATCTGCCAGGGCGTCAGGTCGCTGTAGATGTCCTTGGTGAGCTGCTGGCTTTTCTTGCCGAGCTGATCGATTTCTTCAGAGATGTCGACCGCGGATTCGGTCTGCACATAGCGCAATTCTTCGATCTTTGTTTCGAGTTCAGCAATGGGCTGCTCGAAGTCGAGGAAGGTTCGTTTCGCCAACGTCTTCTCCTGTTGTTCAGTACGCGACCGGTACGGGGTCGAGCGATCGCCAAATATACCAAGTCGCCACGCTGCAATATGGTGCCCAGGCCACGGCGACGTCGCGGGCATCGCTTCGGCTGACGGGATCGCCCGAAAAATAATTGACGCTGATGCCGTTGAGCAGCCCCAGGTCGTCTACAGGCAGCACATTCGGGCGCATCAGGTGGAAGATGAGGAACATCTCTGCCGTCCAGCGGCCGATGCCGCGAATGGCCACGAGTTCTTCGATGATGAGCTCGTCCGACATGTCCTTCCACGCATCGACGTGGACCATGCCCGAATCGAAATGCAGGGCCAGGTCGACGAGGTACTCGATCTTGCGCGCCGACAGCCCCGCCCCGCGCATATCGTCGACCTTGAGCTTGAGCACGTTGGCCGGCGTCAGCTTGCGCGGCAGCGCGGCAAACTTGTCCCAGACCGATTGCGCGGCCTTCACCGAAATCTGCTGACCCACGACGCTGCGCGCGAGCGTGGTGAACGCATCACCGCGCGATTCGAGGCACGCGTCGCCGAACTTCGGAATCAGCCGCTTCATGACGCGGTCTTTTCGCGAGAGGTGCTTGCATGCCTCTTCCCAATAGTCCGGCGTGTAGATCTGAACGCTGGTCTTCTTGCTGGCGGGCATGGGGTTCGTCGTTCCGTTCACTGCGCAGCCGCCCAGGTCGTGCCCGTGGGCGAATCCTTGAGCACGATGCCCTGCTCGAGGAGTTCCTGGCGAATGCGATCGGCTTCGGCGAAGTTCTTCGCGGCCTTGGCGGCGGCGCGCTCCGCGATACGAGTCTGGATGGCCGCGTCGTCCAAACTGCTGCCGGCCTGCAGGAAGGCCCGTGGGTCGCCTTGCAGCAGACCCAGCGAGCCGGCCAGCGCCTTCAGCAAGCCGGCGATCTCGGCGGACTTGGTGCGGTTGACCTCGCCAGCCAGCTCGAACAGCACGGCAATGGCTTCGGGCGTGCCGAAGTCCTCGTCCATGGCGGCCTTGAAGCGCGCAGCGTAGGGCTGCGTCCAGTCGATGGCCATGTCAGCCGGGGCGACCAGGTCGAGCGCGGTGTACAGGCGCTTGAGCGAATTGCGGGCATCGTCGAGGTGCGCGTCGCTGTAGTTGAGCGCGCTGCGGTAATGCGTGCGCACCAGGAAGAAGCGCAGGCTCTCGGCGTCGTACTTCTGCAGCACTTCGCGGATGGTGAAGAAGTTGCCCAGGCTCTTGGACATCTTCTCGTTGTCCACGCGCACGAAGCCGTTGTGCACCCAGAAGCGCGACAGCGGCTTGCCGTTGGCGCCTTCGCTCTGGGCGATTTCGTTCTCGTGGTGCGGGAACTGGAGGTCCGCCCCGCCGCCGTGGATGTCGAAGGTCTCGCCCAGGGTGGCGCAGCTCATGGCCGAGCACTCGATGTGCCAGCCTGGCCGGCCTGTGCCGTAGGCGCTTTCCCACTTGGCGTCGGCGGGCTCGGTCGGCTTTGCGGCCTTCCAGAGCACGAAGTCGAGCGGATCCTGCTTGCCATCGAGCACGGCGACGCGCTCGCCCGCATGCAGCTCGTCGAGCGACTTGCCCGACAGCTTGCCGTAGCCCGGGAACTTGCGCACCGCGTAGTTCACATCGCCGTTGTCCGAGCGGTAGGCCAGACCTTTTTGCTCCAGCTTCTCGATGATGCCGAGCATCTGCGGCACGTATTCGGTGGCGCGCGGCTCGATGGTGGGCGGCTCGATGCCGAGCGCGCCGATGTCCTCGTGCATGGCCGCGATCACCTCGTCGGTCAGCTCGCGGATGGTGATGCCGCGCTGCACGGAGCGGGCGATGATCTTGTCGTCGATGTCGGTGATGTTGCGCACGTAGGTCACGGCGTAGTCGCTGGCGCGCAGCCAGCGCTGCACCACGTCGAACGCCATCATCATGCGGGCGTGGCCGATGTGGCAGAAATCGTAGACCGTCATGCCGCAAACGTACATGCGCACCTGTCCCGGTTGCAATGGGGAGAATTCCTCCAATTCACGCGACAGCGTGTTGTAGATGCGCAGACTCATGAGATTCGGAAAGCGTCGCTTCGCGCACGTACGGCACGGGCGAACGACGGTGTTTTTCAGGGGTGACGGGGACTGTGGTCGCGAGGGGTTGGACATGGCCCCTCGGCTACAATGAAACCAAGTATAAACGGCTGCCACCGCGCAGCGTTCGGGTGTTCCCCAAGCCCGCAAGCCTGCATCTCCCCCCATTTCCGCCGAGGCTTCATGAAGCACGCCGCATTCTCCAGACTCTCCATTGCCTTCGCACTGCTGTTCAGCCTGTGGGGCTCCGCCGTGCACGCCAACGAATACGACGACGTGAACGCGCTGCTGCGCCAGGGCAAGTCGAACGAAGCGCTCGCCAAGGCCGACACCTACATCGCCGGCAAGCCGCGCGACCCGCAGATGCGCTTTCTGCGCGGCGTGATCCTCACCGAGCAGAACAAGCAGGCCGAGGCCATCACCGCCTTCACGCAGCTCACGCAAGACTTCCCCGAGCTGTCCGAGCCCTACAACAACCTGGCCGCGCTTTATGCGTCGCAAAGCAAGTTCGACCAGGCGCGCAACGCCCTCGAGCAAGCCCTCAAGCTCAATCCGAACTACGCCACGGCGCACGAGAACCTCGGCGACGTGTACGCCCGCCTCGCGGCACAGGAATACGTGCGCGCGCAACAGTTCGCCAGCACCAACGCCAGCGTCGCTCCCAAGCTCGCGCTGATCCGCCAGATCTTCAGCTCGAAGGCCGAAGCCGAAGCGGCCGCCCTGCCCGCGCCGCCGGTGGTCATCCGCAAGCCGGTCGGCCGCACCAGCAAGTAATCGCCGCCGGCATGGGCCCCGCCAAGGTGCCCGCCGCGCAGCGCCGTCCCTTCATCCGCACATGGAGCCCCGTTTGACGACTCACACCCTCTCCCGTTTCAGCCGCCGCAGCGCCCTCGTCCTGGCCGCTGCTCTCACGTTCGCCGCCACGGGCTATGCGCAATCGGCCGCGGCACCGCGCGTCAAGCTCGCCACCTCGGCCGGCGACATCGTGGTCGAACTCGACGCAGCCAAGGCGCCCAAGTCGGTCGAGAACTTCCTGCAGTACGTCAAGGACAAGCACTACGACGGCACGGTGTTCCACCGCGTGATCGACGGCTTCATGATCCAGGGCGGCGGCTTCACGGCCGACCTGCAGCAAAAGCCCACGCGCGCACCCATTCCGCTGGAAGCGAGCAACGGCCTGAAGAACGACAAATACACGATCGCCATGGCCCGCACCGGCAACCCGAATTCCGCGACCTCGCAGTTCTTCATCAACGTGAAGAACAACGATTCGCTCAACGCGCCCAACCCCGACGGCTACGGCTACACCGTGTTCGGCAAGGTCGTTGCCGGCACCGACGTGGTCGACAAGATCCGCGCGGTGGCCACCGGCAACAAGGGCGGCATGCAGAACGTGCCGCTCGAAGCCGTCACCATCAAGTCCGCCACGCTGCTGGCCAAGTAAATTCCTTTCCCTTTCTCAAGCAGGAGCCCCTCATGAGCAACCCCCAAGTCGAACTGCATATCAAGAACTACGGCGTGATCACGCTCGAACTCGACGCCGCCAAGGCGCCGAAGTCGGTCGAGAACTTCGTCTCGTACGTGAAGAAGGGTCACTACGACAACACGGTGTTCCACCGCGTGATCCCCGGCTTCATGGTGCAAGGCGGCGGTTTCGAGCCCGGCATGAAGCAAAAGCCCACCGACGCCGAGATCCAGAACGAAGCCAACAACGGCCTGAAGAACGACAACTACACCGTGGCAATGGCCCGCACCAGCGCGCCCCACTCGGCCACCGCCCAGTTCTTCATCAACGTGTCCGACAACGGCTTCCTGAACCACACCGCACCTTCGGCCCAGGGCTGGGGCTATGCCGTGTTCGGCAAGGTCATCAACGGCACCGACGTGGTCGACAAGATCAAGGCCGTGAAGACGGGCCGCAAGGGTTTCCATGACGACGTGCCGCTCGAAGACGTCGTGATCGAAAAGGCCGTTGTCACCGCTGAATGACGAACAGGCGCGACGCGGCATGACGACTGTGGCGAACCCGGCTTTTACCGAGCTGGTGGCGCCACCCGCGTGGCGCACCGTCGACCTGATTTCCGACCTGCACCTGCAGGCCGGCGAGCCCGCCACCTTCGAGGCCTGGCAGGGCTATCTGCAGACCACGCCGGCCGACGCGCTGATCATCCTCGGCGACCTGTTCGAGGTGTGGGTGGGCGACGATGCCGCTGCCCAGCCCGGTTTCGAGGCCCAGTGCGCCGAACTGCTGCGCCGCACTGCGCAGCGGCTGCCGGTGTTCTTCATGCACGGCAATCGTGACTTCCTCGTCGGCCCCGCGCTCGCGGCGCAATGCGGCTTCACGCTGCTCGACGACCCGACGGTACTCGTGCTGCACGGCCAGCGCTGGCTGCTGAGCCACGGCGACATCCTCTGCCTGGAAGACACCGAGTACCTCAAGTTCCGCGCGCAGGTTCGCACATCCGAGTGGCAGGCCGCGTTCCTCGCGAGGCCGCTGGAAGAACGCCGCGCGCTCGCGCGCTCCATGCGCGTGCAGAGTGAAGACCGCAAGCGCAATCCGTCTACCGTCTGGGCCGATGTCGACACCGCAGCGGCACGCGAGTGGCTGCAACAGGCGAACGCCCCCACGCTGGTGCACGGCCACACGCATCGCCCCGCAGATCACGACATGGGCAACGGCCTGCGCCGCGTCGTGCTGAGCGACTGGGATGCTGCCGCGCATCCGCCGCGCGCGCAGTTGCTGTGCCTCTCCACCGCCGGCGCGCAGCGCGTCGATCTGCGCTAGCCGCGCCGCCTCTACCAATGTTCAAGTGGCTGCGCCGCCTGCGCGCCCTGCCCCCGATTCCCGAAGCCGCCTGGCAGGCCGCGCTCAGGCGCTACACCTTCCTGGGCGCACTGCCGGACACCGACCGGCAACGCCTTCGCACGCTGACGGCCGAGTTCCTGCGCGACAAGGAATTCCATGGCGCCAAAGGCTTCACCATCACCAATGAAGTGGCGCTGGCCATCGCGGCCCAGGCTGTGCTGCCGGTGCTGCACCTCAAGGGCGGACTGAACTGGTACGACGATTTCGTCGGCATCGTCGTGCACCGCTCCGAGGTGGTGGCGCGGCGCAAGGTGGTCGATGAGGCCCAGGTGGTGCATGAGTACGGCGAAGTCGTGGCCGGCGAGGCCATGGAGCGTGGCCCCGTCATGCTGAGCTGGGACGACGTGCTGGCGAGCAGCGTCACCAGCGAGCGCGGCTACAACGTCGTGATCCACGAGTTCGCCCACAAGATCGATATGCGCAGCGGCGACGCCAACGGCTGCCCGCCGCTGCCGCCCGGCTTTGCGGGCCAGCGCAACGCGCGCGCAGCCCGCAAAG
Organism: Variovorax multivorans; assembly: GCF_051216835.1. Taxonomy (NCBI): domain Bacteria; kingdom Pseudomonadati; phylum Pseudomonadota; class Betaproteobacteria; order Burkholderiales; family Comamonadaceae; genus Variovorax; species Variovorax multivorans. The sequence continues at coordinate 452,708 of NZ_JBPJZL010000001.1, forward strand.
CCTGGCTCGCCGTGCTGCAGTCCGCCTACGACGACTTCCGCGAGCAGACCATCAAGGCGGAACGCTTCGGCACCGAGCCGCCGTGGCTCGACGCCTATGGCGCCACGTCGATCAGCGAATTCTTCGCGGTGGCCTGCGAGGCCTACTTCGTGAACCGCCCGAACTTCGCCCGTGACTTCCCCGGCGTGCTCGCGCTCTTCGATGAATTCTTTCTGCCCAGAAGGCCCTGACACCTGAACAGGGGGCAGTCAATTTGCAGCTGCTGCGCAGCTGCTCCCCCAAAGAAAAAGACGCCCCGCGGGGCGTCTTTTTCATCTGGCCGGAGGCCTTGGAGGCTGCCTCTTACTTTCGCAGCAATGCCTTCAGCGCATTCTGCAGACGGCGCGCGCTGGAAGCATCGTGCGCCGCGGCCAACACCTTCCCTGCATCCTGACCCCAGGTCTGGGCCGGCGCGGGATCGCCGCGCTTCGTCAGCAGCTTGAGTTGCAGTGCACGGCGCGCGTCGAGCTGTTCAGCAGGCGTCGGCACTTCGGCGGCCATTTCGAGACGCAGCAGCGCTTCGGCGGCATCGTTCGCGGCAGCCGTCGGCGCGGAGCCGATGGCTTGCGACCAGCCGCTGCGCACCGCGGGCGTGACCGCGCGGCCCAGTTCCTGGATGCTCGGCAGGCGGCTGGCATCACGCTGTTCCCATGCGCCCAGCACCTGGGTCAGGGCTTCGCCGTGCGCTTGTGCTGCGAGCTTGCGCAGCGCCATGTCGGCGCGCTCCAGCGCCTCGCGTTGCGCGCGGAAGGCCGCGTCGCCGAGGCGCGGGCCGCGATCTTCGAAGCGCGGCGGACGATCACCGAAACGGCCGGCCGGTGCACCGCGATCGCCACGCGCGTCACCACGAGGCGCCCCACGGTCGCCGCGATCACCAGGGCGACCCGGGCCGCCAGCACCGGGACGGCCAGCATCGCGGCGATCACCGAAACGGCCACCGGCGCCGCGAGCTGCGGGCGCTGCTTCGGCCTTCTTGCTGCTCGGGCGGTCGTCGCCACGCATGGCCACGACGGGCTTGGGCGCGGGCTTCGGCGCCGCGGCTGGCGCTTCGACAGCAGCGGCTTCGCCGGCGTCGTGTGCCTCGCCATCGGTGCGTGCCGAAGCATCGGCGCCGTCAACGGGAGCCACGAGATCGGTCGACGCGGCGGGCGCTGCATCGGCAGCGGTCGTGCCGAGCGAAGCTTCCGCATCGCTCGGGCTCGGCGCCTGCTCGGCGCTTTCGCCGAATTCGGCAGCAGCCTGCCCCGGGGCCACGACCTCGGTCGCGCCGACCGACGGACCGTCGCTCGCGACAGCAGCCTGCTCGACCTTCGGCGCGGGCGGCGGTGCTTCACCGCGCAGCGCGCCTTCCAGGCGGGCAATGGCGGCGCGAATTTTCTGCACGTCGCCGCCGGCATTGGCTGCGTCGAGCGCCTTGGACGCTTCGAGCACATAGCGATCGTGCTCGCTCATTGCGGCCGACGCCTTTTCGCGCTCTGCCGTCTTGCGATTGAAAGCTTCGTCGATGGGCGCGCGGAACGCGTCCCACAGTTTCTGTTCATGGCGGCGATCGAGCGGCACGCTCTGCGCCTCGGCCTGCCAGCGCTGTTGCAGCGCCTTGACGGCGTCGATGCGCAGCATCGGCTGAGCGCCGAGCTCAGCAGCCTCGGCGATCATGGCCTGGCGGCGTTCGACGCTGGCCTTCTGCGCGGTCTCGAAGGGAGCGCGGGCCGCGCCGAAGGCTTCGTTCCACAGCGGCTGCAGCTCTGCGAACACCTTTTCGCCCACGTGGCCGGCATCGCGCCAGCGGTCGGCGAACTGGTGCAGCGCGCGGTTGTGCGCCTTCAGCTCGGTGGCGCCGGCATGCTCGGCAGCCCAGGCCTTGACCTCTTCGATCAGCGCGACGCGGAGGGCGCGGTGCTCGGCCGCATCGGCGCGGACCTTTTCGAGCCAGGCCTCGACCACCTTGTGGGCTTCGTTGCAGGCTTCATCGAAGCGCTTCCAGAGCGCGTGGTTCGGCACGCCGCCCTGGTCGGCCTGTTTCCACTGGTCGCGCAGGGCGCGCAGCGTTTCCTGCATCTTGCGACCGCCAAGGGCCTGGCCTTCGGGGCGCTTGAGCAGGCCTTCGGCCTTGGCGACGAGGTCTTCGCGCACCTTGTCGGCACTCCAGCGCTGCCAGCCTTCGAGTTCGCCAGCGGCCACCAGCGCGGCATGCACGCGGGCTTCGAGCGGCGCTTCGACCAGCTTGCCGTGCTCCTTGAGCACGGCGCGCAGCGCGGCAGCCGCGCCGGCGCTGGCCTTGCCATGGCCTTCGGCAGTTTCCTGTTCGAGCTTGGCGAGCGCAGCCTGCACGGCGTCTTGCGCGGCAGCGCGCAAGGCCGGGTCGACCTTGGGTGCGGCGGGGCGAGCGGGCGCGGCGGGCTTGGGTGCCACGACCTCACCGCGCGCGGCGCGCAGTTCGTCGGCCCACACGGGCACTGGCGGCAGCGGCGCAGCAGCATCGGCGGCAGCAGCAAGGGCCTGGGCCAATGCGCTGTGGAACGCATCGGACACCACCAGCAGTTGCGACTTGGACGATTCGAGCTGCGGCGCGAACTTGGCGTCGAGGCTGGTCCAGTTGGCGTCGGTCGTGATCTCGGCTGCCTGCTGCTGCCAGTGGGCCACGTCGGCGCGCAGCGATTCTTCGGCGGCCTGGGCGTCCTGCCAGCCCTTGGTGGACAGCACTTCGAAGCGCTGCGCCAGCAGCACGGCGGCTTCGCGGTGCACCTGTGCGCGGTGCTGCAGGTCTTCGATGCCCTTGACGCGCTCGGCCAGCTTGAGCTTCAGGCCGGCCAGCGGCTCGCGCGACAACGGCGCGCCAGCCTTGGCGGCGTCGCGCTGCCAGGCCAGTGCATCGGCGATGTTGAGCTTGGACTGGCCCAGCAGGGCTTCGGCCTTTTGCGCCCATTCGACGGCAATTGCCTCCTGCCCCTTGGCGCGCTTGAGTTCGTCGAGCTTTTCGCGCAGCAGGCGCGCGGCGCCCTTGTCACGACCGCTCAGCTCCTTGAAGACCTCCTGCATCTGCTCGGCAGTGGGAGTGCCCGCGAGCCAGTCGCGGATGCGCGCGGCGCGCTCGCCGGAAGTCGGCGCGGTGAAGGCGCCGCCGGTGAGCGTGTCGAGGGCCTGAAGGTCGTGTGGCTTGGAAGAAGTAGAGGTCACTGCGCGAAATCGTTGTCTTGGTAGAGAAAGCGAAGGCGCCGGCAAAGGCCGGCGCACATCGACATTTTCACCCACTTGCGGCTGGCCATTGAATTCCGTCCAGAAACGGTGGCGTACGCGGGGTTGTGGGCGTGGAGGTTAACGGACTACATATATAGCAAGCTGTAGAAAAAAACCAAGTCCTCAGACCGGCTCCTGATCGGGTCGTCGCGCCTCACTTCATGGTCAGGCTGAGCTCGGCGCCCGGCTTCCAGTCGCTGCCGCTGGCACTTGTGCGCACCGCCCCCAGGAAGAGACGCTCGCTAGGCAGCTTCTTCGCGAGCAGGTAGTCGCGCACGGCCGCGCCACGCTCGACGGCGAGCTGGCGCATCGATTCCTCGTCGACCGGCACGCTGGCGAACAACAGCTTTTCCATGTCCGGCACCGGCAGGTCTTTCGCCAGGCCGACGAGGTTGCGCGGCTTGGTGATGTCTGCGCGCTTGTACACGGCGGTCAGCAGCTCGGGGTATTCGGCGTCGGTGACGGGTGGTACGTCGGTGCCGGTCTGGCCGCCGCGCACCGCGACGCGGCGCTTCTCGGCGTAGGTGAGCTGGCGCACGCGCTGGCGCTGGTAGGCGTCGCGCTCTTTCTCGAGGCTGGAAGTGCCGATCACCGTCATCTGCAGCGTGGCCCGGTCGGTCAGCGCCTTGGCGACCTTGTCCAGGCTTTCCTTGGCGGCGGCGCTCAACTCGGAACTGCCGGGCTCGAAGGTGATGGCGCTCGATTCGCCGCTGCCGCCGCCCAGGCCACCGGTGAGCAGGCTGAACGGCGCTGTCACGGCCTTGACGATCAGGTTGACCACGGCCTTCCAGATCAGCGGGCCGACGCTGAACTGCGGATCGTTGAGCGAGCCGCTGAGCGGCAGGTCGACGTCGATCACGCCATTGCGGTCGGCCAGCAGGGCTACGGCCAGTTTCACCGGGAGGCTGGCAGGCGCGCCCGCCACTTCGTCGCCGAACTGCAACTGGTTGAGCACCAGCTTGTTCGTGGCCGTCAGCTGGCCATCGGGGGCGACCTTGTAGTTGACGTCCATGCTCATCTTGCCGCGCTCGATGCCGTGGCCGGCGTAGCGCACCGAGTACGGCGACAGCGGGGCCAGGTCGAGGTCGCGCATCTTGGCGGTGATGTCGAGTTCGAGCGGCTTGGCCAGCGGGTTGAGCTTGCCGGTGATTTCCAGCGCCGCTGTCTGCTGCGCCTTGCCGCGCAGCTCGAGGTCGGCCAGCGCGGGCCGGCCGCTTTCGCCCTTCGGCGGGTTCGATGAGAACGAGCTGAGCTTGCCGGTCAGCTCGCTGAGGTCGGCCGAGTAGTTGGGCTTGACGAACAGGTCGGTGAAGTCGATCTTGCCGTTGACCAGGCTCATCGGGCCGAAGTTGATGACGGGCGCGGGGCCGCTGTCCGCCGCCTGCGCGGTGGTGACAGGCGCGGCCGCAGCCGGTTTGGCCGGCTCGGGTGCTCCCCCGACCATGTTTTCGGCCGACACCGGAGCGCCGCCCGAAGGCCTGGCCGGCACAGCTCGTGTCGTGGTGGTCGTGCCGCCCGGGCCCTTGCGGGTGGAGGCTTCGCCCGCCGCCGCAGCAACGGCGTTGGCTTGTGCCTCGCCCTTCTTGGTCAGGTTCAGCAGGTTGAGCCGGCCGGTGGGGTCGATGATCACGCGGGCAAAGAAGTCGGTCAGCGTGGTCTCGCGCACGTCCACATTCGGCGGCGCGTTGGGCGCCATGCTGACCTGCAGGCCGCGCAGGCTCAGCGTCTTCCAGCTCAGCAACTGGTTGGTGTTGCGGTCGAAGCCGGGCGACTGGGTGAGCGAGACGCTGTTGGCGCGGAAATCGTCGAGCGCGGTGTCGCCGGCCAGCTTGATGCTCATACCCGCAGGCGTTGTCGCATACCGTACCGTGCCGCGATAGCTCGCGAAGGCGCGGCGGATGTCGACGTTGAGCGCATCAGCGTAGTAGGCCTTGAAGGTATGGGCAGGGAACGACACCACCTCCAGCCGGCCCTCGGCCGCGAGCGGCTTGAGCACGACGTTGCCCTTGTAGTCGAAGCGCCCCGGGTCGGAGCGCCCTGAGCCGATGCGGCCGGAAACTTCGAGCGGCGACGTCGTATTGGTGTCGGGCGCGATCTTCTGGGCGTGGAGCTTGAAGGCGGTGACTTCCACGGTAACCGGGTTCGCGCTGGCCTTGTCTGCATAAGAGAGGGCGCCGTTGTCGACCGCCAGCGTGCCGATGGTCAGCGCCCAGGGCTTGGTGTTGGCGCCGGGCTGAGGCGTTTCGGCGGCCGCGGGCTTGGGTGCGGCGACCTTCGCTTCGGCTTCCTTGGCGCCGCCGCCGGCCGGCGTCTTGAGCCAGCGCTCGAACATCCAGCGCTTTTCGCTGTCACGCTCGACTCGCACTTTGGGATTGGTCGCTGTGAACGAGGCCACGTTCAATGTGTGCTTCGTCATGTCGACCTCGGCGTCGACCAGCTCGAAGCGGCCGACGCTGGCCAGCGCGGTCTTGGCCTGGGTCAGCGCAAGCCCATCGGCGGACAGGCGGCGCGCCTTGAACTTCAGGTCGGGCTGGGCCCAGGCGATGTCGATCTGCCCGCTGAGCTTGCCATCCAGCGTGGGCTCCAGGCTCTGCGCCAGGTAAGGCGCGGCCAGCGACAGCGGCAGCGCATCGACCTCGGTCTGCACGTCGGCCACCTTGTCGGTGGCATTGCCCTTGAACTTGAGCGAGGCGCCGGCAATCGCCGTGCTGCCGTTGAATTCGGCCGGCTTTTCCATCGGCCAGGTGACGCCGGTGACGTCGATGCCGAGGTCGGTCACGTCAACGGCGGCAGCGGGATTGACGGTTTCGTCGCGCCAGCCGATGCGTCCACCGTTCAGGGCCACCTTGTCGACCTGTACCTTCAGCACGGGCTTTTGCGCCGGCTTGCCGGCCGGTGCGCTCGCGGCTGCGGCGGGCGGCGACGCGACCTTCTCGGTCGCTCCGGTGGCCGGGTCGGTGGCCAGCAGATTGAGCTTTCCGCCCGCATCGCGCGCCACCGCCAGCTGCGGCTTGACCAGCGCGACTTCGCTCAGATGGAACACCGACTCCAGCGGCCGCACGTCGGCCAGCGCCAGCTTGAGCGATTCGAAGGCCAGCAGGTCGCGGCCGCGCGCATCGGCCACCTTGGTGGTGTGCGCCTCGACCGTGCCGGTGATTTTCAGGCCGGTGGTCGTGGCTTGCTCGAAGCCGATCTTCAGGTCGGCATCGAGACTGCCCGCCTGGAGCTTCACCGGCAGGCCGCCCGGGATGTAGCCGAGATACGGCACGAGGTCGAGCCCCTTGAACTGCACGTGGGCGTCGGTCTTGCGGTTGTCTGCAAAGGGGGTGGTGAAGGCGGCCGAGTCGAACTTGCTGCCGTTGAGCGCGAAGGCGAGCTTGGGCTCGGTGTTGATGTCGCGCTTGGAATCGAGGTTGCTCAGGAACGGCACCTTGAGCACGAAGTCGCGCAGCTCGTGCTTGCGCTTGACGGTCTGGTCGTCGAAGTCGACCGAGCCGCCATTTATCGCAATGTTGTAGATGGCAAAGCGCGCCGGCTTGGCGTTCGGGTCGGGCGGCGGGCCGGCCGAGAGCTTGGCAAGGATGTCGTCGATGTCGTATTTGCCGTCGGCCTGGTGCGTGAGCAGGATGGCGGGCCCGTCGATCGTGACCGCATCGATCACCGGTGCGAGCCGGAAGATCGACTGCAGTTCGGCATCGGCGTAGATGCGGCTGACGGCCACTTGCGGCTTGCTGCCGTCAGCAGTGGCAATGCGCAGGTCGTTCAGCGTGAGCTCGAGTGTCCAGGGCTTGAAATCGATCTTGCCGACTGTTACCTGCCGCCCGAGCTTCTCGCTTGCGATCTTCTGAAGCTGGCTTTTGGCAATCGGCGGCACCGCCAGCCAGGCAATGACCCAGAAGGCCAACAGAACCAGCACCGCGACGATCCCACGTCGCACCCATTTGTTTTGTTTGATCGAAGCTACGTCCATCGCCAGAGTGTGCCGCAAACACGCAGCAACGCTACATACGCAAAAAGGACGCAGGCAAACCCCGGGAAAAGTGCCAGAAACGCCGAGAAATCGGCTTCGTCGGACCTCAAACGAAGAAAGCCCGGTGGCTCGACGGAATGTCTTGTCACCGGGCTTGATGGCGGGCACAAAACCCATGCCATCGATTCGCGCGACCGGAAGTCAATGGTTCCTGCCGTGCTGGCAGCAAGAGATTGCCACCGTGGATCCTCGGACGCTGAACCCTTGACTTGCACCTCGGGCTGCCGGACCTCGGAAAAACACCTGAAAAGCTCAGGCCCGTCCAGATTAGGCGTCGCACCCTCGGATTGCAAACGCGTTTTACAAAGGGATTTCCCCTAAGCCGAAACGCCTCGAAACGGCAACTTTTTTAAACAACTATTAGCATAACGAAGCAAATCCTTATGCTTGACCGGGTATTTAGCCACGCTAGAATCCGCCCTGCTCCGACCGCCCGACGCGGCAGAGCCACCCTGAATCCGCCGCCGAACTCCCCCGGCTTGATCAGGTCGCCGCGCCCCTAACCCCCTTCACTCCATGCGCGGAGCCTGATTCGTACCAATCCAAGCGCCGCTGCCTTCATCCATCGCCTTCCGTGGCGTTGCGACTCGGGTGCCGCACAGAAAGGAAGAGCGATGAACAAGGCGTTTGATGTCACGGCCCGCGGGCTAAGGACCTTCGTGTCCGATGTGGCAGACGGCTTTTTTGAAATCACCCACAACGGGTTTGCACTGGTCGGCCTGGCCATTGTGTTCGCGGCCCTCGCCCTCGTGGCGCGGCCCGACCTGCGCAAGACCGGCGAGGAACAACTGATGGGCTGGCTGCAGTCGCGCAAGCCTGCGCCTGAAGTCACCGATCTCGAGCCCACCGCCATCGAGCGCACCACGGCCGCGAGCCCCGCCGACCTGCCCAAGCAGCAGGCCGCCGTGGCTTACTGGCTGAGCAAGAAGTACCGCGTGGCCGCCGAGCCGCTGAGCGTGCTCGTGGCCGAGGCCTATGGCATCGGCAAGCGCACGAAGATCGACCCGACCTTGATCCTCGCGATCATGGCCGTCGAGTCCAGCTTCAACCCGTTTGCCCAGAGCCAGGTCGGCGCGCAAGGCCTCATGCAGGTCATGACCCGCGTGCATGGAGACAAGTACGAGAGCGCGGGCGGCACGCTCACCGCCTTCGACCCGGTGACCAACATGCGCGTCGGCGTCAAGGTGCTGCAGGAATGCATCTCCCGCGCCGGCTCCCTCGAAGGCGGCCTGCGCTACTACGTGGGCGCAGCCAACCTCGAGGACGACGGCGGCTATGCCGCCAAGGTGATGGCCGAGCACGAACGCCTGCTGCAGGTGGCCAACGGCCGCGCGCCGTCGACGATCACGCCGCCAACCGTGCGTCCGCAGCCGATCCCTGTGGCGGCGCCGCCCAAGCCTACTGAAGAACGCACCGAGCCGGCCAAGGTGGCCTTGCTCTCCTCCGTTTCCTGAAGAGGTTTTGGGCCGGGTGTGAGCTACACTCGGCAGGTACGCGACTGGCGATAGGCGCAGCACCCGAACACGGTGCCACGCGCTGACGTGGAATACCACTGGGAAGCGTGCCGCCTGACCACAACAGGCGTTCAGCCGTTCGCCTGGGCAGCCCTTGTTTGGTTGAAGAACAAGGACCTCGTCTTCAAAGGACTGCCATGTACCAACGCAACATCCTGGTCGAACAGACCGATCCCGAAATCTGGGCTGCGATTCAAGCCGAAAACGCGCGCCAGGAACATCACATCGAGCTGATCGCCAGCGAGAACTACGCCTCGCCAGCCGTCATGGCCGCCCAAGGCTCTCAGCTCACCAACAAGTACGCCGAAGGCTACCCGGGCAAGCGCTACTACGGCGGCTGCGAGCACGTCGACGTGGCCGAGCAACTGGCCATCGACCGCGTCAAGCAGATCTTCGGCGCCGACGCCGCCAACGTGCAGCCGCATTGCGGCGCCTCGGCCAACGAGGCCGTGATGCTCGCCTTCCTGAAGCCCGGCGACACCATCATGGGCATGAGCCTGGCCGAAGGCGGCCACCTGACCCACGGCATGCCTCTCAATATGAGCGGCAAGTGGTTCAACGTCGTGAGCTACGGCCTGGACGCCAACGAAGCCATCGACTACGACGCGATGGAACGCAAGGCGCACGAGCACATGCCCAAGCTCATCATCGCGGGCGCCTCGGCGTATTCGCTGCGCATCGATTTCGAGCGCTTCGCCAAGGTGGCCAAGGACGTCGGCGCGATCTTCATGGTCGACATCGCCCACTACGCAGGCCTCGTGGCCGCGGGCGTGTACCCCAACCCGGTGCCGCATGCCGACGTGGTCACCTCCACCACCCACAAGAGCCTGCGCGGCCCGCGCGGCGGCATCATCCTGATGAAGTCGCAGCACGAAAAAGCCATCAACAGCGCCATCTTCCCGGGCCTTCAAGGCGGCCCGCTGATGCACGTGATCGCCGCCAAGGCCGTCGCGTTCAAGGAAGCCATGGCGCCCGAGTTCAAGGCTTACCAGCAACAGGTGGTCAAGAACGCCCAGATCGTGGCCGACACCCTCACCCAGCGCGGCCTGCGCATCGTGAGCGGACGCACCGAAAGCCACGTGATGCTGGTCGACCTGCGCGCCAAGGGCATCACCGGCAAGGAAGCCGAAGCCGTGCTGGGCAGCGCCCACATGACGATCAACAAGAACGCGATCCCCAACGACCCGGAAAAGCCGATGGTCACCAGCGGCGTGCGCATCGGCACCCCCGCCATGACCACCCGCGGCTTCAAGGACGAAGAGGCCCGCATCACCGCGAACCTGATCGCCGACGTGCTCGAGAACCCGCGCGACGCGGCGAACATCGACGCGGTGCGCGCCAAGGTTCACGCGCTGACGAGCCGCTTCCCTGTCTACCGCTGATTTCGAGCAAGAAGACCTGACCGCATGAAATGCCCTTTTTGCGGTCATCTTGAAACGCAGGTCGTCGAGACCCGCGTTTCGGAAGACGCCGACTTTGTCCGCAGGCGCCGCCAGTGCAGCGCCTGCGACAAGCGCTTCACCACCTACGAGCGGCCCGACGTCAATTTTCCCGTTGTCGTGAAGAAGGACGGCAGCCGCGCCGACTTCGAATCGGCCAAGGTGCGCGCCTCGATGATGCTGGCGCTGCGCAAGCGGCCGGTGAGCATCGAGCAGATCGACAATGCCCTGCTGCGCATCGAGCAGAAGCTGCTGGCCAGCGGCCTGCGCGAAATCGACTCGACCAAGGTCGGCGAACTCGTGATGCGCGAACTCAAGAAGCTCGACAAGGTCGCCTACGTGCGCTTTGCCTCGGTGTACCGCAGCTTCGAGGACGTGGACGAGTTCAGGCAGTTGCTGCGCGACATCTGAGCCTCATTGGCCGCCGGCCTCTCTAGACGGCATTTCAACGGTTCCAGCAAAGCTGCACCAGCGCACTCGACGCGTCGGTGCTGCCGCCAGCCAGCTTGACGCCCTGCTGGTTGACCTTGAGCGTTCCGCACTCGTCGTTGCTCGACGCCCCGCTTGGAACGGCTTGCAAGGTATAGGTGGTGGTATTTCTGGCGGCATAGCTGATGGAATAGTTCGCCGTACCGGACGACGGCGCCTGGCTCAGTCCGGTCGGCAGCGCGACGCTCGCCGGGGGGTAGCGTCCGTTGGCGGTCATGTAGCGCTCGGTCCACTGCGCCGCCTGCAACAGCTGCTGCTTGGCATCGGCCCGCTTGGCCCGCAGCACGTAGCGCGTGTAGCTCGGATAGGCGATGGCGGCGAGGATGGCGATCACCACCGTCACGATCATGAGTTCGATCAGCGTGAAGCCGCGCGAGCGAATCTGCTCACGGCCTTGCGCCCTGGGATGCTTGTTCTTCATGGCTTGCCTTGGTCGCGTCGTCAGTTCGACAACATCAGATTGCGCCAACCGAAGCGGCGGACGATATCCGGCCGCTTCGGCGTGTTGCATTCGCCGGCCGCGTTGCAGATCACGTCCTTGCCCTTTGCCCGGTCCTGCGGCTCGAAGGCGATGTCGTCCCTGCCCGAACGGTTCCGGAAGCCGAGATAGCTGCCCGCCGTGGCGGACGCGTTGTAGGCAATGCCGCCCGGAGCGGCGCCGCTGAAGAAGTCGACCACCATCGACCAGCCGTCGTCGCCAGTGCCTGCAGTGCAATCGATCGAGTTGCTGCCGGTGCCCGGAATGGTGGTCGAGAACAAGCCTGCGCTGCTGCTGAGCGCGTCGCCCGGATAGACGATGCGCTCCCTGGCGGTCGGCAGTTGAAGGTACCAGCCGCGCTTGGCGAGAGAACCGCTGTAGCTCACGCTGTTGCCCGAGACGGTGCGGAACTCGGCATCGTCTTCCTCGACGGTGGCAACGCCGATGGTCTGCGCCACCAGGTCGGTCGATGCTGCGGTGCCCTTGCTGCCGTTGGCCGGATCCCGAACGCCATACAGGTACTGGCTGGCGGTAGTGCCGTCATCACCGGAGGCAAACAGCCGCCCCGTACCGAACACCACCATATAGCCGCCGCGCGGATGGCCGACGACCACCGGCGCCGCCGTGATCGGCTGCGTGGCGCCGGCCGCGAACAGCGGCACATTGTCGAGGCTCGATGCGGTGGCGCCGGAGCCCATGGTGGCCTTCCACTTGCGGCTGTCGGCATCGCTCAGGTCGAACTTCCACAGGTTGCCGAGCAGGTCGCCTGCATAGGCGTAGTCAACCTTGCCGTCGCCGTCGCGGTCCACCACCCTTGGGGCGGACAGCCCGTTGCCGGAGCCAGTGCCCTGCGTGGCGGGAGCAGGGATCTTGAGGACCGACTTGTCGTCGTCGAGATACTGGATCCACAGCACCGCCCTCTCGCTCGTGCTGTTGTAGCCATTGCCCAGGATCACGGCCTTGCGCCCGTTGTTCAGCGGCGCCACCTGCAGCGCGCGCCTGGAGAAGGAGTCGAGCGCGGGCTGCTGAAACTGGTGGCCCAGGTCACTGTCGGGAAGCGCGGTCGTGTCGACCACCACCGTCTCGGCAGCCCCGGCCTCGTCGATGTCCTCGGGCTTGGTGACGTTGAGCACGAAGTAGCCCTTGCCGCCCGCTCCCAGCGTGCCCACAAGAAAGGACCTCCACCCCGCCGCCTTCTGGGCGTCGGTGGTCGTGGGAGTGGCCGCCGCACCCATGTAGATATCGGCTACGAAGGCGCTTCCGTCGACGTAGTACCTGTGCGAGTAGGTGGCCTCACTGAGTCGCTTGAGATTGGGCGCGGTCGCCGTGCCGTAGAGGCCTTCGGGCACATAGGCGAACTCTTCCCTGCCGGTTCCCGCATTGAAGGCATGCAGCATGCCGTCGTTGGCACCTACGTAGACCATCGGCGTGCGGGCGGTCGAGGCGAACGTGGCGTAAGCGTCGCTGGTGAAGCCGCTCTTGGGCTGCCCCGCATACCAGACGCTGGAGCCCACGATGTCACCCAGCACATGGCCACGCTTGCGCAACTCCAGGCCCGTGCTTTCGTTGCTGCGGTCGCCGCGCAGGAAGTTGAGCACGGCCTGCCCGAGCGCGGTGCTTGCAGCATCGGTGCTGGTGCTTCCCCTGAGCGCGGCCTTTTGCGCATCGCTCAGATTGACCCACCGGAACGGCACGCCGGAGCCGGTCGTTGCGACGCTGGCGCCCGTTGCCGCTGCAGTGCCCGAGAAACTGAGCACCTTGCGATCGCTGCTGTGCGCCCCTGCCGTCGCCATGCGTGCATCGAGCAGATCGCGTGCCGACCAGTCGGATGTGGCCGCCAGCCTGCCGTTGGAGCCGAACTTCGTGGCGGTGAGCGCGCCCGACCAGTCAGCCGTGTCGTAGCCGGCCCGGTAGACGGCCGTGCCGGTCGATACCCTGGAGGAGCTTGCCGAGATCGAAGTCAGCGGGATGCTGGTGTTGATCAGGATCTGCCCGAGGATGGATTTGAAGGCGTTGCCGAGTGCCCCAGCATTCGAGGCCGGCGTGAAGGTGCCGCGGCTGTTGAGAGCGGCGTGCCAGAGGTCCATGCGCAAGGCGGCGCTGTTGGCCCCGCTGCTATACAAATATCCGTCGCCGTCCCAGCGGTCTGGCACCAGTGAGCCTGCCAGCGGGTCCGACCAGGTGGCCGCGCCATCGACCAACCGTGCATAGTCCCCGCTGTAGGTGGGCTGCGCCGCGCTCGCCGAAATGACCGGCGCGCCGCTCCACGACGACGCCGCACCGAAACCGATGGTGTAGGTCGTCAGGTGCTGCCACGTGGCCGGATTGTTCCTGGGATTCCAGTACTCGGGAACCGTCGCCGTACCGACTGCCACACTGCCGGGCTCGACAACGATCTTCTTCAGGTTGTTCGGCACGTCCGGCTGCAGATCGCTGGCCCAGTAGTGAAAGGCCATGTCGGCCAGGGTCGGGCGATATTCAGCCTTGGGTCTCCAGCGGCCGCTCCGATCCCAGTTAGCAACGTCATTGACGGCCCCGGCGTTGTCCTTGTAGGGCGCACGCGGCTGGTAGACCATGGAATCGGGCAGGACGCGGCGCGTTCCGTCTTCGTTTCCGATGGCCGGCATGTTGAGCCTCGCCGGGTCCTCGTTGAATCCGAAGAGGTTGTACTCGCCGTCCGTCATGAAGATGTGGAAGGACTTGCGGCAACTCGACTGCGCGGCCCCCTCCACGCCGGGGTCGTCCGAGTAGGGGCTGTACCGGCCGGTGGTCTTCATGTATTCGCCGGCGCGGGTCATCATGGCGTGCAGCGGCGTCCAACCCTCCGGAACCAGCGAATCGACCCAGGTCATGAAGTTGGCGCGATGGGCGCTGTCCAGCGAACGCATCAGGTTCGCGTTGGCACGGCCGCCGATCCGGCACTTGCCGGCCCTATAACTTCCCTCCGAGGTGTCGCCAAAGAAACCGACGCAGTTGTTGCCGCTCCTGTTCATCGCCTGCCAGGCGAGGCGAATCTGGTCATTGGGCATGTTCGCCTCGGAGAAGTTTGCCCTGAGCGCCGCCTTCAGGGCCAGCATGCCGCTCCCCGACATGCTGCCCGAGTTGTCGACCGACACGATCACGTTCGGCGCCGGCTCTCTGACCGCGGTGTTGCGCGGCGCTTGCGCCAGCGAATACTGTGCAGCTTGGCCGGCGGTCTGCGCCAGCATCAAGCTGCACACCACGGTGCTCCTCGAAAACTCTTTGATGTTCATATCCTTCCCTCTCGCAATGCTCAATTCACTTTGGTGACCGGATCCGGATCGAAGGACATCTGCAACTCGACCCGTGTGCCGCCTGCGGTGTCTGCGCTGCGAGCGCCTGTGGCGAATGCGGTGATCCGGTACAGCGGGTATTTGCTGTTCTTGCGGTCGATGACCTCGATCCAGTACCTGGCGCCAATCAGCGCCGGATTGCTGGCGGTGGGCGCGCCCGTGAACTGCCCGTACGACGCGTGTTTGCTCAGGTACGCGGTTTGGGTCCAGAACCGGTAGGCCTCGCTGCCGAATGCAGCCGCCACCGAGCGGTCCTCGGCGAAATAGCAGATGCCTCGTTCGCAGCTGTTGGCGCCGTCGTTCACATAGGCAGTCACCCAGCCGGTGTCCCGGTCGGGGAAGACGCGGCCATCCTCAGCCTTGCGGCAGCGCGATGTGGGTAGCGTCGAACATGCCACGTAAGTCTTGGTCGCGGTGGAGAAGACCTGCTGCCGGATGTCGCGCTCCGCATCCAGCAGCGCGGCTTCTGCGGCCTCGAAGGCACGCTGATGTTCGCGCTGGTTACCCGCCACCGACTCGAGCAGTTGCGCCATCCGCGCGCCGCCCACCACCAACAGCGCGGAGAGCAGCAGCATGATCATCACGATGAAAAGCGAAAACCCGCGCTGCGCCAGAGGGGCGCGGAGCCTGAGGAAGAGCTTCATAGCGCGCCCAGGTTGTTTCGCAGCGCGAACACCGCTGTGTAGACGCGGCGCAGCTTGCCGTCGCTGCTGGTCTGCGATGCCCCGTCGCAGTCGGTGTAGCTGCCGCCGGGGTTGTTCCTGGAACTGCCCGCAAGCTGCAGGCAGACACGCACCGTGCGAACCTGCTTGAAATTTGCGACGTCCGTGGCCGTCACGTAGCGCACCACCCGTTCGCTCCCGGCCTCGGCACCGATGCCGTACATGACGTCGAAGCGCTCGACGCCGTCGACGATCGGCTGCGGCGTGGCATTGCCGCTGCCCCTGCATCTCAAGGCACCGTTCGCCACCGAGAACTCGCTGGTAATCAGCCGCACGTTGTCCGACGCGGCAGGGCGTTCCGGAACGTACTCATAGCCCGCCGCGCTACTGGGGCCTTGGCCCAGGCAGTCCTTGAAGTAATCGGGATTCGGCGCATAGCCGACTTTCAGCTTGTCGTTCACCGAACTGTCCGGCGACTCTTCCCCCTTGATCGCAAAGAAGACAGGCTCGCTCGCAAGATTGGTGTTCTTGTCCGCATTGACGTTGAAGTAATACAGCGGCTCGGTGGCATCGATGGGGATATAGCCGGCCTGTCGAATCTGCTGGCCCAGCAGCCTGAACGCCAAAGCTGACGATTGGTTGAGCGCGTTGACGTCGTCGCCCATCATGGCGGTACTGCGCGTGCCGAGCATGCTGGCAATGGCGGCCAGCACCACCAGCATGCCGATGATCAGCGCGACGAGGAACTCGACCAGCGTGAAGCCGGCCTGCCGCAGGCGAGGAGCGAGTGCTTTGCAATTCATGGCTGCGGCACCGCAACGATGACTTCCAGGCAGGCCTTACCAGTCGGACAGCCCCAGCTCGAATCCGGTGCGATCGGGTTGACGACGGCAGGCTCGTTCCAGGCGATGTGCACGAACAGCAAGCCGCCGGCCGTCGCCTTGGCCTGTATATCGGCCAGTCCACCCGGCAACGCGCCCGCCACGGTGCGCTTCCAGTTCCACAGGTCGTCGGTCGCTAGATCGGCAGCGCTGCAGTTGGCGCGCGCTCCCGCGCACGAGGACTCGGGTTCATCAGCGCTTGCCGGCGACCAGTCGGCCACATAGGGGCTGTCGGCTGCGGCGCCTGCGACAAGATTGGTACGAATGCGGTCAGCCATGTCGCCAGCCAGTTGCGCGGCGATGTTCTGGTTGCTGGCGCTTGCGCTGTCGGCGAGTACACGCAGCTGGAAGCCGGCCAGCGCCAACAGGCCGAACGAGAGAACCAGAACGGCCACCATGGCCTCGATCATCGAAAAGCCCGCCTGCGCACTTCGCCCACTGCGCGGCTTGCGGATTGGAACGCTCAGCACCCCCTGCCCCCCTTCACCAGCCGAACGCGTCCGCCGAGCGCCAGGCACACCGCGACGGCATTGGATGAAGAACCGTCGCTTCCCACTGGGTGGAAGCTGAAGCCAGCGACGCCCGCGGAATGGCCCATGGCGTCGAAGGAGATGCCCCCGAGAGTGCCCTTCTGGACCGCGACGCGCGTGTCGGGGTCTTGCCGCTTGAGGGTCTCGCTGGCGGCCCCGCTGCCAACCACCGTGTCCCAACCGCAGCTCCAGTCCCTGCCGCTGCAGCCTGCGCGCGCCTGGATGGTCACGGTCTTTCCGCGCCGGGCCGCCTCCGAGCGCGCATGGCTCACGCTTGCCATCAAGGCCGAGGCCATGCCCTCGACGCGATACTTTTCGATCAAGCCGCTGAAACTGGGCAGCGCCATTACCAGCAGCACGGTCATCAGTGCGATGACGACCATCAGTTCGATGAGCGTGAAGCCTCGCTGCCTTTCGGCATGGCATGAACGCCCCCACGAGGACGCGCAGAATCCGTTATTCATGTTGTACCGTCCACCGCCTTGCACCGAGGTGCCGGGCAGACGCTTCTCCCTGATTGCAATAGCCGGAAATTCTATTTTTCGATTTCTTATTGACGGCCTATTGCACGACAAGCGGTCAGAGCAAATGGATCAGCGGTTAATTGTTTTCAATTGATTTCGAATTGCTGCCCCAAATAGATTTGATTTAACAAAAGAATGACAAAAGAAACTCCGAATTTCATGATTCAGGCGCTGAATCTCGCGCATCAAGCCGGACCCGAGACCGATCCGAACCCGCGCGTCGGCTGCGTCCTGGTGACTGCAGGTGGCACGGTGATCGGCCAGGGCCACACCCAGCAGGTCGGCGGCCCGCATGCCGAGGTCATGGCACTGCGCGATGCGGCGACGAGAGGCCATTCGGTCGCCGGCGCGACCGCGTACGTCACGCTCGAGCCCTGCTCCCACCATGGCCGCACCGGCCCATGTTGCGATGCGCTGATCGCAGCCGGCATTGGCCGGGTCGTGGCATCGATCGCCGACCCCAATCCGTTGGTCGCCGGTCAGGGCTTCGAGCGGCTGCGCGCCGCAGGCGTCGATGTCGAGGTCGGGTCGGGTGCGGAGGAAGCACGGGAACTCAACATCGGTTTTTTCAGCCGCATGGTCCGCAAGACGCCCTGGGTCCGGATGAAGGTGGCCGCCTCGCTCGACGGCAAGACCGGCCTCGACAACGGCGTGAGCCAATGGATCACGGCGCAAGCCGCGCGTGCCGACGGCCATGCGTGGAGAGCCCGCGCCAGTGCGGTGCTGACGGGCGTCGGAACCGTGCTCGAAGACAACCCGCGCCTGGACGTGCGCCTGGTCCAGACCTCGCGCCAGCCGCACCTGGTCGTCGTGGACAGCCGGCTCCAGACGCCGCCCGACGCCCACATATTCATCGAGGGCCGCCCCGTCTGGATCTACGCGGCCAGCCGGGACGAGAAGAAAGCCGAGGCGCTGGAAGCACGCGGCGCCACAGTCACCTGCCTGCCCAACGCCGACGGCAAGGTCGACCTGGGCGCCATGCTGAAAGACCTGGCAGCCCGCGGCGTCAACGAATTGCACGTCGAGTCGGGCCACAAGCTCAACGGCTCGATGCTGCGCGAAGGCTGCGTCGACGAACTGCTGGTGTACCTGGCGCCCAAGCTGATCGGCAGCGGGCTCGACATTGCGAGCCACATCCACGCCGACGGCCCGCTCACCTCGCTGGCGGGGGTTCTGCCCCTGGAATTCAGGTCCGTCGACATGCTCGGACCCGACCTGCGCATCGTGGCCCGGATCGCCGGAAAAGACGCCTTCTGACGTTTAGCCCGAAGCCCCTCTCGTTCTCTGCGAAAATGCGCGGATGTTCACCGGAATCATCACCGGCGTGGGGCGCATCGCCGCCATCCACGACCTCGGCACCTCCTCCTCCTTTGGCAAAAGACTCAGCATTGCGGTGCCCGACGGGTATCTCGACGACGTCGGCCTCGGCGACAGCATCGCGCTCAACGGCGCCTGCATGACCGTCACCACGCTCGCCCCCGAGCGACAGCAGTTCACCATCGACATTTCGGCCGAGTCCCTCGACAAGACCGCGGGCCTGACCGACGAAGGCAGCCGCATCAACCTCGAAAAGGCCCTGCGCGCCAGCGACCGCCTCGGCGGCCACATCGTGTCGGGCCACGTGGACGGCATCGGCAGCGTGAGCTTCTTCGAGCCCGTCGGCGAAAGCTGGGAACTGCGCGTGGTGGCACCGCCGGCGCTGGCCCGCTTCCTCGCCTACAAGGGCTCGATCACCGTCAACGGCGTGAGCCTCACCGTCAACAAGGTGAACGACATCGAAGGCGGCGCCGAGATCAGCATCAACCTGATCCCGCACACCGTCGACAACACCTCCCTTGGCAGCCTGAAGGCCGGCTCGAAGGTCAACCTCGAAATCGATACCGTGGCGCGCTACGTGGAGCGCATGCTTCAGGCGGGCGTGCTGGTGCCCCCCACTTCCACGTATTCCAAGGACACAGCCGAATGAACGCCTCCGTCACGCCGATCGGCGCTCCCCGCGCCGCGCGCGCCCCAGCCCCGATCTCTTCGGTCGAGGAAATCGTGGCCGAGCTTGCCGCTGGCCGCATGGTGATCCTGGTCGACGAGGAAGACCGCGAGAACGAAGGCGACATCGTCGTCGCGGCCGACCACATCACGCCCGAGGCCATCAACTTCATGGCGCGCCATGCCCGCGGCCTGATCTGCCTCACGCTCTCGCGCGAGATGTGCGAGCGGCTGCAGCTGCCGCCGATGGTGCAGCGCAACGGCGCCAAGCATTCGACCGCGTTCACCGTTTCCATCGAAGCGGCCGAAGGCGTGACTACCGGCATCTCGGCCGCCGACCGCGCCCGCACCGTGCAGGCCGCCGTAGCCCCCAATGCAGTGGCCGCCGACCTCGTTCAGCCCGGCCACATCTTCCCGCTGCAGGCGGTGGACGGCGGCGTGCTGATGCGCGCCGGCCATACCGAAGCCGGCTGCGACCTCGCCGCCATGGCCGGCTGCTCGCCCGCCTCGGTGATCTGCGAGGTGATGAACGAAGACGGCACCATGGCCCGCCTGCCCGACCTGCAGATCTTTGCGGCCGAGCACGGCCTCAAGATCGGTACCATCGCCGCGCTCATCGAGCACCGCAGCCGCGTCGAATCACTGGTCGAAAAAGTCGGCTGCCGCGAGATCCAGACCAACTGGGGCGCCTTCACCGCCCACGCCTTCATCGACAAGCCCAGCCGCGGCGTGCACCTTGCGCTGGTGCGCGGCAAGTGGGCGCCCGAAGACACGGTGTCGGTGCGCGTGCACGAGCCGCTGTCGGTGCTCGACGCACTCGAAATCAACCGCTCGCTGCACTCGTGGAGCCTGGACGCCAGTCTCTCGCACATAGCGAACGAGGGCAAGGGAGTGGCCGTGCTGCTGAACTGTGGCGAAACCGCCGGCGAGCTGCTCGCCCAGTTCGACGGCACCGCGCGCCCCGCGCAAGCCCCCGAGCGCGGCCGCATGGACCTGCGCAGCTACGGCATCGGCGCGCAGATCCTGCGCGAATGCGGCGTGCACAAGATGAATCTGCTGGGCACGCCGCGTCGCATGCCGAGCATGGCGGCGGGCTACGGGCTCGAAATCGCCGGCTACCTCACGAAAGACTGAACGACCATGCAAGGTTCAAACAAGGGCGAGACAACGCTCAACGGCAAAGGCCTGCGCATCGGCATCGTGCAGGCGCGCTTCAACGCCGACATCACCGACGCGCTGGCCTCGGCCTGCCTCTCGGAACTCGAGGCGCTGGGTGTCGCCGCCAGCGACATCCATCACCTGCAGGTTCCCGGCGCGCTCGAAGTGCCCGTGGCGCTGCAGGCGCTCGCCGAACGCGGCGGCTACCACGCGCTGGTGGCGCTGGGCTGCATCATCCGCGGCGAAACCTATCACTTCGAACTCGTGGCCAACGAATCGGGCGCGAGCGTGAGCCGCATTGCGCTCGACTACCGCCTGCCCATCGCCAACGCGATCCTCACCACCGAAAACCTCGAGCAGGCCATCGCCCGCCAGACCGACAAGGGCCGCGACGCGGCCCGCGTGGCGGTCGAGATGGCGCAACTGCTGGCCACCCTTTCATGACCGAAGACACCTCCAAGCCCCTCAAGCCCGCTGGCACCAAGCCGCGCCAGTCGCGCGTCGGCCTCACCAGCACGGGCGCGCGCAAGGCTTCGGCCAAATCGAACCGCAGCCGCGCGCGCGAGTTCGCGCTGCAGGCGCTCTACCAGCATCTGGTGGGCCGCAACGACCCGACCGACATTGACCACTTCACGCGCGACCTCGCGGGCTTCCACAAGGCCGACGCCCTGCACTACGACGCGCTGCTGCATGGTTCGATCGAAGGCGCCGAGCAGCTCGACGCGTTGATCCGCCCGCTGCTTGACCGCAAGTTCGAAGAAATCTCG
Source organism: Variovorax multivorans (assembly GCF_051216835.1). Taxonomy (NCBI): domain Bacteria; kingdom Pseudomonadati; phylum Pseudomonadota; class Betaproteobacteria; order Burkholderiales; family Comamonadaceae; genus Variovorax; species Variovorax multivorans. Next base: position 473,753 of record NZ_JBPJZL010000001.1, read on the forward strand.
CCCATCGAGCACGCCGTGATGTGGATCGGCGTGTACGAGTTCCAGAACTGCCCCGACGTGCCGTGGCGCGTGGTGCTCAACGAGTGCATCGAGCTGGCCAAGGAATTCGGCGGCACCGACGGCCACAAGTACGTGAACGCCGTGCTCAACGGCCTGGCGCCGCAGTTGCGCCCGCTCGAAGTGGAAGCAGACCGCGCTTCGGGGAAAGCAAAGGCATGAGGATTTCGACGCGCGCACAGCGCATCGAGCCCTTCTATGTGATGGAAGTGGCCAAGGCCGCCAGTGCATTGGCGCGCCAAGTGGCCCACACCGACCGGCCGATGATCTTCCTGAACATCGGCGAACCCGACTTCACCGCCCCGCCGCTGGTGCAGGAAGCTGCTGCCCGCGCCGTGCGCGCCGGCGCCACGCAGTACACGCAGGCCACCGGCCTCGACCATCTGCGCGAACGCATCAGCGCCTGGTATCGCCAGCGCTTCAACGTCGACGTGCCGGCCCGCCGGATCGTCGTCACCGCCGGCGCCTCGGCCGCGCTGCAGCTGGCCTGCCTCGCGCTGATCGAGTCCGGCGACGAGATCCTGATGCCCGACCCGAGCTATCCGTGCAACCGCCACTTCGTGAGCGCGGCGGACGGCAAGGCGGTGCTGGTGCCGACCACGGCCGAAGAGCGCTTCCAGCTCACGGCTGCCAAGGTCGAGGCCGCCTGGACCGACAAGACGCGTGGCGTGCTGCTCGCATCGCCGTCGAACCCGACCGGCACTTCGATCGCGCCCGACGAACTGCGCCGCATCCACGAGGTGGTGTCGCAGCGCGGCGGCATCACGCTGATCGACGAGATCTATCTCGGCCTCTCATACGACGATGCCTTCGGGCAGACGGCGCTGGCCATCGACGACAACGTCATCAGCATCAACAGCTTCAGCAAGTACTTCAATATGACCGGCTGGCGCCTCGGCTGGCTGGTGGTGCCCGAGGTGCTGGTGCCGGTGGTCGAGCGCCTTGCGCAAAACCTGTTCATCTGCGCGAGCACGGTGTCGCAGTACGCGGCGCTCGCCTGCTTCGAGGACGAGAGCATTGCCGAGTACGAACGCCGCCGCGCCGAATTCAAGGCGCGCCGCGACTGGTTCATTCCGCAGCTGAACGCGTTAGGCCTGAACGTGCCCGTGGTTCCCGACGGCGCCTTCTACGCCTGGGCCGACTGCACGAGCTTCGCCGAAAAGCTCGGCATCTCCGGCAGCTGGGACTTCGCCTTCGAGACCATGAAGCGCGCCCATGTCGCCGTCACGCCCGGCCGCGACTTCGGCACGGCCGAGACTGCCAAGTTCGTGCGCTTCTCCACTGCCAGTTCGATGGCGCACCTGCAGGAATCCATCGAACGCCTGCGGGCCATGGCAGAGAACCAGGCGCAATGAGCTACGCGTTTCCGATCCGCGTCTACTGGGAAGACACCGACGCCGGCGGCATCGTGTTCTACGCCAATTACCTGAAGTTCATGGAGCGCGGCCGCACCGAGTGGCTGCGCTCGCTGGGCGTCGAACAGCGCAAGCTGCGCGAGGAAACGGGCGGCCAGTTCGTGGTGAGCGAAACGCAGCTCAAATACCATCGGCCCTCGCGGCTGGACGACGAACTGCTCGTTACAGCCGATCTTCAACAATTGGGCACTGCGTCGTTGATAATCGGTCAGCGAGTGCTATCAAAAACAGAGCAAGAGCGAACGGGGGCCCCGGCACCCGTCTTGCTGTGCGAAGGCACGATCCGCATCGGCTGGGTGGACGCCGCCACATTGCGTCCCGCACGCATTCCGAAGCAAGTGACGGGAACCCTCGAGCGCTACAGCGGCTCCATGACACAACCTTTCAAGCCATGAACCAAGACCTCTCCATCATCAATCTCCTGCTCCATGCGAGCTTCGTGGTTCAACTGGTCGTGCTGCTGCTCGTGATCGTCTCGATCGCCAGCTGGGCCGCGATCATCCGCAAGTACTTCGCACTGCGGCGCATGCGTGCCCTCAACGACGACTTCGAACGCGAGTTCTGGTCGGGCACCAGCCTCAATGAACTGTTCGCCTCGGCCGCGCAGAACGCCAAGTTCGCAGGCCCCATGGAGCGCATCTTCGCTTCGGGCATGCGCGAGTACCAGAAGCTGCGCGAACGCCACGTCACCGACGCCCCCACGCTGCTCGACGGCGCCCGCCGCGCGATGCGCGCGAGCTTCCAGCGCGAGCTGGACGCGGCCGAACAGAACCTCTCGTTCCTGGCCACCGTGGGCTCGGTCTCTCCGTACGTCGGCCTGTTCGGCACGGTCTGGGGCATCATGCACGCCTTCACCGGCCTGGCAGCCCTGGCGCAGGTGACGCTGGCCACCGTGGCCCCCGGCATCGCCGAGGCATTGGTGGCCACAGCCATCGGCCTGTTCGCCGCCATTCCGGCCGTTGTGGGCTACAACCGCTTCGCCCGCGAGATCGACAAGATCGCCATTGCCCTCGAAACCTACATCGAGGAGTTCTCCAACATCCTGCAGCGCAACCTGTCGGCCAATCCGACGGCCGGCGGCGCGGCATCGTCGGTGGCTCCGGCCAACCGCTGAACGGAGGCGCAGCGCATGCCCGCCGTTTCATCCCGGGGCCGCGGCCGCCGGACGATCAACGAGATCAACATGGTCCCGTTCATCGACGTGATGCTGGTGCTGCTGATCATCTTCATGGTCACCGCGCCGCTCATCACGCCGAGCGTGATCAACCTGCCCTCGGTCGACCGCGCCAACAAGCAGCCCGACAAGCCCATCGAGATCGTCATCAAGAGCGAAGACGAAGTGCAGATCAAGAAAGATCCGTCCACCGGCTCGGGCGGCACCTCGATCCCCATGACCCAGATCGGCTCCGCGGCCAAGCAGGCCCAGGGCGGCGACGACCAGCGCCCAGTGGTCATCAGCGCCGACAAGTCGGTGAAGTACGAGACCGTCGTGAAGGCGATGAACCAGCTCAAGCGCAGCGGCATCGAGCGCGTGGGCCTGTCGGTCACGACCACGGGCGGCAAATAAGGCATGTCGCTCGCACTGGATCGCCCCGAGTTCGCGCCGCCGCCGCAGCGCGGCACGCCGCGTGCCGTCGTGCTGGCCCTCATTGCGCATGCGCTGCTCATTGCCGCGCTGACCTGGGGCGTGCGCTGGCGCAGCGACCCCGACGAAGGTGCGGTCGACGCGGAGCTGTGGTCGTCCACGGTGCAGCAGGCGGCGCCCCGCCTTCAAGCACCGCAAGCCCCCACGCCGGCTCCTGCGCCACCGCCGCCCGCACCCGCACCACCCCCCCCACCGGTGGCGAAGGCGCCCGAGCCCGCACCTGCGCCAAGGGCGCCCGACATTGCCCTGGAGCGCGAGAAGAAGCTCAAGGAGCAGAAGGAACAGAAAGAGCGCGAACTCGAGCAGCAACAGCAGCAGAAGAAGAAAGAGCTCGAAGCCAAGCAGCGTGCCGAAGACGAGGCCCAGCGCAAGAAAGAGCAGCAGCAGAAACTCGCCGACCAGAAGAAGCAGCAGGAAGCCGAGGCCAAGCAGGCCGAAGCCAAGAAGGCAGAGGCCGCGGCGAAGCAGGCAGCCGCCGACCGTGCCGCCGCGCTCAAGCGCATGCAAGGCCTGGCTGGTGCGAGCGGCGCCGACGATTCGAAGGGCACGGCCCAACGTTCGTCGGGCCCTTCGAGCGGCTATGCCGGCCGCATCGCCGCCGCCGTGCGCCCGAACATCACCTTCCCCGATGCCGACATGGTGAACGGCAACCCGGCCGCGGAGTTCGAAGTCAACCTGGCGCCCGACGGCACCATCGTCGGCGTCAAGCTGAGCAAGTCGAGCGGCCTGCAGGGCTGGGACGAGGCCGCCGAACGCGGCCTGCGCAAGACCGAGAAGCTGCCGCGCGACACCGACGGGCGCATCTTCCCCTCGCTGATCGTGTCGCTGCGGCCCAAGCGCTGACGGCGCAGCAGCAGCGTCGATTTATGCGTCGATTCCGGGCGGCTTTGAACAACCGCCCGGAACTCGTTCGACGCCCTGCTGTCTACACGCGGACAACAACAGCCGGGCGCCACGCCCGCACAAGATGAATCCCAACGGCCGCATCCGCTACGGCAGCAGTCCGCTGCTCGCCAGCCCCACTCCCGTGTGGCGCAGCAAGTTCATCGTGGCCAGCATCGCCTTCGGCTTCGTGCTGCTGGCCGGCCGGGCCGCCTACGTCCAGATCTTCAACAACGACTTCTTCCAGCATCAGGGCGAGGTGCGCTACCAGCGCACGCTGGAGCTGCCGGCCAACCGCGGCCGCATCCTCGACCGCAACGGGCTGATCCTGGCCTCCGACATTCCGGCGCCCAGCATCTGGGCCATTCCCGAGGACATCGAGCGCGACGACCCCGAGGTGCAGGCCAAGCTCAAGCAGGCCGCCAAGCTGCTCGGCATGCCGCAGAAGGACTTCGACAAGAAGCTGGAGGACGAGGACAAGACCTTCGTCTGGCTCAAGCGCCAGGTCGACCAGCCGGTTGCCAAGGAGGTTGCGGCGCTCAACATCAAGGGCATCTACCTGCGCCGCGATTACCGTCGCCAGTATCCCGAGGGCGAGGCGGCGGCGCACCTGGCCGGATTCACCAACGTGGAAGACATCGGGCAGGAAGGCGTGGAGCTGGCCTTCAACCAGGAGTTGGCCGGCAAGTCCGGCTCGCGCCACGTCCTCAAGGACCGGCTTGGTCACATCGTCGAGGACACCGAAGACCAGGTGCCGCCGACCGAGGGCCACGACATCCAGCTGAGCATCGACGACCGTGTGCAGTTCGTGGCCTACGAGAAGATCCGCGATGCCGTCGTCGCCAACAAGGCGCGCGCCGGCAGCGTGGTGGTGGTCGATGCGCAGACGGGCGAGCTGCTGGCCATGGCCAACTACCCGAGCTACGACCCCAACGACCGCCGCAACCTCACCGGCGAGCAGTTGCGCAACCGCGCAATGACCGACGTGTTCGAACCGGGCTCGACGATGAAGCCGATCACCATCGCCACCGCGCTGCAGCTGGGCCGCGTCACGCCCAAGACCATCATCGACACCAACCCCGGACGCATCACCGTGTCGGGCGCGACCATTCACGACGATGAGAACTTCGGCGTGCTGACGGTCGAGGGCGTGATCCAGAAGTCGAGCAACGTGGGCGCCACCAAGATCTCGCAGCGCATGACGGCGCAGGAGATGTGGAACTCGCTCACGGCCGTGGGCCTCGGGCAGAAGCCGCAGACGCCCTTCCCCGGCGCGGTGACGGGCCGGCTGCGGCCGTGGAAGTCGTGGCGCCCCATCGAGCAGGCCACCATGTCGTACGGCTACGGCCTCTCGGCCTCGCTGTTCCAGATCGCGCATGCGTACACCGCCTTCGCGCACAACGGCGAGGTGATCCCGGTGAGCCTGTTGAAGAACATGGGCGAGGAGCCGGCCGGCGTACAGGTGTTCTCGCCGCTGGTGGCAAGCGAGGTGCGCCAGATGATGCACATGGCGGCCGCGCCCGGCGGCACAGCGCCGCTGGCGCAGACCGTGGGCTATTCGGTGGGCGGCAAGACCGGCACCGCACACAAGCAGGTCGGCAAGGGCTACGCCAGCAACAAGTACCGCGCCTGGTACACGGGCATGTCACCCATCGACAAGCCGCGCATCATCGTCGCGGTGATGATCGACGAGCCCAGCGCGGGCAAATACTTCGGCGGACTGGTGGCGGCACCTGTGTTCAGCCAGGTTGTGCAGCAGACGCTGCGCATCATGAACGTGGTGCCCGACCTCGCCGTGGCGCCGATGGCGCACTGACGACGCACACGCCAGGTCTCGCGCCGCGCCTCAGTCGTAGACGATCAGCGCCTTGCCCGCTTCCGCCTGCGCGGTCCAGCTGGCCAGTGCAGCATCGGTCGGGAAGAACTTGGCGCGCTCGCCCAGTTGCAGTTCGACCTGCGCGCCGCCGCGCGCCATCGACAGCCGCACCGGCAGCCCCTGGATCAGGTCGCCGACCTCGGTTTGCTCGGTACGCGGCGGAAAGTCTTTCAGCAGGCGCGCGATGTCGGGCGCCTTGCCGTTCACCGCCACGCGCAGGAACTTGCCGAAGCGGCAGCGCGCCGTGGCAAGGTCCCACACCTGCTGCACTTGGAAGCGCGCCTCGAAGCCGCCGCGCGCAGGCTGCAGCCGGCCGCTGACGATGACCAGCTCGTCATCTTTCAGCGTGTTGCGGTTGGCGTTGATGGTCGCCTCGTCGGCGGTGGCGTCGATCGAGTCCGACTTGTCGTCGAGCTTGAAGATCGCCAGCCGGCCGCGCTGGCCGTTGATCACGCGGAAGTCGCTCACGATGCCGGCAATGACCTGCTGGTCGCGGCTGTCGAGCAGGTCGCCGATCTCGCGCTTGCAGAAGCGCCGCACCTCGTGCGAAACCTCGTCGAACAGGTGGCCCGAGAGGTAGAAGCCGACGGCCGTTTTCTCAAGCGTCAGCCGCTCCTTCACGCCCCAGGGCGTAGCGTCGACGAGGTCGGGCTCTGCGGTGGCCGAGCCGTGCTCGGCGTCGCCGAAGATGTCGACCTGCGATGCATTGGCCGCGGTGGCGCTCGCGAACTCGAAGGCGCGGTCAAGCGAAGCAATCAGCGATGCGCGGTTCTGCTGAATGGCGTCGAAAGCACCAGCCTTGATCAGCGCTTCGACCGTGCGCTTGTTGATGCGCTGGCGGTCAATGCGCACGCAGAAGTCGAACAGGCTCTTGAACGGCCCGCCCTCTTCGCGCGCCCGCACCACAGCCTCGACCGCGAGCTGGCCCGTGCCCTTCACGGCGCCCAGGCCGTAGCGGATGATCTTGTTGGTGACCGGCTCGAAGCGGTAGTTGCCGCGATTCACGTCCGGCGGCTCGAAGGTGATGCCGAAGTTCTTCTGGGCGTCTTCGAACAGCAGCTTGAGCTTGTCCGTGTCGTCCATTTCCACGGTCATGTTGGCGCAGAAGAACTCGGCCGTGTAGTGGACCTTCAGCCAGCCCGTGTGGTACGCCAGCAGCGAGTAGGCGGCAGCGTGAGACTTGTTGAAGCCGTAGCCCGCGAACTTCTCCATCAAGTCGAAGATTTCGTCGGCCTTGTCCTGAACGATGCCGTGCGTTGCAAGGGCGCCCGCGCGGAATTTCTCGCGGTGCTCGGCCATCTCCTCGAGCTTCTTCTTGCCCATTGCGCGGCGCAGCAGGTCGGCGCCGCCGAGCGAGTAGCCGCCCAGGATCTGCGCGGTCTGCATCACCTGCTCCTGGTAGACCATGATCCCGTAGGTCTCGGAGAGCATCTCGGCCACGGCCGGGTGTGGGTACTCCACCGTCTCGCGGCCGTGCTTGCGCGCCACGAAGCTGGGAATCAGGTCCATCGGGCCTGGGCGGTACAGCGCGTTCAGCGCGATCAGGTCTTCCAGGCGCGTAGGCCGCGCATCTTTCAGCATGCCCTGCATGCCGCGAGATTCAAACTGGAACACGGCTTCCGTCTTGCCGTCGGAGAACAGCCGGTAGGTGGCCCCGTCGTTCAGCGGAATGTTCTCGAACGCGAAGTTCTCCTGGCCCTTGTGGCGCTTCATGATGAACTCGCGCGCAATCTCCAGGATGGTGAGCGTGGCGAGACCCAAGAAGTCGAACTTCACGAGGCCGATGGCTTCGACGTCGTCCTTGTCGTACTGGCTCACGGCCGATTCGCTGCCGGGCTGCTGGTAGAGCGGGCAGAAGTCGGTGAGCTTGCCGGGCGCGATGAGCACACCCCCGGCGTGCATGCCGATGTTGCGGGTCATGCCTTCGAGCTTTTGCGCGAGCTCGACCAGCATGCGCACTTCTTCTTCCTTCTCGATGCGCTCCGCCAGTTGCGGCTCCATCTCGATGGCGTAGTTGTTCTTGTCGCCCTCGATCTTCTTCTCGGGCGGGTACTGCAGCGTGACCGACATGCCGGGCTTGTTCGGAATCAGCTTGCTGATGCCGTCGCAGAACATGTAGCTCATGTCGAGCACGCGGCCCACGTCGCGGATGGCCGCGCGCGCGGCCATGGTTCCGAAGGTGGCGATCTGGCTCACTGCGTTGCGGCCGTACTTGTCCTTCACGTAGTCGATCACGCGGTCGCGGTTGCCCTGGCAGAAGTCGATGTCGAAGTCGGGCATCGAGACGCGCTCGGGGTTCAGGAAACGTTCGAACAGCAGCTTGTATTCGAGCGGATCGAGGTCGGTGATCTTCAGCGCATAGGCCACCAGCGAGCCCGCGCCCGAGCCCCGGCCCGGTCCCACCGGGCAGCCGTTGGCCTTGGCCCACTGGATGAAGTCGCCCACGATCAGGAAGTAGCCGGGGAACCCCATGTTCAGGATCGTGTTGATCTCGAACTCCAGCCGCTCCACGTAGCGCGCGCGCTCGGCCTCGCGCTTGGCCTCGTCGGGGTAGAGGTGCTTCAGGCGCACCTCCAGGCCCTCGAACGACTCCTTGCGGAAGAAGTCGTCGATCGGCATGCGCACGCCTTCGCTGATGAAAGGCGTCGGAAAGTCGGGCAGCTGCGGCTTGCCCAGCACCAGCGTCAGGTTGCAGCGCTTGGCGATCTCGACCGTATTGGCCAGCGCGCTCGGCACGTCGGCGAACAGCGCCTGCATTTCGGCGGTCGACTTGAAATACTGCTCTTCGGTAAACCGCCGCACCCGGCGCGGGTTGCCGAGGATTTCGCCTTCGGAAATGCACACGCGCGCCTCGTGCGCTTCGTAGTCTTCGCGGGCGGCGAACTGCACGGGGTGCGTGGCAACCACCGGCAGATGCAGCCGGGCCGCCAGCTGCACCGCGGCAATGACGTGCGGCTCATCCTCGGGCCGGCCTGCGCGCTGCAGCTCGATATAGAAGCGGTGCGGAAAAATCCCCGCCAGCCGCAATGCCAGCTCGGCAGCGCGCTCGCCCTGCCCCTGCAGCAACGGCTGGCCCAGCGGCCCGGCCTGCGCGCCCGAGAGCGCGATCAGCCCGCCCGCGAGCTCCTCAACCCATTCCAGCTTGCAGGCCGCCTGCGACTGCCCTCGGCCCACGTTCTGCGTCCACGCCCGTGCAAGCAGCTCGGACAGGTGCAGATAACCTTCCATGTTCTGCACCAGCAACACGATGCGGGTGAGCACGCCGGGCTCCTTGCCCAGCCCTTCCACGAAGACTTCCGCACCGATGATGGGCTTGACGCCCTTGCCCCGGCCCTGCTTGTAGAACTTGACCGCTCCGAACAGGTTGTTCAGGTCGGTGATGGCCAGCGCGGGCTGCTTGTCGGCAGCGGCGGCCTTGATGACTTCGTCGATTCGATTGGTGCCGTCGACGACGGAAAATTCGGTGTGCAGGCGCAGGTGAACAAACATCCGGCCATTGTAGAAACTGCCACTCCACGATGTGGGTTGGCAATCCCTACAATCGCGCCCCGTGCAAGAGATTCTGAATATCGCGGCCTACAAGTTCGTGGCCATAGACGACAGCCCCGTGCTGCGTGAAGACCTGCGCGCCCGCACGCAGGCCCTGGGGCTCATGGGCACCATCCTGCTGGCGCCCGAGGGCATCAACCTGTTCCTGGCCGGCACCGCCGACGGTGTACGGGCTTTTCTGGCCCATTTGCGTGCCGATGCCCGCTTTGCCGACCTCGAGGCCAAGGAAAGCTGGTCCGCCGCGCAGCCCTTTCGCCGCATGCTGGTGAAGCTCAAGCGCGAGATCATCCGCATGGACCACCCGGCCATCCAGCCCGCCGCGGGCCGGGCGCCCGGCGTGGATGCCCCCACGCTCAAGCGCTGGCTCGACCAGGGCCACGACGACGAGGGCCGCGAAATCGCCCTGCTCGACACACGCAATGCCTTCGAAGTCGACCACGGCAGCTTCGAAGGCGCCATCGACTGGCGCATCGGCAAGTTCACCGAATTTCCGCCCGCCCTGAAGGCGCACCGCGACGAGTTCAAGGGCAAGACGGTCGTGAGCTTCTGCACCGGCGGCATCCGCTGCGAGAAGGCCGCGATCCTGATGCGCGAAGAAGGCGTGGAGCACGTGCTGCAGCTCGAAGGCGGCATCCTCAAGTATTTCGAGCAGGTCGGCGGCGCGCACTACACGGGCGACTGCTTCGTGTTCGACGGCCGCGAGGCCCTGGCGCCCGACCTGAGCGCACGCTCGGCACGCGCCAGCGCCCGCGCCTCGGAAGACCCCGACCTCGCCATCAAGCAGTAACGGCAACAACCAAGACGTCGACAGGCCTCCCATGCGCATCCTCCTGGTGGAAGACGAACTGGACATGGCCTCGTGGCTGATCCGCGCGCTCACACAAAGCGGCTTCGTGGCCGACCACGCGCCCGACGCGCGCACCGCCGAGGCCTTCATGGCCGGCACCGAATACGATGCCATCGTGCTCGACCTGCGCCTGCCCGACAAGCACGGCCTGAGCGTGCTGGCCGACATGCGCAATGCCGACGACCGCACGCCGGTGCTGATCCTCACGGCGCAAGGCGCCCTGCAAGACCGCGTGCGCGGCCTGAACCTGGGCGCCGACGATTTCCTCACCAAGCCCTTCGAGCTGGTCGAGCTCGAAGCGCGCCTGTCGGCCCTGGTGCGCCGCAGCCGCGGCAAGCAGCACCCGCGCCTGCAGTGCGCCTCGCTCTCGTACGACAGCCAGAGCCACGCCTTCACGCTGCGCGGCACGCTGCTGTCGCTCACGCCGCGCGAGCAGGCCGCGCTCACCGCCTTGCTGATGCGCAGCGGCGCACCGGTCGGCAAGTCGCAGCTTTTTGCCAAGGTGTTCACCAACGACAGCACCGCCGGCCCCGACGCCATCGAGGTGGTGCTGCACCGGCTGCGGCGCAAGCTCGCGGACAGCGACGTGCGCATCGTCACCGTGCGCGGCCTGGGCTACATGCTGGAGAGCATTGCCGATGGATCCTCAGCCCCAGCCCAACCCGAACTCCCCGGCGAGAGCGACTGAGCCACAGGCGCTGCCGCCCCAGCGCTTCGGCATCCGCGCGCGGCTGCTCGCGCTGCTGCTGCCCGGCATCGTCGCGCTGCTGGCGCTCGACAGCTGGAACGACTACAAGGCCCTGACCGATTCGCTCGTGGTCGCCTACGACCAGAGCCTGCTCGAACCCGTGCAGGCGCTGGCCAACGGCATCGTGGTGGCGAGCGACGGCAGCGTGCGCGTGCAGGAGCCGTTCTCGATCCAGGCGATGTTCGAGTCCACGCACCTGCGCTACAAGTACCTGCACGTCGGCGTGCAGCGCATTCCCAAGGGCGAGACGCTCGACGTGAACTCGCCCGAGACCACGCTCATGGGCGTGCCCGGCCTGCCCCGCCCGGCACAGCAACCACCCGACGGCACGCCGGTGTTCTACGACGCGGTGCACGAGCAGCACCCGGTGCGCGTGGCCGCGCTGCGGCAGACGGTGTACGACAACGTCCACCCCGGCGTGGCCTACAGCGTGCTGATCCAGGCGGCCGAGGGCACCGGCCCGCGCACCGAGGCCCAGGCCGAATCGCTGCGCCAGGAGCTGCTGCGCGACACGCGCATGGTGCTGGTGATGGCGCTGCTGGTGTGGCTCGGCGTGGCGTGGACGCTGCGCCCGCTGGAGCGCCTGCGCAGCTCGCTGCGCGAGCGATCGCGCGACGACCTGACGCCGCTCGACGCCAACGGCGTACCGCAGGAGGTTGCGCCGCTGGTGGACGCGGTGAACCACCACATCGCAGGCCATCGGCGCATGGTGGCCGAGCAATCGCAGTTCCTGGCCGATGCCTCGCATCAGCTGCGCACGCCGCTGAGCATCCTGTCGATACAGGCGGGCTACGCGGTGCGCGAGACCGATCCGGCACGCATGCGCGAGTCGCTGCACGCCATCGTCGGGCAGCTCGCGCGAACGCGCCGCCTCAGCGAACAGCTGCTGGCGCTGGCCCATGCCACCACCGAAGACGAAGTCACCCCTGCCGAGCCCACGGTGGTCGACCTCAACGCCATCGCGCGCGAGGTGGTGCTGCAATACCTGCCGCTGGCGCGCGAGAACGACCAGGACCTGGGCTGGGTCGACGCGCGCGGCGACAGCGCCGCCGAACGCATTGCCACCGCGGGCGACGACGGCGAAGACACGGACGGCACCGACGAAGCCGGCGATGAAGACGACTCACCCGTGCTGCCCGTGGCAGCCAACGCCGCCGAGCTGCACGAGGTTCTTGCCAACCTTGTGCACAACGCCATCAAGTACACACCGCGCGGCGGCAACATCACAGTGACCGTGCGGCGCGAGGCCTCATATGCGCTGGCCGAGGTGTGCGACAGCGGACCGGGCATCGCACCCGAGCGGCGCGACAGCGTGTTCGAGCGCTTCCATCGCGACCCATCCGTGGCCGCCGTTGCAACACAGGGTGCGGGCCTCGGCCTGACCATTGCGCGCAGCTATGCGCGGCGCAACGGCGGCGAGATCGAACTCGACAACGCCGACATGCCCGAGAGCCCCAACGGCGGCGGACTGCGCGCGATCCTGAGGCTTCCGCTGCGCGCCTTCTGAGGCCCTTCCTTGCAAGGGTTTCACCCAATACACCGGTACGTGATTACACGTATTTTGCGGGTCACCAGGCCGTTTACGCCTGCTCCGAAAGGCGATTGAAAGCCTCGATTCCTAGACTGCGCTCCTTCCAATCGAAGGAGACTCAATGCAGCACCAGCTCGGTGAAGATCCGGCCTCGCACGCGCTTCGGCCCGCTTCAAAATTCAAAAAAGATTACTACGGCGGCGCCCTGCTGATCGTCATCGGACTGGCCGCCGTCTATGCCGGCATCGGCTACCGCGTAGGCGAGCTTGCGCACATGGGACCGGGCTTCTTCCCGGTCGCGCTCGGCGCGCTGCTGGCACTCACGGGGCTGCTGATCGCGGTCTCCGCACGCGGCAACAAGCAAGCTGAAGGCGCGAGCGAAGAAGCCGCGTCGCACGGCCATCCGGGCGGCATGCCCGACATTCGCGGCGGCATCTGCATCATCCTGGGCATCCTCGCGTTCCTGCTGTTCGGCGAGTACGGCGGCCTGCTGCCGGCCACCTTCGCCATCGTGTTCATCTCGGCGCTCGGCGACCGCGACAACACGCTGACCGAAGCGCTGCTGCTGTCGCTGGCGATGTGCTTCATCGCGGTGGTGATCTTCTGGTGGGCGCTCAAGCTGCAGCTGCCCCTGTTCCAGTGGGGAGGCTGACACCATGATCGGTCAATCGCTCCACGACCTCTGGTTCGGCTTCGGCGTGGCCTTCCAGGGCTCGAACCTGATGTGGTCCTTCTTCGGCGTGCTGGTGGGCAACCTGATCGGCGTGCTGCCGGGCATGGGCGCGCTGCAGGCCATCTCGATCCTGCTGCCGCTCACCTACGTGATGCATCCGGTGCCGGCCATCCTGATGCTGGCCGGCATCTTCTACGGCTCGCAGTACGGCGGCGCCATCGGCGCCATCCTGATGAACATGCCGTCGCACCCGCCGCATGCGGTGACCTGTCTGGACGGGTACCCGATGACCAAGCAGGGCAAAGGGGGCGTCGCGTTAGGGGTGACGATGATCGCCTCGTTCTTCGCAGCGTCCGTCGGCATCATCGTGATGATCTTCGCCTCGCCCCTGCTGGTGCAGATCGCGTTCAAGTTCGGCCCGACCGAGATCTTCTCGATCATGCTGCTGGGCCTGCTCGCCGGCTCCACCATGTCGCGCGGCTCGCCGCTCAAGGGCGTGGCCATGACGCTGTTCGGCCTGCTGTGCGGCGTGGTCGGCACCGACGTGAACAGCGGCAGCTTCCGCTTCGCGTTCGGCCTGCCCGAGCTGAGCGACGGCCTCGAACTGGTGGCGATCTCGATGGGCCTGTTCGGCGTGGCCGACTTCCTGCTCAACGTGAACCGCATGAAGACCATCGGCGACACCGGCACGCTCAAGCTCAGCGACATGCGCCCGAGCAAGGAAGAGCTCAAGCGCGCCTTCCCCGCGATGATCCGCGGCACCATCGTCGGCACGGTGTTCGGCGCAATGCCCGGCACGGGCCCGACCATCACCACCTTCATTGCCTACGCGCTGGAGCGCAAGGTGTCGAAGACGCCGAACAAGTTCGGCACCGGCATGATCGAAGGCGTGGCCGGCCCCGAGGCCTCGGCCCACTCGAAGACGCAGGTCGACTTCATCCCGACGATGAGCCTGGGCATTCCGGGCGACGCGGTGATGGCGCTCATTCTGGGTGCGCTGCTGATCCAGGGCATCCAGCCCGGCCCGCAGCTCATTACCGAGCATCCGGACATCTTCTGGGGCCTGATCGCCTCGTTCTGGATCGGCAACGTGATCCTCGTGATCCTGAACGTGCCGCTCATCGGCGTGTGGGTGAAGCTGCTGAAGGTGCCCTACAAGTACCTGTTCCCGGCCGCGATGTTCTTCATTGCGACGGGCGTGTACAGCACGCAGAACAGCCTGTTCCAGATCTGGGAAGTGCTGGTGTTCGGCATTGTCGGCGCCGTGCTGATGTCGCTGGAATTCTCTGTCGCGCCGATCTTGCTGGGCTTCGTGCTCGGGCCGATGGTGGAAGAGAACTTCCGTCGCGCACTGCTGCTCTCGCGCGGCGACATGTCGGTGTTCGTGACGCGGCCGATCAGCGGCACCTTCATCGGACTGTGCGTGCTGCTGCTGGCAGGCGTGGGCTACTCGGCCTGGCGCGGCCGTGGCGGTCGCAAGGGCATGGTCGAGTTGCCGAAGGCGCCACCGGGTGCATCGCCGTCGGAGACTGTGGCGATCGGCAACGAGTAACTGCAAAAAACAAAAAGGGCCCGATACGTCGGGCCCTTTTTCATTGGCGCTTCAGTTCCAGCTTCAAACCGGCGTGGTGCCCGTATCGGGTTCGCGCACGCCGAAGGGCTTGCCGGGCAGCGGAATGAATTCAGTCTCGCCGGGCACGTGGCCCATGCGCTGGGCGGCCCAATCGGAGCCCGCCTCGAGAATGCGCTCGCGCCGGCTCGACACGAAATTCCAGGTGATGTAGCGCGGGCCGTCCAGCGGCTCGCCGCCGATCACCATCAGGCGCACGGCGGCGTCCGCCGTGAGCACCGCACCTTGCCCGTCGGACAGCACGGCCATGGTGTGCTCCTCGACCAGCTCGCCATTCACGCTGACATCGGC
This sequence comes from Variovorax multivorans, assembly GCF_051216835.1. Lineage (NCBI taxonomy): Bacteria > Pseudomonadati > Pseudomonadota > Betaproteobacteria > Burkholderiales > Comamonadaceae > Variovorax > Variovorax multivorans. The sequence goes on from NZ_JBPJZL010000001.1 coordinate 488,897, forward strand.
ATCGACCGCGTAGATGGCCAGCTCGGGCGCCAACGCGGGCAATTCGAAGCGCCCGCCCGCAGGCAAGGCGATGTCGAGGTACACGGTTTGCGAGAGCGTCTTGACCGGCGAGCGGGCGCCGAAGGCTTCGCCCACCAGCACGCGCACCGCAACGCCCTGCTCCACCAGTTCGGGAATCGCATCGGCAGGCGTGTGCTCGAAGCTCGGTTCGGTTTCTTCATGCGCCTGCGGCAGCGCGGCCCACAGCTGCAGGCCGTGGTTCACGTAGGTGTCGGCCTTGAGGCGATCGGGCTTGCGCTCGGAGTGCACGATGCCCTTGCCGGCGGTCATCCAGTTGATGGCGCCGGGAAGAATCTCCTGCACGCTGCCCAGGCTGTCGCGATGCATCATCGCGCCCTTGAAAAGATACGTGACCGTCGAGAGGCCGATGTGCGGATGAGGCCGCACATCGTGCTCGCTGCCTGGCTGCTCGGTGGCCGGGCCGAAATGGTCGAAGAACACGAAGGGGCCGACCGAGCGGCGCTGCGCCGCGGGCAGCAGGCGCCGCACCTTGAAACCGCCGCCGAGGTCCTTGTCGTGCGGCTTGAGCAGTTGGGTCTCGGGGGCGGTGTCGGTCATCGTGTTTCTCCGTGGGGCGGCGGGTGCCGGTTATTCGCGCGATCTTGCCACCGTCGCGATGCGCTCGCCGAATGCGCGGGCGGTGTCGAAGTCACCCTTCAGCATTTCGGCCGGGCTCGCATCGGACGGCGATTGCGTCAGCAGGCCGCCGTAGCCGCCCACGTAGTTCATCGAGTCGCGCGTGGCGGCCTTGCTGTTGCTCGGCAGGATGCCCATGCTGACCCAGATGCCGCTGTGCTGCATCGCAAGCGTCCACAGGTAGGTCATGGTCGTGACCTTGTCGCCGTTCATGGTGGCGCTGTTGGTGAAGCCGGCGAAGAGCTTGTCCTTCCAGCCCTGCGTGTACCAGACCTTCGACGACGCATCGGCGAACTTCTTGAACTGCCAGCTCACGCCGCCCATGTAGGTCGGCGAGCCGAAGACGATGGCGTCGGCCGCAGCCAGCAGCTCCCAGCCGCCTTCGGGCAGGTTGCCGTCCGCGTCGATGGCGAGCAACTGGGCGCCCGCGCCGTCCGCCACGGTTTGCGCCACGCGCTGGGTGTGGCCGTAGCCGGAATGGAAGACGACGACGATGTTTGCCATGTTTGGGTGCTCCTGGGTGGGTGAGGTGCCGAGATCAGCGCTTGTCGATGCTGAAGCGGCCGGCGCCGAAGCCTGCGAGGGCAAGCAGGCCGCCTGCGATGGCGATGTTCTTGTTGAAGTTGATCTGCTGCATCATCTTCATGGCGTCAGGTGCGGACCAGTACTTGTGGAAGAACAGTGCGGTGGCCACGGTGAAGATCGCCATCACGATCGCGGTCCAACGCGTCTTGAAGCCCAGCAGCAGCGCGATGCCGAGACCCAGCTCGACGATGATCGCAATGGCCGCACCCACTTCGGGTAGCGGCAAGCCGACGGACGTGATGTAGCCAACGGTGCCGCCGAAGCCCATGAGCTTGCCGATGCCGGCGGGAATGAACAGGTAGGCGATCAGGATGCGGCTGATCAGGGCCAGCGTGTCTTGTGCCGAATTAGGTGCAGTGGTTGTAGTTGCCATGATTGAAAAACTCCTCGGTTGTTGAAATTGAAAAGGGAAAGGGGAAAGAAAAAGCCGGGCGGCAAGCGCCCGGCAAGGGGGATCAGGCGGCCAGATCGAACACCAGCACTTCGGCGTCCTTGCCGGCGCCCAGCGTCAGTTGCGATTCGCCTTCGAGCATCGCGGCGTCGCCGCCCACGAGCTTCTGGCCGTTCACTTCGAGCTCGCCGCGCACCAGGTGCACGTAGCTCTTGCGCTTCGGGTCGAGCGCCAGGCTGGCCTTCTCGTCGCCGTCGAGCAGGCCGGCGAACAGGCGGGCATCGGCATGCACCGTCACCGAACCGTCGTCGCCGTCGGGCGAGGCCACGAGGCGCAGCTTGCCGCGCTTCTCGGCATCACTGAACTTCTTCTGCTCGTAGCCGGGCTCGATGCCGCGCACGTTCGGCTGGATCCAGATCTGCAGGAAGTGCGTGGTCTCGTCGGCCTTGTGGTTGAACTCGCTGTGCATCACGCCGCGGCCCGCGCTCATGCGCTGCACGTCGCCGGGTGGAATGCTTTCCACGTTGCCCATGCTGTCCTTGTGCGCCAGCTCGCCCGAGAGCACGTAGCTGATGATCTCCATGTCCTTGTGGCCGTGGGTGCCGAAGCCGGCGCCCGCCGCCACGCGGTCTTCGTTGATCACCCGCAGGTTGCCGAAGCCCATGTGCTCCGGGTCGTAGTAGTTGGCAAAAGAAAAGCTGTGGAACGAGCGCAGCCAGCCATGGTCGGCATAACCGCGTTCCTGTGATTTACGGACTTGCAACATCGTCGAACTCCTTCGGCCCTGCCCTGTGGGGGTGTGCGGGCCTTTTTCGTATGCCGCGCCGGATGCGCAGCGGATGTAAAGAACTTTAGGTCCGCACCCCATTCGGAAAGACGCCGCGGTTTGATGGCACCATTCAAATAATTTGATCAATGGAGCCGCCATGCCCAGCCCCAGAGACGTGCTGACCCCCGATGCCCTTTCCATGCTCCAGACCGTTGCCAGCACCGGCAGCTTTGCCGCCGCCGCCCGCGCCCTCGACCTCGTGCCCAGCGCGCTGAGCTATCGGGTGCGCCAGATCGAGGACGCGCTCGACGTGCTGCTGTTCGACCGCAGCGCCCGCCAGGCGCGGCTGACCGAGGCCGGCGCCGAGCTGCTGCGCGAGGCCGACCGGCTGCTCAACGAGATCGACGCTGTGGCCAACCGCGTCAAGCGCGTGGCCACGGGCTGGGAGCCGATGCTGACCATCGCGGTCGACAGCGTGATCGCGCGCGACCCGCTGCTCGACCTGGCCACCGCCTTCTTCGCACTGGAGCCGCCCACGCGCCTCAAGCTGCGCGACGAGACGCTGCTCGGCACCATCGAGGCACTGACCAGCGGCGAGGCCGACCTGGCCATCGGCGCGGTGCTCGATGCCGCGAGCCTGGCGCTCACCGCCACGGGCATCCGCACCCGGCCGATCGGCGAGTTGCGCTTCGTCTATGCGGTGGCGCCCCACCATCCGCTGGCACGCCTGCCCCAGCCTCTGAGCGACGCGGTGATGCGGCAGTACCGCGCGGTGGCCGCGGCCGATTCGGCGCGGCACGGACCGAGCATGACGGTGAACCTCATGGGCGGGCAGGACGTGCTCACCGTGCCGAGCATGCAGGCCAAGATCGCGGCGCAATTGCACGGGCTGGGCGGCGGCTTTCTGCCCGAGCCGATGGCGCGGCCGTACATCGAGGCCGGGCATCTGGTCGAGCTGAAGACCGAGCGCATGCCGCCGATGGGAACGATGCACTGCGCATGGCGCGTGCGCAGCGCGGGCAAGCCGGGGCGGGCGCTCGAATGGTGGCTGGCGCAGTTCGAGCATGAAGGCACGCGGCGTGCACTGCTCGAGCGGCATCGGGGTCGATGAGGGGTTGACGAGTATTGCCGAGGATTCGCGCAGCGCCGCTAAGGGTGTGTCCTCAGGCGAAGCGGCTCTCGGACCGATGTAGAGTGCAGACACATCCAACCGCATTCCATCCAGAAGAAAAGAGTTCGTCATGAGCACTCGCGCAACTGCAAAGAAGCCGGCCAAGGCCGCCGACCGTCACCGAACCCCAGCCACCCCGCGCGCGCCGCGCAATTTCGCCGTCATCGGCGCCGGCATCGCCGGGGTGGCTTGTGCACGAACGCTGGTGCAGGCCGGCCACAAGGTCACGCTGTTCGAACGCGAGGCCACGGCCGGCGGGCGCATGGCGAGCATCGACACCGCCTTCGGCCGTTTCGACAGCGGCGCCCAGTACTTCACCGTGCGCGACCCGCGCTTTGCGCTGGCACTCGAAAGCACGCCCGGCCTGTGCAAGCGCTGGAGCGCAAACCTCGTGCGAGTGCTCGACGCCCACGGCCGCGTGGCCGAGGCGGCCCTGCCCTCGCTCGAACCGCACTGGGTGGCGCAGCCCGGCATGGATGCACTGGCCGCCCACTGGGCCAAGCCGCTGGGCGACAGTCTCATTACCGGCACGCAGGTCACGCAGATCGAGCCCGACGCGCTCGATGCGAAGCGCTGGCAACTGCGCACCGCGGGCACCGACGATTCGCAGCACGTGTACTCCGGCTTCGACGCCGTGCTGCTCGCCGTGCCGCCCGCACGCACCCGTGCGCTGCTGGGCGACGGCAAGCTCTCGGCCACGCTCAGCCGCAAGATCGAACCGGTGCGCATCGCCCCCTGCTGGACGCTGATGGTCGCCTACCCCCAGGCCAACCAGCCCACCATGTCGCACCTCGGCCCGCAGTGGAATGCGGCGCGCAGCACCCATCACCGCGTGGCGTGGCTGGCGCGCGAGTCGTCCAAGCCCGGCCGCGAGCCCATCGAGCGCTGGACGCTGCAGGCCAGCGCCACGTGGTCGCAAGAGCATCTGCGCGACACGCCCGCGCGCGTCGAAGCCAAGCTGCTGCGCGCCTTCGCCGAGATCACCGGCATCCATGCCACGCCCGCGCACGCCCAGGCCCTGTGCTGGAACGAAGCGCAGACGCAGGTGCCCGTGGGCACCACGCACCTCTGGGACAGCAAGGCCCGCATCGGCGTGGCCGGCGACTGGTGCACCGGCCACCGCGTCGAAGACGCCTTCCTCTCGGGCCTGTCGCTCGCGCTCGACGTCATCTGATCGGGAGATGAGGGAGACCGGCCGCTTCGCGCCCTCGCCCACCGGCCCGCTGCACGCGGGCTCGCTGGTGGCTGCGCTCGCGAGCTGGCTCGACGTGCGCGCCCGCGGTCCGCAGGCGCGCTGGCTGATCCGCATCGAAGACGCCGACACCGAGCGCTGCCTGCCCGGCATGGGCGAACACATCCTCCAGCAACTGGCCGCCTGTAGCCTGCTGCCCGACGAAGCCCCGGTGTGGCAAACGCAGCGCACCGCGCGCTACGAAGCCGCGCTGGCGCGGCTACAGGGGCGCGGCCTCGCCTACCCCTGCGGCTGCTCGCGCAAGGACATCAACGAAGCCCTCGCGCGACTCGGCCAGCGGCACGAGCGCCACGGCGAGCGCGTCTACCCCGGCACCTGCCGCGATGGGCTGCACGGCAAGCCCGCGCGAGCCTGGCGCTTCGCCACCGAAAAGTTCGAAGCCGACCGGCCACCCACGCCTGGCGTGCCCTGGGATGAAACAGCCGATTCCGGCACCGGCAGCGAACTCTGCTGGACCGACCGCCGCCTCGGCCGCCAGTGCCAGAACGTGAGCCGCGAGGTCGGCGACTTCGTGCTGCGCCGCGCCGACGGCCCCTGGGCCTATCAGCTCGCCGTGGTGGTCGACGATGCCGAACAGGGAGTGACCGACGTGGTCCGCGGCGAAGACCTCACCGACAACACCGCGCGCCAGATCCTGCTGCAGCGCGCGCTGGGCTTTCCCACGCCCAGCTACCTGCACACGCCGCTGGTACGCGGTGCCGACGGCGACAAGCTGTCGAAGCAGAACGGCGCCACTTCCATCGACACAGGCTCGCCCGCCGCCGCGCTGGCCGCGCTCGATGCGGCCGCGCGCGTGCTCGGCCTGCGGCCCACTACGGCCGTCGGCTGCGCAGACGCCCTGGCCGGTTGGGTGCCTGAATGGCGCGCTCTCTACAATTCGCGGCCGTAATGAATCTTCCCGACACCGTGCCCAACGACCTCCCGCCCGCCGACGACGAAGCGGCCAAGCCGCACCCGCTGCACCGCCGCCTCAAGAGCTTCGTGAAGCGCGCCGGCCGCACCACCGACGGCCAGGCACGCGCTTTTTCCGAACTGGGCCCGCTTTTCCTCGTGCCCTACAAGCCCGAGCCGCTCGACTTGACTGCGGCTTTCGGCGGCCGCGCCGGCCCGACCGTGCTGGAAATCGGCTTCGGCATGGGCGAGGCCACGGCGCACATCGCGACCGTGCTGCCCGAGACCAATTTCTTCTGCTGCGAAGTGCACGAGCCCGGCGTGGGCGCGCTGCTCAAGCGCATCGGCGAGCAGTCGCTGTCGAACATCCGCATCTGCGCGCACGACGCGGTCGACGTGCTCGACCACATGCTGCAGCCCGGTACGCTGGCCGGCGTGCATGTGTTCTTTCCCGACCCGTGGCACAAGAAGCGCCACAACAAGCGCCGCCTGATCCAGGCCGAGTTCGTGACCAAGCTCGCGCAGCACCTGCGCCCCGGCGGTTACATCCATTGCGCCACCGACTGGCAGCCCTACGCCGAGCAGATGCTCGAAGTGCTCGCGGCCGAGCCGCTGCTGCGCAACACGGCCGGGGGCTATGCGCCCAAGCCCGAATACCGCCCGCTCACCAAGTTCGAGAACCGCGGCATCAAGCTGGGCCACGGCGTGTGGGACCTGGTGTTCGAACGCGCTGCCTGAGCGGCCTCGGCCCTTCCCGGGCCCTCTCATCAGGGAATTCCGCCCCGGCACCCGACTTCCCCCCTGGCCCCGTTATTGCTACACTTTTTTACTAATGTGAAAGAAGGTGTCCAATGAACCCATCTCGCAGGGAATGGTTGAGCAAGGCGGCGTTGGGCGCACTGGCGCTGGGAAGCGGTATCGCCCACCCCGTCATGGCCCAGTCCACGCGCGCGGCGGGCGGCACACCGCGTGTCGTGCTGCTCGGGCAATCGGTGCCTCTCACCGGCAGTGCCTACGAAATAGGCACCGCCTTCGCCGCCGGCAGCCGCTTGGCGGTAAGCGACTTCAACGACAAGAACGCCGCCAACGGCCTGCAGCTGAAGCTGCTTCAACTCGACGACGGCTACGACGCGGCCCGCGCCGCTGCCAACGCGCGCACCCTGCTCACAACCAACAAGGCCGACATGCTCTTCGGCTTCGTCGGTACGGCCAGCAGCGAGGCCGGCGCCAACGTCGCCACGCAGCAGGGCAGCCTGCTGTTCGCGCCCTTCGCGGCCTCCGACACACTGCGCGGCGCCGAACATCCCAACGTGTTCCACGTGCGGCCCGGCATGATCGACGAGGCCCTGAAGATCGTGAAACAGTGCGCCACCGTGGGGCAGACCCGCATCGCGCTGGTGGGCGACGACGACGCCATGGGCCGCGCCGGCCTGGCGGCCGTCGAGCAGGCCATCACCGAGCTCAGGCTCACGCCCCTGGTCGCGAGCGCGCTGGTGCCGGCCACCGGCAACAAGCTCGACGCGGCCCTGAAGACGGTGCAGCAGCAGTCGCCCCAGGCCATCGTGCTGGTGTCGCTCTCGGGCACCACGGCCAATGCCATCCGCGCGCTGCGCAAGAGCGGCTACTCGGGCAGCTTCATGGCCTTTTCCATCGTCGGCATCGACCCACTCTACGCCACGCTGGGCAAGGACATCGGCGGCATCGTGATCTCGCAGGTGGTGCCTTCGCCGCGGCCTTCGGCCATTCCCATCGTCAAGGAATACCTCGCGGCCGTGGACAACTCCGACCAGACCGCGTCGTACGAAGGCCTCGAAGGCTTCATCGCCGCCAAGGCAGCCGGCGAAGCAGTGCGCCGCGCCGGCCGCGGCTTCAACACCGCGAGCCTGCAGCGCGTGATGTCGGGCATGACCGACTACGACGTGGGCGGCTTCCGCATCAACCTGCGCCCGGGCCTGCGCGACAGCGTGCGCAACATCGACCTGATCAGCATTTCTGCCGACGGCCGGGTCTTGCGCTGACGGCGGCGCAAGGGCTCAGCCCATGCTCACCAGCTTCTGCAGCGCATCGAGCGACAGCAGCTCGATGCGCCCGTAGCCCAGCGCAACCACGCCCTCACCCGCCAACGCATTGAGCTCCTTCGACAGCGTCTGCCGCGTCACGCCCAGCATCATCGCCAGCGCCTCCTGGGGCAACTGCAGTTCGTGCCGCAGGTGCACCGACTGCGTGGCATCGCCGCGCGCCAACACCAGCAGCCGATGCGCCACGCGGGCGCGCAGGCTGCGCAGCATGGCATCTTCGGTCAGCCCGTAGAGCATGCGCACGCGCGCCGCCAGCATCGCGGCGATGGCGTTGGAGAACACCACGTCGCGCATCAGCTGCCCGAAGGCCTCGGGCGGCACCATCAGCAAGTCGAGTGCCTCCAGCGCGGTGGCGTCGTGCGTGCGCGGAGAGCCGTCGATCAGCGTGATCTCGCCAAACCAGTTGCCGGGCTCCAGCACCGCGAGGATGGCCTCGCGCCCGTCCTGGCGCAGCGAAGAAATCTTGATGGTGCCCGCCACCAGCCCGTAGAAACCGCCGCCCGCCGCATGGATCGGGTCGCCCTGGCGGAACACCATCGCGCCGCGCCGCACGTGGTGGAGTTCGGCCGCGCCCAGCAGCGCCTCGCGCTGGGCGCGCGGCATGCTCATGAACCACGGATTGCCCTCCAGCGCGGCGCGGTGCGCAGCGGAAAGACGCGGTCTAGGGGAGGCAGCCATGGGCATGAACCGCTGCGAGGCGGGGGTTTACCAGAACCCCACATTGTCAAATTCTTGACAGTTCAAGGTCAAGCGCAGGCATACAGTGGCCGGCACCCCACAAGAACGGAGACCCCAGCGATGAACGCACGCGCAAGTTTCAAGAGCATGCAGGAAAGCACGCGCGAAGACTGGCAACTGATCGGCGGCGAATTCATGCAGTTCACGACCGGCCTGCCGGCGCGCGTGATCAAGCACCTGCAGATTCTCGAAGGCGACTACGGCGGCTTTCCGGTCGACCGCTACACCCACTCGCTGCAGACCGCCACCCGCGCCCTGCGCGACGGCCGCGACGAGGAGTACGTGGTGTGCGCGCTGCTGCACGACATCGGCGACACGCTGGGCAGCTTCAACCACCCCGACATTGCCGCCGCCATCCTCAAGCCCTTCGTGAGCGAAGCCAACCACTGGATGGTGCAGAACCACGGCATCTTCCAGGGCCACTACTTCTTCCACCACATCGGCCTGGACCGCGACATGCGCGACAACTTCAAGGGCCACCCGCACTACGAGCGCACGGCCGAGTTCTGCGCGCTCTACGACAACCCCGCCTTCGACCCCAAGGCCGAGACGCTGCCCATCAGCGAGTTCGAGCCCATGCTGCGCCGCGTGATGGCGCAGCCGAAGCAGAGCATCTACAAGGCCGCGCTGACCGAGCCCGCGGCCGCCTGACATCGACAAGAGGAAACCTCATCATGAACGCCTTCTCCCAACCCGAAATCCAGAAGCTCGTCTCCGCCGAGGAGTGGCAGCTTCGCGTCGACCTCGCCGCCTGCTACCGACTGGTGGCGCTCTACGGCTGGAGCGACCTCGTGTTCACGCACATCAGCGCGCGCATTCCCGGCCCCGAGCACCACTTCCTGATCAACCCCTACGGCCTGATGTTCGACGAGATCACCGCGTCGAGCCTGGTCAAGGTCGACCAGCAGTGCAACAAGATCATCGACTCACCCTACCCCGTGAACCCGGCGGGCTTCGTCATTCACAGCGCAGTGCACGCCGCGCGCGAAGACATCCAGTGCGTGCTGCACACCCACACCAAGGCCGGCATCGCCGTCAGCGCGCAGAAGAATGGCGTGCTACCCATCAGCCAGCAGTCGACCTTCGTGCTGGCCTCGCTGGCCTATCACGACTACGAAGGCGTGGCCTTCCGCGACGACGAGAAGCCGCGCCTGCAAGCCGACATGGGTAATGCCAACTTCCTCATGCTGCGCAACCACGGCCTGCTGACCTGCGGCAAGACCATTGCCGACGCCTTTCTTTCGATGTACACCTTCGAGAACACCTGCCAGATCCAGATTGCGGCGCAATCGGGCGGCAGCGAACTCACGCAGGTGGACCCACGCATCGTGGAAGGCGTGGGCCAGGCCATGAAGGTGCAGACCGGAGGCCTGGGCGGCCAGTTCGTCTGGCCTTCGCTGATCCGCAAGCTCGACCGCATCGACGACAGCTACAAACAATAAGACACGCGTCGACCCCGGTTTCCACGGCTGCCAGCGCCTGCACGACAGGTGCTGGCGGCTATTTTTTTACGCATCAAAACTACAAGAACCAACGAGGAGACAAATCCATGGACGCCACCGTCGTCGTCACCCGCTTCCTGTTCGGCGCGCTCGCGCTCGTGATGTTCGGGCTCGGGCTTTCGCTTTCGCTCGCCGACTTCAAACGTCTCTTCAAGCACCCGAAGGCCGTGACCATCGCGCTCTTGCTGCAGGTCATCGGCTTGCCGCTGGCGTGCTACGCGATCATCGTGGGCTTCGGCCTGTCGCCCGTGTTCGCGGTCGGGCTGATGCTGCTCGCGGCCTCGCCCGGCGGCATTTCGGCCAACCTGTTCTCGCACCTGTTCGGCGGCAACGTGGCGATGAACATCTCGCTCACGGCCGTGAACACGCTGCTGTCCATCGTCACGCTGCCGCTCATCGCGAACTGGGCCATCGGCTATTTCGCGCAGGGCGGCCAGGTAGTGCCGCTGCAGACACGCAAGCTGGTGGAAGTGATTGCCATCGTGCTGGTGCCGGTGGCCATCGGCATGTTCGTGGCCTCGCGCAGCCCCGGCTTCGCGGCGCGCATGGAAAAGCCGACCAAGATCTTCAGCGGCGTGGTGCTCGCGGTGGTGACGGTGCTCGCCATCGCCAACGAGTGGAAGACCATGGCGGCCACCTTCGCAGAGATCGGTGTGCCGGTGCTGCTGTTCAATCTCGTGAGCCTGCTCGCGGGCTACTACCTGAGCCGCGCCGCGGGCCTCGACAAGCCGCTGGCCACCGCCATCAGCTACGAGATCGGCATTCACAACTCCACGCTGGCGATCTTCATCGCGGTGAGCGTGCTCGGCAGCTTCCAGCTCGCGCTGCCGGCGGCCATCTACTCGGTGGTGATGTACATCACCGCGCCGCTGTTCGGATGGTTGCTGTTGCGCCGGCCCGCGCCGGCCGCCGTGCCTGCGCGATGATCGGACGATGGAACTCCGGCAACTGCGCTACTTCGTCAAGGTCTGCGAGCTTCGCAGCATGGGCCGCGCGGCGGTCGAACTGGGTGTGGTCACCTCGGCGCTGAGCCAGCAGATCAGCCGGCTCGAGAGTGAGCTTTCCACCCGGCTGCTGCAGCGCAGCTCGACCGGCGTTGCGCCCACCGATGCGGGCGTGGCCTTTCTCCACCAGGCCCAGCTCACGCTGCGCCATGCCGACGATGCGGTGCGCGCCGCGCAGCAGGCGCGGCTCTCGGGCCACGTGAGCGTAGGCCTGGCGCCAACCACCGCCACGGTGCTCGGCGTGCCGCTGATGCGCGCCATGCGCGAGCGCTACCCCGAAGTGCGGCTGCACATGGTCGAAGCGCTGTCCGGCCACCTCACGACCATGCTGCAGGCGCGGCAGCTCGACCTGGCCGTGCTGTTCCAGACCGACACGCCGCGGCGCTGGAGCGTGACGCCGCTGCTGGCCGAAAAGCTCTTCGTCATCGCGTCCCCCACGCTGGCGCAGCGCCCCACCGGCGCCCGCGTGCGCCTGTCGCAACTGGCCGAACTGCCATTGATATTGCCCAGCGGCAGCCACGGCCTGCGCGCCACGCTGATGGCTGCCTTCGCGCGGGCACGCATCGTGCCGCGCATCGTGGCCGAAGTCGACGGCCTCGCGCTGCTGATGGACGCGGTGCGCGCCGGCCATGGCGCCACCATCCAGCCCGGCGCCGCCACCGCGCGGCACGATCGTGACGACTTGCAGCTCACACAGATCGCCGATGCCCACGTGGGCCGCCGCAACCTGCTCGTGAGCCTGTCGGACGACGAACTCTCCCCCGCCGCGCTGGCCACCCGCGTGGTGATGGCCGACACGGCGCGCGCCCTGGTGCGCGAAGGTCTCTGGGCCGGTGCCAGTCTTCACAAAAACTGAACACCCGTTGCCCGGATCGGCCTTTCGCCTGAAGGCCGGCCTGCCTAGAGTCTCCTGTATTCCAAGGAGACCCACGAGTGATAGACGTACTGGTTGTCGGTGGCGGCAATGCCGCGCTGTGCGCCACCCTGATGGCACGCGAGGCCGGCGCCTCGGTGCTGCTGCTCGAAGCCTCGCCCAAGGCATGGCGCGGCGGCAATTCGCAGCACACGCGCAACCTGCGCTGCATGCACGACGCCCCGCAGGACGTGCTGATAGAGGCCTACCCTGAAGAGGAATACTGGCAAGACCTGCTGAAGGTGACCGGTGGCCTCACCGACGAGCATCTGGCGCGCCTCGTAATTCGCGCCTCGTCGAACTGCCGCGACTGGATGCGCAGCCACGGCGTGCACTTCCAACCGCCGCTGTCGGGCGCGCTGCATGTGGCGCGCACCAACGCCTTCTTCATGGGTGGCGGCAAGGCGCTGGTGAACGCCTATTTCCGCAGCGCCGAACGGCTGGGCGTGCAGATCCGCTACGACACGCCCGTGGCCTCGGTCGAGCTCGACGGCGACCGCTTCGTGGCCGTGCGCACCGAGGCCGGCGAGCGCATCGAAGCAAAGAGCTGCGTGCTGGCCGCCGGCGGCTTCGAGTCGAACCGCGAATGGCTGCGCGAAGCCTGGGGCCAGAACGAGCGCGGCGAATGGCCGGCCGACAACTTCCTGATCCGCGGCACGCGCTTCAACCAGGGCGTGCTGCTGAAGCACATGATCGAGGCGGGCGCAGACAGCATCGGCGATCCGTCGCAGGGCCACATGGTGGCCATCGACGCGCGCGCGCCGCTGTACGACGGCGGCATCTGCACGCGCATCGACTGCGTGTCGCTCGGCGTGGTCGTCAACCGCGAGGCGAAGCGCTTCTACGACGAGGGAGAAGACTTCTGGCCCAAGCGCTACGCCATCTGGGGCCGACTCGTCGCGCAGCAGCCGGGGCAGATCGCCTGGTCGGTCATCGACCAGAAGGCGGTCGGGCGCTTCATGCCACCGGTGTTTCCAGGCACGCAGGCGAGCACGCTCGGCGAACTGGCACGCAAGATCGGCCTCGACGAAGCCACCTTCGTGCGCACGGTGGAGGACTACAACGCCGCCTGCCGCGTGGGCCGCTTCGACCACACCGCCCTCGACGACTGCCACACCGAGGGACTGGCGCCCGCCAAGACGCACTGGGCGCGCCCCATCGACACAGCGCCCTTTTACGCCTACCCCGTGCGCCCCGGCATCACCTTCACCTACCTCGGCCTGAAGGTTGACGAAACAGCGGCCGTGCGCTTCGGCGGCCGGGCCAGCCCGAACCTGTTCGTGGCCGGCGAAATGATGGCCGGCAACGTGCTCGGCAAGGGCTACACGGCGGGAGTCGGCATGAGCATCGGCACGGCCTTCGGGCGCATCGCCGGCACGCAGGCTGCGAACGCGGCAAAGAACCTTTCGAAGAAATCCCCGGAGACAGCCCTTGCAGCAACTCACTGATCTCGTCGCACGCGCCCGTGCGGATGCCGACGGCATCGGTGGCGGTGCCACGTCGCGCGTGATCCCGATCCAGCCCGCCCTTCCGTTGACAGCGAGCGAAGGCGAAGTCGCCCGCATCCTGCAGATCTGCAACGCCTGCCGCTACTGCGAAGGCTTCTGCGCCGTGTTCCCGGCCATGACGCGCCGCCTCGAATTCGGCAAGGCCGACACGCACTACCTCGCCAATCTGTGCCACAACTGCGGCGCCTGCCTGCACGCCTGCCAATACGCGCCGCCACACGAGTTCGCGGTGAACGTGCCGCAGGCGATGGCGCAGGTGCGCATGCAGACGTACCACGACTACGCCTGGCCACCGGCGATGGGTGCGCTGTACCAGCGCGCGGGCCTCACGGTTGCGCTCGCGCTGGCTGGAGGGCTCGCGCTCTTCCTGGTGCTTGCTGTGGCGATGTCGGGCTCGTTGCTGCACGAGCCGCTCGCGGGCAATTTCTACGCGATCTTTCCGCACAACTTTCTCGCGCTGGTGTTCGGCGCGGTGTTTCTCTTCGTGATGTTCGCGCTGGCCATGGGCGTGCGGCGCTTCTGGCGCGAGGTATCGCCGTCGCGCGACAACGTGCCCGCCGAGGTAACCGACGTACGCAACGCAGCCAGCGCCGAGGCCGCGCACGACGCACTGCGCCTGAAGTACCTGGGCGGGGGCCACGGCGAAGGCTGCAACAACGAAGACGACCGCTTCACCCTGTGGCGCCGGCGTTTCCACCACTTCACCTTCTACGGCTTCATGCTGTGCTTCGCCTCGACCTGCGTGGCCACGCTGTATCACTACCTGTTCAGCCTGCATGCGCCCTATGCGCTCACCAGCCTGCCGGTGCTGCTGGGCACCGCGGGCGGCATCGGCCTGGTGGTGGGCCCGGTCGGCCTGCTGTGGCTCAACTTGCGGCGCAACCCGGCGCACGGTGACGTCGCCCAGCGCCCCATGGACCGCGGCTTCATTGCGCTGCTGCTGCTCACCAGCCTCACCGGCCTTGCGCTGCTGGCGTGGCGTGACACGCCCTTCATGGCATTGCTGCTGGCGGTGCACCTGGGCGTGGTGATGGCGCTGTTTCTCACCCTGCCCTACGGCAAGTTCGCGCACGGCATCTTTCGCTCGGCCGCCTTGCTGAAGTTCGCCATCGAGAAGCGCCTGCCCAGCCGCCTGCAGCTCGGCGCCGACTGAATGAACCCCATGCATCCGAAGGAAACCCCATGACACGACCCGGCGTACTCCAGATTCCCTCCATGAAGGGCCAATGCTCCGATGCCGAATGGCAGGCCCGCATCGACCTCGCTGCCTGCTACCGGCTGGTGGACCTCTACGGCATGTCCGACATGATGGCCAACCACATCTCCTCGCACGTGCCGGGCGAAAAAGGTGCCTTTCTCATCAACCCCTACGGAATGATGTACGAGGAGATCACCGCCTCCAGCCTCATCAAGGTCGACCAGGACGGCAACATCCTCTCGAAGCCCGACTTCGGCGAGTTGGACTACGGTATCAACAAAGCCGGCTACGTGATCCACAGCGCCGTGCACGCCGCGCGGCCCGACGTGGCCTGCGTGATCCACACGCACAGCTGGGCGTCGATGGCGGTTTCATCGCTCGAATGCGGCCTGCTGCCGCTCACGCAGACAGCCATGCGCTTCCTGAAGATCGGCTACCACGATTACCAGGGCGTGGTGCTGAACACCGAGGAGCAGGCCTCGCTGCTGGCCGACCTGGGCGACCGCGAGGCCGTGATCTTCCGCAACCACGGCGCACTGGTGGTGGGCCGCAGCGTAGGCGAGGCCTTCAACTGGATGCACCGGCTGGAGCTGGCCTGCCGCGCGCAGATCGGCGCAATGTCGTGCAACACGCCGCTGAAGGCGGTGCCAAAGCACGTCCTCGAAGAGACCTGGAACAACTACCAGCCCGGCACGCGCCGTCCCTACGGCCTCATGGAATGGCCAGCGCTGCTGCGCAAGCTCGACCGGATGGACCCGGGCTTTCGCGACTGATTGATCACCCCCACGAGAACACAACAATGACACGAGACAAGCCATCCTCCTTCTTCCGGAAACTTCTCTGCGCCACGGCGCTGTTGGCCGCCAGCCTAGGCGCCACCGCGCAAACGGCCTATCCAAGCAAGCCCGTGCGCGTGGTCGTCGCCTTCACGGCCGGCGGCACCACCGACATCCTCGCGCGCGCCGTCACGCAGCACATGTCGGAAAAACTCAAGCAGTCCTTCATCATCGACAACAAGCCCGGTGGCGGCGGCAACATCGGCACCGAATTTGTGGTGCGCGCACCGGCCGACGGCTACACGCTGATCGTCAACTCGGTCGGCCCGATGGCCGTCAATCAGACGCTCTACAAGAACCTGCCCTACGACCCGCTCACCGACCTTGTGCCGGTGGTGCAGATCGCAGACGTGCCCAACGTGCTGGTGGTGAACCCCGAAGTGCCCGCGAAGACGCTGGAAGAATTCATCGCCTACGCCAAGGCCAACCCCAACAAGCTGAACTACGGTTCCACCGGCGTCGGCACCTCGTCGCACCTGTCGAGCTACATGCTCAGCAAGCGCATCGGGGCCGAGACGCTGCACGTGCCCTACAAGGGCGCGAACGCACTCAACGACCTGCTCGCGGGCCGCGTGCAGTTCATGTTCGCGACCATTCCATCGGTCATCGCGCACATCAAGGCGGGCAAGCTCAGGGCCATTGCGGTGAGCAGCCAGAAACGCTCGCGCTCGCTGCCCGACGTGCCGACCGTGGCTGAGAAGGGCTTCCCCGATTTCTCCGCCGGCTCGTGGTTCGGCTTCTTCGCGCCGAAGGGCACGCCGGCCCCGGTGATCGCGCTGCTCAATAAGTCGGTGAACGAGGCGCTGCCCTCGCTCGAGGCGCAGATGATCCGCGAGGGTGCCGACCCGGTCGGTGGCACACCCGAGCAGTTCGGCAAGTTCACGCGCCAGGAGTACGAGAAGTGGAGGGCGATCGTGCGCGAATCGGGTGCGACGGCCGAATGACCGCTCCGCTGCGCATTCTGATGACGCCGCAAGCCGCGGCGCAGGCGGCGTCCGGCCTGCCCGCGGCGCTCGGCGACCGCACTCACGTGCTGGTGAACCCGGGCGACGACGCTGACGTGGCTTTTGTCTCGCGCGACGTCACCGGCCTGTCGACCAAGCATGAGGTGCTGCCGCAAACGCAGGCCTTTCACGACGCAATGCGCCATGCGCCCTCGCTGCGCTGGGTGCATGCGCATTCCGCGGGCGCCGACCGGCCGGTGTACGGCGAGTTGCGCGCACGCGGCGTGGAGGTCACGACCTCGTCGGGCGCCAATTCCGGCGTGGTCGTTCAGACCGCGCTGGCAGGCGTGCTGATGCTCGCGCGGCAGTTTCCGCAGCTGCTGGCAGCGCAGCGCGCACGCACGTGGTCGTCGCTCATGGGCAGCGGCCTTCCGCGCGACCTTGCGGGGCAGACGGCAGTGGTCGTCGGTTGGGGGCCGATCGGGCAAGGCCTCGGCGCGCTGCTCGCGGCGCTGGGCCTGCGCGTCGTTTCCGTGCGCGGCAGCGAGGCCCCGGCCTCAACGCCGGCCCACGAGAGCGTGAGCTACGAGCAGCTGCACGCGGTGCTGCCGCAGGCCGACTGGCTGCTGCTGGCCTGCCCGCTGAGCGACCGCACACGCGGCCTCATCGATGGGGCGGCGCTGGCGCGCATGCCCACTGGTGCGCGGCTCGTGAACGTCTCGCGCGGCGAGGTGGTCGACGAGCCTGCGCTCATCGATGCATTGCGCAGCGGCGCGCTGGCCGGCGCGTATCTCGACGTGTTCGCGCACGAGCCCCTGCCGGCCGACTCGCCGCTGTGGAGCTTGCCGAACGTGATCGTCACGCCCCACACCGCCGGCCATTCGGACGGCAACGAAACGCGCGTGGCCGCGATCTTTCTCGACAACCTGCGGCGCTGGGTACGCAACCAGCCGCTGCTGAACCGCGTGGCGTGAAGCGCGCGCTCTTTTCAATAACCAATAACAACGACCCCACGACATCCAGACCATGAAATCCTCCCTCCCACGCCCCTCGACTTTTCTGCGCGCCGGCATGGCCGCCCTGCTGCTGGCCACCGCCGCAGCTTCTTCCAGCGCGGCCGACTGGCCCGCCAAGCCCATCACCCTCGTCGTGCCCTTCGTGGCGGGCGGCACCACTGACATCGTCGCGCGCACCGTGGGCCAGAAGCTGTCGGAATCGCTCAAGCAGCCGGTCATCATCGACAACCGCGGCGGCGCGGGCGGCACCGTGGGCGCGGCCATCGCGTCGAAGGCGCCGGCCGACGGCTACACGCTGTTCCTGGCGACCATCGCGCATTCGATTGCGCCGGGCCTCTACAAGCGCCTGCCCTACGACTTCCAGCGCGACTTCGACCCCGTGGCGCTGGTAGCGTCCACGCCCAACGTGCTGATCGTGAACGAGAAGGTGCCCGTGAAATCGGTGGCCGAACTCGTCGCCTACATCAAGGCCAACCCGGGCAAGGTCAACTACGGCTCGGCGGGCAATGGCAGCACGGAGCACATCTCGGGGGAGCTGTTCCGCTCGATGACGAAGACCGACATCGTGCACGTGCCCTACAAGGGCGGCGCGCCGATGATGGCCGACCTGATGGGCGGGCAGATCCAGATGGCCATCGAGACAAGCCCCTCGGCCGCGCCGCACATCCGCGCCGGCAAGGTGCAGGCGCTGGCCGTGACCACGAAGATGCGCTCGCCCGCCTACCCCGGCGTACCCACGCTCGACGAGGCCGGCCTCAAGGGCTACGACATGACCACCTGGTTCGCGCTCATGGCGCCGCACGGTACGCCGCCCGAGCTGGTGCAGCGCCTGAACGCCGAGGTGTCGCGCGTGCTGCAGCAGCCCGATGTGGTCAAGCGCTTCGAGGAACAGGGCGTGACGGCCGGCAACATGAAGCCGGCCGAGCTCGCAACCTTCATCGGCAGCGAGACAACGAAATGGGTGAAGGTGGCGAAGGATTCGGGCGCCACCGCAGAGTAAGCACCTCCCCGGCTATCGGAGAAGGCCTACGGCCAGCGCGGAAACCCGCTGAACAGGGGCAGCGGCGTTATCTGGAGAATAGGAGGCCATGCGCATCAGAACCCCGGCTTCCCTTCTCGCTCCCGCCTCCGCCCTTCTCTCCCTCGCGCTCCTGCTTCCCCCTGCATCCGCCGCCCCTGCCGCGGCAGATGCGGCGCTGACGCCCGAGGCCCGCATCGAGGCTCTCATCGCCCGCATGACGGTGCAGGAGAAGGCCGGCCAGCTCACCCTGTACGGCCCCGCCGACATCGACACCCCCAACAACCCCCAGGCCGGCTGGCGCAATGCACAGCAGGAGACTGCCGACGTGCGCGCCGGCCGCCTCACCGGCCTGTTCAACAACGCCGGCCTCGAAGGCAAGCGGCGGCTGCAGCAGATTGCGGTGAACGAGTCGCGCCTGGGCATTCCGCTGATCTTCGGCGCGGACGTGATCCACGGCTTTCGCACCATGTTCCCGATGCCGCTGGCCGAGGCCTCCAGCTGGGAGCCCGACCTGGCCGAGCGCACCGCGCGCGCCGCAGCGGTCGAGGCCACGGCCGACGGCTTCCGCTGGACCTTCGCGCCCATGGTCGACATCGCGCGCGACGCACGCTGGGGCCGCGGCCTCGAAGGCGCTGGCGAAGACGTGTACCTCTCGCGGCAGTTCGCAGCCGCCCGCGTGCGCGGCTTCCAGGGCCCAGACCTTTCCCGGCCCGACGCGATGCTGGCCACGCCCAAGCACTTCGCGGCCTACGGCGCGGGCGAAGGCGGGCTCGACTACAACGTGAGCGACATCTCGCAGCAGACGCTGCGCGAGGTGTACCTGCCGCCGTTCCGCGCGGCGCTGGACGCCGGTGCGCTCTCGGTCATGAGCGCCTTCAACGAAATCGGCGGCGTGCCCTCCACCGCCAACCCCGCGCTGCTCACGGGCGTGCTGCGCGACGAATGGAAGTTCCAGGGCTTCGTCGTCTCCGACTACACGGCCGACGAAGAACTCGTGGAGCACGGCTACGCCGCCAACCCACGCGAGGCTGCCAAGCAGGCCTTCATGGCCGGCACCGACGTGAGCATGCAGAGCGGCCTGTACATGCGCTACCTGCCCGACCTCGTGGCCTCGGGCGAGGTGCCCATGGAGCGGCTCGACGAGGCCGTGCGCCGCGTGTTGCGCGTCAAGCAGAAGCTGGGCCTCTTCGACGACCCGATGCACGGCCTCGACGGCCCACCCGCCTCGCAGCGCCCCGAGAACCCCGAATTCATCTCACTGGCCCGCGAGAGCGCGCGCCGCTCCATCGTGATGCTGAAGAACGAGCGCATGCTGCTGCCGCTGCCCAAGGCCGGCACGAAGATCGCGCTCATCGGCCCCTTCGCCGAGGGCACCGTCGACCTGATGGGTGCGTGGAGCCTGTTCCCCGGACAGTCGGGGCCGGTGGGCATCGACCAGGGCCTGCGCGCGGCGCTGGGCCCCAACTCATCGGTGAACGTGGTGCGCGGCTCGGGCATCGAGTCGCAGCTGTCCGGCGGCATCGACGCCGCGGTGGCGGCCGCGCGCGATGCCGACGTGGTGGTGCTGGCCATCGGCGAGAGCGAGAAGATGTCGGGCGAGGCTCGCTCGCGCAGCGACATCGGGCTGCCGCAGGCGCAGCAGGACCTGGCCGAGGCCGTGGCCGCCACTGGCAAGCCCGTGATCGTGCTGCTGAGCAACGGCCGCGCGATGGCGCTGAAGGGCGCGGTGCGCAATGCGCGCGCCATCCTCGTCACGTGGTTCCTCGGCGTGCAGACCGGCAACGCGATCGCCGACGTCGTGTTCGGCGACTTCAACCCCTCAGGCCGCTTGCCCGTGAGCTTTCCGCAAACGGCAGGCCAGGTGCCCTACTACTACGCCCACAAGCGCACCGGGCGTCCATCACCCGAGAACGCGCCCAACACGTCATTCAAGACGCGCTACCTGGACGCAACGAACGAGGCGCTCTACCCCTTCGGCTTCGGCATCGGCTATTCACCGGTGCGCTACGACAACGTCGAGCTGAGCACGGAGCGGCTGCCGACGTCGGGCACGCTGCGCGTGCGCGCCACCGTCACCAACACCGGCCAGCGCGATGCGGAGGAAGTGGTGCAGCTCTACATCGGCCAGCGCGCGGCCAGCGTGACGCGGCCGGTGCGCGAGCTGAAGAACTTTCGCAAAATCGGCATCGCGCCGGGAGCTTCAGCGGTCGTCGAGTTCACACTCACGGCCGATGACCTGGCGTTCATCGGCCGCGACATGAAGCCGACCGTCGAACCCGGCGAGTTCGACCTGTGGGTGGCGCCTTCGGCCGCGAGCGGCATCCGCAGGCGCTTCGTGCTCACACGCGATTGACGCCGGGCGTGCGAGGCGCCGCGGCGGCTCAGTAGGTGGTTGCGCCGGCCCCGTTGGTGGCGTGTGTCATCGCCGCATCCGGCTGGTTCGCAGAAGCCACCGGCGGCTGCACCTGCGATTCCAGAACTTCCGTCGGATGGATTCCGGTGTTCGCGCGAATCGCCTCGGCCTGCACCTGCGCACGGTCGGCGCCCGACACGGGCGCCTGCACCTGCGATTCCAGAACTTCCGTTGCGTGAATGCCGTTGTTGGCGCGCACGGCGTCGTCGGCCACCGCATCGCGCGACTGGGTCGAATGCGAGATCTGCGGATAGTCGGGGTCGGCCAGCCCGCCAGCATGCGCGAACGATGCCAGCACCAGCGCGGGCACGGCTGCGATGCAAAGGGTTGCGATACGAAATCTCATGGTTGTCTCCTTGAGTGATGACGATGAATTCACTCTAGGACGCGGTACTTACCAGGCTGTGAGAGGCCGCTTACGCAGCAGTGAGAGTTTGCTTAGATGAGCGTGAGAAGGCGCGAAGCCGGCCAGGGCGCATACTGGCCCACCTTTGCTGCACCGGGGCCTCGCACGCGAGACCCTGCTCCCTTCGATGCCGGGCTATCTACTCAAGCTGGAGCGCATCGCCATCGCGGGTGCCGACGACCTCGTCATCCAGTCGTTGCTCGATCGGCAGCAGTTCTCCGACCCCTCGGGTGCGGCAGCCGCGCAGGGCATCTCTTCCGCCTCATGGCCAATGTTCGGGCTGCTGTGGCCCTCGGGCGCTCAACTGGCCGCGCGCATGGCGTTGCACCCCGTGGTGCTGGGCGCGCGCGTGCTCGAGATCGGCTGCGGCCTCGCGCTCGCAAGCCTGGTCGGCCATCGGCGCGGCAACGACATGACGGCGAGCGACTGCCACCCGCTCGCTGGCGGCTTCCTGCTGGAGAACCTTCGGCTGAACGCCTTGCCGCCCATGAAATACAGGCGCGGCCATTGGGGCATGCAGGAGACCGGGGCCGACGGCGACGTGCACGGCCTGTTCGACCTCGTGATCGGCAGCGACCTGCTGTACGAGCGCGATGCGGAAGGCCTGCTCGCCGCCTTCATCGCCCGCCATACCAGCCCCGCCGCCGAGGTGTGGATCGTCGACCCGGACCGGGGCAACCGGTCGGCGTTCAACAGGCAGATGGCGGACGAGGGCTTCGGCATGTGCGAGGAGCGGTTGGATCAACTCGCAACCGTGAGCCGGGTGGCATACAGGGGGCGATTGCTGACGTATCGGCGTGCGGCCGCTTGAGGCTCTATATTCGGCCGCTTCTGAATCGGAAGGCTGCCTTGTGGAGACAACGAGCGCCAGAGCATGACGATCACGCCTAACCACCCCCTGCCCATCGACCACTTCCTCGACCTCGTGTCCGACACGCTGGTCAACAGCTACTGCTTTCGATCGACCGGCCGTGTGACCGCGACGATCGGCAAGAAGAACGGCCCTCTGGCCGGGCCGCTGTTCGACTACCGCGTGATATCCGACGACAGCATCGAGATCGTTCATTCGAACGAGCGTATCGAACGGTGGACCGGCATCCGCGTCGAGGGCGACCTGCTGCACGTCGAGCGCGACGGCCAACTCCAAACCTTCACGATCAGAAAACCCGCACCATGAAAGTCAAACGACTGGTCGCCAACTTCGCCGCGCTCGAGCCCGCGCGTGCGGCTGTCTTCTACAAGGACATCCTCGGCCTCGATCTGCTCATGGACCACGGCTGGATCCAGACCTACGGCTCGCAGGCCGAGATGACGTTGCAGGTCAGCTTCGCGTCGGAAGGCGGCTCGGGTACGCCAGTGCCCGATCTGTCCATCGAGGTCGACGACATCGACACGGCCTTCGAACGCATGAAGGCAGCGGGCTTCGCCATCGAATACGGCCCTGCAGACGAACCCTGGGGCGTGCGCCGCTTCTACGTGCGCGATCCGTTCGGCAAGCTGGTCAACATCCTCGCGCACGCCTGAGGGCCGCGCGCTCTTGCTGAGCCTCAATCGAGCCCGTGAAACACACTGTCGTCCGGCCCGATGTGCGAGGGCGGCGTCCAGGCTGCGTCACGCATCGAGCGGCTCACGAGCTTTTCCACGCCCAGCAGCGTGGCGAAGATGGCCATGCGCACCGGGATGCCGTTGTCGGTCTGGCGGAAGATGGCCAGGCGCGGGTCGTTGTTCAGGTCGACGCTCAGGTCGTGCGAACCGGGGCGGCCATCGCGTGGCAGCGGATGCATCACCACCACTTCGGGCTTGCAGGCTGATTCGATAAGTGCGCGGTTGATCTCGAACGCGTTGTCGAAGCCCTCCAGCACTTCGTCGTTCGCGAAGCGCTCTTTCTGGATGCGCGTGGCGTAGATGATGTCCGCGCCGGCCAGCGCCTGCGCAGGCGTGGCGGCGGTCTCGACGACGTGGCCGTTGCGGCTCACGGCCTCCACGATTTCCGCCGGCATTGCGAGCGACGGCGGCGAGATCAGCGTGAACTTCAGGCCGCGATACAGCGCGAGCAGCTTGATGAGTGAATGCACGGTACGCCCGTACTTCAGGTCGCCGACCATCGCGATGTGCGCGCCGTCGACCAGCTTGCCCAGGCGCGAGAACTCGCGCTGGATGGTGTACAGGTCGAGCAGCGCCTGGCTGGGGTGCTCGCCCGGGCCGTCGCCACCGTTGATGACCGGCACGTTGGTGGCGCGCGCGAATTCGGCGACCGAGCCCTGCTCCGGATGCCGCACCACGATCGCATCGGCATAGCCGCTGATGACGCGGCTGGTGTCGTAGATCGATTCGCCCTTGGCCATCGACGAGAAGGTGAAGCCGGTGGTGTCGCACACCGAACCGCCGAGCCGGCAGAACGCCGCGCCGAAGCTCACTCGGGTGCGCGTGCTGGCCTCGAAGAACAGATTGGCCAGCACTGCCCCTTCGAGCACGCGGCTGACCTTGCGGCGGCGCGCGATGGGCTGCATGACGTCGGCCAGCTGGAACAGCTCATCGATGGCGTCGCGGTTGAACTGGCTGACCGACAGCAGGTGGTGCGAGCCTTCGGTGGCCAGCGCCTGGCGTAGAGCGCCTTCATGTGCGCTTTGCGTATATTCACTGCGCCGGCCGTCCGAAGCCAGGATTTCGCTGACAAAGCGTCGCGCGACTTCGGGCATGGCCCTGAATTCGTTGGATTCGTCGGGCAGGAGCCAGGCGTCGAGCGCCCTTCTCCGGCTGCCGATGCGCTCTGCGAATGCATCGCGCGTCATGTTGAGTTGACGCATCGCGTCGCGGAGGAGCACCTGTTGCGGCATGTTCATGGGCCGCGAATATATACTCAATGCGTATATTTTGACAACAACCACAAAGCGATCGGCCATGAAAAAACGGGCCCGAGGGCCCGTTCTTTCTTTTGCGACACCCGAAGGTGTCGTGGTCGGCGCTTACAGGCCAGCTTGGCGCGTGAACGACACGCTGGGCTTCTTGTAGGCAGCCGGCACTTCGTCGCGGTAGAACGCGCGGCGGTCGAGGCTGGCGAACGGGTCATGGGCCTTGGCAACGGCTTCGGCTTGCACGGTCGCGCGGTTGGCGGTCGAGGTGAAGGCTTGTGCGCCAGCGCCCGAGGCATCGCTGTATTCGTTGCCAGCACGAGCGGCGGCAACGGCTTGCGGTGCGACTTCAGCGCGGGTCACAGAAGAGTTCACGACGTGCACGCCGTCGTAGGTTTCTGCGTGGGCTCCGGCAGCAGCCAGGAGCGAGAGGGCAGCAGCGGCGAGGATCTTCGAGGCATTCATTTCAATCTCCTTCAGGTGATGGGTTGGTGAGGAGAAGTTTGATCCTGAAGAGCCCTGAAAAACGCCGTCGAAATGAACCACGGCGTTCACAGGATTGAAACAATCAGGGCCTTGAAAAGAAGCCGGTCAATAGGGGTTGCCCCATGAAACAGCAGCCTCAGTGGCTGATCATCCACGGCCGCCGCGAAGGCGCGGACTTGGCCCCGTTGGGCGCCGTCACCGTCGCACCCCGCTTGCCCGAACTGCTGCAGCAGCCGCAGCCCGCCGGGTGCTTGAAGCGCGCGTAGTCGCGCGAACTGCCGGGCTCATGCCGCGCGCGCTCGTTGGTTTCCATGGCGCGGCGCGTGCCCGAGGCCATCAGTGCGAGCCGCGGTGCGGCCGAAAGTACGCGCGGCGAAGCGCATCCGCAATCGGGGCATGCGGCGGGCTCGTCGCGCAGGCCCGAGGGCCGCAGCGCTTCGAAGCCACCGCACTGGCCGCAGGCGTAGTCGTAGGTGGGCATGGCGTGGCTGTCTTTCAACGCAGGTCGTGCGACAGCGGCATGCTGATGCTGCCGTCGATCATCTTCACCGGGCCCGAGGCGTTCGGGTTGATGTCGAAGTCGAAGATGCCCGTGGGCAGCCACAGCGTGGCGCACGAGTTGGGCACGTCGACCACGCCACTGATGTGGCCCTGCACTGGCGCCGTGCCAAGAATCGAATAGGCCTGCGCGCCCGAGTAGCCGAACTTCTTCAGGTACTCGATGGCGTTCAGGCAGGCCTGGCGGTAGGCCACGTTCACGTCGAGGTAGTGCTGCTTGCCGCTCTCGTCGACCGAGATGCCTTCGAAGATCAGGTAGTCGTTGTATTGCGGCGTGATCGGGCTGGGCTTGAAGATCGGGTTCTTGATGCCGTACTTGGCCATGCCGCCCTTGATGAGCGTGACCTTCATGTGCACCCAGCCAGCCATTTCGATGGCGCCGCAGAAGGTGATTTCGCCGTCGCCCTGGCTGAAGTGCAGGTCGCCCACGCTCAGGCCCGCGCCGTCGACGTACACCGGGAAGAACACCTTCGAGCCACGCGACAGGTCCTTGATGTCGCAGTTGCCGCCGTGCTCGCGCGGCGGCACGGTGCGCGCACCCTCGGCAGCGGCTTTCGCCCTCGCCTCGCCAGTCATCTTGCCCATGTGGGCGGTGCCGGCGAACGGCGGATTGGCCAGGCCGGGCACGCGATCGGGGTCGGTGGCAATGAGCGCCTTCTCGCGCTCGTTCCACATATCGAGCATGGGCTTGTCGGGCAGGCAGCCGATCAGGCCGGGGTGGATGAGGCCAGCGAAGTTCACGCCCGGAATGTGGCGCGAGCTGGTGAACATCCCCTTGAAGTCCCAGATCGATTTCTGCGCTTCGGGAAAATGATCGGTCAGGAAACCGCCGCCATTCTTCTTCGAGAAAAATCCGTTGAAGCCCCAGAGGCTGTCCTGCTTGGCGCCGATGTCGAGCAGGTCGACCACCAGCAGGTCGCCGGGCTCTGCGCCTTTCACGCCCACGGGGCCCGAGAGGTAGTGCACGGTGCTCAGGTCGATGTCGCGCACGTCGTCGGCGCTGTCGTTGTTCTTGATGAAGCCGCCGGTCCAGTCGAAGGTTTCGAGGATGAAGTCGTCGCCCGGGTTGACCCAGCAGGCCATCGGAATGTCCGGGTGCCAGCGGTTGTGAATCAACTCGTTCTCGGTGGGCGACTTGGTCAGATCGACCTTGATCAGCGTGTCCGTCATTTGCAGTGGCTCCTGGTTGGGTTGTGGTTGAACGGAAAGATCAAACGGAGAGGTAGGCTTTGATGTGGTCCACATCGGTCTTGTCGCGCGCGGTCTCGTGCACGAGGCGGCCGCCTTCGATCACGAAGAGCCGATCAGCTACATCCATCGCGAAGCTGAGCACCTGCTCGGACACGACGATGGTGATGCCGCGCAGCTTGCGGATCTCGTTGAGCGCCTTGGCGATGTCCTTGATGATCGAAGGCTGGATACCTTCGGTGGGCTCGTCGAGCAGCAGCACCTTGGGGTCGGTGACGAGGGCGCGTGCAATGGCAAGCTGCTGTTGCTGGCCGCCCGAGAGGTTGCCGCCCTTGCGGCTCTTCATGTCCCACAGCACGGGGAACAGCGCGTAGATCTCTTCGGGGATGCGGCGGGTCTTCGAGTTCTCGAGCCCGGTCTGGATGTTCTCCTCCACCGTCAGCGTCGGAAAGATCATCCGGCCCTGCGGCACGTAGGCGATGCCCTTGGCCACGCGGCGAAAGCTCTCGTCGCGCGACACGTCTTGCCCCGCCACTTCGATGCGCCCGCTCTTCAATGGCAGCACGCCCATCAAGCTCTTGAACAGCGTGGTCTTGCCCATGCCGTTGCGGCCCATGATGGCGATGGTTTCGTTGGCATGGCCCTCGAAGGAGATGCCGTGCAAGGCCTCGCTCTGGCCGTAGGCTACGTGCAGGTCTTCGACCTTCAGCATGATGTTGCTCATCTTGTTGGACTCCAGGTGCTTGTGTTCGGGGTGCGTGCGAAGAACACCGGGTACTCCCCTCCGCGAATGTCCCCCGGCCTTCGGCCTCCTCCTTTATTTCGCTGCGGGGAGCACCCGGTGCTCTTCGCACAGTGGGCGCGGCTCTCGTATCGGCCAATCAACCAGTGCCCTGAACGACAGCGCTTCATCTAGTGCCCCAGATAAACATCGATGACCTTGGGATCGGCCTGCACCTTCTCCATAGGCCCTTCGGCAAGGATCTTTCCCTGGTGCATCACGGTGACCTTGTGCGCGATCTGCTTCACGAAAGCCATGTCGTGCTCGATGACGAT
This sequence comes from Variovorax multivorans, assembly GCF_051216835.1. Taxonomy (NCBI): domain Bacteria; kingdom Pseudomonadati; phylum Pseudomonadota; class Betaproteobacteria; order Burkholderiales; family Comamonadaceae; genus Variovorax; species Variovorax multivorans. Next base: position 516,369 of record NZ_JBPJZL010000001.1, read on the forward strand.
CACCGCGCGGTTCTGGCAGATGCGCTTGAGCAAGTCGGCCGTGAGCTCTCGTTCGCGCGCGCTCATGCCGGCGATGGGCTCGTCGAGCATCAGCAGCTCGGGCTCCTGCATCAGCAGCATGCCGATCTCAAGCCACTGCTTCTGGCCGTGGCTCAGCAGACCGGCCTCTGTGTCGAGGCGGTCGGCCAGGCCGATCTCTTCGGCAATCGCCTGCACCTTGGCCTTGACCTCGTCGTCGCACTTGAAAGCCAGCGCGCCGAACACCGAGCGGCCCTTCGGGAACGACACCTCCAGGTTCTGGAACACACTCAGGTTCTCGTAGATGGATGGTGTCTGGAACTTGCGGCCGATGCCCAGCCGCACGCGCTTGTGCTCGGCCATCTTCGTGAGTTCGGTGTTCTTGAACTTGATGCTGCCGGCGCTCGCGCGCGTCTTGCCGCAGATCAGGTCGAGCAGCGTGGTCTTGCCTGCTCCGTTGGGGCCGATGATCACGCGCAGTTCGTTGCGGTCGATGTACAGCGTGAGGTCGTCGATGGCCTTGAAGCCGTCGAAGGAGACGGTGAGGTCTTCCACGGCGAGCGCGAAGTCGGTGTTGCTCATAGGGTGTTCCGGTTCAGGCGCGTTGGCTGCCGACGCCTTCCGGCAGCGTGGGTTCGGGTTGTGATGCGGTCGACGCCACCGGTGCGGGTGCGGTTGCTGCAACTGGTGGCGGCTTGACAGCCGCATCGCGCAGCGCCTGCCGGCGCGACTTCCACCACGGCCGGATCTTTTCTTCCCACACTCCGGCAAGCCCCATCGGGAAGGCCATGGTCACGCCGATGAAGAGACCGGCCATCAGGAACAGCCACAGGTCCGGAAAGCTTTCAGAGAACAGCGTCTTGCCCGCATTCACCAGCAGCGCGCCGTACACCGCACCCACCAGGCTCATGCGCCCGCCCACAGCGCAGAAGATCACCATCTCGATCGACGGCACGATGCCCACGAAGCTCGGCGACATGAAGCCCACCTGCAGTGCGAACATCGCGCCACCGATGCCCGAGAGCCCGGCCGCCAGGCAGAAGATGAAGACCTTGAAGTTCGACACGTCGTAGCCCGAGAAGCGCACGCGATCTTCCTTGTCGCGCATGGCCAGCAGCAGCGTGCCCAGCTTGCTGGTCTGCACCCAGCGGCACAGCAGAATGCTCGCCACCAGAAGGCCGACGCAAACGTAATACAGCACGTACTTGGCGCCGTCGGTGCGCGTGTCCCAGCCCAGCATCGTCTTCAGGTCGGTCATGCCGTTCACGCCGCCCGTGTAGCCCTGCTGGCCGATGATGAGCACGGTGCAGATCAGTGCCACTGCCTGCGTGATGATCGCGAAGTACACCCCGCCCACGCGCCGCTTGAACATCGCGAAGCTCACGAGCCAGGCCAGCGCCATCGGCGCCAGCACCACCAGCGCAAGGCTCAGCGGCAGGCTCTTGAACGGCAGCCACAGCGTGGGCAGCTCGGTGATCTGGTTCCAGTCCATGAAGTCCGGAATGCCGGGCGTCGACTGGATCTTGGTCGTGATGGGGTCGGAGGCTTCCAGCTTGAGGAACATCGCCATCGCATACCCGCCGATGCCGAAGAACACGCCCTGCCCGAGGCTCAGCACGCCGCCGTAGCCCCACACCATGACGAGGCCCACGGCCACGAAGGCATAGGTGAGGTACTTGCCCACGAGGTTGAGGCGGAAGATGTCGAGCGACAGCGGCAGCACCACCGCGAGCAGCAGCACCAGGAGCAGCAGGCTGCCGAGCTGGTAGCGCTGGATCGAGGCCTTGATGAAATTCATCGGAACGTTCTCCAGGAGGGAATCGGGTTCAACGGCGGACCTTGACGGCGAACAGGCCTTGGGGCCGCATCATCAGAATCAGCACGATCAGCGAGAGCGTCAGCACCTTGGCCATCGAGCCGGTCATGAAGAATTCGGAGATCGACTGCGTCTGTGCAATGCCGAAGGCCGAGACCACCGTGCCGAACAGGCTGGCCGCGCCGCCAAAGGTGACGACCAGGAAGGCGTCGACGATGTAGAGCGAGCCCGAAGTCGGCCCGGTCGAGCCGATGGTGGTGAAGGCCGCGCCCGCCATGCCGGCAATGCCGCAGCCGATGGCAAAGGTCAGGCGGTCTGTCTTCTTCGTGTCGATGCCGGTGGCGTTGGCCATCGTGCGGTTGGCCACTGTGGCGCGCACCCGCAGGCCCCAGCGGCTCTTGTGCAGAGCGATAAGCACGCCGCCCGTGACCAGCGCGGTGAGCGCCAGCACGAACAGGCCGTTGATCGGAATGTCCAGGCCTTCATGCGGCGTCCACGAGCCCATGAGCCACTCGGGCAGCGTCGGGCTCACCTCCTTCGGGCCGATGAAGGTGCGAAAGATCTGCTGCAGGCCCAGGCTCACGCCCCAGGTAGCGAGCAGCGTATCGAGCGGGCGCTTGTAGAGGTGGCGAATCAGCACCCACTCCACGATCCATCCGGTGATGAAAGCGAAGACGAAGGCCAGCCCGATGGCGATCGGGAAGTAGTAAGGCATGAAAGCCGGCGCCAGGCTTTCGGTGATGCGCGCGGCCAGATAGATCGAGTAGGCGCCGATGGTCATGAACTCGCCATGCGCCATGTTGATCACGCCCATCTGGCCGAAGATGATCGCCAGGCCCAGCCCCATCAGCAGCAGCACCGCGAAGAGGCTCAGCCCCGCGAAGCCCTGCATGAGGCCGATGTTCATCATGTCCGACAGAGTCATGGCGGGAAGTCCGGAATGTTGGAGTTGCCCCCCTCTCCCGCACGCGGGAGAGGGTTGGGGTGAGGGCCGACGGCCTGCTTACTGGTAGCCCTTCGGGAACGGATCGGGCTTGATCAACTCAGCCGACTCCGCCACCACCTTGAACGTGCCATCAAGTTGCCCCTGCCCGATGCGCGCCTTGCTCCACAAGTGGTGGTTCGCGTCCAGCTTCACGTACCCCTCGGGCGCCGTCTTCAGCTCGATGCCCGGCGAGCCGGCCACCACCTTGTCCACGTCGAAGCTGCCAGCCTTCTCCACCGCCGCCTTCCACAGCCACGGCCCGAGGTAGCCCGCCTGCGTCACGTCGCCGATCACCGCGTCCTTGCCGTACTTCGCCTTGAAGGCCTCCACGAACTTCTTGTTGTTCGGGTTGTCCAGCGTCTGGAAGTACTTCATCGACGAGTAGAAGCCTGCGAAGTTCTCGCCGCCCACGCCGGTCATCTCGTCTTCCGTCACGGCCAGCGTCAGCAGGAATTGCTTGTCGCCCGTGATGCCCGCAGCCTTGAGCTGCTTGTAGAAGGCCACGTTCGAGCCGCCAACCACCGCGGCAAAGATGCAGTCGGGCTTGGCCACCTTGATCTTGTTGATCAGCGAGTTGAAGTTGGTGTGGCCCAGCGGGTAGTACTCCTCGCCCTTGACCGAACCCTTCTGGAAGTTCTCGATGTGCTTGCGCGCGATCTTCATCGAGGTGCGCGGCCAGATGTAGTCGGAGCCCACCAGGAAGAAAGTCTTGGCCTTCTTCTCCTTCGCACCCCAGTCCAGGCCCCAGATGATCTGCTGCGTGGCTTCCTGGCCGGTGTAGATCACGTTCTTGCTCTGCTCCAGGCCTTCGTAGAAGGTCGGGTAGTACAAGAGGCCGTTCTCTTTCTCGAACACAGGCAGCACTGCCTTGCGCGAGGCGCTGGTCCAGCAGCCGAACACGGCCGCGCAGTGGTCGTTGACCAGCAGCTTCTTCGACTTCTCGGCGAAGGTGGGCCAGTCGGAGGCGCCGTCTTCCTTGATGACCTTGATCTTGCGGCCCAGCACGCCGCCCATGGCGTTGATCTGGTCGATGGCGAGCTGCTCGGCCTGGATGGAGCCGGTTTCCGAAATGGCCATGGTGCCGGTGGACGAATGCAGCTGGCCTACCGTTACCTCGGTGTCGGTCACGGCGAGCTTGGTGGTGTTGACCTTGGCCGTGGGGAACTGCCCCTGGCCGAAGCTCAGGCCGCTCAGGCCCATCACGGGCAGCGCGGCGGCGCCCTGCAGCAGACGGCGGCGGCGCAATGCCAGGGCATCGAGAGAAAGATCTGAATCACGCGACATCAGGAAACTCCAGGCAGGTTGTTGGAAAGTAGAGCCGCGCACCATCGCAGTGCATCGGACGGTGCCCCGAGCACCATGGCTGGTACTTTAGAAATCACCCGGGTTTGCGCGAATACGTCATTCAACGTAGCGGCGGGAGCCCGCCCTGCCCGCAGACTCGCGAGCCAGACATCGGTGGAAAACATCGAGGGGAAAGAAGCACAGGGAGCGCTTCTTGCTGTACCTGCCCCATGCCACCGCCGCCGCGAGAACCCGCCATGCAATCCGTCTCCGGACAGAAGATCTTTCGCATCCGCCGCGACTACAACGCCTGGGTCGCGAACGAGACGCTGGAGGACTACGCGCTGCGCTACACGCCGCGCAGCTTTCGCAAGTGGTCGGAGTTCCGCGTGGCCAACGCGGCCTTCGGCGCCACCTCTTTCCTGGCACTGGAAGCCATCGGCGGCGCCATCGCGCTGAGCTACGGCTTCTCGAACGCGCTGTGGGCGATCCTGGTCGTGGGGCTCATCACTTTCCTCACGGGCCTGCCCATCTCGTACTACGCAGCGCGGCACGGCGTGGACATGGACCTGCTCACGCGCGGCGCTGGCTTCGGCTACCTGGGCTCCACGCTCACATCGCTGATCTACGCGAGCTTCACCTTCATCTTCTTCGCGCTGGAGGCGGCCATCCTCGCGCTGGCGCTGCAGATGTACCTCGACTGGCCGCTGTGGCTGCTGTACATGGTGTCGTCGATCGTCATCATTCCGCTGGTGGCGCGGGGCATCACGCTCATATCGGGGCTGCAGCTGTGGACGCAGCCGATCTGGATCGTGCTGTTCGTCTGCCCCTTCATCGCAGTGCTGGTGAAGAAGCCCGAGCTGTACGCCGACTTCACCAGCCTGGTCGGCCGCACTTCGGACAGCAGCGGCTTCGATCCGCTGATGTTCGGCGCCGCCGCCACGGTGGCCTTCTCGCTGGTGGTGCAGATCGGCGAGCAGGTCGACTACCTGCGCTTTTTGCCCGAGAAGACAGCCGCCAACAGTGGCCGCTGGTGGACCGCGGTGCTCATCGCCGGGCCGGGCTGGATCGTGCCGGGCATGCTGAAGATGATGGGCGGCGCGTTCCTGGCCTTCCTGGCGCTGCAGCACGAGATTCCGGCCAACCATGCGATCGAGCCCACGCAGATGTACCTCACGGGCTTCTCGTACGTGCTGCGCGACCCGGCCTGGGTGCTGGGCATCACGGTGCTGTTCGTGGTGATCTCGCAGATGAAGATCAACCTGACGAACGCCTATGCGGGTTCGCTCGCGTGGTCGAACTTCTTCGCGCGGCTCACGCACAGCCACCCGGGGCGCGTGGTGTGGCTGGTGTTCAACGTGGTCATCGCGATATTGCTGATGGCGCTGGGTGTGTTCGCGGCGCTCGAACACGTGCTGGGCTTCTACAGCAACATCGCCATCGCATGGGTCGGCGCGCTGGTGGCCGACCTGGTCATCAACAAGCCGCTGGGCTGGAGCCCGAAGACCATCGAGTTCAAGCGCGCGCACCTGTACGACATCAACCCGGTGGGGCTGATGGCGATGCTGGTGGCGGCTGCGCTCGCCATGCTGGCCTACTCGGGCGTACTGGGGCATTGGGCCCGCGCCTTCTCGCCCTTCATCGCGTTGGTGACGGCCATGGCCGTGTCTCCGCTGCTGGCCTGGCGTACGCGCGGGCGCTACTACCTCGCGCGCACAGACATCGACCGCTGGAAGCCGGGCCAGAGCGTGAAGTGCTCGGTGTGCGACAACAGCTTCGAGTCGGAAGACATGGCTCACTGCCCGGCCTACAGCGCGCCGATCTGCTCGCTGTGCTGCACGCTCGAATCGCGCTGCCACGACCGCTGCAAGACCAACTCGCGCGCGGCCGAGCAGATGAGCGGCTGGCTGCAAGCGCTGCTGCCACCTGCGCTGTCGGCGCGGCTGAACTTCCGCGTGGCGCACTACCTGCTGATCGCGGCTTCGTTGATCGCATTGCTGGCCACAGTGGTGGGCGTGGTCTACGCGCAGGAGGCACTGGCGGGCACCAGCGATTCGGTCATAGCGACGGCCTTCCTGAAAGTGTTCGCGCTGCTCTCCGTCGTGGCCGCGGTGGCCGCGTGGTGGGTGGTGCTGGGCAGCGAAAGCCGGCAGATGGCACAGGAAGAATCGAACCGCCACAACAACCTGCTCGCGCTGGAGATCGAGGCACACCGCCGCACCGATGCCGCACTGCAGACCGCCAAGGAAGCCGCCGAGGCCGCGAACCAGGCCAAGACGCGCTACGTGGCGGGCATGACGCACGAGCTGCGCACGCCGCTCAACAGCATCCTGGGCTACTCGCAGATCCTGCTCAAGGGCGACGCCGTGACGCCGCCGCGCGAGGCGGTGCAGACCATTCACCGCAGCGGCGAGCACATGCTGGGCCTGATCGATGGCCTGCTCGACCTGGCGCGCATCGAGGCCGGCAGGCTGCAGCTCGAACCCGCACCGCTCGCACTGCCGGCCTTTCTAGACCAGCTCGTGCACATGGTGCGGCCGCAGGCCGAGAACAAGGGCCTGGCCTTCGTCTTCACGCACGCCGGGCAGCTACCGCCATGGGTGCATGCCGATGCGAAATGGCTGCGGCAGATTCTCATCAACCTGCTGACGAACGCGGTGCGCTTCACCGACAGCGGCACCGTCACGCTGCATGTGGATGCGCGGCGCGAGGTGCTGCGCTTCGACGTGGTCGACACCGGCATCGGCGTGGCGGCGCAGGACCACCAGCGCATCTTCCTGCCCTTCGAGCGCGGCGCGGCAGGCCGCCGCCGCGGCGAGCCCGGCACGGGGCTGGGCCTCACGATCACCGGGCTGCTCACTTCGCTGATGGGCGGCGAGCTCAAGCTGGCCTCTACCTCTTCGCAAGGCAGCACATTCAGCGTGCGGGTGTACCTGCGCGAAGTGGCCGACCCCGGCCCGCAGGCCAGCAAGGCCGGCGCGCTGCGGCAACCCGTGTCGGGCTACATCGGCGCGCGCCGCACGCTGCTGGTGGTGGACGACCAGCCCGTGCAACGCCAGATGCTCGCCGGCATGCTCGCGCCGCTGGGCTTCGAGGTGCGCGAGGCTGCGAGCGGCACCGAGTGCCTCGACAGCCTGCGCGAGGAGCTGCCCTCGGCCATCCTGCTCGACCTGACGATGGACGACATGGACGGCTGGCAGACCGCCGCGTCGGTGCGCGCCTCGGGCTTTCGCGACATCCCGATCATCATCGTCTCGGCCAACATGTTCGAGAACCAGAGCGAGCGGCTGCGCGCGGCGGACTGCCAGGCCTTTGTGGGCAAGCCGGTGATCGAGTCGGCGCTGATCGCCACGCTGGAGCGGCACCTCGGCCTCGAATGGCTGTCGGGCAGCGATGCATTGCCGCCCGCCGCTGCAGAAGACACGCCGCAGCGCCCGCGCCAGCTTGCCCTGTCGGAAGACGACAGAGCCGAACTCATGCGCCTCGTGCAGATGGGCCATGTGCGCGGCCTGCACACGGCGCTCGACCGGCTGGCGGCCGCCTCGCCCGCAGCGGCATCGACCTGCACCTGGCTGCGCGGCATGGTCACGCGCTTCGAACTCGACAACCTCCGCAACGCACTGGCCGAAGATGCAGACACCCTCGCCCCCTGAATCGCCATCATCATCCGAACGCCCCGTGGTGCTGGTGGTGGACGACGCACCCAGCAGCCTCGGCATGCTGTGCGACACGCTGGAGGCCAGCGGCTACACCGTGCTGGTGGCGGCCGACGGCGAGGCCGCGCTGCAGCGGCTCGAACTGGTGGTGCCCGACGCGATATTGCTCGACGGCCTGATGCCCGGCCTCTCGGGCTTCGAGACCTGCAGGCGCATCAAGGCCAACCCGGCATGGGCGCACATACCGGTGCTGTTCATGACGGGGCTTTCGGAAACCTCGCACGTGGTCGAGGGCTTCGAATGCGGCGGCGTCGACTACGTGGTGAAGCCCATCCGCGCGCAGGAGGTGCTGGCGCGGCTGCACACGCACGCGCGCAACGCCCGCATCACGCGTATGGCGCGAGACGCTGTCGACGTGGCCGGCATGGGAGTGGTGTTCGTCGATACGCGCGGGCGCATCGCGTGGCGCTCGCCGCAGGCCGCGCTGTGGCTGCATGCGCTGGAAGACCCGGTGGCGCCGGGCCTGCTGCCCGCATCGCTGGAACCGGCACTGGCGCCGGGCGCGGCCATTGCCATTGGCACCGCCACGGGCATGCGGCTGTCGGTGCGCAACCTCGGCGCGGCGGCGCTCGGCGAGACGATGCTGCTCTTCGCCATCCAGCGCGAAGGGCCGGCGGCCCGCCTTGCCGACGCCGCACTCACGCCGCGCGAGACAGAGGTGCTGTCATGGCTCGCCAAGGGCAAGACCAACCGCGACATCGGCGAGATCCTGGGCACCAGCCCGCGCACGGTGAACAAGCACCTGGAGCACATCTTCGAGAAGCTGGGGGTGGAGACGCGGGCGGCTGCGGCGGCGCTGGCGAGCGGTATGTAACCTCCATGGGGTAACCGCCCCAACGGCACTGGGCTATAGCTCTCGAATGCTCCGGTTGCGCCCAGAATGGGCATGCCACCGGAGAAATAGATGCTTTCAAGCCTTCTGCAGTTTCCTCCCCGCGAAAGTGCGTACAGGCGCAAGTTCCTGAACAACACGGACGAGAACCTCTTCATGGGTTCGTTCGAGAGCTTCGCGGCGGCCGAGGCTGGTGCACCGCCAAGCAAGGCCGTCGGCTACGCCAATGCCGACGCGGGCGAGCTCTACAGCCCGCAGATCTATTTCTACGACTACCCCGGCCTCTTCTGGCTGGGCCGCTCCATCGATGCGGGCCTGACGCGCGTGTTCGACCTGGGCGGGCACGTCGGCATCAAGTACTACGCCTTCCGCCGCGTACTCAGCTATCCCGACACCCTGCGCTGGACCGTGTGCGACGTGCCCGGCGTGGTCGAGAGCGGCCGCGCGATGGCCGTCAAGCGCGAAGCGACAGAGCAGCTCGGCTTTACCACCGACTACCGCGATGCGAGCGGCTGCGACGTGCTGTATGTGTCGGGCAGCCTGCAGTACCTGCCGACCCGAATGGACGCGATTCTTTCTTCGCTGGCCGTGAAGCCCAGGCGCATCATCATGAACACCACGGCCGTGCACCCCGAGCGCACGATCTACACGCTCAACAGCATCGGCGTGGCGGTGTGCCCGTATCGCATCCAGCACCACGACGAGCTGCTGGCCGACCTCGCGCGCTCCGGCTACAGGAAGCGCGATGTGTGGCGCAACGAGGGCAAGCCGATCGAGGTGCCCTTCGTCGATGGCGGGGACAAGCCGTACTACGCGGGCTGCTGCTTCGACCTCATCACCTGATCGGCCGCTGATGCATCGTGCCGATCAGGGAATGACGGCCGGCAGGTTCTGGTCGGCCGTGTGGCGCTGCTCGGGCGTCATTAAGTCGTAGAGCTTCGACAGTGCATCGCTCACTGCCTGCGTGCGCCGGGCGCGGTCTTGCGCCTGCGCGGCGCGCTGCTGTGCGAACTGCACGGCGGTCAGGTCGTCTGGCGGCGCTGCGGCTGTCATGCCGACGCGGCTGGCCATGTCCCACACCGCATCGGAGAAGCGGTCCCACAGCGGGGACTGCTCGGGCGTGATCATGAGCTGCACGCGCAGGTCGTAGAGCTTGTCGCGGACTTTGCCCGCAGCGGTTGCTGGCGTGGACAGGCCATCGCCTGTGCGCGGGCTCGTCGTGCTGTCGGGCCGCGTGCCGCGCCGGCCTCCGCCCATGCCACCGCCCCCGCCGAATTGCGCAAAGCAGTGGCCGCTCACGGCGACAAGGGCTGCGGCGAGCGCGAAGCGTTGCAGGGGTCGATTCATCGTCATTGCGGGTTCCTTCGATGCTTGGCCCTCGAAGGACCACCGCGCATTTCAGGCGCGACAGCTGTCCCGGGCGTTGCGAGCCCGTAAACCCGGGGTAAAGCAAGCCGCCTTTACTTTCGAACGGCGAAGCGGCGCCCTCGCATCGAAAACATCTTGACTGCCTTCAAAAAGATATTAAAGTGATATCACTTTTAACGGAGGCTACATGCAAGAGAAGACCCCCACAACACCGCGCAAGGTCCGCAAGGAGCGCCCCTACCGGTCGATCAACGGCTACGGCGTGTCGGCCGTGGTGCTGCTGCTGATCGCTGTCGGCGTATGGGCAATAGTGCAGCGCCTGATGCCGCTGCCCATGAGCATTGGGCTGATCGTGATCGGCCTCGTGCTGATTCCGGGCCTCTACATGCTGCAGCCCAACGAGGGCATCATCCTCACGCTGTTCGGCGAGTACCAGGGCACCGACCGCACCGAGGGCCTGCGCTGGACCAACCCGCTGCAGAGCGGCCAGAAGATCTCGCTGCGCGCACGCAACCTCAACACGCCGCCGCTGAAGGTGAACGACAAGCGCGGCAACCCGGTGGAGATCGGCGCGGCGGTGGTGTGGAGGGTCTACGACACGGCGCAGGCCGTGTTCGAGATCGACGACTACAACAAGTTCGTCGCCATCCAGGCCGAAGCCGCCATCCGTCACCTCGCCACTCTCTATGCCTACGACAGCGGCGACGACCTGCAAAGCGAAGAAACCACGCTGCGCGCCGGGCTCGACACAGTGGCCGACGCGCTCAAGGACGAGCTGAACCAACGCTTTGCCAGCGCGGGCGTCGAAGTGCTCGACGCCAAGCTCACCCACCTCGCCTACGCCCCCGAGATCGCACAGGTGATGCTGCGCCGCCAGCAGGCAGTGGCCATCGTCAGCGCGCGGCACCAGATCGTGGCGGGCGCGGTAGGCATGGTCGAGGCGGCGCTCAAGGGCCTGTCAGAGCGCAATCTCGTGGTGCTGGACGACGAGCGCAAGGCCTCGATGGTGTCCAACCTGCTCGTGGTGCTGTGCTCCGACCGGGAGACGCAGCCCGTGGTGAACACCGGTACGCTGTACACCTGAAGCCCGCCTCTCTACCCGCACCCGATGGCCAGTCCCGGAAAAAAATCCTACCCCCTGCGCATCGATCCGGCCCTGTGGGCCGAGATCGAACGCCTGGCGGCGCAGGAGCTGCGAAGCGCGAACGCGCAGGTCGAGTTCCTGCTGCGCGAAGGGCTGGTCAGGCGAGGAAGGCTGCCCGCCGCGGACGCGGGCAAGCCCGACGAGCCTGCGTCATCCCCTCAGTGATAACCCCAAATCCGCTGAAGGCCGAATGACAGCCCCGGCTTCTACGATGGCAGTAGCAGGCGGCGCCCACGCCGCCGCTCCCTTCCTACTGGAGACATCGTGACGAAGCCCATTCTTTTTTCTTCCTTTCGCACCCTCACCCGCCGCGCAGCCCTTCCGCTGATTGCGGCCCTCGCACTCGCCGGCTGCGGCAGCCTCGGCGGCGGCAGCAAGCCCGCCGGTGGCGACATCCACGTCATGACCTCGGGCGGCTTCACCGCCGCCTACAACGACCTGCGCCCCGAGTTCGAGCACAGCAGCGGCCGCACCGTGAAGACGGCATACGGCGCCTCGATGGGCAACGCCAGCGACTCGATCCCCAGCCGCCTCGCGCGCAACGAGCCGGCCGATGTGGTGATCCTCGCTCGCCCCGCGCTCGATGCACTCGTCGCGCAGGGCAAGGTGGTGCCCGGCAGCCAGGTCGACCTGGTGCGCTCGGCCATCGGCTTCGCGGTACGCAAGGGTGCGCCCAAGCCCGACATCAGTTCCGTCGATGCGCTGAAGCGCACGCTGCTCGCAGCACCCTCCATCGCCTACTCGGCCAGCGCAAGCGGCACCTACTACGAGACCGAGCTGCTCAAGAAGCTCGGCATCGAAGACCAGGTCAAGCCCAAGAGCAAGCGCATCCTGAGCGAGCGCGTCGGCACGGTGGTAGCGCGCGGCGACGCGGCGCTCGGCCTGCAGCAAGTGAGCGAGCTGCTGCCCATCGCAGGCATCGACTACATCGGCCCGCTGCCGGCAGAGGTGCAGCAGGTGACGGTGTTCTCCGCCGGCGTGGCCACTGCTTCGAAGCAACCCGATGCGGCGCGGCAGCTGATCCGCTATCTCAACTCGCCCGCCGCCGCGCCCACCATTGCCAAGACGGGGCTGGAGCCGCTGACTGCGCCGTAAACTGCCACGCATCCCCCAGCTCTCATCGACGACCCAAGCCATGACGATCTCCCCCGCCCTCGTTTCCGCTTTCGCGCCCAGCGGCACGCTGCGCGCCTCGATCAACCTCGGCAACCCGATCCTCGCCAACAAGGACGCGGCCAGCGGCGAGCCGGTAGGCGTCTCGATCGACCTGGCGCACGAGTTCGCGCGGCGGCTCGGCGTGGGCGTCGAACTGGTGGTGTTCGAGAAGGCGGCGGCTTCGGTCGATGCGGTGAAGAACGAGAAGGCCGACATCGGCTTCTTCGCCATCGACCCGGCACGCAGCGAAGGGCTGCTGTTCACCGCACCCTATGTGCTGATCGAAGGCAGCTACCTCGTGCCCGAAACCTCTGCGCTCGCCGACAACGCGCAGGTCGATGCAAAGGGCCATCGCATCTCGGTCGGCTCGGGCAGTGCCTACGACCTGTTCCTCACGCGCGAGATCAAGGCGGCCGAGATCGTGCGCCTGCAAGGCGCGGGCCCGGCACTCGCAGCACTGCGCTCTGGTGACGTCGAAGTGGCGGCCGGCATCCGCCAGATGCTCGAAGGAGAAGCGCAGCGCGCACCCGGCGTGCGCGTGCTGCCGGGCCGCTTCATGGTGATCCAGCAGGCCATGGGCACGCCGGCCAGCCGCGGAGCCGAAGCACAGGCGCTGCTCGCCGCCTTCGTCGAGGAGATGAAGGCCAGTGGCTTCGTGGCCGATGCGCTCAAGCGCCACCGCATCGAGGGCGCGAGCGTGGCGCCCGCGGCTTGACGCGCCGGTGCCTCATCTAGTCAGAGCTTGTACGCCTCCACCGGCCCCCGCGAATAAAACAGGAAGTAGCCGGTCGAAGTCTGGAAGCCGTTCTTCTTCCAGCCCGCCGGCACCTTGAAGATGCCTAGCTGCTCGCTCGCCATGCCGACGAAGGCGGTGCTCTCCTTGTCGGTGGTGATGCGAGTCCATTGCTCGCGCGTGACCGGCTTCATCTGCATTTTCGGTTCGCTCCACTCGGGCGTGCGCACCTTGTCGCGCATCACGTAGCGGTCGCCCTGCTTCTCTATCTTGATCAGTTCCTTGAGCGCGCCGTTCTGCTTGATGGCGTAGGTGCCGACCAGTTCGGCCTCGGGTCCGCTGCTGTTGCTTGCGCCGCATGCGGCAAGCAGCAATGCCGACGCCCCGGTGGCCAGCCATTTCAATGCTGTGTTCATGATGATCCTCGTGCGATGAGGCGCGCACCGACCGATAGGCCAAACGGTGCGCGCCAGTTCAAACAATGCTCAGCGCTTGTCGTTGTCGCGCAGCTTCAGGCTGCCCTGGAAGCGCAGCGCATGCGGGTACTCTTCCTTCTCGACCCCGGCATCGACCGCCGCCATCTTCTGCTGGCTCACCTGCGTCTTGGCCAGCAAGGTCGCCGGCAGGTTGACCACGCCCTTGATCTGATCGTACTGCGCCTGCGTGATGCGCCCCACGCTCAGCAGCCGGAACGCATCGCGCTCGATGTTCAGCAGCAATGGCTTGTTGCTCGCAAAGCTCTGCGCCTTGGCCAGCAGTGCGCTCCACGACTGCGCGCTGTAGTTGCTCACGTAGTAGTCCTGCCCGGTCGGCCCGGCCAGCACTGCCGTGCAACCCGGCAACTCGATCTGCGTGCTGTTGTTCGACATCACGAAGGTCTGGCGCTTTTCCATCGCGTCGCCGTATGCCAGCGTGACTGGAACGGTCCAGGTCGAGGCCGGGTACACGTTCTGGTTGGGGAACGACTCCTGCGTGATGTTCACGTAGGTGCTGTTGCCCGCGCACTGCGCATCGACCGTGAGCAGCGGAATGCCGGTCTGGCGGATGAGGCTGTCGCCGATGTCGCTCACCTTCTTGTCGGTGGCCTTCTCCAGCGAACTCCACAGCCGCGAAGGCGTGACATTGCCGTACGCGTAGTCCTTCAGGTAGATCTGCAGGCCCTTCTGCATCGCCTCTTCGCCGATGTAGTTCTGGATGGTCTCCAGCACGTGGCTGCCCTTGTTGTAGACGAAGATCGACGGGCTGATGAAGCCGAACGAACCCGCGTCGTTGAGGTTGCGCTGTACCGGCACGGCCGTGTTCTTCAGGTCGGCCACGATCACGTTGTGCTTGTCCAGCACGTAGTCGGAGAAGCTGTAGTACTCGGGGTGGAACTTGATCGTGGTGCGCCTTTCGAACCACCGTGCGAACGACTCGTTGAGCCACACGTTGTCCCACCAGTCGAGCGTGACCAGGTCGCCGAACCACTGGTGCGCCACCTCATGCGTGACCACCGTCACCGAGTACAGCGTGGGCGTGTCGCCCGGCTTGGTGAGCACCGAGTCGGCAAACTCGAAGATCGAGCCCCAGTTCTCCATGCCGCCGAAGCCGGTGTTGGGCTTGTTGTTGTAGCTGTCGTTGGCCGCAACGGTGTCGAACTTCTTGAAGGGCAGCGGGATGCCGGTGTACTTGTAGTAGTAGTCCATCGACACCTTGGTCCACTCCATCGCAAACTTGGCCCAGTCGGCGCGGCCCGGCGGCGTGAACCAGCGCAGCGGCATGTCGCTGCCGTCGAGCGGGTTCTTGAAGTTGTCGGCCAATATGTCGAACTTGCCGCCGCCGAAGAAGGTCAGGTACATCGGCATCGAAGGCGTCTTCTCGAAGGCCACGCGCTGGTAGCCGTCGGGCAGCTTCGTTGCCTCGGTCTGTGCGCCGTTCGACACCGTCTTCCAGTCGCCCGGCACCTCGGCCGAGATCTCGAAGGTGTGGCGGAAGGCCGGCTCGTCCCAGCCCGGGAACCACTGCCGCGCGTAGTTGGTTTCGCCCTGCGTCACGATGGCATCGCTGCTCACGCCCTCGGGCGTGGAGAGCCCCACCTTGAAGATGCCTGTGGCGGCCGAGCAGAACGGGTTGCGTGCCACCTCCGCGGGCGGGCAGTACTCGGCGTCGGAGAACTGGATCTTGCCGTCCCACTCCATGTGCAGCAGATACTTGCCCTTGGCGATCTGGCCGTCGTTCAGGCGCAGTTGCACGAAGTCGCCCAGCGTCTGCGGCGTGGGAATCAGCGCAATCGCCTCGCCAGGGCTCGACACCTTGCGCAGCGTGGTGCGGCCCTTTGCAAAGTTCAGGTTGTGCGCGGCAACGACGATGGCATCGACCGGCTTGAGCACTTCGATCTCCACATCGCCACGGCCCACGAAAGTCTTGAGCGCCGCATCGGGACGGAACCACAGTTTGTAGTTGCTGGGCCAGATGGTGTCGGGCAGCTCCATCGGCTTGGCCGAACGATCGACCGCTGCAACGGCAGCATTCGCCGCATTGGGCACGCCATCGTCGGGCGTCTTCGCGGTGGGGTCGGACACGGGTGCCGAAACAACGGAGTCCGACGGTGCGCTGAGGCCGGTGCCGGCACCGCCGAGCGAAGCGCCGCCACTGTCTCCGCCGCCGCCGCATGCCGTCAGAACGGCAAGGGTCACTGCGGTGATGGCAAGATGATTGACCACCGGGGTACTGAATTTTTTCATGATCGCCTCTGAGTACTCTTGGTAAGAAGAAACATGCGCCGTCCCGTATGCGCCCGGCGGATAGCCGGCGATGCGCGTGACGCGCGCGATGATGAGATGAACAACGGGGTTATCTGAAAGAAAAGGGCAACACAGTGCCCTCCCGGCGAACGCTTTCGTTCGTCAGGACCACACAGTCATGCAAGGTCGCACCGCGCGCGAGGCGGTGGTCCCAGGATGCGAGGCGTAAGAGGTTCCATTCCCGTCAGACGCGGGGTGATGGGATGCAAGCGCGGGGCTTGTAGTGCGAAGGCTCGCGCTCAGCGCCGGCGCATCTGCGCGATGCGTTTCCGCGAAGCGGAAGCGGCACGAGCCATGTCGGTTATGGCAAGACTTTCTGCGGCTCTTGTCGTTGATTTCACGCGCATTCCCTCGTCCATTGATGTGCGCCAGTTTTAGCTGAACGAACAAGTCAGCTCAACGAATCGCGGAACTTTTCTCTCTCAAAATGTTCGCGTTCCATAGGCCGAATGGCGTCATGGCATGCAGCGCATGCCGTGCGATATGTAGATGGTTCTAGCGCCGAAACACCTGCTCACGCAGATGACAGGAATCGGCCGCACGCACTGTGACTGAGTGGCCACAGTACGAAGGTACAAGCCTTCGAAAAGATCAGGAAAGCTGTGAACCTGAGACTGCTGCAGCGCCGTGCGTGCGGTCGCGCAGCCACAGCAAGAGGCCGCATGCGAACACCACGACCTGCGTGCCGATCAGCAGCGCAAAGCCCGCGAAGAAACCCGAGGCCGAAGCCGCCGATGCAGCCGCCGCGCTCGCAGTGCCCGAGACATGCGACACCGCGCTGATCACGCCGCCCATCAACGCCGGCATGAAGCCCGCCACGAGGCTGCCCGCGCCGTTGGTCACGCCGAACGCACTGGCCGTGTGCTCGGGCCGCGAGCAGTACTGCACCGTGCTCGGAATGGCCGGACTCTGGAGGCCCCAGAAGAAGTTGGCTGCAACGAGGCAGCATGCCGCCGCATACGGATCGCGAGCATTGATGGCCATCAGCACCGACAGCGCCACGCCAGCGCTTGCACCCATGAAGATGAAGGGCACACGCTCGCGCCCGACCTTGTCGATGAGCACGCCGCCCACGAACACAGCAAGCACCGTGGCGTATTGCGGCAGCGAGGCCAGCCAGCCCATCTCGCGCATCGAGAAGCCGCGCGCCTCGCGCAGATACGTTGGCAGCCAGTTGCTGCTGCCCCAGAGGTAGGCCAATGCCGCCGAGGTCAGCAGCGTGATGAGGAACAGGTGCCGCGTGTGCAGCGCGCCCTTCACGATGCCACCAACGCGCGCCATCGCTTCGCCGAACGACGAAGGCTTCACGCCATCGGCTTGAGCCATCGGCATGCGCACGAAGGCCAGCACCAGCGGAATGCCGAGCACGATGTTCAACACGCCGAGTACATGAAAGGAGGTGTCCCACGCGAACTGCGTAAGCAGGTAGCCAACCAGCGGATAGCCAATGGCCAGCCCCAGCCCCGTGCCCATGTTCACGAAGGCATTAGGCTTGCCGTTTTCATCGCTACGGAAATGCGCCTTGATGTACGCCGAGGCCAGCGAGAACAGTGGCCCCTCGGACACGCCCAGCAGGATGCGCGAGGCCAGCAACATGCCGTAGCTGTGGAACATCGGCGAGGCCCACGTCACCACGCCCCAGAGAATCAGCCCGTACACCAGACTGCGCCGCACACCGAACAGCGCCGAGCAGAACGGTGTGAGCACGAAAGCCGACACGCCATAGCCCAGCATGAAGGCCGTCGCGAGGAAGCCCTGGCTCACGCGGTCGGTGGCCGCGATGCCCACATGGTTCAGGAACGCAGCATCGGTGATCAGCACTGCGATGTTGATGCGGTCCACGTAGGAGATCGCGACGATCACGAACAGCGTGATGACACCGTACCAACGAAAGTTCTTGCTACTGCCGATGCTGTTGCTCTGCATGACCTGTCCTGCCGATGTGGGAGTGGTGACGCGCCCGTGCGCCTAGAACATGTGGCGCATGCCGAACTCGGTGCCGCTGGAGGCGCGGTTCGGCGCGGTGATAGCGCCCGAGAGGGCTTGCGACGCACCATTGCTGTTGCTGATGCGCGCGATGGTCGCGTACAGCGCGGTGCGCTTCGACAGGTTGTGCACGTAGCCGATCGCCAGCTTCGACGAGGTTGGCTTCAGCATTGCGCCGGCAGGCTCCAGCCGGTAGCGCGCATACGAAGCCTTGATCTCGCCGGGCCCGATGGGCAGCTGCAAGCCGATGAGCGCGCCCTTGGCATCGGTCGTGCCCTTCGACTCCTTGTACAGCTCGCTCGTGAGCTTGAGGTTCATGAGCGAGGCGTCGAAGGTGTAGGACGCGCCGAGATTGGTCACGCGCAGGTCGCCGCTCGCATAGCGCGTGCGGCCGGTGGCCAACGCGATGTTGAGTCCGCCGCTCTGGTAGCCGAAGCGCGCGCCCGTGTGGTCGCCGTCGTGCTCGTTGGACACCCGCGTGCCCGGCAGCACCGAGTTGGAGTCGTTCTCGCCCATCGCGTACATCACCTGCCCGTAGAAGCCTCCAAGGTTGGCGGGCAGCAGGTAGCCGATGCTGTTCGAGGCGCGCGTGCCCGTGGGTGCGACGAGGCCGCCCAGGCCCGAAAAGTAGATCTGGTTCGCGCCGATGCCGCCGCCCGTGCCGAAGGGGTCGAAGATGGCGGTGTTCCAGAACGCCGGCACGTAGTCGCGCCCCAGCCGCACTTCACCGAACGGCCCTGCGAGGCTCACGGTGGAGCGGCGGTTGAAGCTCAGCACGCCCGCGGTGCCGTTGCCGCTGGCCTGATTGTTGGAGTTCGACGGAAAGCCCGTGCCGCTGTCGTTCTGCAGACCCATCTCCAGCCAGAAGTTGGCCGAGTAGCCACCACCCAGGTCTTCGGTGCCGCGAAAGCCGAGGCGGCTGAACATGTTGCCGCTGTTGGTCAGCTGCGTCTTGTGGGCCGAACCGTCGCCGCTGCCCTTGGTGTAGGTGACGGCTGCGTCGACCACGCCGAAGAGCGTGAGGGAAGATTGGGCCAGCGCTCCGCCAGCCGTGCTGGCCGCAGCCAGCGCGATCAAGTAGTTTTTCATTGGATTTTCGGGAGTGGTTTTTCTCTGGCCGCGGGCCTCAGATGTCGAGCACCAGCCTCTCGCCCTTGCAGCGGGAGACGCAGATCATCATGGTCTTGTTGGACGCACGTTCGATCTTGGTGAGGATGCCGTCGTGATGGTCGACCTCGCCTTCGAGCACAGCCGTTTCGCAGGCGCCGCACACGCCTTCCTTGCAGCTGTGGTCGGGGTTGAGGCCGGCGTCGATCAGGCTGTCGAGAATCGACTTGCCCGCCGGCACCTCGACGCTCTTGCCGCTCTTCGCGCACTGCACCACGTAGCTCTGCGTGGCGCTGGGCGCCTCCACATGCACGGCGGCGAAGCGCTCGATATGCGCGTTGGTGTAGCCCAGCTGCTCGCAGCTCTTCTCGAAGGCATCGAGCATCGGCGTGGGGCCGCAGCAGTAGTAGTGGCTGGCCGCGCCCTTGCCTGACAGCAGCTCGGCCAAGTTGGGCGGCGCGCCCTTCTCGTCGTCGAAGTGCCAGGTCAGCTGCACCGACTTTTCCTTGGCCAGCGCTTCGATGCCGTCGCAGAAGGCAGCTTCCTTGCGAGTGCGCGCGCAGTACAAAATTTCAACTGGTTTGCCAATGGCCACCAGCCGCTGCAGCATGCACCAGATGGGCGTTACGCCAATGCCGCCGGCCACGAGCACCGAGCGCTCGGCGCCCTCCTCCAGCCTGAAGTTGTTGCGCGGCGCCGAGATGGGCAGCGTCATGCCCACGCGCAGCTGCTGGTGCACGTAGCGCGAGCCACCACGGCTCTTGCGGTCGTTGAGCACGCCCACCACATAGCGCTGGCGTTCGCTCGACGGGTTGCACAGCGAGTAGCTGCGCACCAGCCCGTTGGGCAGGTGCAGGTCGATATGGGAGCCGGCCTCGAAGGCAGGAAAGTCCACGGCAGGCGTGGCCGGCCGGAACTCGACGCTCACGATGCCGTCGGCCTCGTAGCGCATGGTGTGCACGAGGGCGTTGAGCGTGGGAGAAGACATGGCGATCGCTTCCCGCTCAGGCCGTGGCGGCTTCTGCCAGCTGAGCCTGCGCAAGGCCGCGCATGTGGCGGCGCAGGCGAACGATGCCCAGGTCGTGCTGGTACAGGTTCTCGTGCTGGTTGGCGTCGGGCTCCATCTCTTCGAGCATCACGCGGTCCTGCTCCAGCACGTGCCAGTGGCGCGCTTCCAGCCGGTTCTTGTAGAGGAAGCGCCAGGTGTCGCGCTGCCAGCCCGGCTGCAGCTTGCGCACGCGCCAGAAGAAGGTGGCCGTCATGCCCTTCACGATCGGCGAGAAGGCTCCAATGATGATGAAGTTGCCGCCGGGGCCGCCTGTCTTCGGATACGGGATTTCGAGACGCATCCAGTGGATACCGGTGTCGGCCCACTCGGTCCAGTCGAAGTTGACGTTGCGCTGGCCTTCCTTCTCGAACACGAAGCCGATGTCGGTCGGGCGAATGCCGAACTTCGCGCTCGAGTCGCCCTCTGCCATCGAGTGCGACTGCTTGTGCAGGTACGTACCGTGCATCGGGTCCATCACGTTGTCGAGCACGTAGCGGTAGTCGCCCTTCCACTCGGTGTAGCAAAGGAAGCTCGAATACTCGGCGTCGTCGGTCAGTTGCTCGGGCAGCACCAGCGGCGGCGGCACGTCGACCGATTCCTTCGAGTTGTAGAGAAACACGGCGCCCGCGCGCTCCTGCACGTGAAAGTGCCGCGTGGCCTGCGAGCCTTCGAGCTTGCAGCCGGGGCTGCCGGGCACGCGCGTGACGACACCGTCATGCCGCACTTCGACGCCGTGGTACGGGCACGAGAGGCGGTCGCCCAACACCACGCCCTGCGACAGTGGCGCGCCACGGTGCGGGCAGCGGTCTTCCAGCGCATGAAGCACGCCTTCGCCGTCGCGCCACAGCGCGATCTTGCGGCCGAGGCGGCGCAGGGAGATGGGGTTCTCCTTGATGAAGTGCGAGGGGCAGATCGGATACCAGAGGTCCTTCAGGCCGATCTCGAGCAAATGGTCGACCGGGTCTGCGGGAACAGGTTGAATGGCGATGGTCATGGTGGGTACTCCTCAGGCGGCCAGCGAGGCCATTTCCTTGCGGTACAGCGCCTCGGTCCAGGGCTGGCCGCCCGGCGTGGCGAGGCCGCTGTCGTTGAGCCGCTGCACCAGCCCTGGCAGGTCGTGGATGCCATCGCCGAAGGCGCGCTCGATCACGTCGCCCAGCAGGTCTTCGTAGGTGGTCGCGGGGCGCTGGCGCGCCTGGTGCGGTTGCAGGTAGCGGTCTTGGGGTTGCATCGTGAGCCTCCGTGGGGCGAGCGAGGTGAAATGAATCAGGCGGCGGCCATGGCCGGGGTTGCGAGCGGCGCGGTCCAGGCGTCGTAGCCGTAGACCCAGTCGGCGTTGCCGCCTTCGCGCAGCCAGTTGTTGCCGCGCGAGCCGAGCTGCACCTGGCTGGCGCGTTCGATGCGAGCCTTCTCGAAGCCCTGCAGTGCGGCGGGAATGTCGGCCATGGCCACGCCTTCGAGGTGACGCGACAGCACCACCGCGTCTTCGATGGCCATGCCGGCGCCCTGCGCCATGAAGGGCAGCATCGGGTGTGCGGCATCGCCCAGCAGCGCCATGCGGCCCTGCGCCCAGGCGGGCATCGGGTCGCGCTCGTACAGCGCGGTCTTCAGCACCGTGTCGCAGGCATCGAGCAAGGCGCGCGCCTCGGGGTGGTAGGCCACGTATTGCTCGCGCAGCTCGTCGACGCTGCCCGGCGCGGTCCACGACTCGAGGTGCCAGGTGTCCTGCGGCGTGGTGGCGAAGATGAAGATGTCCTTGCCGCGGTTGAGCGGGAAGGTGACGATCTGGCTCTGCGGGTTGGGGCCCCACCACTTGGTGAAAGCGCCGAGGTTGGGCACGCCGGCCACGCGCTCTGCGGGCACCACGGCGCGGTACGCGACGATGCCGGTGAAGCGCGGGCTCTCCGCGCCGAACATCGCGGTGCGCACGCAAGAGTGGATGCCGTCGGCGCCGATCAGCGCGCCGACACGGGCACTGGTGCCGTCGGTGAACGAAATGCTCACGCCCTTGTCGTCCGCCGCGATGCTTTCCGCGCGCTTGCCGAGCGCGACCTGCTCCGCCGGGAACATGTCGGCCAGCGCGGCCAGCAGGTCGGCGCGGTGGATGGTGAGCTGCGGCGCGCCATAGCGCTGCTCGGCCGAGTCGGCCATCTCCAGCCGCGAGGTTTCCTCGCCGGTGTCGTAGGTGCGGCTGATGCGGTGCGACGGCCGCGCCGCCGTCACGCGGGCCGCCTCGCCCACGCCAAGGCCGTCGAGCGCGCGCACGGCATTGGGCGTGAGGTTGATGTCCGCGCCGACGCGGGCGAACTGCTTGGCCTGCTCGAACACGATCACGTCGTGGCCCGCGCGCCGCAGCGCAATAGCAGCCACGAGGCCGCCGATGCCGGCGCCGACGATGCCGATGGTGGATTCGCTTGTGGTCTTCATGGGTGTCTCTCTTGTTCCAGCGCCGGCTCACTCGGCCACGATGTTGCGGGCCTTGATGATCCGGGCCCATGTGGCCGTCTCATCGCGGATGTAGGCGGCAAACTCGGCGGGCTTCATGGCCGCATCGGTCATGCCCTGCAGCTTCAGGCGTTCGCGCACCTCGGGCTGCGACAGCATCTCGGCTGCGTCCTTCGCAAGCTGTTCGACCACGGCGGGCGGCGTGCCCTTGGGCGCCATCAGGCCGTACCACGAGGTCACGGTCACGCCCTGGATGCCCTGCTCCGCCAGCGTGGGGATGTCGGGTGCGGCGGGGCTGCGCTTGGCCTCAGTGATGCCGATGGCAACCAGCTTGCCCTGCTTCAGGAAAGGCAGCGTCGCGGGCAGGTTGCTGAACATCAGCGGCACCGAGCCGCCGAGCACATCGTTGAGCGCGGGCGGCGTGCCCTTGTAGGGCACGTGCAGCATGTCGATGCCGGCCTGCTGCTTGAAGAGTTCGCCCGCCAGGTGCAGGCCGCTGCCCACACCGGGCGAGGCATACGACAGCGTGCCGGGCTTGGCCTTGGCCTGCGCCACCAGATCCTTCGCATTTTTGATGCCCGATGCGGGCGACGCCACCAGCACGTTGGGCGCCTTGGCCAGCATGGTGATCGGCACGAAGTCCTTCGCCATGTCGAACGGGAAGTTGGGCATCAGCGTGGGGTTGATGGTGACATTGCCCGCGGGAATTACCAGCAGCGTGTGGCCGTCGCCCTTGGCACGCTTGACCTTTTCCATGCCGATGTTGCCGGCTGCGCCGACCTGGTTGTCGACCACGGCCGCCTGACCGTAGCGCTTGGCAAGGCCATCGGAAAGCACGCGAGCCAGCGTGTCGACCGGGCCGCCGGGCGGGAACGGCGAGATGATGGTGAAGCGCTCGCTGGCGAGCTGCTTCTGGGCCTCGCTCTGCTGTGCGTGTACGGGTGCCGCGAGCGTGAAGGCCGCCAGCGCGGCGAACAGAACGGAGAAGGAGAAACGTCGTTGCATGAGAGTCGAGGGAATCAGGGGATTCATTTCTTTTCGGTCAGGAAGGCGCCCTTCGGGCCTTCCGCGTTCTTCTGGCGTCGGGTGTTGCCATCGAGGCCGCCGTCCACCGCCCATTCGGCGAACACCGTCGGGCCCGGCTCGAACTCGCGCGGCTGCCATTCGGCGGTGAGCTGGTCTTCGTCGGCGTAGTACTCGATGAGGCCGCCGGCCGGGTTCTTGAAGTACCAGAAGTACGCAGACGACACCGGGTGGCGGCCCGGGCCCAGTTGCGTCTCCCAGCCGCGGCGCGAGAAGTGCAGGCCACCTCCGAACACTTCGTGGATGTCGCGCACGGTGAAGGCCACATGGTTCAGCCCGCGCTTGCCCGAGGGAATCTGCAGCAGGAACAGGTCGTGGTGGCCGCCTTCTGCCGCGCAGCGCATGAAGGCGCCGCGGTTCGGGTAGCTGTCGGACGCCACGAAGCCGAAGCGCTGCGCGTAGAACGCGCTGGTGGCCTTCACGTCGCTCACGAAGAACACGACATGGCCAACTTCGATGGGTGTCGCGCGTTCGTAGATCGGTGCTGCCTGGTTGATACGCGGTTTGGCGTTCCAGGTGTTCATGGCAGCGCAATCGACTTCCACCGCGCGCTTGCGGCTGACCTGCAGGCGCACGGCCAGTCCGTTGGGGTCGATGCAGCCGATGCGGCGTGCGCCTTCGATCGTGCTGTCGAAGAAGGCCGGGTCTTGCGCGATGGCGGTGGCGTAGCGGTCGAGGTCTGCTTCGCTTTCGACCCCCCATACCACTTCGCGCAGCGTCGGGCCCTCTTCCATCGCGGGCGGCAGGCCCGGCTTGTCCAACGCCGCGACGACCACCTTGCAGCCGTTGAGGCATTCGAAGACGAGTTCATCGGCGGCTTCCGACTTCAGCGCGAGGCCCCAGTCCTCGAAGAACCGGCGGCATGCGGGCAGGTCGTCCGCGCCGTAGGTGATCTGGTCGATGCCAAGTACGCTCATGGTGCGGTCCTCTTCAGTTCGCCCACGGGAGCGGTTGTTCGTTCGTGCCCCAGTACATGCTCTTCTGCTCCATGTACTGGAAGATGCCTTCGCGGCCCTTCTCGCGGCCCAGGCCGCTGTCGCGCCAGCCGCCGAAGGGAGTGGACACGGAGAACTGCTTGTAGGTGTTGACCCAGACCGTGCCGGCCTGCACTGCGCGGCCGAGCTTCCAGGCGCGCTTGAAGTCGCGGCTCCACACGCCGGCAGCCAGTGCGTAGACGCTGTCGTTGGCCTGCGCGATCAGCTCTTCCTCGTTGTCGAAAGGCATCGCGACCAGCACCGGGCCGAATATCTCTTCCTGGCTGATGCGGGCACTGTTGCCCAGGCCTTCGATGATGGTCGGCTTGTAGAAGTAGCCACGGTCATAGCCATCACCGTGCGGGCGTACGCCGCCCGTGCGAATCCTGCCGCCTTCGGACACGCCGAGGTCCACATAGCGCTCGATACCCTCGCGATGCTTCGCCGTGATGAGCGGGCCCATCTGCGTGCGCTCCGAAGCCGGGTCGCCCACGCGCAAGGCATTGGCACCTTCCGCGAGACGCGTCAGGAACTCGTCGTAGATGCCGCGCGCCACGAAGAGGCGCGAGCCCGCAATGCACGACTCGCCCGACGAACTGAAGATGCCGTACAAAACGCCGTTCACCGCATGGTCGAGGTCCGCGTCGTCGAGCACCATGGTCGGCGACTTGCCGCCGAGCTCCAGCGACACCGGCATCATCTTGTCGGCCGCGATGTGCGCGATGTGCTTGCCGGTGGTGGTGCCGCCGGTGAACGACACGCGTTTGACCAACGGGTGCTTGGTGATGGCATCGCCAATCACCGAACCCTTGCCCGGCAGCACGCTGACGATGCCCTTCGGCACGCCGGCCTGCTCGCAGATGCGGGCCAGCTCCAGCGCCATCAGCGGCGTGACTTCGGCGGGCTTCACGACCACCGCATTGCCTGCAGCCAGCGCGGGTGCCAGCTTCTGCGCCTCGCTGGCGATGGGCGAGTTCCACGGCGTGATGGCCGCGACCACGCCCATCGGCTCGTGCACGCTCATCGTGACGAAGGCGCCGCGCGACGGCGTGATGGTTTCTTCCAGCGTCTCCAGCGCGGCGGCGAAGAACTGGAAGGTGCCCGCGGCGCTGGCCACGAGGTTGCGCGTCTCGTTGATCGGCTTGCCGTTGTCCAGGCGCTGCTTCTGCGCAAGCGATTCGCTCTCCTCTCGGATCAGCTGCGCCACGCGGTGCAGCACGGCGGCACGCTCGTGCGGCAGGCGCTGGGCCCAGCCGCTGGTGCGGAACGCGTGGTCGGCACGGGTGATGGCCTCCTCGACGTCGGCGAGGCTCGCGGCCTTCAGGCGTGCGATGGGTTCGCCCGTTGCGGGGTACAGGCTTTCGTAGACGTCGCCGCCGCCCAGGCGCCATTCGCCGGCAATGCAGATCGGAAGGAGTTCGGAAGAAATCATGGGGTAACTCAGATGGCGAGCGCGGCGACGCGATTGCGCAGCGCGCGCACGGCGCTGTACACGGTGAGCGCGGATGTCTTGGGGTTGGCCGCGAGCGGCTTGTTGCGCATCGTCAGCTCGAAGCTGCCGAAGGCGCCTTCGGCTTCGACGGTGTGCACGTTCTCGGTGGTGGAGGGGTCGGCAATCAGCCGCACCAGTGTCTTGTCGAGCCCGAGCCCCGCGAGCGAGACGGTGGCGGCGACGTTGGCGTTCTTCGGATAGAGCAAGGCCGCTTCGCGCGCGCTGCCTTCGAAGATCACGGTGGGCTGCACCAGCGCATCGAGGTCGCGGCCCTGTTCGGCCGGCGTACCCTTCCACGCCTGTGGCGGCTTGCGGCCGGTGTAGCGCACGCTGTCGAGGCCGCCAATGCGGGCCGCGGCGAGTGCATCGATGGCGCCGATAGCGCCGGGAATCAGCTGCACCTGCGTCTTGCCGGCGATGGCAGCGGCTTCGAGCTTTTCGGCGAAGCCTGCTGCCGACAGCGCGCCGACCGAGGCGACCACGCAAGGCGTGCCGCGTGCCAGCGCGGGCAGCACGTGCTCTTCGATGGCCGCATGGCCAGCCGTCTCAACCACGAGGTCGATGCCATCCGCAGGCACGCTGCTGCCAACCTGCACGCCAGGCGCAACCTTCTGCGCCGCGGCCACGCCTTCGGCAGGCACGACGATGGCAACCACAGCCAGGGCGGCATCGCCCTTGAGCAGTTCGAGCACCGAGGTGCCGATGGCACCGCAGCCTACGAGAGCAATACGCAATGCGGGCAACACGCTCACGTCCTTCACTCCACCGAAGCGGCAGCAGCCTTGCCGAGCGCCGGAATCTGCGTGACGGTGTTGGTCGGCGGACCAGCAAAGGCGCTCTTGAAATCGCCGATGGAGAGCATGTCGATTTCCAGCAAGAACGGGCCCTTCTTCGCCAGCGCCTCGCCCAGCTTCGCCTTCAGCTCGTCCATGCGTTGCACGCGAGCGTGCGGCAGCGACAGCGACTTGCACAGCAGCGCGTAGTCGGGCGTGTGCAAGTCCGCATAGCAGCGGCGGCCGCCGTACTGCGCGTCCTGGATGTTCTTGATGACGCCGTAGCCCTTGTCGTTCATGAGCACGATGACCATGTCGGCCTGCTCCTGCACCGCGGTCGCAAGCTCGCCCAGGTTCAGGATGAAGCCGCCGTCACCGGCCAGGCAGAAGGTCTTGCGGCCCGAGGCCGTTTCGGCCGCGCCGATGGCCGCGCCGATGGCCATGGGCATGCCTTGCCCGATGCCGCCGCCCGTGGCGTGCACACCTGCGCTGGGTTCGAAGATGCGCAGCTCCCGATTGCCCCAGGTGCTGTTCGACACGGTCACGTCGCGCACCCAGTTGAAGTTGCGGCCGGCTGCCGATTGCAGCGCCTTCACAAGCGCGGCATATGGGCCGAGACCGTCGGTGAGCGAGGCCACGGCCTGCTCGTGCGCGGCGCGCAGGTCGGCGAGCAGTTCGGGGTCGGCCTTGTACTTCGCGGCTTCGAGGCGGTCGGCCAGGCCTTCGAGGGCCAGCGCTGAGTCGCCGCAAACGAAGAGGTCGGTTGCGTAGCCTCGGCCTTCAGCGGCCGCATCGGCATCGATGCGCAGCAGCGGGCGCGGCAGCTTCAGTTCGTACTTGAGCGTTTCGTTGCCGCGCAGGCGCGAGCCGACAACCAGCATCGCGTCGCAGCGCTGGTACAGCGCCTCGACCGGCTTGTGGATGTTGTACGAGCCGAGCGAGCCGGCATCGTCTTCGGGCACCGTGCCGCGACCCTGCGTGGTGGTGACCACGCCGAAACCGAGCTTCTGCAGGCGCTGGATGGCCGCGCGGGCGTGGCGTGCGCCACCGCCGACCCACAGCATCGGGCGCTTGGCAGCAGACAGCCGTGCAGCCAGCGCATCGAGCGAAGCAGCGGAAGGCACGGGTCGCTCGATGGGCAGCGGCGACAGGTCGGCCGGCATGGTCGTCAGCGCGGACTGGATGTCGATCGGAATCTCCACGCTCACCGGGCCGGTCGGTGCCGTCATGGCAAGCTGCACCGCGCGCTTGAGCGTACCGAGCACCGTCTCGACACTGCGCACGCGCAGCGCAGCCTTCGACACGGCCTTGAGCATGGTGAGCTGGTCGGGCGCCTCGTGGATGTACGACATGCCCTTGTCGAGGTACGGCGTCTCGATCTGCCCCGTGATGTGCAGCAGCGGCGCGCCGGCGGTCAGCGCCTCGACCAGGCTGCCCGCGATATTGCCGGCAGCCGGGCCGGTGCTGGTGAGACACACGCCGAGGCTGGCGGTCGAACGTGCATACGCATCGGCCATGTTGCCGGCCCCGGCCTCGCCGCGCGCCGGCACGAAGCGGATCGCGCCGCGCTGCGCGAAGGCGTCGAGGATCGGCATGTTGTGGATCGAGATCACGCCGAAGGCCGCCTTGACGCCGCACTGCTCGAGGAAGGCGGCGACGACTGCGCCGACGGTGACCGTGTTGTTGTTCGTGGGGTTATGCATGGCGCGAAAGGCCTCCGGAAATGTCGATATGGCTGCCCGTCGTGTACGACGCGAGCGGGGAAGCAAGAAAAAGAATCGCGCGCGCGGCTTCGGTCGGAAGCCCCAGGCGACCCAGCGGGATGTGCTTGTTCTTCGCGAGCTGGCCGCTCCATGCGGCCCAGTCTTGCGACTTGTCTTCGCGCGCCTCGAAGCGGCGGCGCCATTGGCCCGACTCGACCAGGCCGATCAGGATGCCGTTGACGCGCACGCCCTGCGGCGCGAACTCGGTGGCCATGGAGCGCACCAGGTTCAGCAGGCCGGCGCGCGCGGCCGAGGTGGCAACCATGTGCGGCTCGGGCTGGCGCGCCAGCAGCGAATTCGCGCAGACGATGGAGGCGTCGCCCAGCACCGCGCACTGTGCCGCCAGCTGCGGCAGGAAGGCGCGCGTGGGGTTGATGACGGAGAAGAACTTCAGGTTGAGCTCTTCGGTCCAGGCCGCATCGTCGGTATCGGCGAAGGTGGAGACGCGGCCCTGCCCTGCGTTGTTGACGAGCATCGAGGCCGGGCCGAGCGCGGCTTCGCTGGCGGCGGCGAAGGAGCGGACCGAGGCACCGTCGAGCACGTCGCACGGCTGGGCAAAAAGCTTGGCGTTCGGGTACTGCGCGTGCAGGCCGGTCACGGCGTCATCGAGCCGCTCGGCATTGCGGCCGCACAGCGCGACCGATGCGCCGCAGCCGAGCAGCAGCTCGACGGTGGCCAAGCCGATGCCCGAGGAGCCGCCCGTGACCACGGCCACGCGGCCGGCCAGCGCCTTGGCTGCAAAGAAGGAGGAAGCCTGCTGTGCCATGACCGTCATGCGCTGCGAAGCGGCACCACCTTGGCGGCGCGCGCTGGGGAGTAGTTGAGCAGCCCCGAGATCTCGTCGGCCGTGCCGCGCACGCGCAGCACCATCTCGTCCATGCGGCTTTCCTCGATGTGGTCCGAGGTGATGGTGGCGCCCAGCGCTGCCACGATGTGGCCGCTGTGGTCGCGCACCGGCGCGGCGATGCTGGAGATGTTCGACTCGAAGAAGCCCTCGCCCAGCACATAGCCGCGCTGGCGGTCGGCCTGCACCATGTCGAAGAGTTCGTTCACGGTCTTGGGCGTGCTCGGCGAGAAGGTTTCGAGCTTGTCTTCAGGGTAGAGCGCGCGCAGCTGCGGCAGCGTGAGGTCTTCGAGCAGGATGCGGCCGAGCACGGTGGCATGGGCTGGCAAGCGCGTGCCCACGGTGACCGAGCTGGCAAAGGGCGTGGGCGGCGCGACCTTGGCCACGTAGACGATGGAACGGCCATCGCGTACCACCAGGTTGCAGGGCGTGCGCAGTTCGTCGCACAGGCGGTTGAGCAGCGGTGTGCCCAGTTGCGTGAGCTCCAGCGAGGCGAGGTATTCGAAGCCCAGGCGCAGCACGGCCAGGCCCAGGCGGTAGTCGCGCCCGCCCTCGGCGCGCTCGAGGAAACCCATGTTCTCCAGCGTGGTGAGCAGGCGGAAAACGGTGGAGCGCGGCAGGTCGAAGCGGCGGGCCAGTTCGGGGGCGGATAGCGTGCGGCTTTCGCGGCTGAACTCGCACAGCACGCGCAGGCCGCGCTCCAGCGCGGGCACGTTGTAGCGGTCGGCGCCCTCTTCCATTGCCTCGTTGTCGTTGTTGGCCATGCCTCTTTTTCCTTCCTTGGATGTCTTGTGTTTGTGTTGCGGTCAGCCGGCGAGCGATTCGCGCAGCAGTGCGGCGACGGCCTGCGGTTGCTCCACATAGCCGGCGTGGCCCGCATCGTCCACCAATTCGAGCGGCACGCCGCACTGGCGCGCGACTTCTTCGCAGGCGACCGGCGGCGTGACCACGTCGAGCGCGCCGCAGGCCACGCGCACTAGCATGGGCGGCGGCAGGTCGGCCAGCAGGTCGGCGTTGCACAGCAGCTCGACGGCCTGGCGATAGCCGCGGTCGTTCAGCCGGGCCATGTTCCAGCGCACCCATTGGCGGGCGTGGTCGCTGGCCTTGTCGGAGACGAGCCGGCCCGCGCGCTTTGCGGCCATGCCGGTGATGCCGAGTTCGTCGAGCGTGGCAAGGCGTTCGGTGCGCACTTTGGCACGAGCCTCCGCGCGAGACGGGGCGCCGTAGCCGATGGCCGGGCTGACGAGCACGAGCCGGCGGATGCGCGAATCTGTGCGCGCAGCCGAGGCAGCGGTGATCGCACCGAGCGAATGGCCGACCAGCACGCACGACTCGATGCCGAGTGCATCGAGCAAGGCGCTGAGACGTGCCGCGTAGTCGGCGGCTGTCGGCGCGGCGGCTTCGAGCGGCGTCGATTCGCCATAGCCCGGAGCGTCCCACGCGATCACGCGGGCCTGCGACGCGAGCAGCGCGGCGGTGTCGATCCACGACGCCGCACCCGAGCCGATGCCGTGCAGGCACACGACGACAGGGCCCTGGCCGCATTCGCGCACCGACACCACTGCACCGCTGCCGACCGCGACATTGCGGGCCGGAAAGCGTGCGTCGAGCCGTGCCAGCTCGGAGGCCGGCAGCGTCAGCGCGTCGGTGGCGATGGCGTCGTTCATGGCTTGTTCGCTCAGCGCTTGATCTTGGCGAGCGGGTGATCGGCCGGGTACGTCGGCGTCACGGGCTTCTTCGCGCCGAGCATCACGCACATCAGCGCGTCTTCGTCGCCGATGTTGATCTCTTCGCGGTACACGCCGGGCGGCACCGAGATCAGGTCGCGGTCGGTCATGATGGTTTCGAAGCGCTCGCCGTCTTTCTCGATCACCACCTTGAGCTTGCCGCGAATCAGGAAGAACACTTCTTCCACGTCGGTGTGCAGGT
The DNA here is from genome assembly GCF_051216835.1 of Variovorax multivorans. Classification (NCBI taxonomy): domain Bacteria; kingdom Pseudomonadati; phylum Pseudomonadota; class Betaproteobacteria; order Burkholderiales; family Comamonadaceae; genus Variovorax; species Variovorax multivorans. Next base: position 547,647 of record NZ_JBPJZL010000001.1, read on the forward strand.
GCGGCGGGCCTTCGTGGCCGGCCGGAATCACCATGGTCGAGAAGGTGAAGTGCTCGGCGGGCACGGTGTTGACGTCTTTCGCGACGCCGGTGCCGCCCGTGCCCACGTAGCGCATCTGCGCGCGGCGGAACTTGGGGTCGAAGTCGGACTGGAACTTCAGCGCGTCCCAGTCGTACTTGCGGGTTTCGTAGCGCGCGATGCGGGTGTTCATCCACTCCGCGAGGCTGCTGCCTTCGGGCTGCGCCAGGCTGTTGGTGCCGGCTTCGTTGATCTTCTGCTGTTCGGACAGATCGCTCATCGGGTGTACTCCTTGGTCGGAAAAATCAGTGCATCGCAAAGCCGCCGTTGACGGCCAGCAGCTGGCCCGTCACGAAGCGCGCGAGGCCGGAAAGCAGGAACAGGGTCGCGCCGCACACGTCGGCCGCTTGCTGCTCGCGCGGGATGGCGCGGCCTTCGAGGTACTTCTGGTGGCGCGCCATCGGCACGTATTCAGTGGCCTCGACCAGCGTGAGGCCGGGCGCCACGGCGTTGACGGTGATGTTGTCGCCGCCCCACTCGCGCGCCAGCGAGCGCGTCATGGAAATGACGGCGCCCTTGCTCGACGCATAGGCCAGCAGGTTGGGCGCGCCCCATAGCGCCGTGTCGGACGCGAGGTTGACGATGGCGCCGCGGCCGCTTGCGGCCAGTGCACTGCGGCAGGCGCGGCCCATGAGCCAGCTGCCGCGCACGTTGACGTTCATCACGCGGTCCCACATGTCGACTTCGAGCTGGTGCGCATCGCGGCCGCCGGAGTTGGTGATGGCAGCGTTGTTGACGAGGCCATCGAGGCCACCGAGCAGGCGAATGGCTTCATCGGCGCAAGCTGCGATGGAGCCGGGGTTCGCCAGGTCGACGGGCAGCGCGTGTGCGGTGTGGCCCGCGTCGCGCAGCGCCTTCGCCTCGGACTCGGCCAGCTCGCCCAGGATGTCGGCCAGCACCACGCTCGCACCCGCCGCGGCGATGCACTGCGCGAAGGCAAGGCCCAGGCCGCGCGCGCCGCCGGTCACGAGGATGCGACGGCCAGCCAGCAGGTTGGCTGGCAGTTCGGCCAGCAGTGCCTGCAGGCTCGATGGATCGGGGATGGCTTTGAGTTCGGTCATGGGGATGCGGGCTCGGGTCGGTTCAGTCGGCCTGGATGCCGAGCTCCTTGATGACCTTGCCGAAGCGCGTGTAGTCGGCGGCGTTGGTCTTGCCGAGCACGTCAGCGTCGCCACCCACGGGCGTGGTGCCGAGCACCGCCATGCGCGTGACGATCTCGGGCATCTTCAGGATCTCGTTGAAGTGGCCGTTGAGCGTCTTCACGATCTCGGGCGGCAGGTTGCGCGGACCCCAGAGGCCGTTCCAGGCCGTCACTTCGACGTCCTTGTAGCCCTGCTCGGCAAGGGTCGGCACGTTGGGCGCGAGCGGCGAACGCTGGGCCGAGGCCACGGCCAGCGGGCGCAGCTTGCCGTTGGCGAAGTACGGCGACACCGGACCGAGCGTGATGAAGGTGACGGGCACATGGCCGCCGAGCACGTCGTTGACGGCGGGCGCCACGCCCTTGTACGGCACGTGCGCGAGGCTCGTGCCCGAGGCGCGGGCGAACATCTCGCCGAGGATGTGCATCGGCGAGCCGCTGCCCGGGCTCGCATAGCTCAACGACTTGCCGCCCTTTGCTGCGGCCACGACGTCTTTCAGCGCAGCGAAACCGCTACCGCCGCTGGCCACGAGGAACAGCGGCTGGCTGCCCGTCTGCACGATGGGTGTGAAGCCGTTCAACACGTCGTAGCCCGACGAGCCATTCGTCTTCAGCACCAGTTGCGCGATGGAGAAGGTGCTGGGCGCAAGCAGCAGCGTGTAGCCGTCAGGCGCGGCCTTCGACACGTAAGCGCTGCCGATGATGCCGCTGGCGCCGGGGCGGTTGTCGACCACCACGGGCTGGCCGACGCGCGTCGAGAGCTTTTCGGCGAAGAGCCGCGCCAGTGCGTCGGTGTCGCCACCGGCCGGATAGGCGACGACCAACGTGATCGGCTTGCTCGGGTAGCTGTCTGCCCAGGCGAGTCCGGTGGCGCAAGCGGCGGCCAGGGAAATGGCGGCGGCGATGGCATGGCGGCGTGTCTGTTTCATCGGGTCCGTGTGATCGTGGCTTTGTTTCACTAAAGAAACAACGATTTATTAATGGAACGCCGTGAGAATACCGAGGAAGACAACTTCGTGGCTAAGTAGAAACCCTGATTTTTGTGTCTCAACGAAAACAGGGCGGCCTTTTCGGGCCGCCCTGTGAGGGGTGGGAGCGTCGGGCTCTTCAGCCGCCGTAGCGCGCCACGGTGAGGCCTTCCATGTCGATCTCGGGCGCCTTGCCCGCGATCAGGTCGGCCATCACGCGGCCGGTGCCTGCCGCCATGGTCCAGCCGAGGGTGCCGTGGCCGGTGCTGAGCATCAGGTTGGGAATGCGGGTGGCGCCGATCACCGGCGTGCCGTCGGGCGTCATGGGGCGCAGGCCGGTCCAGAAGGAGGCGTCGCGCACATTGCCGCCCTTGGGGAACAGGTCGGTCACGACGTGTTCGAGCGTGTCGCGCCGGCGCTCGTTGAGTTGCAGGTCGAAACCCGAGAGCTGGGCGGTGCCGCCCACGCGGATGCGGTCGCCGAGGCGCGTTACCGCCACCTTGAAGGTCTCGTCCATCACGGTCGATTCGGGCGCGCCGCCGGCATCGGTGATGGGCACGGTGATCGAGAAGCCCTTGACCGGATACACCGGCAGCCGAATGCCCAGCGGCTTGACCAGCGCGGGCGAATAGCTGCCGAGCGCGACCACGTAGCGCTCTGCGGTGAAGCTGCCGGCATCGGTGCGCACTGCCGTCACGCCCTTGGCTGCATCGTGTTCGATGGCCTGGATGTTGATGCCGAACCTGAACTTCACGCCTTCGGCCTCCGCCAGCTTGGCCAGCGCCTGCGTGAACTTGAAGCAGTCGCCGGTCTCGTCGCCGGGCAGGCGCAGGCCGCCGACGAACTTGTCTTTCACGGCCGCGAGCGCGGGCTCGTACTGCACGCAGCCTTCGCGGTCGAGCACCTGGTACGGCACACCGGAGGCCTTGAGCACCTCGACGTCCTTCGAGGTGCCGTCGAGTTGCTGCTGCGTGCGAAAAAGTTGCAGCGTGCCCTGCATGCGCTCGTCGTAGGCGATGCCGGTGTCGGCGCGCAGGGCCTTCAGGCAATCGCGGCTGTATTCGGCGAGCCGCACCATGCGGCCCTTGTTGATCTCGTAGCGCGCCTGCGTACAGTTGCGCAGCATCGACAGGCCCCAGCGCCACATGGCCGGATCGAGCATGGGCTTGATGACCAGCGGGCTGTGCTGCATGAGCATCCACTTGATGGCCTTGACCGGTACGCCGGGCCCGGCCCACGGCGCCGAGTAGCCGGGCGAGACTTCACCCGCGTTGCCGAAGCTGGTTTCGAGCGCGGGTGCTGGCTGGCGCTCCAACACCGTCACCTCGTGCCCGGCACGCGCCAGGCAATACGCCACCGAGGTGCCGATGACACCGCTGCCGAGAATCAAGACCTGCATGAGAACAACCCTTTGAAAGCTGCTGCAACGCAGCCGAGGGTACAGGCTAAGCGCTACAGGCCCAGCGCATCCTGCAATTGCCGTGCCGTCCAGCGCCTGGGCTGTTGCGGCCAGGCATCGAGCAGCGCGACCATGCGCGCGTTGCGAGGTGCGCTCAGGCCGTGCTCCTGTGCGAGGCGCACGACCTCCCCGCTGAGCGAATCGATCTCGGTGCGACGGCCCAGCGCAAGGTCGTCGGCCATGCTCGAGCGCGCCTTGGCATCGATGCGCAGCATGCGTCCCGCGATGATGCGGAACAGCCAGTTGGGCAGGCGCAGCAGGCTGACCAGCCGATGCGCCGGAACGGCAGCGACCTGCGCCGGCGCAATGCCCGCAACGTTGAGAATGCCCAGCGCTTCCTCGATCAGCGATGCGAAGCAGCGGCGGTAACCGCGCAGCATCAGCTCTTCGCGCAGGGGCAGGCCCGAGAGCGCATTGACGGGGTTGTTGAGGTTGAGCATCAGCTTGCCCCACTGCACGGGCAGCAGGTCGGCATGCAGGTCAAGCGGCACGCCGGCGCGCTCGAACAGGGGCAGCCACGGGCGCAGCGCAGCGTCGTCTTCCGCGGCCAGCCGGCCGGGGGTGCCGCGATGGAAGGCACCGTGGCCGATCTCGGCCACGTTGTAGGGCACCATGCCGGCGCGCACATTGAGCGAGGGGCCGGTCTGCGATGCGGCCGCGCAGTTGGAAATGCCGTTCTGCAGCGAGACCACCGTGGTGCCCGCGGGCAACGCGAAAGCCAGCTCGCCCGCCGCCGCGGCCGTGGCGCCGCTCTTGACGCACAGGAGCACCAGCGAAGGCCGCGCACCCACGGGAACCTGCTCGCACAAGCGCAGCTTTTCAGCGGGCAGCTTGCGCGTTGCGCCGTCCATGTCGGTGAGCGTGAGGCCATGTTTCGCGAGCTTTTCGAGCACGCGCGGACGGCCAACAAAAGTGACCGGCACTCCGGCCGCCGCAAGGCTGCCGCCTATGAAGCACCCGATGGTGCCCGCCCCCATCACAAGCACTTCACCGGGGATTGCGTCTGGCATGGGTGGCGTGCTTGTTCCGGGTGTGAGTTTGTCTGTCAGGCGCGTTCCGCGACCCAGGCCTGCACCGATTGGAGCGCGGCCGGAAGACCCGCCGCATTGGTGCCGCCGGCCATGGCCATGTCGGCCTTGCCGCCGCCCTTGCCGCCGACCTGCTGGGCCACGAAGTTGACCAACTCGCCGGCCTTGACCTTGCCCACGCTGTCGGCCGTGACGCCAGCCGCGATCTGCACCTTGTCGCCGTCGACTGCGGCCAGCACGATGGCGGCGGTCTTGAGCTTGTCCTTCAGCTTGTCCATGGTGTCGCGCAGCGTCTTGGCGTCGGCGCCGTCGAGCTTGGCGGCCAGCACCTTGATGCCCTTGACGTCCACGGCCTGCGACACGAGTTCGTCGCCCTTGGACGATGCGAGCTTGCCCTTGAGCGCACCCACTTCGCGCTCCAGCGCCCTCACCTGATCCAGCACCTGCGTAAGCCGGCCTTGCAGCTCAGCGGCCGGCGACTTGAGCGTGGCGGCAACGCTGTGCACGGTCGATTCCAGGTCTTGCAGGTACGACAGCGCGTTGGCGCCGGTAACGGCTTCGATCCGGCGCACACCAGCGGCCACGCCGCCTTCGCTGACGATCTTGAAGAGGCCGATGTCGCCCGTGCGGCCCACGTGGGTGCCACCGCACAGCTCGCGGCTGGTGCCGATGTCGAGCACGCGCACGGTCTCGCCGTACTTCTCGCCGAACAGCATCATCGCGCCGGTCTTCTGGGCCGACTCCATGTCCATCACGCGGGCGTGCGTCTCGGAGTTGGCGAGGATCTCGGCGTTGACGCGCTTCTCGATCTCGAGGATCTGCGCGTGCGTGACGGGTGCGTTGTGCGCGAAGTCGAAGCGGGTCTTGTCGGCATCGACCAGCGAGCCCTTCTGCTGCACGTGATCGCCCAGCACTTCGCGCAGGGCCTTGTGCATCAGGTGGGTGACCGAGTGGTTGCGCATGGTGGCGGCGCGGCGGGCGGTGTCGACCGCGGCCTTGACTGCGTCGCCGACCTTGAGCGTGCCCTGGGTCTGCGTGCCGTGGTGGCCGAACACGTCGGCCTTGATCTTCTGTGTGTCTTCCACGCCGAACTGCACGCCTTCGGCAACGAGCACGCCCTGGTCGCCGACCTGGCCGCCGCTCTCCGAATAGAAAGGCGTGGTGTCGAGCACGACGATGCCGCTCTGGCCTTCCTTCAGCTCTTGAACAGCCGCGCCTTCGAAGTACAGCGCCACGACCTTGGCGCTTTCTTCCAGGTGGTCGTAGCCGGTGAAGGTGTTGCCCGCGCCGGCGTATTCGACGTTGCGGTCCATCTTGAACTTGCCGGCTGCGCGGCCCGCGGCCTTCTGCTTTTCCATGGCGGCATTGAAGCCCGCCTCGTCGACGCTCACGCCGCGCTCGCGGCATACGTCGGCCGACAGGTCGAGCGGAAAGCCGTAGGTGTCGTGCAGCTTGAAGGCCACTTCGCCCGGCAGCACCTTGGCGTCGCCGGCCAGTGCCGCATCGAGAATTTCCATGCCGTTGGCCAGCGTTTCGAAGAAGCGTTCTTCCTCGGCCTTCAGCGTGTCGATGATGCGCTTTTCGTCGGCCACGAGCTTCGGATATGCGTCGCCCATCAGCTTCGCGAGGTCGGGCACCAGCTTGTGGAAGAAGGGCTTCTTCTGGCCCAGCTTGTAGCCGTGGCGGATGGCGCGGCGGATGATGCGGCGCTGCACGTAGCCGCGGCCTTCGTTCGACGGGATCACGCCGTCGGCCACCAGGAACGAGGTGGCGCGGATATGGTCGGCGATCACCTTGAGCGAGTTGTTGGCCAGGTCTTGCGTGCCGGTCTCGCGGCCAGCGGCCTTGATGAGCGCGTCGAAGATGTCGATTTCGTAGTTGCTATGCACGTGCTGCAAGATCGCGGCCAGGCGCTCCAGGCCCATGCCGGTGTCGACGCAGGGTGCGGGCAGTTTCTTGACCGAGCCGTCGGGCTGCATGTCGAACTGCATGAACACGTTGTTCCAGATCTCGATGTAGCGGTCGCCGTCTTCGTCCGGGCTGCCGGGCGGGCCACCGGGGATTTCGGGGCCGTGGTCGTAGAAGATTTCGGAGCACGGACCGCACGGGCCCGTGTCGGCCATCATCCAGAAGTTGTCGGACATGTAGCGCCCGCCCTTGTTGTCGCCGATGCGCACGACACGTTCCGGCGGCAGGCCGATTTCCTTGGTCCAGATGTCGTAGGCCTCGTCGTCCTCGATGTAGACCGTGGCCCAGAGCTTCTCGGCCGGCAGCTTGTAGACCTTGGTCAGCAGTTCGAAGGCCCAGGTGAGCGATTCGCGCTTGAAGTAGTCACCGAAGCTCCAGTTGCCCAGCATCTCGAAGAAAGTGTGGTGGCGCGCGGTGTAGCCCACGTTCTCGAGGTCGTTGTGCTTGCCGCCGGCGCGCAGGCAGGCCTGGACCGAGGCTGCACGCACGTAGTTGCGCTTGTCTTCACCGAGGAACACGTCCTTGAACTGGACCATGCCCGAGTTGGTGAACATGAGCGTCGGGTCGTTGCCCGGCACCAGCGAGCTCGAGGCCACGACGGTGTGGCCCTTGGAGGCGAAGAAATCGAGAAAGGTCTTGCGGATGTCCGCGACCGTGAATGTGGGCTGGCTCATCTTTGGATTCGTCTTCTGTCGAGGGCGGCGCGGCGATGGCGACCCTCATGTCGAACCCACTGCGGCGAACCGGCCTAACTGCTTGATTTGCTTGAACAAACGATTATAGGTTTGGCCATGGTGCCCGCACCCGGACCGGACCGCACCGGGAAAACTGCACGATCCGGACTCCGCGGCTAATATGTGACTTGGCGCAAAAAACGAGAACCAAATACGGTCTGCGCCATCCGTACTTGTACGGACAAAAGATCAAGGAGTTCGCATGGCAAGCCAAGAGGCGGAACAACACTGGCAGATCGAAGACCTGGATTTCTCGCGCATCGCGCTCGACAAGGTACGCCCGGACGAGAATCTCTTCTACATGGTGACGTCTGCCTCCTTCATAGAAAGCGGCTCCGACCTCTACACGCAGAACCTGGTCGACTTCTTCCGGGGCGACGACGAAGTCACCGACTGGCTGTCGAACCACTGGGAACAGGAAGAACTGCAGCACGGCAAGGCCCTGCGCGCCTACGTTCGCCATGTGTGGCCCGAGTTCGAATGGGACACCGCCTACCAGGGCTTCCTTGAGGAATACGCGACCTACTGCAAGGTAGAGCTGCTGGCGCCGACTCGCGCCCTCGAAATGACCGCCCGCTGCGTGGTCGAGACCGGCACCGCCACCTACTACCGCGCCATGGCCCGCAGCACCAATGAGCCCGTGCTGCAAGACCTGGCAACCCGCATCGCGACCGACGAGGTCAACCACTACAAGCACTTCTACCGCTTCTTCCGCCGCTACCGCGAGCAGGAAAAGCTGAGCCGCTTCCGCGTGATGGGCACCATCGGCCGCCGCACGCTCGAACTCAAGAGCGAAGACGCCGACTGCGCGATTCGCCACGTGGTGAAGGCGCGCTCGCCTGGCCGCGCCAGCGACACGGCCTACGTGGAGCGGTTGAGCGCGGACATGAACAGCACCATCCGCACGAACCTGAGCCCCGGCAACACGCTCAAGATGCTGATGCGGCCGCTGGAACTGCCGGCGAAGGTGCAAGCGGTGATCCAGTACCCGATCAGGCAGTTCATGCAGCACGTGTTCCTGCGCTGAGGGATGGATGGATCGATAGGCACGCGGGTTGCCGCCGGCGCCGCACAAAAAAAACCCAGCACAGGGCTGGGTTGAACCTCTTGAGTGCTGTCACGCACAGAGAACTCGCACTTCGAAGCGAGTCCGCAAAATCTAGGGCCTCATGCCCCGGCGCCTTGTCGGACAGGACCGACACTTCAGATTGATGGGCCCGATCAGGTGAGCGCCAGCGGTCTGCCAACCGCACAAAACTGCCAAATAGTTCACGTTTTAATAAGTGTCCTACGGCGACTGCCTGTTTCCGGCTGACACCACCGCCCGGGGCGACGACAGACCATACCGACGCTGTCACGCAACAGGGCCGCATAAAAGAAGAGCTCTCTGTCAGTGCTTAGAGCCGGCCCACCAGGGTCACTCGGACCCGCTTCGGCGGGTATTTTTTTGGCGCGACGCCGCACAGACCGAGCCCACGCCCGGCCACCGCTGCTTTCAGTTCGCCGAGGTCAGCCCCGGCTTGCGGGTTCCGTCCAGCGAATACAGCTGCGGCCGGTCTTCCGCTGTGCCTTCTGCCACCAGCCCATGCGCCACCGCCTGCGGCTGGCGATAGAGCTCGTTCTCGAGGCGCCTGACGCGTTCGGCGTACATCCGGGCCAGGGCGCTGTGATGTTCTGCCGCCGCCTGATGCTCGATGCGCGCCATTTGCGCCTCTTCCAGAAGTGCCGCCGCGCGCCGGAGGTACGCGGTGTGATTCGGGCGAAACAAGAAGTCGAACGTCATTTCACGCTCCTTACCGCAAGGGTGCGGTGCAAGCCATGTTCCTCCGCGCCCGCCTTCAAGTCTGTCGGAACGCGCCTACCCTCGGGCTACCCATTTTTCTCTTGACTTGCCCATACCACACGGCCATGACACGTTGTTCCTTCTTGACGGGGACAACGTTGTGGAAAACTGTGTGCGCATCGCTCGAAAGCCTTGCCTGGCGTGGCCTGCAACGCGATGCCTGCGAAAGAGGCAGTGCGCGAAAAAAATTTATGAGTGCCGCTGACCGCTGCCGGACTACCCCATATCCGACCGTTTGCAATTGAAGACCGTGCCCGGATCGACCGCCCGCAGCACCGGCACCTTGCCCACGAAAGTCACCCCGGCACTTATCAGACGCCACTCCCCCGCCTTGAACAGCTTGAAGAGGTTCGTGACTTCATCGCCTGCCGCGGGAATGGCATTGAAGACGTAGACCGGCTCGCCGCCCTGGGTCTCGTCCATGCTCAGCAACTCGGCCCGCATCTTGCCCATGGTGTCCGTGTCTTTCGTCCTTTGGCGCACGATGTCCATGTTGACGGTACGAGAGTGCTCGTCGATCGAGATCCTGCGGATCCAGGGGGCCGGCCCTGCGCTGTTGTGGGCTGGTACACATGCGATCGTTCCGGCTGCGGCCGAGCTTGCTGCTGCGGCGAAGAACATGTGAAGGGCGAGTTGGGTGGGCTTGAGTTTCATGCTCGGTCGGGGCTCCTGGGTCGAAGGACATGCATCTATACTCCCGCCTGTCGTCGCTCGCAGGCATGCAGTCGGCGACTTGCCAGATGCGGGTGTAGTTCAATGGTAGAACGGCAGCTTCCCAAGCTTCATACGAGGGTTCGATTCCCTTCACCCGCTCCAATTCAGGGTCCGACGCGATCCTGGAAATTCTCAAGAAGCCGTTTCAAATCCACGGCTTGCAAGAAATCCCGGTCCTGAATCCTCGCCCGCCAGAGCGATGAGTTGTCCGCTGGAATGGGCAGCCCTCAATTGCGCCACAACTTCGTCGCGGGTCAAGCTTTGTGCCGAGGCACCACCGGCGGCGGCAAGCATCACGTGCTCGTCTCGGGTTCGACTTTGCGAGGCGTGAATTGCGCTCGAACTACGCGCACGCCCTCCAGGATTCAGATGACATGCGACGCGATGCCCAAGGCGGATGTAGCAAAACTGCCTCCATCCGGCCTGCGCAATCACGTAGCATCCCGGCCATGAGTTACACCGTGAAACTGGTCGATTTCCCCGACGCCCCGGCCGACGTCATCGCCACCGCGGAGTCGCGCTTTCGCCGCGAACTCGACAAGCTGCTGGGCGACAGCGTCGAAGCCGCGCTGAAGGCTTTCGAGAATGCCAGCGAGTCCAGCGCTGACGAACTCAGCAAAGACGAGCTTGCGCTGGCCGCCACCTGGGCCAAGGCCTACGAAGCCGCCAAGACCGCCGGCTTTCGCGCACTCGGCGAAGCCGATGAGGCTTACTTCGAGCTCCGCCTCGACTGACCTGCCTTTTCCCCCGACTCCAGGACCAGCCCATGAAACTGCTGTTCGCCCTGCTCCTCTCCGCCCTGCTCTGCGCCTGCGCGAGCGCACCGAACACGGCACCGGCCGCAGGAACAACGGCAGCAACGCCGCCCGCCGCTGAACCGGCTCCGGCGCCGCCCGCGGGCGTGCAGTGGCGCTACATCAACTCCAAGTCTTACGAGGCGCTGAATGCAGGCCTCGGCAACAGCCACCGCTTCGAAAGCAGCGTCGGCTGGATCGATGTCTACGTGTACGACATGAAGCGCGCCTGGCAACCAGGCGTGGACGACCCGCAATTCGACGAGCACTTCAAGAGCACCATCGCCGAGGTGCAGCGAGCCACCGCCCAGGGCATGTACGCAAGCGCCAGGATCGGCCCCACCCGCGACGTGCGCATCGAAGGGCTGACTTTCCGCACCGTCTCGTTCCGCCTCGTGCATGCAAAGGACGCCAAGGCCTACGACTCGTTCACCTACCTCGCGGTGCGCAACGGCAAGCTGCTGAAGTACCGCATGTCCTTCAACACGCCGACGCCGGCCAACGTGGAAGCCATTGCACGCGAGTTCATCGAACGCAATGTGCGCACCGGCCCCGACACGCCAGTCGGCACGCGCCAGCTACGCAGCACCTGACGGGCGCAGCGGCAAGATGCCTTCTGCCTTGTAATTGCGCAAGCCGCCAAGGTCGAGCACCGTCAGCCCGCGCTTTTCGAGGCGGATCAGCTCCAGCGCCTGAAAGCGCTGCAGCGCAACATTCACGCGCTGCCTCGACACGTTCGCGAGCAACCCGATCTCTGTCTGCCCCACTTCCAGGAAGCGCGGTGCATCGGGATACAGATCAGGGTTGAACAGGCTCGCCAGGCAGTTCGCAACGCGCGCGTCGGTGTCGAGCAGGCGCTCATGCTCCAGTGCGCCGATGAAGAGGCTGAGCCGCGCGTTGAGCAGCTCCTGCAGGTAGTGGTTGAACGGCACGCTGGTGCCGCGCAGCCATTCGAAGGTACGGCGCGGCATCAGCGCCACGCGCGTGGGTCGCAGCGCGAACACGTCGTAGCGGCGCGCCTCGTGCTTGAACAACGAACCTTCGCCGAACCACACGCCGGCCGACACGCCCGTGAGCGTCGAAACGCGTCCGTCTTCGGATGCGACCGACATCTTTGCGAAGCCGTCGATCAGCGCCATCCAGTGCTCGACCTGCTCACCGGCGCGCGCAATGCAGCCGCCGCGCGCAACCTGCCGCTCCTGCATGCTGCCGAGCACGTGCTCCAGGTCGTCGGGCGACAGGGCCGATGCCCACTTCGAGCGCCGCACCATCTCCTCCATCGCCTGCGCGGCGGAAGACGAAGAAGAAAAAGGCTCGCTGGGTGAATCAGGGATTACCTGTAGCAATTCGCGCGTCATGTGTCGTCGCAACGACCGCGCCCCGGAACGTCCATTCGTATTCTTTCAAGACATACAACACAGGAGACGTCCATGTTCGCTACACCCCGTCGGCCGCACAAGCGGGTTTTTCCGTGGCCGCGCCGGCCCCGCGCCCTTGCCGCGGGTCTCGCAATGGCAGGAGCTCTGCTCGTCGCAGGATGCGGCGGAGGCTCCGACGGCGGATCGGGGTTTTCGTTCATTCCCGGCGCCAGCCCGCCGCCCGCGACGCAGACGCCAGCCGCGTTCCAGGTGAAGACGCTCTCGTCGTCGCCCGACATGGTCAGCGGCGGCGACTCGCTGATCGAGATCACCGCGCCCGTTGGCGTGGCGCTGGACAAGGTGCGCGTGAGCCTGAACGGCAAGGACGTGAGCTCGCAGGTGCCGGTGGCCGACAGCACGGCCCGCGTGCTGCGCGGCCTCGTCACCGGGCTCACGACGGATGCTTCCAGCACCACGGGCAGCAGCAACACGCTGGTGGTCAGCAACGCCGACAACGCCGCGCAGCGCACCGAGACGAAGCTGGTCAACTACCCCATCACCGGGCCCATCCTGTCGGGCCCGCACATCTCGCCCTATGAATGCCGCACGGTGCAGAACGGCCTGGGCTCGCCGCTCGACGCCGACTGCTCGGCCGCAACGCAGGTGCTCTGGTACTACCGCACCAAGGCCAACACCTTCCTGCCGCTGACTGACCCCACGGGCCCGCGCCCGGCCGACCTGGTGACGACCACCACCAACGACGGCGCCACGGTGCCCTACATCGTGCGTGTGGAGTCGGGCACCATCAACCGCGGCGTGTACCGGCTCGCGGTGCTCGACAACCCTTCCAAGGACGCGCCCGCCACCTGGAAGCCCGGCGCGGGCTGGAACAAGAAGCTCGTCGTGTACTTCGACTGCTGCGGCTCTGCTCAGTACAACCAGGGCGTGCATCCCATCGAGACGATCCTCGGCGATGTGGGCCACATCCAGCTCTCGCGCGGCTTCGCCTTCATGAACTCGACCGAGCTCTGGAACAACCAGCACGCCAACCCACACCTGCAGGGCGAAACGCTGATGATGCTGAAGGAGCACGTCATCGAGGAATTCGGCGCCGTGCCCAAGTGGACGGTCGGCTTCGGCGGCTCGGGCGGCGCCATCCAGCAGTACCTGATCGCGCAGCTCTACCCGGGCCTGCTCGACGGCATCCAGCCCATCGTGTCCTTCCCCGAGACGCTGATGCCCGAGGTGATGGAGTGCCGGCTGCTCAACAACGTCTACAAGCTCGACACCGCCACGTGGACCACGGCCAAGCAGAACGCGGTGAACGGCTTCAACACCAACACCTGCACGAGCTGGGACCTGTCCTTCGCGAGCATCATCAAATCCGACAACACGGTGGGCTGCGGCTTTCTCGAACCGGCCAACGTGTCGAACGTGTTCAACCGCACGACCAACCCCACCGGCATCCGCTGCGACCTGTTCCAGACCAACGTGAACCTGCTCGGCAAGCGCGCCGGCACGCAGGAGGCGCGTCGCCCTCTCGACAACATCGGCGTGCAGTACGGCCTGGCCGCGCTGAACAGCGGCGCGATCTCGGTGACGGAGTTTCTCGACCTGAACGAGAAGGTCGGCGGCTACGACGGCGACGGCAATACGCAGGCCGCGCGCTCCGTGGCGGACCCCGACGCGCTGAAGCTCACCTACGCGGGCGGCTTCAAGAACAGCTTCAAGGGGCCGGGCCTTGCGAACATTCCGATCATCACGCAGCGCGGTAACGCCGATGCGGTGGGCGACATCCACGACACGATGCAGGACCTGATCATCCGGGCCCGCCTGCAGCGCGCCAACGGCCGCAGCGACAACCAGATCATCTGGACGCTGGGATCGAAGTCGCCCGTCGACTACATGTCTGCCTCGCTCGACCTCATCAACAAGTGGCTGGACAACATGGCCGCCGACACGGCGGCACCGTCCATCGACAAGGTGGTGCGCAACAAGCCCGCAGGCGCGAACGATGCCTGCTGGGACGCGAGCGGCACGCGCATCGACGAAGCCGCGTCAACCAATCCGGCGGCCAGTTGCAACGCGGTGTACCCGCGCTTCAGCACGCCGCGCCTCGTTGCCGGCACGCCGCTGGTCAACGACGTGCTCAAGTGCCAGCTGAAGCCGGTGAATGCGGCCGACTACTCGGTGACCATTGCCGGCGCCGACCTGGCGCGCCTGCAGACCATCTTCCCGAGCGGCGTGTGCGACTGGAGCAAGCCGGGCGCGGGCCAGGAGGCGCTGCGGGGCACCTTCTTGCGGCTGCCGCTGAACTAGCGCGTAACCGGGCGGGAGGCGCCCGGCAGCTTCGCCACCCGCTCGGCCAGGAAGTCCACCAGCACGCGCACGCGCAGCGGCTGGTGGCGGCGCGGGGCATACAGCAGGTGCACCTCCTGCGCCGGGCCAGTGTGGCGACTGAGCACCCGCACCAGCCGGCCTTGTGCGAGCAGGTCGGCCACCATCCAGGTGGGCTGCAGCGAGATGCCGGCGCCGCCGAGCACACTGTCGAGCAGAGCCACCGCGTTGTTCACCCGATAGCGGCTGCGCACCGGCACGGTGACGGGGCCATCGGGGCCTTGAAGCAGCACGCCGTCGTCGCCCGCCGCATAGCGCAGGTAATCGTGCGCCAGCAGGTCCTGAGGCTTGCGCGGCTTGCCGCGTGCCGCGATGTAGTCCGGCGAGGCGACCAGCACGCGCGGCCACGTGCCCAGGTGGCGGGCGACGAGGTCGGGCGGCAAGGCGCCGCCGACGCGCAGTGAGACGTCGATGCGCTCCTCCAGCGGATCGACGAAGCGGTCGTCGAGCACCAGCTCCAGTTCGATGTCCGGGTACAGGCCCAGAAACTCCACCGCCATCGCGTTGAGATGCCGCTGGCCCATGGTCACCGGCGCGCTCATGCGCAGCAGGCCGCGCGGCTGCTGGATGCCTTCGCGCACATCGGACACTGCGTCGCCGTAGTCCTCCAGCACTCGCCGTGCGCGCTCGTGAAAGCGCTGGCCTTCCTCGGTCAGGCTCAGGCCTGCCGCGGTGCGCCGCAGCAGGCGCACGCCGAGCGATCGCTCCAGCCCCGCGACCAGCTTGCTGATGGTGGGCTGCGTGGTGTCGAGTGCGCGGGCCGCGCCAGACAGGCTGCCCAGCTCCACGCTGTGCACGAAGGCTTCGAGGGCGCGCAGGGTGTCCATGATGTATTCGCCTTTGGAATGGTCTGGATGCCATTCTGCCGTCTACCCATCTGAATGCGCATGGAAGAAAGTCAGGGCCTTGCTTCAGCTTTCATTCAAGGACCTCTCGTGACCACACCGACACTCGCCTCGATCCTGCGCAACGGCGCCCTCGCGCTCACCCTGGCCGCCGCAGCCGCAACTTCAATAGCAGAACCGGCGGCCTACTGGAGCCCCAGCTGGATGGCCAGCACGCAGCCGATCTGGACCGGCGACTTCGTGCTGCCCACCGGCCTGCCCTTCCAGTTCAACCGGCAGACCGTGCGCCAGGTGACGCGGCTGAGTATTGGCGGGTCGCGGCTGCGCGTGGTTATCAGCAACGAAGGCGGGGTGGCGCCGCTGTACATCGGTGCGGCGCGCGTGGCCCGGCATGCCGAAGGCTCGGCTGTCTTCGAGGGCAGCGACCGGCCGCTGCGCTTCGGCGGGCAGGCCGACGTCACCATCCCGCCCGGCGCGCGGTTGGTCAGCGACCCGGTGGACATCGCCATGCCCGCTCTCGGCGAAGTTGCTGTGTCTCTCTATCTGCCGCGACCCAGCCAGCCCGCAGGCTTTCACTTCGATGCGCGGCAGATCGCCTACGTGGCCGATGGCGACCTGACCGGCGCCGCGCGCCTGCCGACAACGGCAACGCAATGGAGCACCCGCGTCTACGTCAGCGGCCTGATCGTCGAGACACCCAGGCCACCAACCACCGTCGTCACCCTCGGCGATTCGCTGACCGACGGCAACGGTTCCACGCCCGGCGCGAACACCCGCTGGCCCGATGCACTGGCCGA
Organism: Variovorax multivorans; assembly: GCF_051216835.1. NCBI lineage: Bacteria > Pseudomonadati > Pseudomonadota > Betaproteobacteria > Burkholderiales > Comamonadaceae > Variovorax > Variovorax multivorans. The sequence goes on from NZ_JBPJZL010000001.1 coordinate 563,768, forward strand.
GCGGCTGGTGGGGCGCAATGTCGCGGTGCTCAACGCCGGCATCTCCGGCGGCCGCCTGCTGAAGGACGGCATGGGCCGCGCCGGCCTGGAGCGCGCGGGCCGCGACGTGTTCGCCCAGCCGGGCGTGCGCGCCATGATCGTGCTGCTGGGCACCAACGACATCGGCTGGCCCGGCGGCCCGTTCGCACCGAACGAACCCGCCGTGCGCGCGGAAGCCGTCATCCAGGGCCTGCGGCAGCTGGCGGAGATGGCTCGCGCCCACAACGTGCGCATCATGGCCGGCACCATCGCACCGACCGAACGTGCGCTGGAAGGCACGCCGCTCGAAGGCCACTATTCGCCAGAGAAGGACAAGGTACGCCAGGCCGTGAACCGCTGGATCCGCGAAGGCGGTGCATTCGACGCCGTGGTCGACTTCGACGCCGTGCTGCGCGACCCGGCCCGGCCCTCACGGCTGAAGGCGTCGATGGACTCGGGTGACCACCTGCATCCGGGCGATGCGGGTTACAAGGCCATGGCGGCGGCCGTCGATCTGGATGCCCTGCTGGGCACGCCTGCCCGACCCTGAAAATACTGTACATAAATACAGTATTTCTCTAAAATTCGTCGTCTCCAAGAACAACTTCGAGGCGACGCCGATGACCACCGCCAATCCCCCTGCGCCCACGGCGCAGGTTCTTTTTTTCTCCAGGCTGCACCAGTTGCAGCCCCGCTCCCACACAGGCCGGATCTCCACCTGGCCATTCAAGGTGACCCGCGACAAGGGGGACATTCGCGTGCAGGCAGCGCGCGTCATCCGCACGACGGCCGAGAGCTGGTGGCCGCCTGAATCCTGAAGAAGCGCCCGATGGCCGAGTTCAATAAGCTTCTCGTCGGGCTTTTTCCCGCCAGGGAAGTGCAAGCTGAAATAGAGGCGCACCGCAAGAACTGGTGGTGGCCCAGAGGCTGCTCCTTTCCGCCCGAAGAGCGCCTGCACCTGACGCTCCAGTACCTCGACGATCAGCAGGGCAATGCCGAACAACGCCTGCGCGCCGCGCTCGCCGAAGTGTCGATGCAGCCACTGCAACTCACGCTCGACCGCTCCTGCACATGGTCCAACGACGCTTCGGTAGTGCAACCGTCGGAACACGAGGGATTGCGATGCCTTCAGTACGACATCAGCCGTGCGCTGCTGCGGGCCGGCTTTTCCCTCGATGTCCATGTCCGCGGATGGACGCCGCACGTCACGATCGCGCGGGACGCTGAACGCGCAGCAAGGCCTACTTCCCTGAAGCCCATTCGCTGGACCGCAACAGAGTTCCGACTGGTCCGCTCGCACTTCACGTATCCGTTTCGCCACGAACCCCTGGGCTCCTATCCTCTGCACTGAGGTGCGGCATTCGTCCGGCGCTACAGTGGCCGCATGCTGACGCCCCCCGACCTGTCGCGCGAAACCATCGCGCAATACCTCGCCGATGCCTACGGCCTGCACGACGCCCGCATCGAATTCCTGCCCATCGGCGCGGATGTGAACTCGGCCGTCTTTCGCATCAATGCGAGTGACAGCGCCGCGTATTTCCTCAAGCTGCGCAGAGGCGATTTCGACCAGCCGGTCGTCGCAGTCCCAGCCTTCCTTCACCACGAGCAAGGCATCGAAGCCGTGATGGCGCCGCTGCCTACAACGAATCAGCAGTTGACCGCGCAAAGCCACGGCTTCGATTGGGCGCTCTATCCCTTCTTCGATGGCCAGAACGGTTTCGAGCGCGCATTGACGAACCGGCAATGGACCACGCTCGGCGCTGCATTGGGCGCGATCCATCGCACCGAACTACCCGAAGCGCTGTCGGCCGGTCTTCCTAAAGAGCACTACGCCCACCACTGGCGCGAAGGCGTCCGCCGCTACCAGCGCCGCTTCATCAACGGCGTGAAGGGCGACGACATCGTCAAGCGCTTCCTCGCCTTCTGGGAGGAACATGCGGAAGAGATCGACACCGTCGTCTACCGCAGTGAACAGCTCGCCTCCATCCTGCTCGAACGCCCGCCGCAGCTGGTGCTGTGCCACTCCGACCTGCACGCGGGCAATGTTCTCGTCGGCGACAACGACCGCATTTCCATCGTCGACTGGGACACGCTCATCCTCGCCCCGAAGGAGCGCGACCTGATGTTCATCGGCGGTGGCGTCGGCCACGTGTGGAACCAGCCGCAGGAAGAAGCGCCGTTCTACGAAGGCTACGGATCGAAGGACATCGACCTCGTCGCCCTCGCCTACTACCGCTACGAACGCATCGCGAAAGACGTGCTCGAATTCTGCGACCAGATGTTCGACGCCACGGCCAGCGCGGAAGATCGCGAAGAAGGCCTGCGCCAGATGCAGAGCCAGTTCCTGCCCGGCGACGTCGTCGCCATCGCGCACCGGGGCTACGACGACATCACCTGATCGTCAGATCAGCATGTCCTGCACGTCGTCCTCGAATCCGGCAAGCGGCTGCGCCTTGGCCAGCGCGAGCCACACAGCAAACGGAATGCGATCGAACGCGCGATGCACGGCCGCACGCGCGACCACGAGGCGTTCGCCCTCCAGCACCATCACACCGCATTCGGCTGGCACCTCTTCGGGCTTGGCGATGCAGCGGCCTTTGGCGTCGTTGCCCAGCACGTACCAGCACTCGCCGCCCAGGTCGAGGTACGCCGCGCGCTTGTCGGGCTTGCGCAGGTCGCCCAGCAGGTCGGCGCGGCTCACCTTCACCTCATGCACGATGGGGTGCGCGTAAGCCTCCACGCTGGTATTGCGGATGGAGAACACATCGGGCCGCGCAACGCACCAGCGCGGCTTGCCGCCTTCTTCCAGCGGCGGCAGGCGGGCCCGCAGGCCCAGGCCGCGCCATGCGATGCGGCCGCCGCGCGTCATCTCGCGCGCCACGCGCTCCACCAGGGCTTCGTGCGGCGACAGCGCGGCGCGATTGATGGTGAGCGTGGTGGCGATGCGTGCGATGCCGGTGTCGGTCACGCGCAGCGTCTCGTGGCCGTGCACCGTGCGTACGCGTTCCAGATAACCACCGGCGAGCAATTCGACCTCGATGGTGTCGCAGCATGGCCAGCCGGCCGAACGGTAGATCTCGCGCAGGCGCCGCGCATGCGGCTTGCCGAACGGCACCGCCGTCTGCATCGGTGGCGGAGGCTCCACCACCGGTGGCGGAAACCCGGGGTCGGTCACGGGCGGCACAACCAGAGGCGGGTCGCCCTCCGGCGGTGGCATGGGTGGCGGCGGTGGTGGCACGGGCACATCGGGCGCTGGTGGCGGCGGCCCGATGGGCGTGGCGACGATGGGGGCGAGAACGGCAAGTGCGGACATGGCGGAAACAGGTTAGCGAAAAGCGGTGGAAGGCGCGAGGCATGGAACGATCGGTTGCATTCGGTCCTTCCCTTCTCGCATCAATGAAAGTCGCGGCTGGTGTTGCTCTGCGCGAGCCGGCCCATGAGCGGCGTCAGGTCTTTGAAGCCCGTGGCGATCAGGTGCTGCACCTTGCCGCCGCTGTCGTCGTCGCGCTGCCATGTGCCCTGCACCGCGAGCAGGTGCGACTTGAGCAGCGGCTCGCGCCATGCCTCGATGACATGGCTCCAGACGATGACGTTGACGTTGCCCGTCTCGTCCTCCAGCGTGACGAAGATGGTGCCGTTGGCGGTCTGTGGGCGCTGCCGTCCCTTGACGATGCCGCAGGCGCGCGCGGTCTGGCCGCTGGGCAGCGAACGCAGTTCGGCCGCGCTCATGAGCTTCATGCGCACAAGGCGCGGGCGCAGCAGCGCGAGCGGATGGCGGCGCAGCGTGAGGCCAAGCGCCGCGTAGTCGCCGACGATCTCCTCGCCCTCGGGCGCGGCCGGCAGCAGCAGCGCCTGCTCGTTGATCGGCACGCCCCGCAGCAGAGCCGGCGACCGGTGCTGCGCGGTGGCGTCCCACACCTGTTGGCGCCGATGGCCCGAGAGCGAGATCAGCGCATCGGCCGCGGCCAGCGCGGCCATGTCCTTGCCGTCGAGCTCGGCGCGCAGGGCGAGGTCTTCGGTGCTCGTGAAGGGCGATTGGTCGCGTGCTTTGAGCAGGCGCTCAGCGCCTCCCTTGCTGAGGCTCGAGATGCGGTTCAGGCCCAACCGCACCGCGGGCTGGTTCTCGTTGCCGAGGCGGTCGATGTAGCGTGGATCGATGCCTGGAGAATGCAGCGCATCGGGGGCGCGAGCTTCGAGCGTGGTGTCGAGTTCGCTGCGCGTGACGTCGACCGGGCGCACCTCGACGCCATGGCGACGTGCGTCCTGAACGAGCTGCGACGGGCTGTAGAAGCCCATCGGCTGCGAATCGAGCAGCGCGGCGAGGAAGCAGGCCGGCTCGTAGTTCTTGAGCCAACTGCTCACCGTTACCAGCAGCGCAAAGCTGGCGGCGTGGCTTTCGGGGAAGCCGTAGTCGCCGAAGCCCATGACCTGCTTGAAGATGGCTTCGGCGAATGCTTCGGGGTATTTGTTGTGGACCATGCCCTTCACGAGCTTGTCGTGGAATTTGTCGAGACCGCCTTTGCGCTTCCATGCCGCCATGGCGCGCCGCAGTTGATCGGCCTCGTCGGCCGTGAACTTGGCCGCGATCATGGCGATCTGCATCACCTGCTCCTGGAAGATCGGAATGCCCAGCGTTCGCTCCAACGCAGGGCGCAGCTCTTCCTTCTCATAGTGGATAGGCAGGTTGTTGCGCTTGCGCTCCCGCTGCTTGAGATACGGATGCACCATGCCGCCTTGTATGGGCCCAGGCCGCACGATGGCAACCTCGATCACCAGGTCTTCGTACGTGCGCGGCTTCAGGCGCGGCAGCATCGACATCTGCGCCCGGCTCTCGATCTGGAACACGCCGATGGTGTCGGCGTCGCAGATCATGTCGAACACCTTCTGGTCGTCGCTCGGTATCTGGTGCATCTCCAGCATCGAACCCCGCCAGCGATTCATGTGAGCGAGCCCCCGGCGGATCGCGCTGAGCATGCCGAGCGCCAGCACGTCGACCTTGAGCATGCCCATCGCTTCGAGATCGTCTTTTTCCCACTGGATGACGGAGCGGTCTTTCATCGACGCCTTCTCGACCGGCACCAGCCGCGTGAGCTTCGTGTGCGTGAGCACGAAGCCTCCCACGTGCTGGCTCAGGTGGCGCGGAAAGCCCTTGAGCCGCTGCGTCATCTCGATCCAGTGCATCAGCTTGAGTTCGTCCTCCTCGACACCGACGCGCGCCGACGCCTGGCGCAGTTGCTCACCGAGCACTGTCTCGTCGAACCAGTAATGGTCTTTCGCGAATTCATCGATCAGCCGCTCGTCGATGCCGATGGCCTTGCCCACGTCGCGCAACGCGCTGCGTGCGCGATAGCAGATGACGACAGCGGCGATAGCGGCACGGTCGCGGCCGTATTTGTCGTAGATGTACTGAATGACTTCCTCGCGCCGCTGGTGCTCGAAGTCGACGTCGATGTCGGGCGGCTCGCGGCGATGGCGGCTCAGGAAGCGTTCGAACAGCAGATGTCCCTTTTCGGGGTTGATCGCGGTGATGCCCAGGCAGTAGCAGACTGCCGAATTGGCCGACGAACCACGGCCCTGGCAGAGGATGTCCTGCGAGCGGGCGAAGCGCACGATATCTTCCACCGTGAGAAAGAACATCTCGTATTCGAGTTCGAGGATGAGATCGAGCTCTTTCTGCACTTGAGCCCGCACCACGTCGGGCACGCCCTGCGGATAACGAACCTGCGCCCCCTCCCACGTCTTTCGCACCAGCGTCTGCGCTGGCGTCTCATGGCTGCCCACGCTTTCCAACGGGTACTTGTAGTTCTCGCGGATCACTTCAGGGTCGAACCTGCATCGCCCGGCCACCACCAGCGTGTTCGTCAGCATCTCCTGAAAATAAAGTTCCGCCAGCCGCATACGCGGCCGCAGATGCCGCTCGGCATTCGACTGCAACGCAAAGCCGCACTCGGCCACGGTCTTGCCCTCGCGCACGGCCGTCAGCACGTCGTGCAACGGTTTCTGCGAACGCACGTCCATGCGCACGTCACCGGCGGCCACGAGCGGCACGCCTGCCTCCTCGCCCGCCTGCATCAGCGTGACGAACCAGAGGTCGTCGTCGAGTTCGTTGAACAGTTCCACGGCCAGCCAGAGGTTTTCGCCGTACAGCGCCTTGGCGGCCATCAGGTCTTCGTGCAGCGTTGCGACATCCATCGCACCGCCGGGGTTGCGCTGCGGCACGAAAAGAATCTGGCAGTGCTGCAGCGAGGCCACGTCGCTGTCTTCCCAGCTCACGCGGTACTCGCCCTTGGGCAGCTCGGTGTTGCGCGCGGCGGTGATGAACTCGCACAGGTTGCCCCAACCCTCGGTGTCGTTCGCGATCACCACGAGCTTGAAGCGCTCGAACCGGAACTCGCTGCCGAACAGCAGGCGAAAAGCAGAATTGCGCGGAATCTCCGGCTCGTCGGGATGCTCGCGCTCATGCTCGGCCAGCTTCGCCGGCAGGTCGCGCAAGGCCACATGGGCCCGCACGATGCCCGCCACCGAGCATTCGTCGGTAATGGCGAGCGCGGTATAGCCAAGCTGGTAGGCCCGCTCCACCATCTGCTCCGGCGTCGAGGCTCCCCGCTGGAAACTGAAGTTGGTCAGGCAATGCAGCTCGGCATAGTCCGGCAGCGTCGGCGCGGCTTTTTTGCGCAGCGGCAACGGCAGCGCATGCACCTTGGCCGAGTTGCGCCCGCGCAGTTGCTTGCCGCTCAGGTCAGGCATAGAACCCCTGCAGATACCAGCGCACCTCGCCGGAAGAAAAGCGCGCGGCAGGCCGCTCGCGAAAGATCCAAACCAGCCCGGCCTCGGGGCTTTCCGCGACGTAGTAGTCGCGCATCGCGGGCTGGCCGCCGTCTTCCTTGTCGCCCCACCAGCCCGTCTCGACACGCTGCGGCCCGATCAGCCTGCTCAGCGGGCCGCGATAGCACGGGCGCTCACCGTCCATTTCGAGCAGCAGCGGTTCGGGCAGCAGCCATGGCGGGTAGATGGCATCGGGCTGCGAAGCCGCGGCCCTGGCAGCCTTTGCCTCCTTGCGAACCTTGTCGCCGGGCGCCTTCTCCTTTTCTTTCTGCAGCGCGGGCCGCCATGCCTGCTTGCGTTCGGGCCGGTGGTCGGCCTGTGCCGACGGCACCACCACCTGCTGCGCTCCGAGCCGCACGCTGAGCCGCTCGACCATCTCGTGCAGCCTGTCGCCCTTGCGGTTGTCTTCCGGCAGAAAGCTGGTGCTGGCGCCGGCCCACGGATCGGTTTCGAGCGTGCGCAGCCTGAGCCAACTCGCGGGCGCGGCCAGCGTGGTGAGGGCCAGTTTTTCGGACAGCAGGCGGCGCAGGTGCGCCATGTCCTGCGTGGGCTCGGCCGTGCGCACGGTGACCTGCTGGTGCGGCGGCAGGTTCACGCCGTTGAAGCGCTTGAGGTCGAGCGTCCACTCCAGTTCGAGCGCGCGTGCGCCACGCTGGCGGGCACGCAGCCAGATCTGCAGGGCCGACAGCAGCCGGTTGGCCGACCACATGAGTTCGGGCGCGGTCTCGGCCAGCGCGGGCAGCTCCAGCTTCTGCTCGAACACATCGGGCAGCGTGAGCCAGGCATGGCTTTCGGGGCGCAGGCCCCATGCGGCGTCGAGTGCCTCGCGCAACCCCGCGCCGAAGCGCCGCGTGAGGCCACCGCGCGGCAGTGCCGCCACCTCGCCCCAGGTGCGGCAACCCAGGCGCGCGAGCAGGTCGAGGTGTTCGCGCGCGGCGCTCAGCGTATCGAGCGGCAGCCCGGCCGGCACGTCCTGCGGCCGCTTTTCCTGTCGCACGAACAGGCGCAGCCGGGCCAGCGCGATCAGGCTCGTGGCGCCCTGCGCACCCTGCATGTGAACGTCGGGCGCGGGGTTGTCGGCCAGCAACTGGCGCATCAGCTGCAGCCGCCCGCCCCACAGGCGCTCGCAGGCGGAGACTTCGAGCATCAGCGCCTCGTCTTGCCAGGCAACGTGCGGCGTGTACCGCAGCGCCCACCAGCCCAGCGCTTCGGGCGTGTGCAAGACAGGAGCGTCGGGCGAGTCGGCGTCAAGCGACCACCGCAAGGCGATCCAGTGCATCCGGGCCTCCTTTCCACGCGTCGATGCGCACCACGGTCGCCGAGGTTGCCGAATCCCCGGCCGGCACCGTGCCCAGTTGCTGCAGACGCAGCTTGCGGCGAAGGCGGGCAGCGGCCAGCAATGCGATCATGCGTTCGTTGCGCGCCGGGAGCATCACCGGCGTAGCCAGCGGCGGGCCACGGCGCTTGAGGATGTGCAGCTCGATCTGCGACGCATCCGCTTCGCAGCGCCCGGCGCGAATGCGCAGCCGCGCGGGCGAGGCAGACAACGCGACCGATTCGGGCCGGCACACGAACAGCAGCACCTCGTGCTGCGCGGCCGCCAGCTGCAGCCGCCGCAGCTCGCCCACCCGCGCCTGCGGCAGCCAGGCCACGACGGCGGCGATGTCCGCGCAGCGCAGTGCCTGCTCGCAGGCCCACAGCCGCGCGGCCGGGGCCTCGCTCCTGACCCACATCAGGGCCTCCACCGGCAGCCCCTGCGCCGCGAGCGAGGGTCCGCAAGGCTCATAAGGCGCGCCGATCAGCACCACCGGCCCGCCCCGCGCCTGCACCGCCTGCCCCAGTGCGGGCAGCAGCAGCCGCCAGACATGGGCTTCGGGCACGACCTGCAGCAGCTCCGTCATCGCCCCGACCGGCCAGCCGCCGCCCGGCAACTGCGCATCGAGCGCAGCGTGGCCGGTGGCGACGACCTGTGCGTCGGCCAGGCCGAGCTCGTCGGCATGCCAGACGCCACGGCCTGCGGCAGCGGAAAAGGAGTCGAGGAAAGGAAGGCCCATGGTGAAGACTGTTAACTGTATTTTTATACAGTATTTCATGGGCCACAACAAGAAAGCCGTTTTTCTCTTTTTGCCCCCCATCGTCGGATACTGGCCGCCGATGCCGCCCTCGAAGGATTTCCCTCTCACCCGCGCCGAACTGCTGCGCCTGGGCGCCGCGCTGTGCGCAAGCGCCGCGCTCCCCGCCTCCGCACAACCGCAGAGCAAGTCCGCCATGAACACCCGCCCCATCCCCTCCACCCAGGAGGCCCTGCCCGTGATCGGCTGCGGCACCTGGATCGGCTTCGACCAGCGCCCCGGCAGCGAGGAATACAAGCGCCTGCCCGGCGTGCTCGACGCCCTGTTCACAGCCGGCGGCACGGTGATCGACAGCTCGCCGATGTACGGCCGCTCCGAAGAAACCACCGGCGAACTGCTGGCCGCAGCGAAGCAGCGCGACAAGGTCTTCCTCGCTACCAAGGTCTGGACCTCGGGCCGCGAGGCCGGCATCGAGCAGATGGAGCAATCGTTCGCGCGGCTGCGCACGCAGCGCATGGACTTGATGCAGGTGCACAACCTCCTCGACTGGCGCACGCACCTCGCCACGCTGCGCGGCTGGAAAGAAAAAGGCCGCGTGCGCTACATCGGCATCACGCACTACACGCCCTCGGCCTACGACGAGGTCGAGGCCGTGCTGCGCGCCGAGAAGCTCGACTTTCTGCAGATCAACTATTCGCTCGACGCGCGCGACGCCGAGCAGCGCCTGCTGCCGCTGGCGGCCGAGCGCGGCGTGGCGGTGATCGTCAACATGCCTTTCGGCGGCGGTGGCCTGCTGCGCCGTCTGCGCGACAAGCCGCTGCCCGCGTGGGCTGGCGAGATCGGCTGCACGAGCTGGGCGCAAGTGCTGCTGAAGTTCGTGCTGAGCCACCCGGCCGTGACCTGCACGATTCCCGGCACCAGCCGCAGCGAGCACATGGCGGACAACGCCGCGGCCGGCGCGGGCACTTTTCCCGATGCGGCCTTCTGGCGCCGCGAGGCCGCCGCTATTCGAACTTGACGTTGTGCTCCCGCACGGTGGCGCCGAAGGCGTCGTACTGCGTGCGGAAGAACTCGGCGAACTTCGCGGGACTCATGCCGTAGCCCTCGAAGCCCTGCTGCACCAGCTGGGCATGCACGTCGGGCCGCTTGAGCGTGTTCTGCAGCTCCAGCGAGAGCCTGTCGGTAATCGCCTGCGGCAGGCCCGGCGGCCCGAAGAAGCCGGCCCATGGCGTGATGGTGAGCTTGCCCAGCCCCAGCTCGCCGCCGGTCGGCACATCGGGCAGCAGGCCGCGGCGCTGCGGCAGCAGCGTCACCAGCGCGCGGATGCGCCCTTCCTTCACGAAGCCCGGTGCCAACGTGCCGGTGGTGAACATCATCTGGATCTGCCCGCCCAGCAGGTCGGTCATGGCCTGCATGTCGCCCTTGTAGCGCGCGTTGACCACCTTGCGGTCGCCCAGCAGTTGCAGCATCGCGAGTTCCGAAGCACTGTTGCTCGATGCCGAGTTGTAGGCACCCGGCTTGGCCGAGACCATTGCCAGCAGTTCATTCACGCTCTTCACCGGCAGGCTCGTCGGCACCACGAGGAACATCGAGAACTGCCCGGCCGAGCTGATCGGCGTGAAAGCCTTGAACGGGTCGTAGGGCGGCGTCGGCCGCAGCGTGGGCGCCGCCACCATCGCGGTGTTGGTGCCCATCAGCAGCGTGTAGCCATCGGGCTTGGCCGACGAGGTGGCCTGCGCCGCGAGCACGCCGTCGGCGCCGGGCCGGTTCTCCACGATCACCTGCTGGCCGAGTTGCTTCGACAGCCCCTCCGCGATGATGCGCGTGAGCACGTCAGCGCCGCCGCCGGGCGCGAAGCCGACGATCAGCCGCAGCGGCTTGTTCGGATACGCGTCGGCGCTCCAGGCCGCCGCGCCGGGCGGCATCGCGGCCGCAAGAGCCGGGAGCACCGCCATGGTCAGGGTTCTGCGTCGCATGAAAGGCTCCTTGGTTCAGAAGAGATGCCGCACACCGAATTCCCACCCCGACGAGCGCTGCCCGGCCCCGGGTGCAACGCCGCCGCTGACCACATAGCGCGCCTGTCCGCTGTTCATCAACCGCGCATAGGTGCCGTAGAGCGCGGTGCGCTTGGAGAGGTTGTGCACGTAGCCGATGCCGAACTGCCGCGCGTCGTCGCGGTTGCGCGGCATGCCGTTGGCGTTGCGCAGGCTCTCGTCGCTGCGGTCATCGAGATAGGCGTAGCTGATGCGGATGCGGCCGACCTCGAAGGCCGGAATGTGCGCGCCGATCTCCGTGGTGTTCTTGCGCACCGTGCCGCCCGCGAGCTTCACCGTCACCTTGTTGTAGAGCGCGAAGAACTTCGCAAAGCCCGCGTCCCACGAGCCACCGATGTTGGCGTGCGTGTAGTTGCCGATGGTGGCGGTGGCGTCGAAGTGCGAGCGCGTGACGGCCGCCGCGATGTCGAACGCGCCCGAGGCGAAGCCGAAGCGCGCGCCGGCGAAGTTGCCGTCGTCGCGGTTCGCCACGGTGGAGTCGTTCTCGCCGGTGCCGACCATCGCCATGCCATAGAAGCCGCCGATGTTGGGCGGCAGCCAGTAGCTCACCGTGTTGCTGCCGGTGATGGCCGTGGGCAACGGCCCGGTGCCCGCGCCCGCGAAGGTGAGGTTGCCCGCGCGCGCCACGCCATTGGCGTTGAAGGGGTCGAAGTAGATGCTGTTGTAGTGCGTGGGAATGAAGTCGTGGCCCAGCCGCACTTCGCCCAGTGTGTCTGACGAGAGGCTCACGAAGGACATGCGGTCGAAGGTTATGGGCCCCGCCGCGCCCGCGCCGCTCGTCTGGTTGTTGCTGTTGCTCGGCCGGCCTGTGCCGTTGTCGGGGTTCAGGCTGCCTTCGAGCCAGAAGCCCGCGCGCAGGCCGCCGCCCAGGTCTTCTGTGCCGCGAAATCCGAGCCGGCTGGTCGAGAGCCCGCCGTTCGACAGAGCCTTGACCGAGCCGCCACCGGCGCCGCTCGTGTACTGGATGCCGAGGTCCACCACGCCGAACACGGTGACGCTGGATTGCGCATGCGCCGCGCCGCTGCTTGCCAGCCCCAATGCCGACCACATCAAAAATCTCTTCATGGTTTTTTGTCTCCTGCTTCTTCTCTTCGGTTGAAAAACTCTGGAATCGCGCGCAGGGCTGCCACCGGGTGCGAACGGGGGTTCGCACCGGTTGGCGAAGGCCGGGGTGAAAAAGGTCTAGCTCGAGGGCTCGGGGCGTTCGGTGCGCACGAGCACTGCGCCCTTGGAGAGCGGGCTCACGTTGCGCCGGTACTGCTGCAGCCAGCCGGTGTCGAAGGCCGGCGGCGGCGCCTGCCAGTCGGCGCGGCGGGCCTGGAGTTCGGCGTCGGTCAGCGCGATGTCGAGGCGGCGCGCGTCGAGATCGATGGTGATCACGTCGCCGTCGCGCACCAGCCCGAGCGGTCCGCCTAGCGCGGCTTCGGGCGAGACCTCGGCCACCACGAGCCCCTTGCAGACGAGGCCCGAGAGATGCCCGTCGGTGAGCAGCGCGACCTGGTCGCCGAGGCCCGCTCCATCCACAGCGAAGACCACGCGCGATGCGCCGCCACCCATGGCCGGGCCGCCGCAGGCGCCGGCGCCGCGCATCACGACCACCTGGCCGGGCACGATCTCGCCCTTCTTCAGCGCGGCGATGGCCGCGTCCGAAGTCCAGAAGCACACGGCCGGCCCGGTGAAGCGCCGCACCTTGCGCTCGGCGATGCCGGTCTTGATGAGCCCGGACTCGGGCGCGAGGTTGCCGCGCAGCAGCACGATGGCCGGCAGCAGTGCGACGGGGCGGTCGATGGGGCGGATCACTTCGGCATCGGCCACTTCGGCATTGCGCAGGTTCTCGGCCACGGTGCCGCCGGTGACCGTCAGCGCGCTGGTATCGAGCAAGGGCTCGAGCTGCTTCATCAGCGCGCGGCAACCACCTGCCGCCTCGAAGGCCTCGATGGAATGCTCGCCGATGGGCCGCACGCCGGCCAGCACCGGCGTCGTGGGGCCGAGGCTTTCGAAAAGGCCGTACACGTCGACGCCGCACTCTCCTTCGGTCGACACCGCTTGCAAGTGCTTCGCCGTGTTGAGCGAGCCGCCGACTGAAAGCACCGCACGCACCGCGTTGACGAAAGCGCCATGCGAAAGGATGTCGCGCGGCTTCAGGTCGTCCCACACCATCTGCACGATGCGTGTGCCGGCCGCGCGCACGTCGGCCATCATCTTCTCGCTCAGCGCGGCCACCGGTGCACTGCCGGGCAAGGCCATGCCGAGCGCTTCGCAGACGATGTGCATCGAGTTCGCGGTGCCCAGGCCCGAGCACACGCCCGGCCCGCGGATCGCCTCACGGCTCATGCCCACGAGTTCTTCCACCGGCAGGTTCCCCGTGACGGCATGCATCGCGCCGATGAACACCTCCTCGATGTCCATGTGCCTGCCGCGGTACTCGCCGCTGGGCTGGTAGCCGCAGGGCACCAGCAGCGTCGGAATGTTGAGCCGCGCCGCAGCCATGAGCTGGCCGGGCACCGTCTTGTCGCAGGAGGTGAGGCACACCATGCCGTCGAGCTGTGCGCCTTCGACTGCCACCTCGATGTCGTTGGTGACCAGGTCGCGCGCGCCGAGCATGTAGGCGCCGCGCGCACCGGCGCCGGTGATGAAGTCGCTGGGTGCGGCAGTGCGAATCTCGAAGGGAATGCCGCCCGCGGCGCGGATCGCGGCCTTTATCTCCCCCGCCACGCGGTCGAGGTGGCTGAAGCAGGCGGCCAACTCCGACGAACTGTTGACGACGGCGATCTTGGGCTTCTCGCAATCCTCTTCCGGAATGCCGAGCGCGCGCCAGTGCGCATTGCGCACCGACCACAGGTAGGAGCCGCGCGGGAAGTTGCTGCGCAGGGGGCGGGTCATGGGCGGTCTCCGGATTTGTTCTTCTTGGTGATCTCGATCACGCCACGGTCGGCGTCCACGCGCACCCAGTCGCCGGTTGCGATGCATTCGAGCGGGTCGCGCTCGAAGTCGGTCATCGATGGCGAGTGCGTGACCACGGCGCCCAGCGCCATCTTGGTCGTCATCTCGTTGAACAGGAACGCTGCCGGCGCCGAGTTCATGAGCCGCGTCATGTGAAACATCGCCGACCAGCCCGAGGAGCCCTTGGCTCCCGGAAACACCAGCACCTTGCCCGCGAAGCTCTGGCCGCGCAGTTCGTGCCGCGTCTCGATGACGGTGCCGGTGCGCGGATCGATGCCGCCCCAGCCCGAGATGCGGTCGCGCGTGACCAGCGCCTCGCCCTCGGCCACGCCGCCCACCACCTTGCGGCCGCGGATGACGATGGTTTTCTCCGTGATGACTGCGTCGCTCATGCGTAGCCTCCGTTCCAGCGGCCGGTGCAAGCGGCGTCGATGCATTCGGCGGTGCTGCCGAACCAGGCCTGCACGCCGAGGATGGCGGGCAGGTAGTGGGCCTGCTTGGCCGAATCGAGCGCCACGGTCTTCGTGCCCTTGGGCACGGCGCGGCTCATGGCGGAGCAGCTGTCGCTCATGATGATTCCGCCCGCGTCTTCGATGATCTTCGTGTAGCCGTTGCGGTCGGCCAGCGACTTGATGGCGCGCGGCGTGAAGATCCATAGCTCGCAACTCGGATGCACCTTGCGCCCTTCGATGAGCTGCGCGGCTTCCCAGATCTGCTCGATGGTGTAGTGCGGGCAGCCCAGCATCACGTACTGGATTTCCGAGTCCTTGCCCGTGACGTTGATCTTCTCGTAGGTGGCGCGGCGCTCGGCCTCGCCGTAGCACAGCACCTCGACCGGCGCACGGCCGCCGAGCGCCTGTTCGAGCGTCAGCGCCTCGGGCGTGATGCCGGCAATGTGATACATCTCCAGGCCGCCCGAAGACGACGCGGCCGCGCCGAAGTGCTTGAGCCGCGGCAGGTTCGGTACGCGGCCAATGCCGCGCTTGCTGTGCACCACCGGCACGCGCTCCTGCACGTGCTCGCCGATGTAGTAGCCGAGCAGGCCCCAGTCCTGCACGGACTCGACCTCGATGTCGAGCTCGACCACGTGCGTGGCGCGACGGTTCTCGTCGAGGTGATAGCCCCAGTATGGAATGCGGCCGGTAAGCATGGCGGCGCCGGTGCTCTCCCGGCCTTCGGTGTTGGTGCGCGCACCCAGCACCGAATTGCAATACACAACCGCCGACGACTCCATCCACGCGCAGTGCTCGCCGCGCGTCGGGATGTTGCCGACCTGGTAGGGCGTGCAGGTGTTCATGATCTGCGCGCCCAGGCCGGCGGCGTGCCGCTCGCTCTTGTTGTAGAACTGGACGATCTCCTCGCTCACGCCCATGCGCTCGGGCTGGCCGGGGTCGAAGCCCAGCTGCAGGTGGCTGGTGAAGACCTTGAACTTGGGGATCTCGACCGTCTCCTGGCTATCGAGGCTGAATTCGGAGAACACCGCATCCATGCCGCCGCCCTTGGCGAGCGCGAAGTCGCGCTGGAAGGGCGTGGTCGAGGTGATGGTGGCGCAGACGTTGCGCGTCTCGACCAGCCGCTCGGCGCCCAATGCCTCGCCGTAGCGCATCAGCAGGTCCATCGCCTTCTGCACGGCCGGGCCGTCGCGGCCGTCGTACATGGCTTTTTCTTCATCGCTCAGGTGCATGGCCTGTGTCTCCGTTTCTTCTATCGTGGGGAATCAACCCCGGCCGGACCTGCTAGCCCGGCGAGGGAGTCGGTACGTGGCCGCCGATGTCGCGCGCAATGGTGAGCGCGATGTCGTGCAGGCGCGGTGCGAGTTCGTTGCGCAGGCGCTCCTCGGTGAAGACGAAGGCAGCGCCGCCTCCGTTGAGCGCCATCACTTCGCCGTCCGGCCCGATGAGGGGCACCGACACCGAGTTGATCTCGCGGTGGAATTCGCCGAGCGACAGGCAGTAGCCCAGCCGCTTCGATTCGCCGATGGCGCGGTTCATGTTCGGCGCGATGCTGTCCCACTCGGGGCCACGCAGCAGGCGCATCGAATCGATCAGCTGGTTGCGCTGCATTTCGGGCAATGCTGAAAGGTACGAGCGGCCGAGCGCCGAGTTGGCCAGCGGCGCGCGCGAGCCCACGTCGAGCCGCGCAGAGAGCATCGACGAGCGCGGGCGGCAGGCTTCGATGAGCACCATCTCCATGCCGTCGCGGATCGCGAGGTAGACCGATGCCCCCACCTCCTCCGCCATCGCCTGCATGCTGGGCCGCGCGGCGGCGCGCACGTCGAGGCTGCCGAGGAACACGCGCGACAGCGACACCACGCCCGGCCCGAGCATGAAGCGGTCGGCCGCCTGTGCGGGCTTGAGCATGCCCAGCGAAAGCAGCGTGGCGACCAGCCGGTTGACGGTGGGGCGCGGAATGCCGGTGATGCGCGCAATGTCGGCATGGCCCAGCACCGGGCGTTCTTCGCTGAAGCAGCGCAGCACCGAGATGCCGCGCTCCAGCGCGCTCACGGTGTCGGAGCGCTCGCCGCGCACTTCCGCCGGTTCGGCCGGCTCGGCCGCGGAAAAGGAGGTGTCGTTTTTTTCAGTGGACATGGAGGGACCCTTTGCAAGACTCTTCTCAGGACTCTCCAATGTAGAGGCTTGCGAAGAGAGGGCGTCCGGGGTCATGGCCAATGGCTCAGGCGCCGGCTTCGGCCGTTGCAGGCGACACCGCGCCCTGCCCAACTCCGGGTGCCCCGGCTCGCAGGTACACGCCCTGGGCCAGCAGTTCGGACTGCAACGCGCCCACGTCGATGAAGCGCGGAGCAATGCCGCCGCGCGATGCCAGCGCCGCCGCCACGCCCGCGGCCTGGCCGGTGATCCAGCACTGCGGAATCTCGCGCATGAAGCCGTGCGAGTTGCGGTCGCACGAGATGTGGCGCCCGCAGGCCAGCAGGCCGTCGAGCTTCTGCGGCACCAGCGCGCCGTAGGGAATGGAGATGTTCGGAAACTTCGGCGACACCGCGGGCGACACGCCGATCTCGTCCGCCAGCGGCACGCCATCGGGCCACTGGCTGCGCAGCACCGAGCCTACGCCGCTCAGGCGCCGCGCATGGCGCACGCCGATCTGCGGCGCGCTCAGCATCAGGTAGGCATCCTCGAAGCCCGGCGCATGGGCGCGGAAGTAGTCCAGATGTGCGGCCATGGCGCGGTGCGAGCGCACTTCCACGGCAGTGAGGTCGTCCACGTCGAGCGCCGAGTAGCCCGACTGGCGCGGCCCCATGAAGAGGGCCACGTCGTTGCGCCACGAGACGAAAGGCCGCTCGAACAGGCCGCATTGCTCGCGGCCGCCCGCCATGAAGGCGGTGAAGGCCTCGGGCTGGCCGGCCTTGAACTCGATCCAGCGGTTCATGTCCACGCCGCCGAACAGCCACGAGGTGTTCATGCAGTGGTGCACGTCGGCCTCTTCGATGTCGTTCACGTAGTCGGCACCGGCGCGGGCGAACAGGTCGCCATCGCCGGTGGCGTCGACCACCACGTCGGCCATGATGGCCATGCGGCCTTCCTTGCTCTCGAACACCACGCCCTTGACGGCGCCGTCCTGCACGATGGGAATGGCGGCCCACGAGTGGTAGATGAGCTTGACCTTGCGCTCCAGCACGATCTCTTGCGAGAGCAGCTTCAGGCGCTCGGGGTCGATGGTGGGCGACCAGGTGACGACGCCGTGATAAGCGGCCGTGCGCTGCGACCAGTGCGCAGCCTTGGCGGTGTCTTGCGAGCCCCAGTCTGCAGGCGAGGGGCCGGCGATGGCGTCGGCCGGCAAGCGGTCGAACAGCTCTTCGGCAAAGCCGCGGATCACCAGCTTGCCTTCCCAGTCGGTCATGCGGTCGATCCAGATGACAAGGCCGCCGGTCGACAGGCCTCCCAGGTGGTTGTAGCGCTCCAGCAGCGCCACGTCGGCGCCCGCGCGGGCCGCTGCGGCTGCGGCCGCCGTGCCCGAGGGGCCGCCTCCGACCACCAGCACGCCGCAGCGGTGATAGACCGGAATGCTCTTGCCGGGCTCGGCCCAGCTGCCGTGATCAGGCCGCTTGACGCGGCTGTCGCGGTCGAAGATGTCGGAAGACAGGATGCGCTCGTCGGTACGGACGACAGTTTTCATGAATGCGTTCTCGGCTTGGCTTGTTTCGTCGTATTTTGATTTCACTTTCCACTTTGTCAAACTCAAAAGCCATATCTCTGGGGTATTCCCTAGTGAATATGGATTTTTATGGTTTTCAAGATCAATATATAAAGAGAAATCCAACGGAGACATCGATGAAGAAACTTCACGGCACCCGCCGTGCCTTCGGCTCGGCCCTCGGCGCCGCAGCCTTCCTGGGCCTTGCATCACTTGCCGTGGCGCAGGACTTTCCGGCGCGCGGCAAGCCCATTCGCATCGTCGTGGGCTTCACCGCCGGCGGCGGCACCGACGCGCAGGCGCGCATCGTGGCGCAGAAGCTCGGCGAGGTGCTGGGCACCAGCGTGATCGTCGACAACAAGCCCGGAGCCAGCACCATGCTGGCGGCCAACGAGGTGTCGCGCGCCCTGCCCGACGGCTACACGCTGCTGTACGCGCCCTCGTCCACCATGGCGCAGAACCCGCACACATTCGCCCAGGTGCCCTACGACCCGTTCAAGGATTTCACCGCCATCTCGATGGGCGGGCGCGGGCCGCTGGTGCTGTCGCTGAGCACCAGCGTGCCGGTGAACAACGTGAAGGAGCTGGTGGCCTACGTGAAGGCGCACCCCGGCAAGGTGAGCTACGCCTCGTTCGGCGCAGGCACCTCGTCGCACATCTACGGCGAGGCCTTCGTGAAGAAGACCGGCATCGACGCGGTGCACATCCCGTACAAGGGCGGCTCCGACGCGGCGAAAGACCTCATCGGCGGGCGCGTGCAATACATGTTCGACTCGGCCTCGTCGGCCATCATCACCTCGGCCACGGGCAAGGTGAAGATCCTCGCGGTGGCTGCCAACGCGCGCATTGCCGCGCTGCCCGACGTGCCCACCTTCGCCGAGCAAGGCTACGCGGGGCTCGATCTGCCGAGCTGGCTGGGCTTCTACGGGCCGGCGCGCATGCCGGCGCCGGTGGTCGAAAAGCTCAACACGGCGCTCGCGAAGGTGCTGGCGATGCCGCAGGTGCGCGATTTCTATCGCAGCGGCGGCTACGAGGCCGGGGGCACCACGCCGGAGGAGTTTGCCGGCATCACGCGCTCGACCTACGACAGCTGGGGCGCGATGGTGCAGCAGGTCGGGTTGGCCAAGCAATGAGCGGCATGCGCTCCCTTCTTGATCGCCGCCGCTTTACCGCCTGGCTTGCGCTCGGTGCGGCCATGCCACTGCTGGCAGCCCATGCCGCCGCACCTTTTCCGGACAAGGGCCGCACCATTCGCATCGTGCTGGGGCTGGCAGCTGGTGGTGCATCGGACTCGCAGGCACGCTTCGTCGCCAACAAGCTCGGCGAGGTGCTGCAGACGCCAGTGATCGTGGAGAACCGGCCGGGCGCGAGCTTCATCCTTGCGACTGAAGAAGTGATCCGCGCCGCGCCCGACGGCTACACCTTCATGTACGCGCCCTCCTCCGTGGTGGCGCAGAACCCGCAGACGCTGGCGCAGGTGCGCTACGACCCGTTCAAGGACCTGACGCCGATCTCGCTCGGCGCGCGCGGGCCGCTGGTGCTGACCGTGCACGCGAGCGTGCCGGCACGCACGGTGCAGGAGCTGGTGGCCTACATCAAGGCCAACCCGGGGAAGATGAGCTACGCCTCCTTCGGCACCGGCACCTCGTCGCACATCTACGGCGAGGCCTTCGCGCGGCAGGCAGGGTTGGACGTGGTGCACGTGCCGTACAAGGGCGGCGCCGACGCCGCAAAAGACTTTCTTGCGGGCCGCGTGCAGTACTACTTCGATGCGGCGCCCAACGCCATACAGAACACTGCCACCGGCAAGGTGCGCATGCTGGCCGTGGCGGCGCCGAAGCGCAGCCCGATGCTGCCCGACGTGCCCACCATGGGCGAACAGGGCGTGAGCGGCGTGGATATGCCGAGCTGGCTTGGTTTCTACGGACCGGCGCGCATGCCGGCGCCGGTGGTCGAGAAGCTGCATGCCGCGCTGGCGCAGGTGCTGGCGTTGCCGGCCACGCGCGACTTCTTCCGCCAGGGCGCATACGAGGCGGAATCGTCGAGCCCCGCGGAGCTGGCCGCGCTGACGCGAGCGACCTATGACCAGTGGGGCGACATCATCCGCAAGCTGGGGCTGGTGAAGCAGCAGCAATAGGGTTCAGCGAAAGAACTCCAGCAGTCGCGCATTGACTTCGTCGGCACGCTCGTACTGCGCCCAGTGCCCGGCGCCGTCGATCACCACGCCTTCGCGCCCCGGCCCTTCGGCCACCAGCCGAGCGACTAGCGGGCGCGGGTCGGCGGTGACGTCGTACTCGCCCCACAGCAGCAGCGTGGGCAAGCCCAGCGCATTCAGTGCCTGCTGCAGCCCACCCGACTGCGACACCTCCTTGCTGCGAAAGCGCGTGCCATGGCACGAGATGTCATGAATCTCGAAGGCCAGCGCGTCGATGGCCGCCGGGTCGTGCAGCATCAGCGCGGCAAGGTTGTTCAGCAATGCGGCGCGCTCTGCCTCGCGGTCTGGGGCGGCGCGCCAGTTGATCATCTGAGCCGTCATGCGCCGCAGCGTGCCGTGGCCGCCGCTGCCTACGAGCGCGAAGCGGCGGATGGCGCCGCGCCGCACGGCAAAGCGCGCAGCCGTCAAGCCGCCGAAGGAGAAGCCGCCCAGGTCGACGGGCGTGCCCGCGCCGATGAGCTGGTCGAGCGTGCCGCCGAGCGCATCAAGCAGTGGTGGCAGCGAGTCTTCGCCGGGCGCCACGCGGGGCGGCGCATCGGACTCGTTGAAGCCCGGCATGTCGGGCAGCCACAGCGTGCGGCCTGCCGACAGCGCCTCGGCATTGCGCAGCCAGTGCATCCAGCTGCCGTGGCCGCCGTGCAGTAGCACCAGCGGGGGCCGGGCGGTATCGGTGCCGAAGCGGCGCCAGCGCACGCGCACGCCCTCGTGCACCGGGTCGTAGTGGGTCGACAGCGCGTCGATGCGGGCGATGGCCTCGCGGGCCTTGGTCTCTTCTTGTGTGGTCATGGCAGCATCCGCTGGAGTTCGGCCTCGCCGTCAAAAAACTGGTGCTTGAGCGCGCCCAGCACGTGCAGCGCGAAGAGCACGTAAAGCACATAGCCCGCCCAGACGTGCACGCCGCCCAGCACGGTGTGCCAGGTTTCCTTCATGGTGGGCTCGATAGCCATGATCCAGCCGATGCGCGGCCATTCGAACAGGCCGAAGAGCTGCATCGGGTGGGTGTCCGCATCTTTCCAGGCCGAGTCGTGCATCCAGCCCGACAGCGGCAGCAGGATCATCAGCAGATAAAGAGCGCCGTGGGCGGCATGCGCCGCGAATCGTTCGAGTGCGCCATACGAGCCCGGCATGGCCGGCGGCTTGTGCGTGGCGCGCCACAGGAGCCGCAAAATCACCAGGCCCAGCACCGTGATGCCTATCGACTTGTGGGTGTCGACGGCCGGGCGCACCCAGTCGTCGGGGTAGTGGTCGACCAGCAGGATCAGGGCGATGTTGACGACCATGAGCAGGGCTATCAGCCAGTGCAGCGCTATGGCGGTTCGGGTGTAGCGGGTTTGTGCGAGCATGCGGGGAATTTTCGGGCGTGGGGCGACTCAGTCGATGACGCGTGCGATTGTCCCGGCTTTGCCTTGGGACTTTCGAAACCGCAGGCCGAGTTTTTGCGTATCGACAACGAACCACCGACCGACAGCCGCCCGGGCACCTTCTCTTGAACGATCCTCTCCAAAGCGCCTTCGTGGCCGCATCGCCGCGCCTGTCTCCACCCAGCACGCCGCTGCGCAGCTGGCTCATTCATGGGAGCGTGCTCGTGCTGTGGGCACTGCTCTTTGCCATGGCATTCAAGGTCGGCAATGTCGGGGCCTGGTCGGTGGGGGTGGCCTACGTGCTGTACGACACCGTGCTGCTGCTGTTCGTCGCCTGGATGACGCTGCCGATCCTGCGCCCACGACTCTCGCCTTCCCCTGCGGCCGCGGTGAGGCGCAATACGCTGGGCGTGATCGTCGCCTCGCACAACGAGGCAGCCGTGCTGCCCGTGACGCTGGCCGCCCTGCTCGGCCAGACCGACGCACCCGATCGCATCGTGATCGCGGACGACGGTTCGACCGATGGCACGGCCGAACTGCTGACCACGCGCTACGGGCTCGTCGCGCCCGAGCTTGGTTCGCTGAGCGCTGCCAGTGCAACACACCCCTCCCTTTACTGGCTGCGCCTGCCGCACGGCGGCAAGGCAGTGGCGCTGAACGCGGCCGTCCTGTGCATCGACACGGACACCGTGCTCACGGTCGACGGCGACACGCTGCTCGACAGCCATGCCATCGGCGCCGTCCGCCGAGCCTTCTCGGAAGAGCCGAACCTCGTCGCCGCCACCGGCGTCATCACCCCGGTGTGCAGCCGCTCGCTGGCGGGGCGCTGCTTCCAGTGGTTCCAGACCTACGAGTACATCCGCAACTTCCTCTCGCGCTATGCGTGGATGCGGGTCAACGGCCTGCTGCTGATCTCCGGCGCCTTCGCCGGCTTCCGTACCGACGCGGTGCGCGCCGTGGGCGGCTTCGACACCGACTGCCTGGTGGAAGACTACGAACTCATCCACCGCCTGCACCGCCATGCGCAGGCGCACGGCCTGCCGTGGACGGTGCGCGTGCTGGGCGACGCACAGGCGCACACCGATGCGCCAAGCAGCACCGGTGCCTTCTTGCGCCAGCGCCGCCGCTGGTTCGGTGGTTTCCTGCAAACGCAGTTCTGGTACCGCGCAATGGTCGGCGACAAGCGCTACGGCTGGCTCGGCGTCGCGATGCTGCCGGTGAAGGCCATCGACACGCTGCAACCGCTCTACGGGCTGGCCGCATTCGGATTGCTGCTGATGTATCTGGTGCGCGGCAACTTCGGCGTGCTCGCGCCAGTGGCCGGCGTGATCGGCGCGAAGATCGTGCTCGACCTGGCCTTTCACCTGTGGTCGGTGTACCTGTACCGGCGCTGGATCGGCCACAGCAGCGAGGCGAACATGGCGCAAGCCTTCATGGCCGCGCTGATCGAGCCCTTCACCTTCCAGATCCTGCGCCACACGGGTGCGGCGTGGGGGTGGTGGACATTCCTGACGGGACGCGGCACGTGGGGGCGGCAGACGCGCGTGGGGCTTGTCGATGCCGATGGCGTGCGGCGCGGTTAGCTCTACGTGCCGAAGCGGAAGCTGGAGACCACCAAGCCGCCCATGAAAGCGTCTTCGTGATACACACGCTCGCCAGCATCTGCCTCGGCCGCCCCGACGGCCACCATCAACGGAATCAGATGCTCTTCACGCGGATGCGCCATGCGCGCCGCGGGAGCTGAGTCCCAGTCGAGCAACTGCGCGCTGCGCTCGCCAGCGGAGCTCTTCACCACCGCCGCATCGAGCCAGTCGTCGAAAGCCTTCGACACACCATGTGCCTGCGGACCGAAGTTGCGCAGGTTGTGATAGCTCAGCCCGCTGCCGACGATCAGCACGTTCTCATCGCGCAGCGGTGCGAGTGCACGGCCCAGTGCCAGATGCTCGGCCGGGTCGAGCCCGCGCCGCAGCGACAGTTGCACCACGGGCACGTCGGCGTTCGGGTACATCGCGGCCATCGGCGCGAACATGCCGTGGTCGTAGCCGCGCTCGGGGTCGATCTGCACCGGCAGGCCGGCGGCAGCGATCAGCGACTGCACGCGCTGCGCGAGTTCGGGCGAGCCGGGCGAGTCGTAGTGCACCTCGTAGGTATGGGCCGGGAAGCCGCCGTAGTCGTAGATCATCGGCGGCTTGGGGTTGCCCTGCACCGTGAAGGCGGGCGCCTCCCAATGCGCCGACACCATGAGGATGGCACTGGGCGTGCGGCCGATCTGGCGCGGCATGTCGGCCAGCGAAGCGGCGAGCTGGTCGTAGGTCGGGCCCATTTCCTTCTTCATCCAGGGCCAGGGGCCGCCGCCGTGCGAGATGAAGTACGTGGGCAGGCGCGAAGTGTCGTTCGCGATGGTGTTGTCGTGGGTCAAGCCGATGCTCCTTGAAAGCGTTGCATCGACTGTAGACATTTCCTGCCGGGAAATCGACAAGCTACGATGCATCGAATCAGTTCCTCACAGGAAAGCTTGAAGGGTGTTCACATGGACCGGATGACCAGCCTGCGGGTGTTCCGCGAAGTCGTGGAGGCGGGCAGTTTCGTGGCTGCGGCCGAGCGGCTGAACATGTCGCCGCCAATGGCCAGCAAGCATGTAGCGCAGCTCGAGAAGTCGCTCGGTGCGCGGCTGCTGCACCGCTCCAGTCGCCACCTGAGCCTGACCGAGGCCGGCACCGCCTGGTACGAACAGAGCCGCCGCGCGCTCGATCTGCTCGACGCGGCCGAAGCCGCCATCGGCCAGACGCACGACACACCGCGCGGCCAGCTCAAGGTGAGCGCGCCCGTGTGGTGCGCCACACCGCGTTTCGCGCGGGTGCTGGCCGACTACCGCGAGAAGTACCCGGAGGTGCTGGTCGACATGCACCTGGAAAACCGCAAGGTCGATCTCGCGGCCGACGGCTACGACCTGGCCTTGCGCGCCACGCAGGAACCCTCGCCCGCATTGATCGCCCGGCCGCTGTGCCGCGTGCCCTTCTTCCTGGCGGGCACGCCGGCCTACCTGAAGCGCATGGGTGGCGTGCCAGCCGTGCCGGCCGACCTCGCGAAGCTGGGCGCCATCGTGCCGAGCTACGTGAACCTGGACAACCTCGCGCTCAAGGGCCCGGGCGGGCGGATGTTTCCGCTGCGGCTGGCACCGGCCATGCGCTCCGACGACACCACGCTCACGCTGCATGCGGTGCACGCGGACATGGGCATTGCCTTCATGCCGCTGTGGCTGATCGACGACGACATCGCGCAGGGCCGGCTGGTGCGGCTGCTGCCGGAGTTCGAGTCAACGCCCGTCACGCTCTTCGCGGTGTACACCAGCAGGCAGTACATGTCGCCCAAGCTGCGTACTTTCATCGACTTCATGGGCGAGCGGCTGGGCCTGGATGCGCCACCGAACGCACCTTTTCGGGGCAAGGTCATGCAGGCGCGGCTAAAGTCCTGAGCTCTCCGGGAGACTCAGTCCTTGTTCCGCTTCTTCGAAAAACTACTCCACCCGTACCCCGCCGCCGAACCCACGTTGCCGCCGCAGGGCTTTCTCGCCTTTCTCTGGGCCTGCACGCATGGCGTGCGCGGCAAGATCGGGGCGATGGCGGCGCTCACCGCCGTCATGTCGATCTTCGAGGCGGCGCTGTTCGCGATCCTCGGGCGCATCGTCGACTGGCTCGGCCCACAGGTGCCCGCGCGCCTGTGGGCAGACCGCGGCACCACGCTCATGTGGCTGGCCGCGTTCCTGGTGATCAGCATCGGCGTGGTCGCGCTGCAGACCATCGTGAAGCACCAGACGCTCGCGGTGAACCTGCCGATGCGCCTGCGCTGGAACTTCCACCGGCTGATGCTGGGCCAGAGCATGGCCTTCTACCAGGACGAGTTCGCTGGCCGCATCACGGCCAAGGTGATGCAGACCGCGCTCGCGGTGCGCGACACGGTGTTCGTGCTGGCCGACGTGCTGGTGGCCATGGGCGTGTACGTGGCCACCATGATCATCCTGGTGGGCGTGCTCGACGCGCAGCTGGTGTGGCCCTTCATCATCTGGCTGGCGCTGTACATCGGCTCGCTGGTGTACTTCGTGCCGCGCCTGGGCAAGGTCGGCAAGGCACAGGCCGACGCCCGCGCGATGATGACCGGCCGCGTGACCGACGCCTACACCAACATCGCGACCGTCAAGCTGTTCTCGCACACGCAGCGCGAGGCCGGCTTCGCGCGCGACGCGATGCGCGAGTTCATGAAGACCGGCTACGGCCAGATGCGCCTGGTGAGCGCCTTCGAAATCGTCAACCACACGCTGAGCATGGGCCTTACGGCCGGCATGGCGGGTGTGGCGCTGTGGCTGTGGTCGCACGGCACGGTCGGCGTGGGTGCGGTGGCTGCGGCCACGGCGATGGCGCTGCGGCTGCAGGGCATGTCGCACTGGATCATGTGGGAAATGACCAGCCTGTTCGAAAACATCGGCACCGTGCAGGACGGCATGAAGACGCTGTCGCGCCCACGCACCGTGCTCGACGCGGCCGATGCCACGGTGCTCGACGTGCCGCGCGGCGAGGTGCGCTTCGAGCATGCGAGCTTCCGCTACGCCGACGCCGGCCGCCGCGTGATCGACGACCTGAACCTGACGGTAAAGCCCGGCGAGAAGATCGGCCTTGTCGGCCGCTCGGGCGCGGGCAAGTCGACGCTGGTGAACCTGCTGCTGCGCTTCCACGACCTGGAGAGCGGCCGCATCCTGATCGACGGGCAGGACATTGCGCATGTCACTCAGGACTCGCTGCGCAGCCACATCGGCATGGTCACGCAAGACACCTCTCTGATGCACCGCTCCGTGGCCGACAACATCGCCTACGGCCGGCCCGACGCCACGCACGAGCAGATCGAGGCGGCGGCCGGGCGTGCGGAAGCGCACGACTTCATCCAGACGCTGGGCGACGCGAGCGGGCGTCGCGGCTACGAGGCGCATGTGGGCGAGCGCGGCGTGAAGCTCTCGGGTGGCCAACGTCAGCGCGTGGCCATCGCGCGCGTGATGCTGAAGGACGCGCCGATCCTGCTGCTCGACGAAGCCACCAGCGCGCTCGACTCGGAAGTCGAAGCGGCCATCCAGCAAAGCCTTTACACGCTGATGGAAGGCAAGACCGTGATCGCGATCGCGCACCGGCTGTCGACCATCGCCGCGATGGACCGGCTCATCGTGCTCGACGAAGGCCGCGTGGTGGAAGAAGGCGACCACCGCACGCTGATGGCGCAAGGCGGCCTGTATGCGCGGCTGTGGGCACACCAGAGCGGCGGCTTCCTGGGCGACAGCCTGGAAGAAGACGAAGCCCTGCGCGCCTGATCCGCCATCAGGTCGGCAGCGCGCCGGCCTCGTACTGCGCAACGAACTCCCCGCTCGGCGGGATCGGCTTGATGATGTCGATCAGCACGCCGTTCGGGTCGCGCGTGATGAAGTGGCGCTGGCCGAACGCCTCGTCGCGCAGCGGCAGAAGGATCGGCAGGCCGGCGGCCTTCAGCCGGTCGTGCACCGCGTCGGGGTCGTCCACCTCGAAGTTCAAGAGCGTGCCGCCAGCCACCTGCCCGCGCGCGGCGGCCGGAATGGTTTCATGCCGGCCGTCGAGCACGGCGAGATTCACCGAGGGCTCGTCCGCCAGTTGCAGGTGCACATACCAGTCGCTCGTGAACAGCGGCGTGAAGCCGAAGTGCGCCTGGTAGAAGTTCGCCGTTCCCGCGACGTCGTTGGTCATGAGAACGGGGTAGTAGCTCGTCACTTTCACGATGGATCCTTTCATTTAACATACAGGCTGCATGTAAATTTTGAATATAACTTACAGACAGACTGTATGTAAATGGCCGATTCACCCACTCCAGCCCGAACCAACCGTGAACGCACGGAAACCACGCGCCTTGCGCTGATCGAGGCCGCGCGCGCTCTGTTCGTGGGCAAGGGCTACGGCGACACCTCGACGCCGGAGATTGCGACGGCCGCCGGCATCACCCGAGGCGCGCTGTACCACCACTTCGTCGACAAGCGCGACCTGTTCCGCCAAGTGCTGCTGCGCGAAGGCGAAGCCGTGGCCGCCGACATCGAGGTGGCCACGCCCGAGCAGCTCTCGCCGCGCGAGGCGCTGCTCGAAGGCAGCAAGGCCTATCTGAACGCGATGACGGCGCCGGGCCGCACGCGGCTGCTGCTGATCGACGGGCCGGCGGTGCTGGGCATGGCCGAAGTCATGGCCATGGACGACGCGACCTCGGCGAAGTCGCTGCGACAGGGGCTGGAGCGCGCCGGCCTGGGCAAGGGCGAGGTGTCGCTCGACGCCCTGACCCCGCTGCTCGCGGCGGCCTTCGACCGGGCCGCGCTGGCCATCGACGCAGGCGCGGACGTAGAGGAAACCCGCACGGCGATGCTATGGCTGCTCGAGCGAGCGCTCAGCCCGGTCAGGAAGCGCTGATGCGGGACATGTCGTGGGCCGATGCTTCGCACGCGCCTACATCGCACGCCGCCCCCTGCCGACAGTGATGCCGCAAACGCGGCGCAATGCTGGACTTATCTTCAACCCAGAGGAGTCTTCGCGTGAATTCCATCATCTACATCGTCGGTCTGGTCGTGGTAGTCGTAGCCGTGCTTTCGTTCTTCGGCCTTCGCTGAAACCGGGCACGCACCAACGACCTCCGCACCATGCAGAACGGGGCCGCTTGCGGCCCCGTTTCTCGTCGTGGCCGCCCGAAGCTTGCCGGGCATAATTTGCGCGCCCCGGCGCCATGCGGGGCCTCATTGACCGATTGGCTGCGAAGGGACCCTGTTGACCAACACCGCGCTGCGCGAATCTGCTTTTCCGGATGCGGTGATCACCGAGGCGATCCGATGGACCGAACAGAACGGCCCACTCGACGACGCACAAGCCCTGCGCACCGCGGCGTCGCGCACAGCCGATGCCCACGGGCAAATCACCGAACGCGCGCTCCAGCTCGGCGAGCGCATCGGCCTGCAGCCTGAACTCGCACGCGCCCGGCAGTGGGCGCCGTGGGTGCTGCTCGGGCTGGTGGCGCTGATCGTCATGGCCGGCCTCGGGCTGGCGGGCAACGTGGTCGGCGGCGGCGAGCGCCACATCAACGTGATCGTCGCGCTCGTGAGCCTGCTGGGCCTGCACGCGCTCACGCTGCTGCTGTGGCTCGTTGGCCTGTGGATGCCGCTCGGCTCGTTCAATACGGCATCACTCGGCTGGATCTGGCTGTCGCTCACTGCGCGCGTGGCGGGCGGCAAGCGCGGTCAGGCGCCGGTGCTGGTGCGTGCGGCCACGGGGCTGCTGTCTCGCGCGAAGCTGCTGCCGTGGGCCTTCGGGCTGGTGAGCCACGGCATCTGGTCGCTGTCGTTTGCGGTGGTGCTGGCCGCGATGCTGTTCGCGCTCGCGTTTCGCAGCTACACGCTGAGCTGGGAGACGACCATTCTTGACCCAGACTTCTTCGTGCGCGCGGTGCAGATGCTGGGCTGGGCGCCTGCGAAGCTCGGCTTTCCTGTGCCCGATGCCGCCACCGTACTGGCCGCTGCCCCTGGCGCCGCAGGCCAGCGCACATGGGCGCTGTGGCTGACCGGCTGCATCGTCGTCTACGGGCTGCTGCCGCGCGTCGCGCTCGTGCTGCTGAGCGCCTTCGTCTGGAAGCGCCGCCGCAAGGCGCTGCAGCCCGACTGGCGCGAGCCCTACTACCGCAAGCTGCTGGCCCGCTTCGCCGCGTTGGCGCCTGCGGCCATCGTCGATGCCGATCCGGGCCGCACGCGCGGTGCCCTGCCCACGGGCCTGCCGGCCTCGGAACTGCAAGACGCCCTCTTCGTCGTCGGCTTCGAACTGCCGCCCGACATGCTCTGGCCTCCAGCCGCCCTGCCCACCGGTATCGCAACGCAGGTGCAGCGCATCGACGGCAGCGCCCCTGCGCGCCGCGCCTTGCTCGACCAGTTGACCCATACCCATCCGCGCACGGTGCTGCTGGTGTGCCACGCCGCATCGAGCCCCGACCGCGGCACCGAGCGCTTCCTGCGCGAAGTGCTGGCGCATTGCGGCGAATGCCGCCTGTGGCTGGCCGACGCACCGGGCGCGAGCGCTACTCAACGTTGGCTCGACTGGCTGCGCGACACCGGCCTGGAACGCATCACCGCCAGCGACCGCCTGGACATCGCCCTGCCAGAAAGCGCCATCGTTCCATGACGCAACCCATCCGCATCGCCGTCGTCGGGCACACCAACGCGGGCAAGACCTCGCTGCTGCGCACGCTCACGCGGCGCATCGGCTTCGGCGAGGTGTCGCAGCGCCCCGGCACCACGCGCCATGTCGAATCGGTCGACCTCGACGTCAACGGCGAAACCGCCGTGCGCTTCTTCGACACGCCGGGCCTCGAGGACGCCGTCGCATTGCGCGAGCACCTTGCCGGCTTCGATGCGCAGGCGACGCCACCCGACCGCATCCGCCAGTTTCTGCAGGGCCCCGAGGCCCATGGCGTGTTCGAGCAGGAGGCCAAGGTACTGCGCACCATGCTCGACATCGACGCGGCCTTTCTCGTCATCGACGTGCGCGAGCCAGTGCTGCCCAAGTTCCGCGACGAGATCGAGCTGCTCAACTCCTGCGCGCGCCCCGTGCTGCCGGTGCTGAATTTCGTGCGCGATGCCGCCAGCCGTGAGCCGGCGTGGAAGGAGCTGCTCTCGGCCTACGGCCTGCATGTGCAGGTGCGCTTCGATGCCGCGGCCCCTTTCGTCGGCGCCGAGCAGGACCTGTACAACGACCTCGCCACGCTGCTGCGCGAACGCCGCGATCTGCTGCGCGGAGTGGTCGATGCACTGGCCGACGAAGCGGCGCAGCGCCGCCAGTCCGCCTGCACGCGCATCGCCGCCCTGCTGGTCGATGCCGCCGCGGTGCGCCGCACGGTGTCGTCCACCGAGTTCGCTGACACCGCGCGCCGCCAGGCGCTCGTCGCCGCGCTTCAGAAGGCCGTGTTCGACAAAGCCCAGCGCTGCACCGACGATCTGCTCGCGCTCTACGGCTTTCGCCAGGGCGATGCCGACGAGGCCCCGCTGCCGATGATCGAAGGCCGCTGGACGCTCGACTTCTTCAGCCCCGAGGCCATGAAGGACGCGGGCCTGCGCCTCGGCAAGGGCGCGGTCATCGGCGCGGCAGTGGGTGTGGTGGCCGACCTGGCCGTGGCCGGCATCTCGCTCGGCGCGGGCGCGGCGCTGGGTGGCGCCATCGGCGGTGCGGTGTCGCAGGGCTGGGGGCCGCTCGGCCGCAAGCTGGCCAACAAGCTGCGCGACGTGCACGAACTCACCGTGGAAGACGGTGTGCTGTTCACGCTGGTCGCGTGGCAGTTGAAGCTCACGCAGGCGCTGGAGCAGCGCGGCCATGCGGCCACGCAGCGCATCGCCGCCGAGTCGCCCGAGGACGGCGACGCTCCCACGCGAGCCGCAGCAGCTGCCGTGCGTGGCGTGCAGCCGGCGCGCAACCATCCCGAGTGGGAAGCCAGCGGCATCGCAACGCGCAGTTTCTGGCGCCCCTCGCCGCAGCGCGAAGCGCTCGTGGCCGACCTGTCGCAGGCGTTGCTGCGCGCTTTCGAAGCGCCTTAATTCGCCCCTGCCAGCGCCTGCAGCTTTGCGTAGTCACCCGGCCGCGCCCCCGCCTGCTCGGGCGTCGAGCGCTTGACGATCCGCTCCAGGAAAAGCTGCCGGTTGACCGGCGCCACGGTCATGCCCTTGTCGCGCAGGAATTTCTCGTCTTCGAGTTCGCCGGCGATCACGCCAACGTTGGTCCACTTCGCGGTTTCCACGAGCACCTTCTCCACCATCGCCTGCTGCTGCGGCGCGAGCCTGGCCCAGGCCGCCTTGCCGATGACGATGCCCAGCGTGTCGTAGACGTGCGCCGTCAGCAGCACGTACTTCTGAACTTCGTAGAGCTTCTTCGACTTGACGATGTCCAGCGGGTTTTCCTGCGCCTCCACCTCGTTCTTCTTGAGCGAGCTGTAGAGGCTCATGAAGGGCAGCGTCACCGGCTTGGCGTCGAGCGCGGTGGCAAACAGCTGGTAGGCCGCGGCAGCGGGCACGTACAGGCGCAGGTCGCGGAAGTCTTCGGGCTTGGCCAGCGGCTTGGACGACGTGACCTGGCGCGCGCCGTAGTACACGGCGGCCACCATGCGGTTGCCGCTTCTTTCGTTGTAGCCCTTCATCAGGTCGGCCAGCAGCGGGCTCGCCAGGTACTTGCGCATGTGGTCGAGGTCTTTGAAAGCAAAGGGATAGCTCCCCAGGCTCAGCGGCGGATAGCCCTCGGCCAGCGTGGCCTGCCCGACGTAGGCGATCTGCACCGAGTCGTTCGCCAGCATCAGCGGAAAGTCGCCCTCCTGCCCCAGCTTGGAAGACGGCACCACCTCGATCTTGATCTTGCCGTCGGATTGCTCGGCGATCTTGCGCGCCGCCAGCTCGGCCTGCTGGTGGAAGATGCTCGTGGGCTCGTAGATATGCCCCCACTTGAACTGCAGCACCTGCGCATGGGCGGACATCGCCCCTGCGAGCGCCATGCAAAGAACACCGGCGCGGTGCCATGGCAACAAGCTTTTCATCGACTCTCCCTCGGGTTGAGAACAGTCCGGCCGTATGCAAGATCGACGCCATGGCAGCCGGCGGACGCCGGGCACAATGCGCCCGACCCGGGAATCGTAAATATTTGCAACAAACATCGAAAGCGGGTTTGCCCGACTCCGGCCCGCGCGCCTACGATGCCAGCCCCGAGCCACCGAACCATGACGACCACCCTTCGAGTCGACGCCATCGTCAACGCCGCCAACTCATCGCTGCTCGGCGGCGGCGGAGTGGACGGCGCGATCCACCGCGCGGCCGGACTGGCCGAAGGCGCGCGCTGAAAGAAAAGCCAGAAAAGCTGTCAGCGAGTCAAATACCAGTTCCGACGAACAACAAACCCACGCCCGATGTCCGAATCCCCCTTCGAGCCCGACGACAACACCGACAACAGCAACGCGGGCATGCGCAAGGGCCTGACCAGCTACGGCGACCGCGGCTTCTCGCTCTTCCTGCGCAAGGCCTTCATCAAGGGCGCGGGCTACACCGATGCGGCGCTCGACCGCCCCGTGGTCGGCATCGCCAACACCGGCAGCGCCTACAACCCCTGCCATGGCAACGCGCCGCAGCTCATCGAGGCCGTCAAGCGCGGCGTGATGCTCGCGGGCGGCCTGCCGATGGACTTTCCGACCATCTCGGTGCACG
Source organism: Variovorax multivorans (assembly GCF_051216835.1). Taxonomy (NCBI): domain Bacteria; kingdom Pseudomonadati; phylum Pseudomonadota; class Betaproteobacteria; order Burkholderiales; family Comamonadaceae; genus Variovorax; species Variovorax multivorans. Next base: position 596,674 of record NZ_JBPJZL010000001.1, read on the forward strand.
AGAGCTTCGCCGCGCCGACCAGCATGTACCTGCGCAACCTGATGTCGATGGACACCGAGGAGATGGTGCGCGCGCAGCCCATGGACGCCGTGGTGCTCATCGGCGGCTGCGACAAGACCGTGCCGGCGCAGCTCATGGGCGCAGCCTCCGCGGGCCTGCCGTCGATCCAGCTCATCACCGGCTCGATGCTCACGGGCAGCCATCGCGGCGAACGCGTGGGCGCCTGCACCGACTGCCGGCGCTACTGGGGCAGGTACCGCGCGGGCGAGATCGACGCCGAGGAAACCGCAGACGTCAACAACCAGCTGGTCGCGAGCGTGGGCACCTGCTCGGTGATGGGCACGGCCAGCACCATGGCCTGCATTGCCGAGGCGCTGGGCATGACGATGCCGGGCGGCGCCTCGCCGCCGGCAGTCACGGCCGACCGCATCCGCATTGCCGAGCAGACCGGCGCGCAGGCCGTGCAGATCGCTCGCGACCGCCTCACCATCGACAAGGTGCTGACCCCCGCCGCCTTCGAGAACGCGATGCGCGTGCTGCTGGCCATCGGCGGCTCGACCAACGGCATCGTGCACCTCGCGGCCATCGCCGGCCGCATGGGTCTGGACATCGACCTGCTCGCGCTCGACCGCATGGGCCGCGAGACGCCGGTGCTGCTCGACCTGAAGCCCTCGGGCCAGCACTACATGGAAGACTTCCACGCCGCTGGTGGCATGGCCACGCTGCTACGCGAACTCAAGCCGCTGCTGCACCTCGATGCGCTCACGGTCACGGGCCGCACGCTCGGCGAGGAAATCGAGCGCGCCGGGCCGGGCTTCAGGCAGGACGTGGTGCGGCCCGCCAGCCAGCCGATCTATCCGCAGGGCGGCATCGCGGTGCTGTGGGGCAACCTGGCGCCGGGCGGCGCGATCATCAAACAATCGGCCGCCGACCCGGCGCTGATGGAGCACGAGGGCCGCGCCGTGGTCTTCGAGAACGCCGAAGACCTGGTGCAGCGCATCGACAGCGACGCGCTCGACGTCACGCCGCAAGACGTGCTGGTGCTCAAGAACATCGGGCCCAAGGGCGCGCCGGGCATGCCCGAGGCGGGCTACATCCCGATTCCACGCAAGCTTGCGCGTGCCGGCGTGAAAGACATCGTGCGCATCTCCGACGGTCGCATGAGCGGCACGGCTTTCGGCACCATCGTGCTGCACGTGACGCCCGAGTCGGCCATCGGCGGGCCTCTGGCGTATGTGCGCAGCGGCGACTGCATCAGGCTCAGCGTGGCCAAGCGCGAGATCTCACTGCTGGTGACGGACGAAGAACTGGCGCGCCGCGCGGAAGAGACGACGGTGGTCGAACCCACCGCCGAGCGCGGCTACAAGAAGCTGTTCCTGCAGACCGTGATGCAGGCCGACAAGGGCGTGGACTTCGACTTTCTCCGGGCGCCGAACACCGTGGGCAAGGTGCCACGATAAAGCGCATGACCGACGATTTCTACGACGAGCTCGCACCGCTCTATCACCTGATCTATCCGGACTGGAGCGAGAGCATCCGCCTGCAGGGCGACAAGCTCTCTCAGCTCTTCGAGGCCGAATGGCCCGGTGGTGGCGCACATCGCAAGGTGCTCGACGTTTCATGCGGCATCGGCACGCAAACGCTCGGGCTCGCGGCGCTCGGCCATGTGGTGACGGCCTCCGACCTGTCGGCCAACGAGATCGAACGCGCGCGGAATGAAGCGAAACTGCGCGGCCTCGACATCGCTTTCTCGGTGTGCGACATGCGCGAGGCGCACACACATCACGGCGGCGGCTTCGACGTCGTCATGTCCTGCGACAACTCAATGCCGCATCTGCAGACCGACGCCGACCTGCTGACCGCCTTGCGTCAGATGACCGCCTGCCTGCGCCCGGGTGGCGGCTGCGTCGTCAGCGTGCGCGACTATGCGAAGGAAGAGCGCGGCAGCAACCTCGTGAAGCACTACGGCGCGCGCGTGGAGAACGGACAGCGCCATGTGCTGTTCCAGGTCTGGGACTTCGATGACGGGGGCACGGGCGAGCACTACGACCTTGGCTTCTTCTTCGTCACGGAAGACCTCGCCGCGCATGCCGTGAGCACGCGCGTGATGCGCTCGCGCTACTACGCCATATCGACGACGCGGCTGTGCGAGCTCATGCGGGAAGCGGGGCTGCAGGACGTTCGGCGCATCGACGGCGCATTCTTCCAGCCAGTGCTGGTGGGCACGCGGCCCTGAGCCTGCGCGCGGCTTCGGGGAGCGAGCGCCGGTCACTGTCCCGTCATGGGGCAAACCTAGCATTCGGCGGCTTTCGTTTCTCTTTCAACAAACACTCGAAGACCGCACATGACAAAGAGCGTCCCCGCACCCGCGCCCCGGCCGGTTCGCGCCGCCATCGCAGCCATCGGTGGCTGCCTCGTGATAGCCGCCTGTGGTGGCGGCAACGACGGAGGTGTCTCGTTCCCGGTCCTCCCGCCGGCACCGGCGCCCGCACCAGCCCCGGCTCCCCCTGCCCCCGCCCCGCTGGGCACGCTCGACGGCTCCATGCCCCTGGTCATCGGCCATCGCGGCCTGCCAGGCCTGTACCCCGAAGAAACCAAGGTCGCCTACGAAGCCGCGGCCGATGCCGGTGCCGATTCGCTCGAGACCGACCTGCACCTCACCAAGGACTGCGTGCTCGTCGCGCGCCACAACCCCTGGCTCAGCGACAACACCAACATCGCCGACGTCGCCACGACCAACACCACCGTCGCGGGCCGCAAGCGCACCGTGCCGGGCGTGCTGGTCAACGTGAAGTACCCGGCCATCGAGGCCAACGGCCCGGCCCAGTACCTGAGCGACCTGACCGATCCGAGCGATCCGAAGTCGGTGCTCAAGTCGCTCATCGTCGATGGCGAGGACCACACCAACGACTGGTCCATCACCGACTTCACAATGGACGAACTGCGCCAGTGGATTCGCGGCACCACCTACGACGCCCGGGACCAGCGCCCCACCGACCTCAACGGCAAGCTGCCGATCCTGAGCTTCCAGGAAGTGATCGACATCGCCAAGGCAAAGAGCGCCTCCACGGGCCGCACGCTCACCGTGTATCCGGAAACCAAGAACCCGATCTGGAACAACGCGCAGGCCATCGCCAACGGCTGCGGCCCGGCGGGCAGCCATCCGCTGGAAGACGCGCTGCTGAAGATCATGAATTTCAACGATCTCAACCGCAAGGACGCGCCGATCTTCGTGCAGAGCTTCGAGCCCGAGAGCCTGAAGTACCTGCGCTCGGCCGGCATGAAGGCTCGCGCCGTGCAACTGGTGGACGGCAACGACGTCAACTACCAGACTGGCGAGATGATCTACGTCACCAAAGACGTCTACACCTTCGTCGACGGCCGCCCCTACAGCTGGACGCTGGCCGGCAACCCCAAGTGGTTCGGCGAAATGCTCACGCCTGCGGGCCTGGCCGACGTGAAGACCTATGCCGACGGCATCGGCCCGTGGAAGCCGCAAGTCATGGCCCACACCATCGTGCCCTTCGTCACGCCCAACAAGGGCCTGGCCGACGTGAACACCATCAAACCCACCAGCCTGATCGCCGATGCGCACAAGGCCGGCCTGTTCGTGCACAGCTATACCTTCCGCAATGAGGCAAAGTACCTGGCCGGGATCTACAAGGGCGACCCGACGGCCGAGTACCTGGCGTACTTCCGCGCCGGCATCGACGGTGTGTTCTCGGACTTCGCGAACACGGCGTTCGCGGCGCGCAAGACCTACCTGAAGGAAACGGGCCGCTGAGGCAGAGCACGAAAGGCAGCCAGCACGATGTACCCCGGAGAACGACTCAACGGATACAGCCACCTGCTGGGCCTGCTGCTCGCGCTGCCTGCAACGGCGTTGCTGCTCGCCAAGACCTTGCCCACCGGCGACCCCGCGCGCATCGCGGGAGCGCTGGTGTTCTCACTCTCGGCCGTGGCCCTGTATGCGGCCTCCACCCTCTTTCACAGCACGCGCGGGCGCCTCAAGCGCATGTGGGAGCGCGCCGATCACTGCGCCATCTACCTGCTGATCGCCGGCACCTACACGCCCTTTGCGCTGGTCACGTTGCAAGGCCCATGGGGCTGGCTGCTGCTGGCGACGATCTGGGGCGCGGCGCTTTTCGGAATCTGGCGCGAGTTGATGCCGGCCAAGGGCAGCGGACAGAAGAAGCCCTCGCTGGCGCTGTACATCGGGATGGGATGGCTCGGCGTGCTGGCCGCCGTGCCGCTGGCTGCGCGGCTCGACGGCGCGGGGCTGGCATGGCTGCTGATCGGCGGCGTGCTCTACACGGCGGGCACCGTGTTCTATCGCAACAGGCAAGGCTTCCGGCATGCGCACGGTGCGTGGCACCTGTTCGTGCTGGCAGGCACTGCGAGCCATTACGTGGCGGTGGGCTGGTTCGTGCTGTAGGGGCCTGCGGGCCGGTCGTGCGGGGATAATCCCCGACCGATGATCGTCCGACCCCGCCCTCATTGGCTGCGCATGCTCTTCGTGTGGCGCGGCTCGGTCCTGCTGGACATAGCGCCGCAGCTCTTGTGGACCACCGCCTTCGCGGTGCTGGTGACGGTGCTCCACGGTCGGTTGTTCCAGTGGAAGGTGCCGCTCAATTTCGTGCCCTTCTCGCTCATCGGCCTGACGCTGGCCATCTTCCTTGGTTTTCGCAACGGCACGAGCTATTCGCGCTACTGGGAGGCGCGCACCCTGTGGGGCACGCTGCTTAACGAGACCCGCTCGCTGGTGCGGCAGGTGCTGACGCTGGCCGATGCCCCCGACGAGGCGGGCACGCCGACCCTACGCCTCATCGCCTTCGTGCATGCTCTGCGCCACCAGTTGCGCGGCACCGATCCCTCGGCTGATCTCGCGCGGCTGCTGCCGCCCGAAGACTGCGTCCGCCTGCAAGCCGCGCGCTTCAAGCCGGCCGTTCTCCTGCTGATGGTCGGTGAATGGCTGCGGGACAAGCGCAAGGGCGGCCAGCTCGACCCGATGCTCGCCCAGGCCATGGAAATTCCGCTGGGCCGCCTGACCGAAGCGCTGGGCGGGTGCGAGCGCATCGCGGGCACGCCGATTCCGTTCACCTACTCGGTCATCATCCACCGCACGATCTACCTGTACTGCGTGCTGCTGCCCTTCGGTCTGGTGGACGCCATCGGCCCGATGACGCCGGTGGTGGTCGCGTTCATCGCCTACACCTTCTTCGCGCTCGAGGCACTTGGAGCCGAGATCGAAGACCCGTTCGGCACCTCGCCGAACGACCTCGCGCTTGATGCGATGTCCCGCACGATCGAAGCGACCTTGCGCGAGATGATCGGCGAGCCGCAGGCCGTGCCGTCAGCGCCGGGGCCTGACGAGTACGTGCAAACCTGAAGGGCCTGCCTTCTTTCAGATAACCTCGATCCCGTTTCGTTATATTTCCAAAAATACAATGGTTCGACTCACCGACAAGGGTTGACCCATGTTCATTCGACAGTTGAGCTACGTCGTCGCGCTGGCGCAGGAAAAGCATTTCGGCCGCGCGGCGGCCGCATGCAATGTGTCGCAGCCTGCGCTGTCGGGCGCGATCCGCGGCATCGAGCAGGAGCTGGGCGTTGTCATCGTCCAGCGCGGACGGCGCTTCGAGGGCTTCACCAAGGACGGCGAGCGCGTGCTCGCATGGGCGCGGCGCGTGCTGGCCGATTGCGAAAGCCTGCGCCAGGATGCCCGCGCCAGCGAAGACGACCCTGTCGGCACGCTGAGGATGGGTGTGATCCCCGCCTCCCTGCCGCTGGTGCCGATGCTCACGCAGTGCTGCCTGCAGCAGTACCCGCGCATGCGGCACGAGATCTACACGCTGTCGGCCACCGACACGCTGCGCAAGATTGCCAACTTCGAACTCGACCTCGGGCTCAGCTACCTCGACGACGAACGGCTGGGCGCCTTCGAGACTCTGCCGATCTTTCGCGAGCGCTACGTGTTCGTCGCGGCCGACAAGTCGATGCTCGAGGGCATGACGTCGATGTCGTGGTCGGACGCGGCGAGTTTTCCGCTGTGCCTTTTCACCACCAACATGCAATGCCGCCATGGCATGGACGCAGCCTTTGCGGCGGCGGGCGTGGAAGCGGTGCCCCAGGTCGAGACGGATTCAATGACCGCGCTGTGGGCGCATGTGCGTCGGGCTGGGCTCTACAGCATCCTGCCGCACAGCGTGCTGTGCCTGACGGAGTCTGCGGAACAGCTCTGCGCAATACCGATGGCGCCGCAGCTGCAGCGCGACATCGGCCTTGTGCTGCTGGGGCAGCAGCCGCGGGCGCCGCTGCTCGATGCCGCCATGCGCCGTTTTCGCGAGCTCGATCTGCAAGGCTGGGTGGACGGCTTTCTACCGCCCACCTGAGCGGACTTTCCTTACTTCTTCGCGAAGCGCGCAGCCTCTTCCGACCCCTTGGTCGCATTGCCAGCGCTGTACGAGTGCGCGCCGACGCCCGCGAGCTCGCCGCCCTGGACGATCAGGTACTCGTTGCGGATCGGTCGCTTGTCGAAGTAGTACTCCAGGATCTCGCGCGTGCCGGCTGCATAGCGCGCCTGCGCCGAGAGGCTAGTGCCCGAGATGTGCGGCGTCATGCCGTGGTGCGGCATGGTGCGCCACGGGTGGTCGGCCGGCGCCGGTTGCGGGAACCACACGTCGCCTGCATAGCCGGCGAGCTGGCCGCTTTCGAGCGCCGCGGCTATCGCATCGCGGTCGCACAGCTTGCCGCGCGCCGTGTTGATCAGGTAGGCGCCGCGCTTGAAGTTCTTCAGCGACTGCGCATTGACCATGCTCTCGGTCTCGGGGTGCAGCGGGCAGTTCAACGTGACCACGTCGCACACCTTCGACAGGCTCTCCAGGCTGGTGTGGTGGGTCAGGCCGAGTTCTTTCTCCACGGCCTCCGGCAGGCGGTGGCGGTCCATGTAGTGCAGCTTGACGTCGTAGGGCTTCAGCAGGCGCAGCACGCGCAAGCCGATGCGGCCGGCGGCCACGGTGCCGATGTTCATACCTTCGAGGTCGTATGAACGTGCCACGCAGTCGGCGATGTTCCAGCCGCCCTTGATCACCCAGTTGTACGAGGGGATGTAGTTGCGCACCAGGCTCAGCGTCATCATCACGACGTGTTCGGCCACGCTGTTGCTGTTGCAGTAGGTCACCTCGGCCACGGTGATGCCGCGGTCCATGGCGGCCTGCAGGTCGGTGTGGTCCGAGCCGATGCCGGCGGTCACGATCATCTTGAGCTTCGGCGCCTTGGCGATGCGCTCGGCCGTCATGTAGGCGGGCCAGAAGGGCTGCGAGATCACGATTTCCGCGTCATGCAGTTCGCGGTCGAGCACGCTGTCGGCGCCGTCCTTGCTGGAGGTCACCACCAGCTGGTGGCCGTTGGACTCCAGGTACTTGCGCAGGCCCAGCTCGCCCGACACGCTGCCCAGCAAGGTGCCGGGCTTGAAGTCGATGCCCTTGGGCGTGGGCAGCGACTGTCCATCGGGGTAGCGCTCCAGGTGCGGCAGGTCGTCGCGGGCGTAGGTCTTGGGGTAGCCGGTGACGGGGTCGTCGTAGAGCACACAAACAATCTTGGCCAATTTCATCTCCTGGTTGGGGTTGCAGCAACATTGCTGCACCGGGAGAGATGGTTTCCGAAGGGCGTTTTCGGCGCCAATCGTTTGATTCGACCGCGTGATAGGCCTGCCTTATCAGGCAGGCCATGCAGGCGCCTTCAGCCGTTGCGCCGGCAGATCGACCCGCCCGACGACAGGTCTGGCGCATCCGGGCTCTCGGCTGGTGGGCTGGAGAAAGCTGCCGCGAAGCAGCCGATGCCGGCGCTGCGCAGGGGCACATACCGGACCTGCTGGCGCACGCAGAGCCGCTTGAGGCTGTCCACCGACTCGTGGTCGATGCAGTCGACCGGAAACACCACCACCTCGGCCCAGGACACCGCAGAGGCCAACAGCCCCGACCGGTCTTCGAGCCTGCCGCCATGGCGCTGGAACTCACCGCCGTGCCGATGCACGAGATCGCGGATGGCCGGCATCGAACTCGGCCGGCCGCCGACGTAGAGAATCCGCCGGCCTTGCAGCTGGCTGTCGAGATAGGCGCTGGGCGCGGCTTCGCCGGCATTCAGCTTCAGCTGGGCCTCGGCTGCCGCGAGTTCACGACCCAACGCGATCGCATGCTCGCGCAGGTGCTCCAGCTCTTCCTGGAGCCGGTTCGCCTCGGCAACAGCCGCCACCGCGGCTTGCTCGGCGCGCTCGCGCCGCCCGGTCTGGACTGCAATCAGGGATGCGGCCCGCTCGCTCTCTTCCTGCCTGATCCGCGCCGCCAGCTCCGGTTCATCCAGCGGAAACGATGCCCCCTTGGGGCTTGCGGCGTGATGAATCAGCTCGTGCTTCAACTTCGAGAGCGCGTTGTCCCGCTCCTCGGTGAGTTCGTGCGACCTGGCCTGCTGGCGATCAAGCCGCTCGCGCAGTTCGGTGTTCTCCCGTTCGAGCGCGACCAGGCGCCTGATGTCCGCCCGATTTGCGGCGCCAACCAGGTGCGACAGCATGTGAACGTCGCCGAAGACCTTGCTCCTCAATTCGGGCGTGGCCTTGCGATGCATGAGAACGGCCCAGTAGGCTCCGGGGATCTCTCCCTGGCGAAGCGCCTCCTCCCAGAACTCTCTCAGCTCCGAGGTTGCGTGGATCTTCGAGACACGCTGGATGACCGGGGCGTGCCGATGATCCAGTGCTTTCTGCAATGCTTTGGCGACCCCGGCGTCTTGCGTGGCAAGCCGCACCGAGTCGTGGTGAATGTCCAGGTCGCTCACGCCTTGCAGATCGCCGTATCGGGCCATCAGCTTGCGCAGTTCGGATGTCGTCAGGCAGGTGCCGATCAAAGAGCAGAAGAAGTTCGTGTCCAGATCGGAAAGCCTGATGCGGCCGTTCGCCGCCGGCTCGTCCGCATCCACAACTGGATCGCAGCAGGCGGCGATACTGCGGAAAACCGGACTCTGCGTTTCGGAAACAGCAGTCTGGCCCGACACAAGACGTTTGAATGGCGGGTTGAGCATTGTGTTTGTCACCTGGGTAGCAAGTCGGAGCGAGAGGCCTCTCGTCGTATCTGCAAGAATATAGCGAAATGGCCTTCGTGCGTCCCGGAGGGGGGTGTGCGGCTTCACGTGGCCAGGGTTTTCTGCGGCGCGATTGGATGGAATACTCGCGCCATGGAACAAAAGATCGTTTCGCCCGCAAAGTCGGACCTTCGGGCCATTGCCACGCAGCTCATGCACGCGTCGGAGCTGGTGTCCGAAGCCAGCGGTCACGAGTTAACCGGTACAAGGACAGACCTTGCCGCGCTGCAGAAAGTCATCGACTCGAAGCTCGTCGAGCCGGAAGCCACCTACTCCCTTCAGGCGCTCGGCCTCGCATTCGGCAAAGTGTTCATCAGCACTCGTACCGATTTCGACTGGTGGATGGTCGAGGACGAGTACGGACGAGACCCCGCGCTCCGGTACAAGCAGACGACGCTTCTGCTGTTTCCCAAGACCATGATCTCCAAGCGAATCGAGGACGGCAAGGCAGTCAACGTCACGGAGATGTTCGAGGGGCTGCAGGAAACCGTTCGCGAAGTGCTGGCCGAGCACTACCCGGATGCCTGACCTGGATCGAAACCGCATGAAAACCATTGCGCCAATCGCCGCCATGCTCATGGCCGCCTGCACGACCATCGCGCCCAGCGCCTACGGGCAAGCCCCGGCCTATGCAGGCCCCTTGTTCGACACGCACCTGCACTACAACCAGGAAGCCTGGGACGGCAACACCGGTCCCTATCCGCCCGCCGAGGCGCTCGCGCGCATACAGCGCAACAACGTCAAGGCGATCATTGCCAATTCGCGCCCCAACGCGGGCACGCAGACCCTGGCCGCAGCGCGCGAAACACGCGCCGCGGGCGTGACGGTGGTGCCCTTCGTGCGCCTGTACCGCAATCGCGACGACTACACCAACTGGTTCCGCGACGAAACCATCTACGAGATGGTGCAGACCGAGCTTGCGCGCGGCACCGCGAGCGGCCCCTATCGCGGGCTCGGAGAGTTCCACCTGTACGACAGCGCCGACGCCAACGGCCCCGTGGCGAAGAAGCTGATCGTGCTGGCGGAGCAGCGCAAGCTCGCGGTGCTTGCGCACGTCGACGACGTGGCAATCGACCTGCTGATGGCCAACGCCCCGTCGAAGGGCCAGGCCCTGCGCCTCATCTGGGCGCATACCGGCATCGGCGGTGCACCGGTCGAGCGAGTACAGGCGCTGCTGGAGCGCTATCCGCTGCTGATGGGCGAGCTCTCGTACCGGCCGGGGCTGACCTGCGAAGGCGGCAGGCTGTGCCCCGAGTGGCGGGCGCTGATCCTCAAGTACCCGGGTCGCTTCATGGTCGGCTCCGACACCTGGGTCAACCAGCGCTGGAGTGCCTATGACGAAACGATGCGCGGCTACCGCACCTGGCTTGGCGATCTGCCGGCCGACGTAGCGCAACGCGTCGCCTGGGGTAACGCTGCCGCGCTGTTCGACCTTCGCTGATCAGCCTGCCAGCGCAGCCACCGCAATGCGCGTTGCCGACGCAATGACGTCGTTGCGCCCCTTCGCATCCTTCTGCGGAAAGGTCAGGTAGACCGACAGCACGATAGGCGCACCGGCCGGCGGCCACAGCACGCCGACGTCATTCGTGGAGCCATACGAGCCCGATCCGGTCTTATCCCCCACCCTCCAGCCGGCCGGCACGCCCGCCAGGAAACGCTCGGTGCTTGTGGTGTTGCCCAGCAGCCAGGTCTGCAACTGGTCGCGCTGCACCGTGCCCAGCGCATCACCCAGCGCCAGCCGCTGCACGCTGTCGGCCATGGCCGCGGGCGTGGTGGTGTCGCGCGGGTCGCCAGGAATACTGGTGTTGAGATCGGGCTCCGTACGGTCGAGCCTGAAGGTCTGGTCGCCGATGCCGCGCGCAAAGGCGGTAACGGCGGGCGGGCCGCCCAACACCTTCAACAGCAGATTGGCGGCGGCGTTGTCGCTGTACTGCACGGTGGCGGCGCACATCGCGGCCACGGTCATGCCGGTGGCAACGTGCTTCTCGGTGATCGGCGAGTAGGCGACCAGATCCGCCTTGGTGTAGCTGATGTTCCTCGACAGCAGGCCGCTGTCCTTGGTGCTGCGCTCGAGCACGGCCGCGGCCAGCATCAGTTTGAAGGTGCTGCACAGCGGAAAGCGTTCGTGCGGCCGGTGCTGGATGCGTGCGCCACTGCCGGTGTGAAAGCCGACCACGCCCAGGCGGCCTCCCGAGGTGCTTTCGAGTGCGGCGAGCTGCGCTTCGGCCGAAGACTGCGATGCCGTGCCAGACCACGCAGTGCATGCGCTGGCGAGCGGCAGGACGGAGGCGGCAAGCAGCAGGCTGCGGCGCTGGACTAGAGGGTTCATTTCGTTCTCTCTTTCTTTGGTCGAGTGGATGGTACGAAGCGAATCCTAGGAGCGGCACCCTCATCGATCCAGCCTCCCGACGGCGTTGTGCGTCCCGGGTGTATCCGCTGTAACGGCTGGAGCAGGAACTGCGGCGCGAAGAGAAATCGCGAAAGTGATCTCCCGCATGGAATACACGCTGCCCGCCCCCATCGAGCGCGTGTGGGCCTACCTGATCGACCCCGACAAACGCGCCGCGTGGCTTGCCGACGGCACCATGGCGCAGAAGCCGGGCGAGATGTTCGACCTGCGCTTCAACCACACCGAACTCACTGGCGAAGTAGCCCCCGATCGCTACGCAGAGTGCCGCCAGCCGATCGTGCAGAAGTCGCGGCTGGTGCGCATGGAAGCGCCGACGCTGCTGACGATCAGCTGGGACGAAGGCCCTGCGCCGTCGGAAGTCACCTTCGAGCTCACGCCGCAGGGAAACTCCACGCAGCTCGTGCTCACGCATCGCCGGCTGGCAAGCCGCAAGGACATGGTCAGCGTGGCGGGTGGGTGGCATGCGCATGTCGACGTGCTCATCGAGGTGCTGGCAGGCAGCAAGCCGCAGGGCTTCTGGACGAACCACGCGGCGCTCGAGAGGAACTACGAAGCGCAGATTCGCTGAACCGGCGCGTTCCTCTTTTTCATTTCTCTCGCACGGGGCCTTCGGGCCCCGTTTTTTTTGGGGGGTTTGCCTTCGCGGGGCTTGTCAAACCGCTGTCACCTGAGAACCGCAGCATCTGAGGTATTAAGAGTATTTGTGTGTTTTGTTGTAAATAACTTTATTTGCACAAGAACAGAAAGACACCCACGTTCCTTCGGCGCAGCCGCGGGATATGCGTCTCAGAACTTCGAGGGAAAACATGATCAGAGGAATGAACACGCGCCGCGCATTGGCGGGAACAGGCATGTGCGCTCTGCTGCTTCTCACCGCCTGCGGTGGAGGTAGTGGCAACGGTTTCTCGCCCATTGGCACACCGTCGCCCGGTAGCGGAAGCAACCCGGCACCCACCGTCAACCAGGGCAAGAGCGGGCCCAAGGCACTCGTCGTCGAGATCGATGGCCTCGCGTACGCGACGCTTCGCGATGCCATGGCACAGAACAAGGTGCCGGCGTTGCAGTCGCTGCGCGTTGCTCCGGCATGGACCGGCGGCGCCAACGGCACGCTGAGCGAACAGCGCACCACGGACGGCCCGGGTTGGGCCACGCTGCTGACCGGCACATGGGTACCGCGCCACGGCGTGCGCTGGGACACGAACGACCAGCGCATCGACGTCAAACTCGCGCCCTCGATCTTCGCACTCGCCAGGCAGAACAACAAGGCGGCCGGCTACAAAACGGCCTCCGTCACTGCTCGGGCGCTCTATCCGCAGTTGCTGGCGAACGAAGCCGGCACGCTCGACGCCGCAATCGACTGCGCAGGTGCCGACGCCTGCGTCACCGACCGCACCGCGCAGCTCATCGACACCGGCTACGACCTGCTGGTCGCGCAGTACGGCGCGCCGGCCACAGCGGCGGGCAGCGGCCTGAAGAGCGACGCCTACCAGCGCGCAGTCGTCGACACCGCCGCCGGCGTGGGCCAGTTGCTGGCGCGCATCGCGCAGCGCACTGCCAACGATCCGAAGGAAGACTGGCTCGTGATCCTCACGACCGGCCACGGCCTCGACGCCTTCGGCGGCGCCACTGGTGTGCAGGACAACGACAACAAGACGATCTTCATCGCCAGCAACAAGACGCTCGCGGCGCAGCCCGGTGTCGGCACGGCTGCGCCCACCGACACCACCCTGCTCGCGCTCGCTGCCGCCACCGACATCGCGCCGACCGTGTTGCGTCACCTCGGCGCGCTGCCTGCGGCCGCCGACTACCGCTTCAACGGCCAGGCCCTGCAGGCGGCAACGTCGCTGCGTGGTCTCTCGGCGAAGACGGGTGCGGACAAGCGCAGCATCGAACTGTCGTGGACGCTCGCTGGCACCACGACCGCGCCAGTGCAGGTGCTGCGTGACGGCAAGCTGGTGGCTACGCTGCCGGCCGGCTCGAATGCCTACATCGACCCTATCGTCGCCGAGAGCGACGGGCCGTACACCTTCCAGTACGCGGTCGTCGCCAACGAGGCCACCGTGGCACTCACCGCGCAGATCGCCTACGTCAAGCCGATACCGCCGGAACCGCCGGTGACGCTCGCCGCCACGCTGGCGAACGGGCTGGTCAACTACTACCCGCTCAACGCATTGCCGGGCGTCGACACGAAGAACGCCTCCACCCTCGCACCGTGGGCGGCCGACGCCAACGGCGGCACGCTGATCGACGATGGCTTCCCGGCACCCAACAAGGCCAAGGCGCTGCGCGTCGACAGCACCGTGAAGAACGCCAGCGGCATGGCCGGCTATCGCCTGGTGCAGAACAGCGACGTCACGACGAACCCCGCCGTCACGGCCTTCACCATCGGCTTCTGGATGCGCACCGACAACACCTGCAGCCAGGGCGTGAGCAATGGCGGCACGGTGATCGGCAACAAGAACTACACCACCGGCGGCAACGCGGGCCTGGCCATCGGACTGTTCGGCAGCTGCGAGATCCGCTTCAACGTAGGCACGGGCAGCGCACGCGCCGACAGCAACGGCTACAGCCTGAGCGCGGGCCAGTGGGCCTACGTGGCGGTGGTGATCGACAAGGCCGCACTCACGATGAAGGGCTACGTGATGGACCCCGTCAGGGGCATCCAGACCAACAGCACCGCCATCACCAGCGCGCTGGTCGACAAGCTCGGCGGCCTGGGCAACGGCCTGGGCCTGAACGAGGACGGCACCGGCCTCTACTACCAGCGCGAAACCTCCTCGCCGCGCGGTGCCATGGACTTCGACGACTTCGCGATCTGGAACCGCGCGCTCACGAACGACGAGCTGACCAGCATCTTCAAGTCGGGCACGCCGCTGTCGACGCTGCCCTGACCCCGATCACCCCCCGAGCCCCAAGACAACAACGATTCCAGAGGATCAAACCATGCAAGTTCACACCCTTCCCGGCGCGCGCCTCGTGCCCGCGCTCATCCTGGCCTGCGTCCTGTCCGCCTGCGGTGGCGGCAGCGGAGGTGGCGGCTTCGTCGGCGGCACGCCGACGCCCCCCACCACGCCGACGCAACCCGACACCGGTGTTGCCCCCGTGAAGAGCTGCGCCCCCTGAGCCCCGCCGAACCATGTCCAACCAGAAGAACAAGCCCATGACGAATTCACGTCGCAAATTTCTCACCGGCACGGCCACGACCGGCGCCGCCGCTCTCGCGCTCTCGGCCTTTCCGCCCAGCATCCGCCGCGCACTCGCCATTCCGGCCAACAACAAGACCGGCACGATCAAGGACGTCGAGCACATCGTGATCCTGATGCAGGAGAACCGTTCGTTCGACCAATACTTCGGCACGCTGATGGGCGTGCGCGGCTTCGGCGATCGCTTCACGATTCCGCTGCCAAAGGGCCTGAATGTCTGGCAGCAGAGCGATGCCACCGGCAAGCCCATCCTGCCCTACCACCTCGACAGCCGCAAAGGCAACGCGCAACGCGTGAGCGGCACCCCGCACTCCTGGAGCGACGGCCAGAACGCCTGGGACGGCGGGCGCGCCTACCAGTGGCCCCGCTACAAGAACAATGCGTCGATGGGCTACTTCAAGGAAGCCGAAGTCACCTTCCAGTTCGCGCTGGCCAACGCCTTCACGCTGTGCGACGGCTACCACTGCAGCATGCACACGGGTACCAACTCGAACCGCATGTTCCACTGGACCGGCACCAACGGCCCTTCGGGCCAGATCGGCACCGGTGTCGCGGGCGTGGCCTCGGTCGTCAACGAGTGGGACGACATCGGCCCCTCGACCACGGGCTACGAGTGGAAGACCTATCCCGAGCGGCTGCTGGAAGCCAATGTCAGCTGGTTCATCTACCAGAACATGCCCGACAACTTCACCGACAACCCACTGGCCGGCTTCAAGCAGTACCGCAAGGCCAACGAAGCCCCGGGCAGGCAGGTGAGCAACGACGACGTATCGCCCGCCTACGACCGGGCCAGCGACGACGCACGCGACCCGCTGTACAAGGGCATCGCCAACACCATGCCCGACGGCGGTTTCCTCGAGCAGTTCCGCAAGGACATCAAGAGCGGCGATCTGCCGAAGGTGTCGTGGATCATCGCGCCAGCCACCTATTCAGAGCACCCGGGACCTTCGAGCCCGGTGCAGGGCGGCTGGTACATCCAGGAAGTGCTGGATGCCCTCACCGCCGCGCCCGACGTGTGGAGCAAGACCGCACTGCTCATCAACTTCGACGAGAACGACGGCTACTTCGACCACTACCCGTCGCCGGCCGCGCCCTCGATCAACCCCGACGGCACGATGGCCGGCAAGACCACGCTGCCTGAGGCCGATCTCGCAGTGGAGCGCTTCACGCATCCGAAGCCGCCCGGCACCACCGGCCAGCCCGCGCCCGACGGACGCGTGTATGGCCCCGGCGTACGCGTGCCGATGTACGTCATCTCGCCCTGGAGCCGTGGCGGCTGGGTCAACTCGCAGGCCTTCGATCACACCTCGGTGCTGCGCTTCATCGAAGCCTGCTTCGGCGTGAAGGAGACGAACATCTCGCCGTTCCGCCGCGCGGTGTGCGGCGACCTCACGAGCGCGTTCAACTTCGCCACGCCCAACAACGAGGCGCTCCCCGCTCTGGCGGGACGCACGACCAAGGACGCCGCCACCAAGCTGCGCACCGACCAGCAGGCCCTTCCGCAAGTGCCACTGCCGCTCGACCCCCAGTTGCCGCGCCAGGCCACCGGCACGCGCCCGTCGCGCGCCCTGCCCTACGAACTGCACGTGAGCGGACGCAGTGACACCATCAAGGGCCAGATGCGGCTGGTCTTCAAGAACAGCGGCAAGGCCGCAGCCGTGTTCCACGTGTACGACAAGCTCAACCTCGACCGCCTGCCACGCCGCTACATGGTCGAGCCCGGCAAGCAGCTCGACGACGCATGGAACCCCACGACCGACAACAGCGGCTTCTATGACCTGTGGGTGCTCGGGCCGAACGGCTTCCACCGTCATTTCAAGGGCGATCTCAACCGGCTTCGCGCCGGTGGCACACCCAACCCCGAGGTGCGGGTGTGCTACGACATCGCCAACGGCAATGTCTACGTGGAAATGCTCAACAGCGGCACGGCCGCCTGCAAGTTCACGGTGCGTGCCAAGGCCTACCGCGACGACGGCCCGTGGAACGCCACGGTGAACGGCGGCGGCAAGGCCGAGCAGTTGTGGGTGCTGGCCAGCAGCGGCCAGTGGTACGACTTCGCCGTTACCTGCGATGCCGACCCGGCCTTCTACCGCCGCTTTGCCGGCCGTGTCGAAACCGGCAAGCACTCGGTGAGCGATCCGGCCATGGGCCTCGCCGATCTCTGACAGCGGACGGGGCCAACGCACCTGCATCGGGATATTGGGCGGCACAATTGCACGGCCCCTGTGCCTGTTCACGTGCAACCGGGGCGGCTGTCACACTGACGCCGCCCTTTTTCTTTTTTACGCCGGCATTCCATGCTCCAAGAAGAACGATTCCTGCGCATCCGCAGCCTGCTCGCCACCTTCTCGCGACTCAGCGTCGAGCGCATCATGCAGGACCTCACGGTGTCGCGCGAAACGGTGCGCCGCGACCTGCTCGAACTCGAAGGCCTGGGCGAGCTGCGCCGCGTGCACGGCGGCGCCGTTGCCATCAAGGCGGAGCCCGAGCCGCCGCTCGCGGTGCGGCTGGTGGCGCGCCAGCGCGAAAAGCGCGCCATTGCCAAGGCCGCCGTCGCACTGCTGCGGCCGGGGCAGACCATCTTCATGGACGCGGGCAGCACCATGTCGATCTGCGCGGAAGAGATCGGCACGCTGAGCGGAATGACGGTCATCACCAACTCGCTGAACATCGCGCTCAAGTTCGCGGGCGCGGGCGAAGGCCGGCTCACCGGCAACCAGACCATCCTGCTGGGTGGCCAGATCGACGTGAAGGCGCAGGCCACCTGCGGCGACACCACGGTCGAGGCCATCCGCCGCTATCGCGCCGACGTCGCGCTGCTGTCGCCGGTGGGTCTGCACGCCAAGCACGGCGCGATGAGCTTCGAGCACCACGAAGCCACCGTGGCACGCGCGATGGCCGAGCAGGCGCAGCAGCTGGTGCTGCTGGCCGACCACGCCAAGATCGGCCAGGCCAGCCGCGTGACCTATGCGCGAACGACGGACATCGATGTAGTGGTCACCGATGCCAAGGCGCGCGAGCTGCCGGGACTGTCGGCGCTGCGCAAAGCGTGCGAGCGGGTGATAGTGGCCTGAGGCGCATCGCATGCTGCGAGCGGACGCTTCCCCTGCCTCGCGATGGACGATGGCGGCCCTGGGTGCCGCAGCCTTCTTGCTCGCATCCGCGCCGGGACTGGCTTCCGCTGCATCGGGCTGCCTCGAAACGGCCATGCAAGCCCCTTCACCGTCGCGCGCCGTCGCAATGGCGGGCTTTGCACTGCAGGAGCACGCGGCCTTCGGCAGTCAGGCCATGGACGCCGAAGGCCGCATGACCGAAGCCGGCGACTCGGAGGCCGAGGACACGCGCCGCACGGTGCCGGGCCTCGCACCATGGCAGCGGGTGCTGGGCTACTGGCAGGCCGTCGATCCGCAACTCCCGTCGCTCGTGCGCTTCGGCGCACTGCGGGGCGCCGACCGGCACCTGCTGATGCAGGCGTTGAACGAGGCGACGGCCGGGCGCCTGCGGGGCATGGGCGTCGGACCCGACGAGGGACTTGATTCAGTGGAGCTGCGCGCCGTTCAGGCCGCGCTGAGCCGGGTCGCGGTGATCGACACGCCCTGGTCCGCGGCCTTCATCAGCTGGCTGGCGCGGCAGGCCGGGTTGGCGGACGACGAGTTCGTGTTCTCCGAGGCGCATGTCGACTATGCGGGCGCCGCGTGGCAGGCCGGCATCGAAGAGACCGTGGGCCGCCCCACGCGCTACGCCCTGCGCGCCTGCGACCTGAGGCGCACGCCACCGCGCGTCGGCGACCTGGTCTGCCAGGCACGCGGCGCGGGCGCCGGGTTCGATACCTTCGACAAGATCGGTGAAGTGCTGGCCGCGCGGGACACCGGCGGCGAGCCGTTGCCCATGCATTGCGACGTGGTGGTGGCCGTGGATGCCACGGGCTTCGACACCGTGGGCGGCAACGTGCTGCAGTCGGTCACGCGGCGCCGGCTCGACTTTGCGCCGGGCACGCGCTGGCTGGACCCGAGCTACCTGCCCGAGGGATGCACGCCGGGCGCGCCAGGGTGCATCGATCGCCACATGAGCCGGCAGCCCTGGTCGCTGCTGCTGCAGTGGCGCTGAGCGCGCTCAGGCTTCCTTGTAGTACGCCTCGACCGTGCCCTTGAGCTTGAGCAGCAGCGGCTTGCCCTTGCGGTCGAGCGTCTTGCCTGCAGGCACCTTGATCCAGCCTTCGCTGATGCAGTATTCCTCGACGTCGAGGCGGTCCTTGCCGTTGAAACGGATGCCGATGTCATGCTCGAAGGCGGCGGCCACGTGGTGCGGGCTGCGCGGATCGATGGAGAGGTGGTCGGGAAGGGGTGGGCGGGGAGTGGCTTCTGTCATGGCGCGTGATGATAGGGGCTCCCGGGCCCTGCCCTATCGCCGCTTCTTCGCGGGCCTTGCAGGCGGCTTGGGCGCGAAGCCCAAGGCGGCGCGTGCCAGCGCGTCGGCCTCGCCATTGCGGTGGCGCGGAATCCACTGCACGCGCACGTCGTCGAAGCTGCCGAGCAAGGCGCGGGCATCGTCGAAAAGGTCGGCCAGGCGCTCGATCGGTTTCGCCCCGGTCGGGCCGAGCTGTTCGACCAGGATGCTGTTGTCGCTGTAGGCCCGCACCGCCGTCGCACCGCGCTCGCGCAGGTCTTGCAGCGCCAGCGTCAGCGCCCGCAGTTCGGCCTCGTTGTTGCAGCCGGTGGCATGCGTGGCTTGCGACAGCGTGTGGCGCGTTCCGTCGGGCGCGGTGATGACGGCGCCGATGCCCATGCGCCCCGGGTTGGGCATGGCGCTGCCGTCGCAGTAGACGGTCCACGGGAGGCTATCGGGCCTGGCTTCCCCTGCACTCATTCAGCAGTTGCCGCGCTTGATGCCCGCGAGGTTCTGGCAGGGCCGCTGGCCGGGCGGCGGCCCCGGGTCGTTCACATGCGGCGGCGGACGTCGGATAGGGCGCACGCCGTCGTAGTACGGATCGGGGCTCAGGATGACGACGGCCGGGGGATCGGCAGCCGCGGGCTGCGTGTCGGCGGGATAGCGCGGGATGATGGCCGGGCCCGAAGGCGGATTGCTGGCCACCTGGCTGGGCGGTGCAATCGGTGCTGCGGGGGTCGGCGCCGGTGTGTAGTCTGGCCGGCGCGCCTCGGCGGGCGGCGATTCGAGGATCGGCACCTGCCGCGACTGCTTGCTGCCCGCCGGACAGGCGACGTTGGTGTAGGAGATGGCCCCGCTGGCGTCCGTGCAGCGCACCACCTCAGCCGCCTGTGCGCCCAGCGCCGCAGCGAAGATCGTGAGGGAGGCAGCCAAGGTGCGCATCGGTCGATTTTTCGGCAGGGTTGCAGTCAGGTCAAACACCCGGGAACCGCCCCGGGGTCATCCACTGTAGCCGTTGCGAGCGCGTTGCGCACCTGCGGCATGATCGCGGGCATGGATAACCATCGCCCGCACCCGCTCGTCATCGTCAAGCTTGGAGACACCTTCGAGGCCCTGCGCACGCGGCGCGGCGACTTCGAGCACTGGATTGCCGACGGGCTCGACACGCGCGCGCTGCCTCTGCTGGTGGTCGACCCGCGCCGCGGCGACGCCCTGCCCGACCCGGCCGAGGTGTCGGGCGCGGTCGTCACCGGTTCGCACGCGATGGTGTCGCACCGCGAACCCTGGAGCGAGACCACGGCCGCCTGGCTCGCGCAACTCGTGGCGCGCGACACGCCTGTGCTCGGTATCTGCTACGGCCACCAATTGCTCGCGCATGCGCTCGGCGGCGAGGCCGGCGACCACCCGCAGGGCGCGGAGGTCGGCACCGTGACCGTCACGCTCGACGATGCCGCCGCTACCGACCAGTTGCTGCGCGGCCTGCCCGCGCAATTCCCGGCCCACGCGGTGCACTGGCAGAGCGCTCTGCGCCTGCCCGAAGGTGCTGTGCGGCTGGCCGGCAACGACCACGAGCCGGTGCATGCGTTCCGTGCGGGCGAACATGCCTGGGGCGTTCAGTTCCACCCCGAGTTCGATGCCGACGTCATGCGCGACTACATCGACCAGCTGGCCGACGGCCTGGCTCGCGCCGGCACCGACCCGGCCGCACTGCGCGAGCACGTGATCCAGACCGACGCAGCAGCCAGCCTGCTCGGGCGCTTCGCACGGATCGTCGAAGCGCATCACGGCGTCTGACGCCCTGCGCTGACAAGAAGCGCGTTTCGCTTCGGTTAAGGTGCGGTCCATTCGCCGTTTGCCCAACCCCTCTTTCATGACCACTCCCTCCCCCGCGCCGACCCGCAAGCATTTTTCGATGCTCCGGGAATTCCACCTGGCCGATGCCTTCACGCTCGGCAATGCAGCCTGCGGGGTGGGCGCGGTGTTCCTCGCGATGGCCTTCATGGCGAGCCAGTCGCTCGCGCAGTTCCTGTGGTCGGCCGCGCTCGCGCCGGCAGCGTTCATCTTCGACGTGCTCGACGGCCGCATCGCGCGCTGGCGCCAGACGCAATCCGCCCTCGGGCGCGAGCTCGACTCGCTGGCCGACATCATCTCCTTCGGCATGGCGCCCGCCGCGCTCGGCTTCGCGGCCGGGCTGAACGGCGGCTGGGACTGCGTGATCCTGATCTATTTCGTGGGCTGCGGCGTGAGCCGGCTCGCGCGCTTCAACGTGACGGCCGAGTCACTGTCGGCCGGCTCCGACAAGGTGAAGTACTTCGAGGGCACCCCCATCCCGACCAGCGTGGTGCTGGTGGGCGTGCTGGCATACGCGGCCTGGCAGGGCCACATCGGCAGCGCCTTGTGGGGCGGCGCCTGGGTCATCGGGCCGTGGCAGTTGCATCCGCTCACGCTGCTCTTCGCGCTCTCGGGCACGCTCATGATCAGCAAGACGCTGCGAATCCCGAAGTTCTGACCGCTCACTCGACTCGGCGCGGCGTGCCGCGCTTGTGACAACGCGCGGCAAAGGTACGTCCTTTAATCGGCTTCCTTGTTCCTTTCCAATAAGAGAGACGCCCGCATGACATCGAAGAACGCCACGCCTTCCCGGTTTTCGCTCACGGCCCTTTCCGTGGGCCTGGTCGCCCTGCTTGCCGCCTGCGCGAGCACGCCGCCGCCCGGCGGGCGTAGCGTGACCATCGAGCGCACCACCTTCGGCATTCCGCACATCACCGCACCGGACTACGAGGGCCTGGCGTACGGCAGCGCCTATGCGCATGCGCAGGACAACGTCTGCCAGACGGCCGAGCACCTGCTCACGCTGCGCGGCGAGCGCTCGCAGTTCCTGGGCGCGCAGAACACCGGCGACCTGGGCCTGGGCCGCGCGCCGAATGCGCAGATCGACCTGTTCATCCGCTATCACATGGATGACGCCGCGCTGGCGCGTGCAGGCGCTACCACGAGCCCCGACGTGCAGGCCGCGCTGCGCGGCTACGTGGCCGGCTACAACCGCTACCTGCAAGACGCCGGCCCCAACGGATTGCCCGAAGCCTGCCGCGGCAAGCCCTGGGTGCGGCCGATGACGGCCGGCGACCTGTCGCGCGCCACCGAGATGTCGATGATCCAGGGCGGCCTGGGCGCGCTGGCCGGCGCCGTGCTCACCGCGGTGCCGCCCGCCCCCGGCGCCAAAACAAGCGCCGCGCCGGTGGACCTGAAGGAAGCCGTCGCCGAAATCGGCCGCCACAGCTTCAACGCCAACCCCGAGGGCGGCGAGCTCGGCTCCAACGGCTGGGCCTTCGGGCGCAACGCCACGCCGGACGGCCGTGGCCTGCTGCTCGGTAACCCGCATTTTCCGTGGACCGGCACCAACCGCTTCTGGGAAATGCACCTCACCATCCCCGGCAAGCTCGACGTGATGGGCGCCACCGGCGGCCTGAGCCCGGTGGTGGCCATCGGCTTCAACAAGGACGTGGCCTGGACGCACACCGTGTCGACCGGCAAGCGCTTCACCCTGTACGAGCTGAAGCTCGACCCCAATGACCCGACGGTGTACCTGGTCGACGGCCAGCCGAAGAAGATGGTCGCGCGCACCGTGGCACTGCCCGCCGCGGCAACTGGCAGCGGCACGCCGCCGGTGCAGCACACCTTCTATTCGACCGACTGGGGCCCGGTGATCTCGCTGCCGCGCGCCGGCCTGGGCTGGACCGCGCAGAAGGCCTACGCCATCCGCGACGCCAACACGCTCAACGTGCGCTCGGCCGAGAGCTGGATGAAGATGGCGCTGGCCCGCAACGTGGCCGAGCTGCGTGCCGCCATGGGCAACCAGGGCATGCCGTGGATCAACACCATCGCGGCCGACCGCGACGGCAACGCGATGTACGCCGACCTGTCGGTCGTGCCCGACGTATCGGCCGACATGCTCAAGAGCTGCGCGCCCTCGCCCGCCGCTGCCGCGCTGCTCAACGCGGCAGGGCTGCCAGTGCTCGACGGCTCGCGCAGCGCCTGCGCGTGGAACCGCGACAGCGCGGCCGCCGCGCCCGGCATCATCGCGCCGACGCGGATGCCGGTTCTCATCACACCGGACTACGTGCAGAACAGCAACGACAGCTTCTGGCTCAGCAACCCCGACACCGCGCCGATGGCTGGCGTGTCGCCGTTGGTGGGCCCGGTGGGCGTACCGCAGCGGCTGCGCACGCGCAGCGCGATCATGGAAATCCGGGGCCGGCTCGCGGGCGGCGACGGCCTGCCCGGCAACCGCATGGGCGCGGCCGAGCTGCGCAGCGTGATCTTCCGCGACAGGAACCTCGCGGGCATGCTGGTGATGAACGACCTGCAGGCCGCCTGCAGCGCCGCCGGCAACACGCTCACCACCGATCAGACGCTCGGCTGCCGCGTGCTCACCGCCTGGGACCGCACCAGCAATGCCGACTCGAAGGGCGCACCGCTGTTCCGCGAGTTCTGGCGCAAGACGAAGGACGTGCCGAAGGTCTGGCGCGTGCCGTTCGACCCCGCGCAGCCGGTGACGACGCCGGCCGGGCTCGACATGGCCACGCCGGCCACGCGCGAGGCCGTGTTCAAGGCGCTGGGCGACGCGGTCGGCATCCTGCGCACCGCCGGCTTCGCGGCCGACGTGCCGCTGGGCGTGCCGCAGTCGCGCCTGGTGCGCGACCAGAAGATCGCGCTGCACGGCGGCGACGAGTTCGAGGGCGTGCTCAACAAGCTGGAGTCGCAGGGCCAGTCGCTGATCGACCCGAAGGGCTACAACGTCAACTATGGCAGCAGCTACATGCAGGTCGTGACCTTCGACGCCAACGGCCCGGTCGCTCAAGGCCTGCTGACCTACGGCCAGAGCAGCGACCCGGCTTCGCCGCGCGCCTACGACCAGTTGCCGCTGTTTGCGGCCAAGCAGTGGCACCCGCTGCCGTTCCACCCCGCCGATGTGCGGGCGCAGCGCGAAGGCACGCCGCTGCAGCTCGCATACTGACACCACCCCATCCATGTCACAGCAAACCGCCCCTTCCCACACCGCCGCGAGCGGGCTCGACGAGCTGATCCGCATCGCGGCGGCGAAACCGCTGTCGCCAGCCTGCGATCACTTCTACTTCCTGCGCCACGGGCAGACCGGCCGCAATGCGTTGCGCATCTTTCAGGCGGTGGACGAGCCCCTGAGCGAGCTTGGTCTGCAGCAGGCCGCGCGCGCCGCCGGGCTGCTGGCCGGCGAGCCGATCAGCACCGTCGTGTGCAGCGACGCGCGGCGCGCGCACGACACCGCGTACGCCGTGGCCACGACGCTGAAGCTCGTGCCGGCAGCGCAGGCCGCGCTGCGCGAGCGCAACTTCGGCGCGCTGATCGGCACCTCGTCCGCCAACATCGACTGGGCCTGCGAGCCCGAGGGTGGCGAAACGCTCACGCAATTCGTCACCCGCACGCGCGACGCGCTCGACACAGCCCTGCGGCTGCCCGCCCCGGTGCTGGTGGTGGCGCACGGCGGCACGCTCTACGCTTTGGCCGCCCTGCTGGGCGTGCCTGTCGACATCGGCCTGCTCGGCAATGCGCAGCCCTTGCGTTTCGAGCGCCGCGGCCCCACATGGGCCGTGACGCCGCTGCTGCGGCAAGCCGACGGCGACGCAGCCCTGGCCTAGCCGCCCCCATAGCCCCCGTAGCCCCCGGGCCTTGTCGCCGTCCACCCAACGAACCGCCAAACACCATGGAATTCAAGGACTACTACAGCGCACTGGGCATCGACCGCACCGCGTCCGACGACGAAGTGCGCAAGGCCTATCGCAAGCTCGCCCGCAAGTACCACCCCGACGTCAGCACCGAGCCTGACGCCGAGAAGCGCATGCGCGACCTCAACGAGGCCAAGGACGTGCTTGGCGACAAGGAAAAGCGCGCCGCCTACGACGCGCTGGCCGACCGCGTCGCGCGCGGAGGCCACCCCGAGGGCGACTTCCAGCCGCCGCCGGGCTGGGACGAAGGCTTCGAGTTTCACCGCGGTCCGCGCCAGGGCCCGGCCGACCATGCCGACTTCAGCGAGTTCTTCTCGTCGCTGTTCGGCGAAGCCGAACGTCGCGGCGCCGCGCGCCAGAACTTCCGCGCGCGCGGCGAAGACCACCACGCGGCCATCGAGATCACGCTCGAAGACGCGCTCAACGGCGCCGAACGCGAGATCACGCTGCGTGCGCAGACGGTCGACGCACAGGGCCACCCGCAGTGGGAGAACCGCACGCTCAGCGTGAAGATCCCGCCGGGCGTGCACCCGGGCCAGTTCATCCGCCTCGCGGGGCAAGGCATGCCCGGCCACGGCGGCGAGCCGCCCGGCGACCTCTACCTCGAAGTGCGCATCGCACCGCACAAGCTGTACCGCGTGGAAGAGCGCGACCTGTACATGACGCTGCCCATCACACCCACCGAGGCCGCGCTGGGTGCGCAGGTGCAGGTGCCAACACCTACCGGCGGCGTGGTCGAAGTGACCGTGCCGCGCAACGCGCGCAACGGCCTGAAGCTGCGGCTCAAGGGCCGGGGCTTCGCAGGCAAGACGCCCGGCGACCTGTACCTGCTGCTCGACATTGCGCTGCCGCCCGCCGACAGCGACGATGCGCGCAAGGCCTACGAACAGCTGGCGCAAGCCACGGCATCGTTCCACCCACGCCAGCATCTGGGAGTCTGAGCATGGTGAATTTCACCGTCACAACCGCCACCGCCGTCAGCGCCTCGCAACCGCTCGCGGCGAGTGAACTGGCGCACGCCGTCGGCGCCGACACCGCCTGGGTCGTGCAACTGGTCGAGGTCGGCATCCTGCGGATCGAAACGACCGAGACCCAGCCCGAGCGCTGGCAGTTCTCCAGCGCCGACCTGCAGCACGCGCTCGAAGCTCGCCGGCTGGAGCGCGACTTCGGCGTGGGGCTCGACGCCGCCGCGCTGATCCTCGACCTGCAGTACGAGGTGCGCCGGCTCAAGGCGGTGCTGCAGGCGCGCGGCCTGCGCTGAGCTACTGCATCTGCTGCAGGTTGCCGATGCGCACCAGCATCTCGGTGAACATCTGCAGATCGGCGTCGAGGTCGGGCACTTCCTTGTACTCCTTGGCGTTGTGCCCCGTGTACTTCTTGCCGGGCATGCCGGGGCCGAAGCTGATCGCGTTGGGCATCTGCTTGGCCGTGGTGGCGCCGGCTGCGGATACCGGTTTGGCCTCGAGGCCGGTGGTGTCGCCGTAGATGTTGAGCAGCGTCGCCAGCCACTGACCGGAGGGGTCGCGCGCCATCCAGTTGCCTTGGTCGTACTTGATCTCGACGCTGGCCTTGTTCGCCGCAGCCCAGTCATTGATCTTCGCGGTGACTTGCGTCTTGAGTTCTTCGGGCGTGCGGCCGCGCGGCATGCGCGTGTTGACCGCCACGACCAGCCGGCCGTCGGCACCGGTGCGGATCAGATTGGGAGAAAAGGTCAGCGGCCC
Organism: Variovorax multivorans; assembly: GCF_051216835.1. Classification (NCBI taxonomy): domain Bacteria; kingdom Pseudomonadati; phylum Pseudomonadota; class Betaproteobacteria; order Burkholderiales; family Comamonadaceae; genus Variovorax; species Variovorax multivorans. The sequence goes on from NZ_JBPJZL010000001.1 coordinate 623,288, forward strand.
CATGAAGTCGTCCCTGTAGCCCAGGCCGATCTTCTCGCCAAGGTAGCCGGTGCCGTAGAGCGCATCGACGTACTTCACTGCCTTCAGGAACTGGTTATCGGCCAGGGTCACGCCGGACTCCAGCAGGAACAGGCCCAGCCGCGGCAGCGGATTCACGCCGTTCTGGGGCTCCGAGCCATGGGCCGAGGTGCCCGTGACCTTGATGGCGATGCTGTCCCCGTCACGCGTGACGGCAATCGCAAACTTGCCGCCCTGCGATTCGTACTTCTGCAGGAAGGCCGGCTTCGCGGCTTCGAGCTTTGCGAGCACCGCAGCGAGGTCTCCGCCCTTGAGCGTGGCGGTGGCGGTCTGCGAAATCGCGTTGACCGCTGCGGCTGCGCCCATGTCGGTGATCGCGGTGACTGCGCCATCGGTTTTCTCTGCCGGGAAGAACACGCTCAGCGAGCCCGCGCCCTTCTCGGCCACGACCGCGGGGTAGCCGCTGTCGAGCACGATGTTGTAGGCCGGCAGCGGCACCTTGCCGCGGTAGTACTCCATGGCGTCGCCGCCGGTTTCCTCGGTGGTCTCGATCATCAGGCGCATGGTGCGCTGGATCGGCAGGCCGCTTTCCTTCACCGTCTTCATTGCGTACAGCACGGCCGCGATGGAGCCCTTGTCGTCGATGGTGCCCCGGCCGTAGAGGCGATCGCCCACGCGCACCATGGTGAACGGATCGAGCCTCGTGCCGTCGTCGAGCACCCACTCGGACAGCACCGCGGGCACCACGTCGGAGTGCGTGAGGATGCCGAACTCTTCAGTGCCCTTGCCCTTCAGGCTGACTTCGAAGATGCGGTTGTCGACGTTGCGGTACGCAAGCCCGAAGTCTCGCGCCATCTTCTCGACCAGCTTGCCGAAGTCGATGATCGTCGGGTTCTCGTGCGGCGGAATCTGCACGTTGCGCGCAGTCGGCAGCGCCACCATGGCGCCGAGGCTTGCGATCACGGCCTTCTGGTTGTGCAGGCGGTTGTACAGGCCCAGCAGGCGCGCGATGTTGGTGAGGTCGTCGCCGGCCAGCGGCGCCTTCTTGCGATAGGCGGCCACGGCGGGCTTCAGCTCGGGGTTGGCCTTCTCCGCCTGGGCCAGAAAAGCGTTGAAGCTGGAGGCGGGCTTGCCGCCTTGCCAGGCCGCGGCCAACTGGTCGAGCGCGGGTTTCTTGAGCGTCTCTGCGAAGGCCGGTGCGGTGAGGCCAACTGCCATCAAGCCCATGGTGAAGGCTGGCAACGAGAAGCGAAATTGCAGCATGTGCGTGACTCCCTTTTCACAAAAATGGAAGCCTTCGACGATACCCGAGCCACGCGTTGCGACAGGGCCCTGCGCACTACGAAGAAACGTTGCGGAATCAGCCCGGCAATACGGAGATGGTTCTCCAGGTGCTCAGCACGATAAGCGCGACCATCACCAGCGTTGCGATCGCCAGCCACTTGCTGCGCTGTCCCTTGACGATCTGCCAGGCGCCGTTGGCAATGCACAGGAAGCCGAACAAGATGACAACGCCGAAAAGGCCAAGGACCGTCCTCCCCTGCATCGCGGTCCCCGTGAAGCGCGCGCCTTGCGCATCGGCCACCCCGGGACTCAGCATGCTCGGCGCCAGCGCGTAAGCAATCGCGCCCATTCCCGCGGCAAGGAGAACCCCGAGCACCACCAGCACCCAGCCCAGTCGGCGGACTTGGCTTGCCGATCGCATGCGTCCGCCGCATTGCGGGCACCGGTCAACCGCTTCGCTCGTCACGAGGCCGCAGCGAAGCGAATAGCAACTGCTCTGTTCAGTCATGGAGAAGCCCCCTCGGTCATGCGATGCGCATTTCAGCAGGCCGGGCTTGCCGTGGGAATACGGCGGAAGCTACACATGAGGCCCGCTATTGCATCTGCTGCAGGTTGCCGATGCGCACCAGCATCTCGGTGAACATCTGCATGTCGGCGTCGAGATCGGGCACTTCCTTGTACTCCTTGGCGTTGTGCGCCGTGTACTTCTTGCCGGGCATCGCGGGGCCGAAGTTGATGGCGTTGGGCATCAGCTTCGCGGTGGTGCTGCCGGCCGTGGGCACCGGCTTGGCCTCGAGGCCGGTGGTGTCGCCGTAGATGTTCAACAGGGTCGAGAGCCACGCGCCCTTGGGGTCGCGCGCCATCCAGTTGCCCTGGTCGTAGGCGACCTCGAGCTTCACGTTGTTCGCGCTTGCCCACGCATCGATCTTCGACGTGACCTGCGCCTTCAGCTCGTCGGGTGTGCGCCCGCGCGGCATGCGCGCGTTGACCGTGACTTCGAGCCTGCCGTCGCCGCCCATGCGCACAAGGTTGGGCGAGAAGGTCAGCGGGCCCATGAAGTCGTCGGCATAGCCCAGGCCCATCTTCTCGCCGAGGTAGCCGGTGCCGTAGAGCGCGTCGATGTACTTCACGGCCTTCAGGTAGTGGTTGGCGGCCAACGGCACGCCGGACTCCTGCAGGAACAGTGCGAGGCGCGGCAGCGGGTTCACGCCCTCCTCGGGCCGCGAGCCATGGGCCGAGACGCCCGTTACCTTCAGCTCGATGCTGTCGGCACCGCGCGCAATGTCGATGGCGAACTTTCCGCCCTGCCCTTCGTACTTCTGCAGGAAGGCCGGCTTTGCTGCTTCGAGCTTCGCGAGCACGGCCGCAAGGTCGCCGCCCTTGAGCGTGGCCATCGCCGTCTGCGAAATCGCGTTGACCGATGCGGCGCCACTCATGGCCGTGATCGCGGTCGATGCGCCATCCGCCTGCTCTGCCGGGAACAGCACCTTCAGCGCGCCCGAGCCCTTCTCTGCCACCACGGCCGGGTACTTGCTGTCGAGCACGATGTTGTAGGCCGGCAGCTGCGTCTTGGTGCGGTAGTACTGCATCGCGTCGCCGCCGGTTTCCTCGGTGGTCTCGATCATCAGGCGGATGCTGCGTTCGATGGGCAAGCCGCTTTCCTTCACCGCCTTCATCGCATAGAGCACGGCGGCGATGGAGCCCTTGTCGTCGATGGTGCCGCGACCGTAGAGAAAGTCGCCCACTCGGGTCATCTTGAAGGGGTCGAGCCGCGTGCCGTCATCGAGCACCCATTCAGACAGCACCGCGGGCACCACGTCGGAATGCGTGAGGATGCCGAACTCCTCAGTGCCCTTGCCCTTCAGGCTGACTTCGAAGATGCGGTTGTCGACGTTGCGATAGGCCAGCCCGAAATCATTCGCCATCTTCTGCACCAGCTGGCCGAACTCGACGATCGGCGCGCTCTCATGGGGCGGAACCTGCACGTTGCGCACGGTCGGAATCGCGACCATGGTGCCGATGCTCGCAATCACTGCCTGCTGGTTCTTCAGGCGGTTGTAGAGACCAAGCAGGCGCGCGATGTTGACGAGGTCGTCGCCGGCCAGCGAGGCCTTCTTGCTGCGGTACGCATTCACGCTGCCCTGCAATGCGGGCTGGCTCTTTGCGGCCTGCGCAAGGAAAGCGTTGAAGTCGGCGGGCGGCTTGCCGGCCTGCCACGCGGCGGCGAGCTGATCGAGTTGGGGCTTCTTGATCGTTTCGGCGTGCGCCTGCGCACCAAGGGCGAGCGCGACGCCCAACGAAAGCGCCGACAATGAAAATCGAAAATGCTGCATCAGGGTCTCCCTCTCATTCTGAAAACATCTCCGAAGATAGCCGAGCGAAGAAACGAACAATGAGCAAAAGCACCGACAAGATCCGCTGCGCCTGGGCCCAGACCGACCCGCTGCTGACCGCCTATCACGACGCCGAATGGGGCGTGCCCGAGCACGACAGCCGCGCGCTGTGGGAAAAGCTCATGCTCGACGGCTTCCAGGCCGGCCTCTCGTGGCTCACCATCCTGCGCAAGCGCGACGCGTTCCGCAAGGCCTTCAAGGGCTTCGTGCCGGAGAAGATCGTCAAATTCACCGAGGCCGATGTCGAGCGGCTGATGCAAGACGCCGGCATCGTGCGTTCACGCTCGAAGATCGAGGCCGCCATCGGCAACGCGCGCGCCTACCTCGCGATGCAGGCGGCGGGCGAAGATTTCTCCGAATTCATCTGGGGCATGGCGGGTGGCAAGCCCATCGTCAACCGCACCGGCAGCGTGCCAGTAAAGACGCCGCTGTCGGAGGATATTTCCGCAGCGCTCAAGAAGCGCGGCTTCAAGTTTGTCGGCCCCGTCATCGTCTACGCGTGGATGCAGGCGACAGGCATCGTGGACGACCACGCGCACGACTGCCACCGGCACGGCGCCAAACACACACCCAAGCCCCAATGAAAAAACCGGACGCTGCTTTCGCAGGTCCGGTTTCTTGTTGACGTGTGACTGAAGCGGCTTGCGCCGCCTTCAATTACAGGCCGGCTTGACGCGTGAAGGTCAGGCCCTTCGCTTGCGAGGGGATCACGCTGCCAGCGAAGGTTTCGGGACGCAGGTTCTGACCCGGTGCGTGTGCAGCGGCAACAGCCTCGCTGCGAACAGTGGCGCGGTCGACCGAAGCGGCCAGGGCGGGCGTTGCGGTCGACGCAGCGCCTTCGTTGTCGCCATAAGCGTTACCGGCACGGGCAGCTGCCGCGGCTTGGGGCGCCACTTCGGCGCGGCTGTAGCCGGAGGTCAGGGGCTGAACGCCTTCGTAGGTTTCTGCATGGGCGCCAGCGGCGGCGAGCAGGGACAGAGCGGCGGCGGCGAGGATGTTCGAGGTCTTCATTTCAATTCCTTCTTCATTGGGCTTTTGGGTGCCCCAAGTGTGCACCGCGATTCCAAGGGTTAACCCCCATGCAATCGAATCGCAGTGTTCATGAAATTGAAACAATGAACGGGAACTTTCAATCGAGGCTAACTCAACTGCCCTTTCGGGCGCCAGAAATGCGGTTAGTTTGTGTACTTTTCCTCTAGCCCGTCAAGTGACGGGCATCGCGCAAGCAAATCCACGCACGTTGCATGCCAGCCACCGAGCCTTGCAAGTTCTCTGCCTCTCCAATGGGCCGGTCCGCGAGATTTGCATAATTCGCAATTCAAGAAATATCGCGCCCATAATGAAGGTCTGTCTAAGCAAATGATTGCGAATGAGCCTCACCGTATTTGCGAATCTTGCGAATAACCGGATAAAGCGATTAAGAAGACTTTCATGGGAGTGCGGCTGCGCAGCCTGCGCGAGGAGCGCGGCCTGAGCCAGCTCGCGCTCGCGCAGCAGCTGGGCCTGTCGCCCAGCTACCTGAACCAGATCGAGCAGAACCAACGGCCGCTCACGGTGCCGGTGCTGCTGCGCCTGCATGCCACGCTGGGCGTCGACATCCAGGCCTTCTCGGAAGACGAAGAAGCGCGCCTCATCGCCAGCCTGCGCGAAGCGCTGGCCGACAACCCCGGCGGCGATGCCGTCGCGCTGGCCGAGCTACGCGAAGTCGCCACGCAGATGCCGGCCGTGGGCCGCGCGCTGGTTGCGCTGCACCAGCGCCACCGCGATGCGATGGAACGGCTCGAGGCATTGGCGGGCGAACTCGGCGACGGCCGCGGCGATCTCGCGCGGATGCCGCAGGCGCGGCCCATGCCCTTCGAGGAAGTGCGCGACTTCTTCTTCGCACATCAAAACCACATCGCGCCACTCGACGAAGCAGCCGAAGCCCTCGCCGCGCAATGGCGCCTGCGCGAAGGCAACCCCGGCGACCGCCTCGCGCGCCAGTTGCTCGATGCGCATGGCGTGCGGGTAGTGCCCGCCGAAGACGGAGAGGCCGGCGCGCAGCGGCGCTACGACCCAGCCACGCGCGTGCTGCGGCTCTCGCCCTACTTGGAGCCCGGGCAGCATGCCTTCCAGCTCGCCACGCAGCTGGCCTTCTTCGAGGTGGGCGACATGCTCGACGAACTGGTTGCCGCCGCGCCACTATCGAGCGACACGGCCCGCTCGCTGGCGCGCATCGGCCTGGCCAACTACTTCGCCGCCGCGCTGCTGCTGCCCTACGGCGAGTTCCTCGAAACCGCCGAGCAGTTGCGCTACGACATCGACCAGCTGGCGCGCCGCTTCGGCGTGGGCTTCGAAACCATCTGCCATCGCCTGAGCTCGCTGCAGCGGCCCGAGGCACGCGGCGTGCCCTTCTTCCTGATTCGCGTCGATCGCGCGGGCAACATCTCGAAGCGGCAGTCGGCCACGCACTTCCACTTCTCGAAGACCGGCGGCACCTGCCCGCTGTGGAACGTGTACGAGGCCTTCGCGCAGCCGGGCCGCGTGCTCACGCAGCTCGCTCGCATGCCCGACGGCCGCGCCTACCTCTGGATTGCGCGCACCGTGTCGCACGGCTATCGCGGCTACGGCTCGCCCAACAAGACCTTCTCGATCGGGCTGGGCTGCGACATCAGCCACGCCACGCGGCTGGTCTATTCAAAGGGCATGGACCTGCGCGACCCCGATGTGCCCACGCCCATCGGCGCGGGCTGCAAGGTGTGCGAACGCGAGGCCTGCCCGCAGCGCGCGTTTCCGTTCGTGGGCCGGCCACTCGACGTGGACGAGAACCAGAGCCGGTTCATGCCCTACGCGGCAGCACCGTCCGGCAACAACGCGATCGTCAGGAGCGCGGCCAGGCGCGCACCAGCGTCCGCAGCGCGACCCCGCCGCTCCCCTTGACCTCGGCGCGATAAGTGCCCACCAGCGCCTCGCGCTCGGCTGCGGCCTGCGGGTCGTTACGCCAAGCCAGCAAGGCGGCCACATCGGCATCGGGCAGCGCGGCGAGCAGCGCCTGCGTTACCTGCTTTTCGAACTCGCGTGCCACCAGCATCAGGTTGCGCGGGCGCGTCGACGTCACGCCGCGCGACCACAGCGTGTCGAGAGCCATGTCGAGCGTGCGGTCCGGCAGCGAGCTGAGTTGTCCGCCGTTGCCGCGCGCCAGTTGCTTGACCACCGCGCTCATCAGCAGCTGGCTAGAAAAGTCGATCTCGCGAACATCGGCCACGGCCATGCGTTCGAGCAGTTCGGTGCGCGCTGGGTCGGCCGGCTTGGCGCGCTCGCGATTGAAGAACTCGGCCCTGCCGGCCTCGCTCATCGCGGTGTAGTCGGTGCGCAGCTTCACGAAGCGGGCCAGGGCGGCCCGCAATTCGGGGCTGGGCGCTGCACCGCCGTTGCCCGCCGATGCCACTTCCTGCTGGATGGCGGACACAGATGCGGCAGTGTTGAACGCGCGCGTGGCGGCCGTGTCCAGCGCCTTGAGCGCCTTGTCGGCGATGGCCTGGTCATCGGGGTCAAGCAGTTCCTTTGCACCGCGCGCGACGGCGCCGGGCGCATAGGACGCCTGGTAGCGCGCCTGCACGCCTTCGAACTGCAGGAGTGCTTCCGCGCGGTTCTGCGCCCAGCCCATCAATGGGGCCAGAGACAGCAAAAGCAACAGGGAGAAACGGAACGGGGAAAGACGGTTCGGAGAGAGCATGGTGCCATTATTGGCACACCTGCTCGTTCCCCACGTCGCGCCATCTTGTGAAGTAAAGCAAAAGTTCAGGCTCGTCGCATGGAAGTCGAAACGCGTCCGTTCGCAGCCAAGCAACTGGATGTGAATGGCCACCAGGCATATGATTCAACCGAGATATTTCGCAAATTCGATTGAATAATTTTCATGCTCCAGTCGATCCTCGAAATACGTCATCTGCGCACACTCATCGCGCTTCGCGACACCGGCAGCCTGGTGCGCGCGGCGCAATTGCTCAACCTCACGCAATCGGCGCTGTCGCACCAGATCAAGCTGCTCGAAGACCGCTACGACGCGCAACTGTTCGAGCGCAAGTCGGTGCCGCCGCAGTTCAGCACCACCGGCCTGCGGCTGCTGCAGCTGGCCGACACCGCGCTGCCGCTCATCGAGGAAGCAGAGCGCGACGTGGCGCGGCTCGCGCTGGGGCGCAGCGGCCAGCTGCGCATCGTGGTCGAGTGCCACGCCTGCTTCGACTGGCTGATGCCGGCAATGGACGCGTTCCGCCAGCGCTGGCCCGAGATCGAGCTCGACATCGTCTCCGGCTTTCACTCCGACCCGATCGCGCAGGTGATGCAGAACCGCGCCGAAGTGGCGATCGTGTCCAGGGAAGGCCCCGACGAAGCGGTGGACTATCACGCGCTGTTCCGCTTCGAAATCATGGCCCTGCTGGCCAACGACCATCCGCTGACGGCCAAGGCCTACCTCACGGCGCGCCACTTCACCGACCAGACGCTCATCACCTACCCCGTGCCCGATGAAGTGATCGACGTCGTGCGGCAGGTGCTGGCGCCTGCGGGCGCGGAGCCTGCGCACCGGCGCACGACCGAGCTCACGGTGGCGATGCTGCAGCTGGTGGCGAGCGGGCGCGGCGTGGCAACGCTGCCGCTGTGGGCGGTGCAGAACTACCTGGACCGCGGCTACGTCACTGCCCGGCGCGTGGGCAGCAAGGGCCTGACGGGACGGCTCTACATGGCGTGCACGCCGGGCACGTCGGAGCAGCCGTGGCTGGCGGACTTCGTGCGCGTCACGCGAGAGAACTGCTTCAAGAGCCTGTCGGGAATCGAGCTGCTCTGAGCTCTTTTCTTCTCTTCAGAACCGCGTGCCCACAGACAGCCGCACCATGTCCTGCGCGGTGAAGTTCACCTTCGGGTCGTAGGCCGCGCGAACGAACCAGCGCGGCCAGTCGTAGGTAACCGTCAGGCCCGCGCGACGAATGAACCGGCCATCGACAGTGCCCTGCTTGGCCAGCAGATCGACGGTCAGGCGTTGCCGCTCGGGCAGCGGCACGCGGTAGATCAGATGCACGTCCTGCTGGTCGGGGTTCAGCCGGTTGTCGCGGATCAGCGAGAGCGACAGCGCCGTGCCGTCCGTCCACTTGTAGCCGCCATACACCGTGTATGAATCGTTCGGGTCGAAGTTCAGGTTCGCGTAGTTGCGAAGGTTGGTGCGGCCCAGCCCCGTGCCGACGAACCAGCTGTCGCCGGTTTCCACCGCCAGGCTGCCGCCCACGAACCCACCCGAGGCGGCCTGCAACGACGGCAACACCCGCACCGGCCCCAGCGTGAAGGTGTGGTCCCATCCCACGCGCGGCTGCGCGAAGTCGAGCACCGGCGAGCGGAACCAGCCGATCCAGACATTGCCGTCGCCGTAGGTGTAGCGCAGGTTCATGTCCAGCCCCGGCCCCGCGGGCAGGCCGCCGCCGGAAACCCGGTAGGCGCCCACGGTGAGCTTGAATGGCAGCTCGGCCGGCTCGTCGTCGGCCCACGCGGCCGGCGCCAGGCACAGCAGGGCCGCTGCAGCGGCAAGTCTGCGATGGCGTGCCGGCGCGCTCAAAACATGCTCGCGCCAATGTTGATGAGCAACGCGAGCACGGTCGTGTTGAAGAGGTAGGCCAGGATGCAATGCACCGAGCCGATGCGCCGCAGAGGCTTGGACACGAAGGACACATCCGCCGTCTGCCCCGAAGTTCCGATCACCGCGGAGAAATAGAAGAAATCGCCATAGGTCGGCGGTTCGTCGTCCGGAAACTGGAGGCCGGGTTTGCGCCCCCGGCCAGCGCCGGCGTAGTAGTCGTGCGCGTAGTGCAGCGTGAACATGATCTGCGTGAAAGCCCACGACGACATCACCGTGAGCCCGGCCAGCGCGATGTGCGCGATCTTCTCCAGGCCGTGCATGTCCTTCACCACCGCGAGCTCGCCGCCAATGGCCGCCAGGCTCGCAATAGCGGACACCACCACCAGCACGAGGATGACGATCTGCCCATCGTCCTGCATCTGCGCGCGGTAGCGCATGTGCTGCTGCGACGACCGGGTCATCATGACCGCGGCCAGCAGCACGTACAGGCAGGCCCCCGTGTTCCACGCTATCAGCAGGCGCGTGACCAGGTGGGCTTCAACGGCCGAGGGTATGAGCAGGCCGGTCGCAATGGCGATGGCCGTGGCAATGAAGAGTCGCGGCCGGGCGGCCATCGGGCGGAGGAATCTGTGTCGCTGGAGTTTCATCAAGGCTTGGGCACGGCACGCCGCCGGGGTGGCGGCGCTACGGCCTGACCTGCGACTGTCGACGATGCTCTCTTGCGGCTACCTGACGAAGCACTTTTCTGCCGCACCGCGCTGAGCAGCCAGTCACGAAAAGCCGCGACTTTCGGCCGGTCGCGGCTGCCCTCGGGGCACACAAGGTAGTACGCGAAGTCTTCGAGCCACGTCGCTTTCGAGAGCTGCACGAGCCGGCCTTGCTCGATCTCGGGAGCCATCATGGCCGCGGGCAGCAGGGCCGCGCCCTGCCCCGCGAGCACCGCCTGCAGCAGCAGGCCGGCGTCGTCGAAAGAAGGCCCGCGCGCCGGGCCGGCATCTTCGATGCCCTGCGCCTCGAACCACAGGCGCCAGCCCTTGCGATCGGCATCGTTCACGCGCGGCCACAGCAGCAGGTCGGCCGGCTTCTTCGGCTTGCCGTGTTCGGCGACCAGCGCGGGCGCGGCGACGGGAATCATCTCGACCGTGAGCACGCGCTGGCTGGCGAGCCCGGGGTACTGGCCCATGCCGTGGCGGATGGCAACGTCAACGCCATCGCGCGAGAAATCGGCCAGCGCATTGCCGGTCAGCACTTGCAGGTCGATGTCGGGATGCGCGTCCTGGAAGGACTTCAGGCGCGGCACGAGCCACGCCGAAGCGAAGAACGGCGTGGCGCTCACGGTGAGCAGACCGGTCTCCGCGGGAACGGCGACCTTTTGCGTGGCATCGCTGATCTGCCTGAAGGCATTGCGCACGGGCGGCAGATAAGCCTGGCCCGCGTCGGTCAGGAAAACGCCGCGATTGACGCGGCGGAACAGCTGCACGCCAAGGTGCAGCTCCAGCGTCTTGACGAGCTGGCTCACGGCGCCGGGGGTCACGCACAGTTCGTCCGCCGCGTTCTTCACCGAGAGATGGCGCGCTGTGGCTTCGAAGGCGCGGAGTGCATTGAGGGGCGGTAGCTGGTGTTCCATTATTTAGAAATTCTGATCCAGCAACGGTAGAAGTTCTGGTTTGCAGCACAGATTGATAAGCGGGAATATTGGCACACCCGAAATCAATCCATTCAGATATTCTGATCTTTAAAGGCCTATTCCCTTGAGCCACACGCCAACCTCATCGCAAGCCGGCGGCCTCTTCCGCGGCTGGCTGGTGGTCGCAGGCGCCTTTGCCGTGACCTTTGTCGGCTTCGGCAGCGCCTACACCTTCAGCGCCTTTCTCGAATCGCTGCAGAAAGACTTCGGCGCCTCGCGCGGCTCGGTTTCGCTGGTGTTCTCGCTGGCAGGCTTTCTCTATTTCGGCCTCGGCGTGCTCAGCGGTCCGCTGGCCGACCGCTGGGGTTCGCGGCGGCTGGCCGTCGCCGGCATGGTGCTGGTCGGGCTGGGGCTGGCGCTTGCGGGGCAGGCGCGGAGCCTGACGCAGATCTATCTCGCTTATGGGCTCGGCGTCGGCCTCGGGGTCGGCGCGTCGTACGTGCCGGTCCTGGGTGCGGTGCAGCGCTGGTTCGTCAGGCGGCGCGGCTTTGCCTCGGGGCTGGCCGTGAGCGGCATCGGCGTGGGCACGCTGGTGATGCCGCCGCTGGCGTCGTTCTTCATCGAGACGCTGGGCTGGCGGAACGCCTACCTGGCGCTAGGCGCGCTGGCGGTGGTGGTGGGCGTGGGCATGGCGCTGCTGATCGAAAACGACCCGCGCGACCGCGGGCTCGGCCCCGACGGCGATCCACCGCAGCCCAAGGCGGCGTCGGCCCAGGCCGAGGGCTTCGCGGTGCGCGATGCCGTGCGCTCGAGGCGCTTCGCCGGCCTGTACGTAGCCTGCCTCATCAGCTCCTTCGGCCTGTTCGTGCCCTTCGTGCATCTCGTGCCCTACGCGCTGGACCACGGCGTGCCCAATGCGTACGCGGTGCTGCTGCTGGGTGCCATCGGCGTCGGCAGCACGGCCGGGCGCTTCTTCCTGGGAGGGCTCGCTGACCGCATGGGACGCGCGCAGACCATGCTGCTGATGTCGACCGGCATGGCGCTGTCGCTGCTCGTGTGGGCAGCGTCCAGCGGCTTCTGGGGGCTGGCGGTGTTCGCGTTTTTCTACGGCGCGTTCTATGGCGGCTTTGTCGCGCTACTGCCGGCGCTGGTGATGGACTACTTCGGCGGGCGCAACATCGGCGCGATCATCGGTGTGCTCTACACAAGCGTGGCCTTCGGCACGCTGGTCGGCCCGGCCGCCGCGGGCTTTGCCTTCGACGTGAGCCGCAGCTACTTGCTGCCGATCCTGTTCAGCGTGGGGGCTAACCTGATAGCGGCCGGCATCATGTGGGCGATGTCGCGGATGGACGCCTCTGCAAAGCTGGCCAGCACGGCCTCGCCGCGGGGTACAGTCGGGCATGACCCAAGCACCGCCCGCCGCTCCTAGCCCGCCTCCCGCATCGGCTGCACCTGCCGAAATCACGGAAAACCAGGCGATCATGCGCGCCTGGGTGCTTTTCACCGTGTTGTTCGTGGTGGTGATCGGCCTGCTTTGGGTCGTGCAGTCCCACTACGGCTGACCACCGCCAGCGTCCGGCTCAGGACGCCTTCTGCACCAGCTTCAGCACGCTCGAGAAATCGAGCGCGCCATGGCCCGCGAGGCTGTGTGCCGCATACAGGCTGCGCGCCAACCCACCAAGCGGCGTGGCTGCGCGCACTGCGGTCGCGTTTTCCTGCGCGAGCCCCAGGTCCTTGAGCATCAGGTCGGTGCCGAAGCCGCCGGCATAGTTCTTCGAGGCGGGCGAAGTTTCCATCACGCCCGGCATCGGGTTGTACTTTTCCAGCGCCCAGTTGCCGCCCGAGCTGCGGCGCATGATCTCTGACAGCACCTTCGGGTCGAGCCCGTTGGCCACACCCAGCGCCAGCGCCTCCGAGGTGCCGATCATCAGAATGCCGAGCAGCATGTTGTTGCAGATCTTCGCGGTCTGCCCCGCACCGGCCGCGCCGGCGTGGAAGATGTTGGCACCCATCTTCTCGAGCACCGGGCGCGCACGCTCCAGGTCTTGCGTCTCGCCGCCGACCATGAAGGTCAGCGTGCCGGCGATCGCGCCGCCGGTGCCGCCCGACACTGGCGCATCGATCATCGCGATGCCCTTGGCGCCGGCCGCTTCGGCCACCTTGCGCGACGTGGCTGCGGCGATGGTGCTGCTGTCGATCACCAACGTGCCGGCGCGAATGCTGTCGAGCAGGCCGGGCTTGCCGGCGCCGCCGAGAAACAGACCTTCCACGTGCGCGCTGGCCGGCAGCATGCTGATGACAACCTCGGCGTCAACCACCGCTTCTGCAGCCGAAGCGGCAATGGGCAGCCCATCGCCGCCGAATTTCTTGCAGGCCTCGGCCGAGAGGTCGAAGGCGCTGAGCGTGTGGCCGGCCTTGAGCAGGTTCATGGCCATCGGGCCGCCCATGTTGCCGAGGCCGATGAATGCGATCTTCATTTGTCTTGTCTCCGTTGTTCTGTGCGGGAAATGATGAAACTCAGACCAGCGACGCCAGCTCGGCAGGCATTTCGCCACGCGGGCGCAGGTGGTCTTCGATGAAGGCAGGCGTGATCTCGTCGAGCGTGGCCGGGCTCCAGCGCGGGTTGCGGTCCTTGTCGACCAGCACGGCCCGGATGCCTTCGGCAAAGTCCTTGTGCGCGCAGAAGCCGAGCGAAGCCCAGTATTCGAGGCGAAACACTTCAGCCAGCGACATGCGCAGCACGCGCTGCCACAGCTCGAAGCTCAGCGCGGCGGAACTCGGCGCGCCCTTGGCGAAGGTCTTGGCCGCCGTCTGCAGCCACGCGTCGTCGCTTTGCAGGTCGCGCAGGCGCTTCGCAATGTCGAGCAGGTCGTCGCCGGCCATCAGGGCATTGATGGTGTCGTAGTGCTCGCGCACCTTCGACGCCGGCATCTCGGCGCTCTCGCCCGCCTTGGCGAGGATGCGCGACAGCGTGGCGCGATCGGCCTTCTGCTCGCCTGCCCACTGCGTGGCGCCGATGGCTTCGAGCACTTCGCCCTTGCGCTCCTGCGGCACCAGCACATCGGCGAGCCCGCAAAAAATGGTGTCTGCGGCATTCACGTTGGCGGCCGTGAGCGCGAGAAACAGCCCCGTGCGGCCCGGCGTGCGGCGCAGGAACCAGCTGCCACCCACGTCGGGGTACAGGCCGATGTTGATCTCGGGCATGGCGATGCGGCTCTGCAGCGTCATCACCCGGTGCGATGCACCGGCCAGCAGGCCGACGCCGCCACCCATCACGATGCCGTGGCCCCAGCACAGGAAGGGCTTGGGGAAGGTGTGGATCAGGTAGTCGAGCTCGTACTCTTCGCGGAAGAAATCTTCGGCGTAGGTGTTGCGCGCGGGGCCGCAGTCGAGCAGCGTCTGGTAGAGCTGGCGCAGATCGCCGCCGGCGCAGAAGGCCTTTTCGCCCGCGGCCTGCAGCAGCACGCCGACGATGCCGGCGTCGGCAGCCCAGTCGCGCAGCTTGGGCGTGAGCAGGCGCACCATGTCCACGGACAGCGCGTTGAGCGAAGCCGGTGCGTTGAGCGTGGCCACGGCAAAGCGCTGGCCACCGGCGGTCTTGATTTCGTCGAAGAGAACTACGGAGTCGGTCATTGTCTTGAGGGTTCTGGATGCGAGGCCTCAGCGGATATCGCTGTCCCCTTCCAGCAATTTTCGCGCAACGATCACGCGCATGATCTCGTTGGTGCCTTCGAGGATCTGGTGCACGCGCGCATCGCGAACCAGCCGCTCCAGCGGGAACTCGCTGAGATAGCCATAGCCGCCATGCAGCTGCAGCGCGTCGTTGCAGACGTTGAAGCCCGCATCGGTCGCGAAGCGCTTGGCCATCGCGCAATAGGTGCTCGCATCGGCATGGCCGGCATCGAGCTTCGATGCCGCGAGCCGCACCATCTGCCGCGCCGCGACCAGTTCGGTCGCCATGTCGGCCAGCTTGAATTGCAGCGCCTGGAAGCTCGCGAGCGGCTTGCCGAACTGCTGGCGCTCGTGCAGGTAGCGACGCGCTGCATCCAGCGCGCCCTGCGCCGCGCCCACCGAGCAGGTCGCGATGTTGATGCGCCCGCCGTCCAGCCCCTTCATGGCAATGCGAAAGCCCTCGCCTTCCTTGCCCAGCAGGTTCTGCGCGGGAATGCGCACGTTGTCGAAATTGATGGTGCGCGTGGGCTGGCTGTTCCAGCCCATCTTGTGCTCCTTCTTGCCGTAGCTGATGCCCGGCGCGTCAGCCGGCACTGCAAAGGCCGAGATGCCGCTCGCACCCGCGCCGCCCGTGCGCGCCATCAGCACCAGCACGTCGGTCGAGCCCGCGCCGGAGATAAAGGCCTTGCCGCCGTTGATGACGTACTCGGCGCCCTGCAGCTCGGCACGCGTCTTGAGCGAGCCCGCGTCCGATCCGGCGCCGGGCTCGGTCAGGCAGTACGAAGCGAGCTTGCGCCCGCTCGTCAGTTCTTCACCCCATTGCTTCGCCACCGCATCGGTCGCCCAGGTGCCGAGCATCCACGTCGCCATGTTGTGGATCGTGATGAAGGCCGTGGTCGAAGGGTCGACCGCGGCCATCTCCTCGAACACCAGTGCGGCGTCGAGTCGCGGCAGGCCGAGGCCACCGACTCGCTCGGGCGCGTAGAGGCCGCAGAAGCCCAGCTCGCCGGCCTTTGCGATGGCCTCCTTCGGGAAGATGGCCTCGGCGTCCCACTGCGCCGCGTGCGGCGCGAACTCGGCCTGTGCAAAGTCGCGCGCACTCTGTGCAAAGGCGCGCTGCTCTTCGGAAAGTTCGAAGTCCATCCGGCGGACTTCTTACTTGAGGCTGATCGTCGTGTTGACGCCGTGCGAGACGGTGCTGTCGTCGAACCAGCGCGCCGTCACCGTCTTGGTCTGCGTGTAGAACATGATGACCTGCTTGCCGTACGGCCCCAGGTCGCCCAGCTTCGACGCACGCGAGCCGGTGAACGAGAACATCGGAACCGGCACCGGAATCGGCACGTTGATGCCGACCTGACCCACGTCGATGTCTTCCTGGAACCGACGCGCTGCGGCACCCGACTGCGTGAAGATCGCGGTGCCGTTGCCGTTCGGGTTGCTGTTGATCAGGTCGATGGCTTCGTCGATGTTCTCTGCATCGGCAACGCACAGCACCGGGCCGAACACTTCCTGGTCATAGATCGTCATGCCAGGCTTCACGCCCGTGAAGATCGTCGGGCCGACGAAGTTGCCCTTCTCGTAGCCGGGTACGGTGGGCTTGCGGCCGTCGAGCACGAGCTTGGCACCGTCGGCCTCGCCGCGTTCGATGAGACTGTTGACGCGGTCGTACGCTGCGCACGAAACCAGCGGGCCCACGTCCACGCCCTTCTCGGTGCCGGCGCCGATCTTCAGCGTCTTGGCCTTCTCGATGAGTTCGGGCACCCAGTTGCGCGCCTCGCCAACCAGCACCGCCACCGACACCGCCATGCAGCGTTGACCAGCCGCACCGAAGCTCGCGCCGGCCAGCGCATTGAGCGTCTGCTCCTTGTTCGCGTCGGGCATCACGATGGCGTGGTTCTTCGCACCCATCATGCATTGCGCGCGCTTGCCGTTCAGCGTGGCACGGTTGTAGACGTGCGTGCCGACCTTGGTCGAGCCCACGAAGCTGATCGCCTTGATGTCCTTGTGATCGCAGATGCCGTTGACGATCGCCTCGCCGCCGTGCACCACGTTCAGCACGCCAGGCGGAATGCCGGCTTCGAGCGCCAGCTCGCACAGGCGCATGGTGACCATCGGGTCTTGCTCGGAGGGCTTCAGCACGAAGGTGTTGCCAGTGACGATGGCCATCGGGAACATCCACAGCGGGATCATGGCCGGGAAATTGAACGGCGTGATGCCGGCGCATACGCCCAGCGGCTGCAGCAGCGTGTAGGTGTCGACACCGTTGGCCACGTTGTTGGCCAGTTCGCCGAGCTGCAGGTTGCCGATGTTCGATGCGTGCTCGACCACTTCGAGGCCGCGGAACACGTCGCCTTCGGCATCAGGCAGCGTCTTGCCCTGCTCGGCCGTGAGGATCGCGGCGAGCTCGCCCATGTGTTCGCGAATGAGTTGCTGCAGCTTCAGGAAGATGCGGGCGCGCGCGCCGATGGGCGTCTTGCGCCAGGTCTTGAAGGCTTCCTTGGCGGAAGCCACGGCGGCGTCGAGTTCGGCTTGCGTCGCGAAGGGCACGCGGGCCAGCACCTGCTGCGTGGCCGGGTTGACGACGTCGCGCCATTCGGTGGTCTTCGATTCGACCAGCTTGCCGCCGATCAGCAATTTGACGGTGGCGACCTGGGTCGAGGGCGTGGTGGTGGCGTCCATGGGGTTTGTCTCCTGTGAATCCGGTGAAATTCGGGTGCCGGTCTGGCCGGTTCGGTCACGCATCCTAGCTTTGCAGATTTGCCATGACAATAGACAAATATGCGCGGCCGCTTTGCAAAAATGCAGAGCCTCAAACCGGAGACACGAGAGCACATGGACTGGGACAACCTGCGGTACTTTCTGGAGCTGGCGCGCTCGGGCACGCTGATGAGCGCGGCCCGTCGGCTCGAGGTCGACCACACCACCGTGGCGCGCCGTATCCAGGCACTTGAAAAGGAAGTCGGCGCCCCGCTCTTCTCGCGTGAATCGGGCGGACACCGGCTCACCGAGGCCGGCCGGCGGCTGCAGCCTCAGGTCGAGGCGATGGAGAGCGCCTTCCGCACCGTGGAAAGCGCAGCGCCGGCTTCGCAGGAAGGCCTGTCGGGGCTGGTGCGCATCGGCGCGACCGAGGGCTTCGGCACGGTGGTGCTGGCACCGCAGCTGGCGTTGTTCGCGGTGCAGCATCCGAAGCTCACCATCGATCTGCTCGCGATGCCGCGCCTCGTGCATCTGTCGCGGCGCGAGGCCGACATCGTGATCTCGCTCGAACGCCCGGCGCGCGGGCCGGTGGTGGTCACCAAGCTCACCGACTACACGCTGCGGCTCTACGCATCGAAAAAATATCTGGCCGCGCACAAGCCCATCAAGACGCGCGAAGACCTGCGCGGCCACACTTTCATCAGCTACGTCGACGACCTGCTCTTCAGCAAGGAACTGCAGTACCTCGACGAACTGCACCGCCCCGACGCCTTCGCGCTGCGCAGCACCAGCGTGCTGGCGCAGCACGGTGCAGTGGTGGCTGGCGCGGGCATCGCGGTGCTGCCGGCCTTCATCGCGGAGAACGACAGCGCGCTGAAGCCCGTGCTGCCGGGGCAAGCGAACTTCACGCGCACGTTCTGGATGTCGATGCCGGCAGAAACCAAGCATCTGGGGCGCATGCAGACGGTGTGGAACTTCCTGCGCGAGACGGTGCAGGCGCGGCAGGCGCTGTTGCTTCTGGCCCCGCCCGGCGATGAGAATGGCGCGTCACAGCAGCAGCGCCCGGCCCGCCCGCGCAGGCCAACCCCGTAGCCAGCCCCCAACACGGAGACCCGCCCCATGCCACGCCACCGCCCCGCACGTCTTGAACACATCGCAGGCATCGGCGTCGACCGCATGGGCGCCATCGCCGACGACGCCGATGGCCCGCCCTTTCTGCGGCTCGAGAACCTCGACGTCGACATCCCTCCCGACCCCGAAGCCATCGCGCGCACCGTGCGTGCCGCCTCGGAAGACTCGGACAACAGCTACTTGCCCTTCGTCGGCCAGTCTCGATTGCGCGACGTGGCGGCGCGGCATGTGTCCGCGCTGTCGGGCGTGGCGTATAGCGGCGCACGCAACTGCGTGATCTCGGCAGGCGGACTCTCGGGCATCCTCAACGCGCTGCTCGCGACGGTCGAGGTGGGCGACGAAGTGCTGGTGACCGATCCGACCTACGCGGGGCTGCTCAATCGCATCCGCCTCGCCGGCGGCACGCCGAAGTACGTGCCGTTCCAGTTCACCCCCGGTGGCGAATGGAAGCTCGATCGCGCCGCACTGCACACCGCCATCAGCCCCCGCGTGCGCGTGATGCTGCTGATGTCGCCCTCGATGCCCACGGGCGGCTGCTTCGATGAAGAAGACTGGCGCGCCATCGCCGCGCTGTGCGTGCAGCACGACCTGACGCTGATCCTCGACAGCGCCATGGAACGCCTGCTGTTCGACGGCCGGCAGGTGATCCACCCGGCAGGATTGCCCGGCATGGCCGAGCGCACCATCACCGTCGGCTCATCGGCCAAGGAACTGCGCATGATCGGCTGGCGCGTCGGCTGGACCGTGGCGCCCGAGAGCTACATGCCCGATCTCGTGGCCGTATCGCTGGCCAATGTGGTGGTGCCGGTCGGCATCGCTCAGGATGCGGTGGCAACGGCGCTGGAGCAATCGGTGCGCACGCTCGCGCCGTACGTAGGCGAGCTGGAGCGGCGGCGTGACGCGGTGCTGGACGAACTTCGCGGCCTGCCCGTGGGTGTGCCGGGCGGCGGCTGGTCGCTGCTGCTGCGCACGAGCGACTTCGGCATCGACGGGCAGACACTGTCGCAGCGCCTGCTGTCGCATCGCGTCTGCGCCACGGCGATGCAAGGCTGGGGCGAGACGCACGGCGCGCAATACCTGCGCTTTGTGTTTTCCAACGAGCCGGTGGAGCGGCTGCGCGGGTTGGGAGACAAGGTGCGGGCTGCGCTGGGCGCCTAGGGCCACACCGCCGGGTGGCTGCCCGGCGGCATCGAGGGTCGCGCCCATCCTGCGGGCGTTCGCGACAGCTGCGCGCTGTGGCGCAGCGCGGCCAGTTCGCCGAAGCCGGAGGCCGAGGTCTCGACGTACGGCTTGAGGTCAGGTCTTGCAATCGACAAGCCACCCGGCACGCGACCGAGGCTGCGCAGCCACTGCCCCGTCTGCGCCAGCGACACCTGCACGTGCCAGCTGCCGCCCTCCTGCTGCTGTCGCCACAGCGCAGCGGCGGCACCGAATGCGATCAGGTAGCCGGTCGCTTCGTCGAGGATCTGCATTGGCAGTGGCTTCGGCTTGCCGTCTCCGGCGGCCTCGCCTTCGGCGTGGTTGAAGCCCATTGCGGTCTGCACGAGCGAATCGAAACCACGGCGATTGGCCCACGGCCCCTGGGTGCCGTAGGCCGTCAGAGACACGCACACGATGCCCGGCCGCAACCGCGCCAGCTCCGCCGACCCGAAACCCAGCGATGCGACGCCGCCGGGCCGGTAGCCCTGCACGAAGACATGCGCCTGCGTGGCGAGCTGCCGCAGCGCGGCGCGGCCCTCGTCGGTGCGCAGGTCCACGTGCGTCGACAGCTTGCCGCGGCTGGTGTCGGCGATGGATTCGATGTTCGGCAGGTTCGGCGAATTGACGAGCATCACGTCAGCGCCATACGCCGCCAGCGCGCGGCCACCGACCGGGCCCGCGAGGATGCGTGTCAGGTCGAGCACGCGCACACCCGTCAGCGGCCGCTGGTCTTCGCGCAGCGGCGACAGCGCGAGCGGCGGTGCGTCGCCGATGCGTTCGATGGTGAAGAGCGGTTGCGCCGCAATGGCCCGGCCTTGCGGCGTGGCGTCCCACTCGTCGAAGCGGCGCAGCGCGGTTGCCACCAGCCCTTGTGCAGCGGACGCATCCTCGAATTCATGCGCGCGCCAAGTCGCCATCACCGCCTCGGCCTCGGCACGCGTGGCAGTGGCCGGGTCCAGCTTCATCAGCCGCAACGCCCCATCGCGGTGATGCGCAAAGTTCGCGTGAATGCGCACCCAGCCGTCGGCGCAGCGGTACAGCCCCGAGAAGGTGTCCCACGGATCGGGCACGCGCCCGTCGAGGCTGAACCAGCCGGTGCAGTCGAGTGCTGCATGCTGCATGTCGACGCCGACCTGCTGGCGCGGCGAACCTCGCAGGTGCCCGAGCTCGCAGGAAGCCAACGCCGCCGCAGCGATGGTGCTCTGCGCCGCCACGCCGACCGCAAAAGACGACGGCAGCACCGGGTCGGCGCCCGTGAGCCGCGCAAATGGCAAGGCTTCCGCGGGCAGGCCCGCCTGCCGCCAGATGCCGTCCAGAACTTCGTTCGCATTCATTCCTGTGTGCTCCAAAGAAAAAGGCAGGGCCCGCTCTCGCGGCCCTGCCCTTCGTTGTCGTTGCGTTCGCTGCCCTGTTACTGGATCAGCTTGGCGCCGGTCTTGGACTGCAGCGTGTCGAAGCTGACGCCCGGCGCCAGCTCGACGACCTTCAGGCCTTCGGGCACCACGTCCATCACGGCCAGGTCGGTGATGATGCGGTCGACCACGCCCACGCCCGTCAGCGGCAGGGTGCACTTCTCGAGGATCTTCAGGTCCTCGGTGCCGTCCTTCTTCTTGGCGACGTGTTCCATCAGCACGATCACGCGCTTCACGCCGGCCACGAGGTCCATTGCGCCGCCCATGCCCTTGACCATCTTGCCGGGAATCATCCAGTTGGCGAGGTCGCCTTTGGTGCTGACCTGCATCGCGCCCAGGATCGACAGGTTGATCTTGCCGCCGCGGATCATCGCGAAGCTGTCATGGCTGCCGAAGATGGCCGAGCCGGGCAGCGTGGTCACGGTCTGCTTGCCGGCGTTGATCAGGTCGGCGTCGACCTGGTCTTCGGTTGGGAAGGGGCCGATGCCGAGCATGCCGTTCTCGCTCTGCAGCCACACTTCTTTCGTGCCGGTGTGGTTGGCCACCAGCGTGGGAATGCCGATGCCGAGGTTGACGTAGAAGCCGTCTTCGAGTTCTTGCGCGGCGCGGGCCGCCATCTGGTCTTGGGTCCAGGGCATCTCAGGCTCCTTCTTTCTTGTTGGCGGGCACGGTGGGCACCGGCACTTCGCTGGTGGCGGCGGCCTGGGCGATGGCGGTCTGGGCCTCGACCTTGGCGGCGGCGGCATCGACCGATGCGCTCACGGTGCGCTTCTCGATGCGCTTCTCGGGGCTGGCGTTGAGCACGATGCGGTGCACGTAGATGCCCGGCAGGTGGATGTCATCGGGGGCCAGCTCGCCCACTTCGACGATCTTCTCGACCTCGACGATGCAGATCTTGCCGGCCATGGCGGCGGCCGGGTTGAAGTTGCGCGCCGTCAGGCGAAAGCGCAGGTTGCCCGACTTGTCGGCCACGTCGGCCTTTACCAGTGCCACGTCGGGCAGCAGCGAGCGTTCCATCACGTAGGTTTCGCCATCGAACTCGCGCAGTTCCTTGCCCTCGGCCACTTGCGTGCCCACGCCGGTCTTGGTGAAGAAGGCCGGAATGCCCGCGCCGCCGGCGCGCAGCTTCTCGGCCAGCGTGCCCTGGGGCGTGAATTCGAGCTCGAGTTCGCCGGCCAGGTACTGGCGCTCGAACTCCTTGTTTTCGCCCACGTAGGAGGCGACCATCTTCTTGATCTGGCGCGTTTCCAGCAGCTTGCCGAGGCCGAAGCCGTCGACGCCCGCGTTGTTCGAGACAACGGTGAGGTTCTGCACGCCGGAGTCCTTGAGCGCTTCGATCAGCGCTTCGGGAATGCCGCACAGGCCGAAGCCGCCGACCGCGAGCATCTGCCCGTCGGCGACGACCCCCTTGAGTGCCGCGTCCGCGGTGGGAAAAATCTTGTTCACTCGGGCTCCTTGATGGATGAATGGAGAGTGGGTGGGAAAGGGGCGGGAAACCCCTGAACGATACTACCTACTCGCATACGTAGTATTTCGTAATGGAGACCCCCGATGCCCGAGATCGATTACCGGCTGGCTTTTGAACACGCGCCCGTCGGCATGGTGGTTTCGAGCAACCGCACCATCGTGGCCTGCAACGTGCGCGTGTGCGAGATTTTTGGCGCAACGCCCTCCGCGCTGGTCGGGCATTCGTTCAGCATCCTGTACCCCAGCGTGGCCGAGTTCGAGCGCATCGGCAAGCGCATGGAGCCCTTTCTGAACGCCAGCGGCCACTACGCCGACAACCGCATGATGAGGCGCCTGGGTGGCCTGCATGGCGCCATCGCGGGCGAAACCTTCTGGTGCCACGTCACGGGCCACGCGATGAACCGCGCCGCCCCGCACGAGGCCGGCATCTGGACCTTCGAAGACCTGGGCTCGCGCCGCGCCGTGAAGGCCGAGCTCACGCCACGCGAGCGCGAAGTGGCGGCGCAGGTGATGCGCGGGCTGACCTCCAAGGAGATCGGCAAGGCGCTGGGCATCAGTCACCGCACAGTGGAGCTGCACCGGGCGCGGCTGATGCGCAAGTACGCGGCTGCGACCACCGCCGAGCTGGTGCAGAAGCTGATCGCGGGTTAGGTCCTGACGATTGCCAGGGCCTGCCGGAAGTTCCGGCCACAAGCCGCCTGATCGTTGCGAAAACGGAAACGCCGTGTCGTCGAAACGCCTGCTCCGTTGCGCGCAGTGAGGCCTATCGTTGAGGCCATGCAGGGCAGGAAGCCCGCAACTAGCAACTATTCAGGAGTCTGAAATGTCCACACGTATCCATTCCGAAACCAGCCTCTTGCTGCAAACGCAGGCCTCGTTCGCACGGGCCCACGCGCTCGCTGTGCAGAAGGTGCCCGTCGCGCTGACACTCTCGGCAATCATCCTGTCGATCATCAACGTCAAGCTGTAGCCCTGGTCAGTCCGGCTTGATGTCCGCCGACTTGATCACCTTCGACCAGGTCGCCAGTTCCTGGTCGACAAACTTCGCGAGCGTTGGCGAGTCCATGTAGGTCGCGAAAGCGCCCTGCTCGTCGACCTTCTTGCGGAAGGCTTCGCTCTCCACGATCTTCTTCAGCTCCGCGCCGAGCCTGGCAACGACTTCAGGCGGCGTCTTCGCCGGCGCGAACACCGCGAACCACGACTCGACCTCGTAGCCCGGCAGGCCCGCCTCGGCCGAGGTCGGTACGTTGGGCATCGACGGATGCCGCTTGGTGCCCGTATACGCCAGTGCCTTGATGCGCCCGCCCGCGAAGTGACCGATGACCGAGGGCGGCGTGGTGATGAACATGTCGACGTTGCCCGAGATCAGGTCATTGATGGCCGGGCCCGAGCCCTTGTAGGGCACGTGCGTCATCGCCTGCTTCGACTGCCGCGACAGCAGCTCGCCCGCGATGTGCTGGATCGAGCCGTTGCCCGACGAGGCGTAGAACAGGCCGCCCTCCTTCTTCTTGCCGTATTCGATGAGTTCCTTCATCGAGTTCACCGGCAGCTTGCCGCTTACCGCGACGACGTGCGGCGCGCGCATCACCATCGCCACCGGCACGAAGTCCTTCGTTGGGCTCCACCTGATGTTCGGATAGAGCGAGGGGTTGCCGACGTGGAAGCCCGAGTACTGCATCAGCAGCGTGTAGCCGTCCGGCGCGGCGCGCGCCACGAACTCGGTGCCGATGTTGCCGCTGGCGCCGGGCTTGTTGTCGATGACCACAGGCTGGCCCAGCGCGCGCTGCAGCGGATCGCCGACCATGCGCGCCATGATGTCGGTGGAGCCGGCCGGCGACGTGGGCACGATCATGGTGATTGGCTTCGAGGGCCAGGTGTCGGCGTTTGCAGCCGAAGCAGCCAGCGCGAGGCCGACCGCGAGAAGGCGGTGGATGGGTTTCATGGTTTGTCTCCGGTGGTTTTGTATTGGCTTGCAGTCTTCGGAGTTGCGCCGTCAGGGCGCCAGCTCCGATATCTCGATCAGGTTCAGGTCGGGGTCGCGCACATAGACCGAGCGGATGCGCGAGGTGGCGCCCGTACGCATCACCGGGCCTTCGAGGATCGGCACGTCGTGCTCCTTCAGCTGCACGATGACTTCTTCGAGCGGCACGCTGGCAATGAAGCACAGGTCGAGCGAACCCGGCGTCGGCAGTTGCGCCTTGGGCTCGAACTCGTGGCCCTTGATGTGCAGGTTGATCTTCTGGTTGCCGAAGCGAAAGGCCTTGCGGCCGGCGCCGAAGCTTTCGAGCGCCATGCCCATCACATCGACGTAGAAACGGGTGCAGGCTTCTTCGTGCGCAGTCGTCAGCACAAGGTGGTCCAGATGGTCGATCACGGGTGAAGCTCCTTCTGTCCGCGCTCCTTGGCACGGGTAACGATGTCGTTGAAATCCGCGGGCGGCGCATGCCGCGTCAGCCGATGACCTGCGCGCGAGACCTGGCTCGACAGCTCGTGCTGTACGAGCGACTCCAGCTCGGCCGCGGCGGCGATCAGGCCGTCCAGGTCCATGCCGGTGTCGTAGCTCATGCACTGCAGCATGTGCACCACGTCTTCGGTCGCCACATTGCCGGTCGCGCCCGGGGCATAAGGGCAACCGCCGATACCGCCGAGCGACATGTCCAGCCGGTGGATGCCGGCCTCGACGGCGGCCACGGTGTTTGCGAGGCCCATGCCGCGGGTGTTATGGAAGTGGGCGGTCCAATCCATCTGCGGGTGAGCCGCGATGACGTCCTCGCAAAGGGCCTGCACCTGCGTGGGATAGGCCATGCCCGTCGTATCGCACAGCGTGATGCCCTGCACCTCCAGCGCAGCGAAGCGGTCGATCCAGCCTCTTACCGCCGCCAGCGGCACCTCGCCCTCCATCGGGCAGCCGAACACGCACGAGAGCGACACGTTCACCGGCACTCCGGCCTGCTTCGCCAGCGCGACGACACCGGCCAGCTGCGCGAACGACTGCTCGCGCGTCATGCGCAGGTTGGCAAGGTTGTGCGTCTCGCTCACCGACATGACGATGTTGAATTCGTCGATGCGGCTCTCCAGCGCACGCTCGGCGCCACGCACATTCGGCACCAGCGCCGTGTAGATCACGCCGGGGCGCCGGGCGATGCGGTGCATCACCTCTTCGCCGTCGCGCAATGCCGGAATCGCCTTTGCCGAAGTGAACGACGTGACTTCGATCTTGGCGTAGCCCAGCCCGCTGAGCCGGTCGATCAGCGCGACCTTGTCGTCGGTGGGAATGAAGCGGCTCTCCATCTGGAAGCCGTCGCGGGTGGCGACCTCGTTGATGAGCAGCCGCGTGCCGTTGCCCGCCTTCATACGAGAAGCCCGCTTTCCGTGCGGCGCGCTGGCCAGCCGGTACTTTGCAGATCGCCGGTGTGCTCGCCAAGGCGCGGCGCGGGGTGCGCGATGCGGCCGGGCGTGGCGCTGAGCTTGGGCACTACGCCAGGCACCTTCAGCGTGGCACCGTCCGAAGTGGGCGCCTCCACGATCATCTCGCGCGCCAGATACTGCGGGTCGCTCGCGATGTCGGCCACGGTGTAGATGCGCCCGACCGGCACGCCGGCAGCGTCGAGTGCTGCCAGCACTTCGTCGCGGCTGCGCTGCTGCGTCCATGCCTCGATGGCGACGTCAATCTCCTCGACACGCCGCACGCGCCCATCGTTGTGCACGAGCTCGGCGTCGTTCTCCAGATCCGCACGCCCGATGGCCCGCATCAGCCGGCGGAAGATGCTGTCGCCATTGCCGGCCACCAGCACGTAGTGCCCGTCGTTGCAGCGGTAGGCGTTGGTCGGCGCGATGCCGGGCAACGCGCTGCCGGCGCGCTCACGCACCGCGCCGAAGGCGTCGTACTCGGGCAGCAGGCTTTCCATCACGTTGAACACCGACTCGTACAGCGCCACGTCGATGAACTGCCCTTCCCCGCCATGGGCCGTTCGGTGGTGCAGCGCGGTCAGCACGCCGATCACGCCATGCAGCGCCGCCAGCGTGTCGCCCAGCGACACCCCCACGCGCACCGGCACCCGCCCCGGCTCGCCGCTCAGATAGCGCAGCCCGCCCATCGATTCGCCGAGCACGCCGAAGCCGGGCTTGTCGCGATAAGGCCCGGTCTGCCCATAGCCCGAGATGCGCAGCATGATCAGCCGCGGGTTCAGCGCGTGCAGCTGCTCCCACCCCAGGCCCCAGCCTTCGAGCGTGCCGGGCTTGAAGTTCTCGATCAGCACGTCGGCCTCGAGCGCCAGCGCGCGCGCCGCCTCCTGGCCTTCGGCGCTGCGCAAGTCGAGACACACCGAACGCTTGTTGCGCGACTGCACCTCCCACCATGCCGACGTGCCGTCACGCAGCAGCCGCCACTTGCGCAGCGGGTCGCCGACACCAGCCGGCTCGACCTTGATCACGTCGGCGCCGAACTCCGCCAGCGTCTTGCCGGCGAACGGGCCGGCAATGAGCTGGCCGAGCTCCAGCACCTTCAGGCCTTCGAGTGCATTCATGTCCGCGTCCGTCTCCTTGTTGGGTAAGGTCCGACTCTAGGAACAGATTGCGATGGGCGGAATTGCTGTGACGGCAGCACTCCTTCGCAAAACGCGAAGGGGTGGCCGCGCCTCTCTAGAATCCGCCGATGCCCAGCCCGATCAACCCCGCTCGTGTCGACTTCGTGACGCTGCGCCTGTTCTGCGCAGTGGCGCAGTCGGGAAGCATCACCAAGGGCGCGGAGGCGTGCCACCTTGCGCTGTCGGCGGCGAGCCGGCGGCTTTCGGACTTCGAGGCAGCAACGGGATCGAAGCTGCTCGAACGCAGCGCGCAAGGCATCGCGCTCACGCCCGCCGGCCATGTGGCGATGCAGCATGCGATGCGGCTGTTCCAGGGCTTCGAGCAGTTCAGCAACGAGATAAACGACTATTCGAGCGGCGTGCGCGGGCACGTGCGTCTGTGGGCCAACATGTCGGCGCTGACCGAGTTCCTGCCCACGACGCTCGCGACTTTTCTCGCGCAGCATCCCGACATCCGAGTGGAGGTCGAAGAGCAATTGAGCGGCGACATCGTGCGCGCACTGGTCGACGGGCTCGCCGACGTCGGCGTGTTCGCGGAGAACACACCCGCCTATGGGCTCGACGTCGCGCCCTTCCAGACCGACGAGCTCGTGGTGCTGTGCGCAAAGCAGCATCCGCTGGCGCGCAGCCGCGTGAAGCAGGTCGACTTCAAGACCTGCCTCGCGCACGAATTCGTTGGCCTGAACCGCAGCAGTTCGCTGCTGGAGCTCACGTCGCGCGCGGCGGAGCAGGCCGGTATTCCGATGCGCCTGCGCGTGCAGGTGCGCAGCTTCGATGCGATGTGCCACATGATCGCGGCCAACCTCGGCATCGGCGTGGTGCCGCTGGCTGCGTGCAAGGCGCAGGTTGCGGCGCTCGATCTGAAGGTCGTGCGGCTCAAGGACGCGTGGGCCACGCGGCGGTTGCTGATGGCGACGAAGACGGGGGCGGCACTTTCGCCGGCGGCGCAATTGCTGGCTCGACATCTTCTGCAACAAGCAGGGCCGTGACGATGCAAGAGTTTCTGTTGTTCTGCGCGGGTGCCTTGCTGCTTGCGATCAATGTGCACATCACGATGCGCATCGTGGCGAGCGAGGAGCCCCTGTGGCGCAAGGTCCTGATCCTGTGGATGGTCTGGCTGATCCCGTTCCTTGGCGCCTGGCTTGCCAGGATCGGCATGCCAAGACCAACCCGCGCCGCGCCCGCTCGCCTCGGGACAAAGTCCGACGGTTTCACGGCCGACGCGGCGCCGGAGAACATCGCGCTGGGAGACGGCCCCGCATTTCCGCTGCACGAGCACATGGGGCTCTACAACGGACTCCCCCTGCTCGACTGGCAGGCGCTGAAGGAATGGGCCGACTCGATGAACGACGCCGACCTCCAACGCGCGGCCATCGAGCAGGGAAAGCGCGCATGGCTTCTTCACTTGAGGGACGCGCTGGGCTCGCACTTCCGCCTGTACGAATCAGGCAGCGCCTACGTTCTGTCGTCACTGGAAGATGTCGTCGTCGCCGCAACAGCCGCCTACGTGACGTCCACGCGCAAGCGAATTCAACGCGTCCTGGCCGGCATCGCGCATTTCGGCGCCAGTGACAAGAGCATCCTGTTGGTAGTGGACGACGAAGAAACGTACTACGACTACGTATCGAGCTACTACCCTGAAGGCGGCGAGTTCGCCTTCAGCGGCGGCATGTTCGTCGACGCTGGTTGCGCGCACTTTCTCGCGAAGCGGGCCGACCTTGCAGCCATCGAGCCCGTCATCGCGCACGAGATGACCCACAGCGCCCTCTCGCACCTCAAGCTGCCGAGGTGGCTGGATGAAGGACTGGCCGTCAACACCGAGCGCAAGCTGGCGGGCACGGGTGCCATGCTGTACACGCCGCAGGAATTGCAGCGCAAGCATCTGAAGTTCTGGGACGAAGCAAAGATCCAGGAATTCTGGTCCGGCCAGTCGTTCTTCAGAACGGACGACGGCAATCTCCTGTCCTACGAACTTGCACGCATCCTTGTCGAGCAGATGGGGCGAAACTGGGAGCTGTTCGCGCGCTTTGCATCGAATGCGAAGCGCGATGACGGCGGCGCCGAAGCCGCGCAGGACGTCTTCAGTGCAGACCTCGGCGCCTATGCCTGCGCACTGCTCGAACGGGAGCCCGACCCGAGCTGGGCGCCCAACCCGGCCGCCTGGGCCGAGCAGGAACCCGAAACCAGCCCCGCCTGACAGAGCATGGGCTCAAGCGGCCGTCATCCGCTTGACCGCCCCGATCCACTTCTCGAACGCCTTCATCTGGTCGCCGACGAACTTGCGGGTCGTCTCGTCGGTGCAGTTGCCTTCGGCATCGAACTTGCCGCCCGCGCCGCCGATGAAAACCTCGGGCTTCGCCAGCACCATCGCGTTCACGAACAGCAGCACGCGCCGCAAGTCGTACTGAACCCGCGCGCCCCCAACCGGCCCGGGCGATGCCGAGAGGATGGCCACCGGCTTGTGCGCGAAGGGCTGGTCTTCGCCGCGGCTGAGCCAGTCGATCATGTTCTTGAACCCGCCCGGAATCGAGAAGTTGTATTCGGGCGTGGCAATCACCACGCCGTCGGCGCGGCGGATGCGGTCGCGCAGCGCCTGCACCGACGCGGGGTAGCCCTTGGCGAACACGTCCGCGTCGAACACCGGCACCTCGCGCCATTCGACGACCTCCATGGCCATCGGCTCGGGCATCAGCGAGCCTGCGAGGTTCAGGGCGGCCCGGTTGATGGAGCCGGTGCGAAGACTGCCGCAGAGGCCGACGATGTCGAGGGTGCTCATTCGGTTTCCTGTTCTTGTGCTGGGGTTGGTGGTCGGCAACTATGGCGTCGGCCAAGCCATCGGGAAAGCGATTTTCATGGAAACCACTTTTCCTTCAAACGGAAAAGTCCGGCACGCAGCCGGACTCGAGGCTCAGTCGGTGCCCACCATCACGCTCGAAGCCTTGATCACCGCATAGGCATTCGCGCCTTCGGTCAGCTTCAGCGAATCGGCCGAGTTGCTGGTAAAGGTCGAGACAATCGCCGCCGCGCCGGCCGGCATAACCAAAGACTGACTTGCCCCGCAATGCCGGAGCGGCCAGACTTTGTGCATGGCCTCTCTCCCGCATCCATGACCGCCGGCAAGCCCGCACGGCGCCTGTCGGCCGTCCCCTCCACCTTGCGGATTCCCCTGGCCGCCCGGGCTTCGGGCGACGCGATGTTTCCGCAAGTGGCCGTGCGGGACGCATACGCCGCGGGCATCCTGGAGCAGATCCGCGACGACGGCCAGGCGCTGCCGGAAGACAGGGCGACCATCTACAGCATCCTCTCGCGCACCCGCCGCTTCCGCAGCCTGGCGCAGGACTTCCTCAAGCAGTACCCCGGCGGGCGCGTGGTGAACATGGGTTGCGGCCTTAGCCATTACTTCCAGTGGCTGGACGATGGCAAGTCCCGCATGACCGACGCCGACCTGCCCGAGGTGCTCGAAATGCGCCGCGAGCTGATCCCCGAGACGAATGAACGCCACGACCTGCGCGAGCTCGACCTGACCGCGCCCGACTGGTGGGAACAGCTGGGCCTGCCGCGCAAGCGCAACGCTGCGCCGGTGTTCCTGTTCACCGAAGGCGTGCTGATGTACCTGAAGCCCGAGCAGGTGCAGGCAGTGCTCGCCACCTTCGGCGAACGCGCGCCCGCAGGCTCGATGCTGGCCTTCGACGCCATGTGCTGGCTCGCGGTGGGGCGCGGAAAGCAGCATCCGTCGGTGCGCACGACCGGTGCCGAGTTCCTCTGGGGAATCCGTCGCTCTACCGAGCTGACGCAGCCCCATCCGCGCCTGCAGCTGACCGCCACTTACCGCGTGCTGGAGGGCATCGGCCTGCCCTACACGCTGTTCGCGCCGATGGTCATGCTGTTTCTCGGCGTGCCGCTGTATGCGCTCTACGCGCTGAAGGCGACGGACGTCGCCGATACATAAACGCACAATTTTGTGAAGTGCCGGCTTTGTCCGGCCCACGCTGCGCGGAATGGCTGACGCGGAGCGGCCCCGGGCCAGGTCAAGCTACCAGCTGTTCCCGGTCGCGGAGAATGCTCTATCGTCTTCGCTGCTTTTCTTTCTTCCCCCTCAAGATTCGCAACCCTCAAGAACCACATGCTTGATCGCCGATCCTTCCTTGCCGCCGGTGGTGCCGCTGCCGCACTTGCCGCCCTCGGACTGCCCCAGGAGGCACTGGCCGCCAACGGGCTGCAACTGAGCCAGCCCACCCCCTTCTCCTTCGACGCGTTGATCGCACAGGCGAAGTCGCTCGCCGCCAAGCCCTATGCGGCCGCGGCGCCGCTGGCACCCGAGGTGCTCGACCGCATCGACTATGACGCGCACGGCAAGATCAAGTTCGACCCCGCCAACGCCCTCTTTCGCGACGGGCCCGGCGCCTTCCCCGTTACCTTCTTCCACCTCGGGCGCTTCTTCCAGACGCCGGTGCGCATGCACGTGCTCGAGAACACCGACGGCGACGCGTTTGCGCGCGAGGTGCTCTACAGCCCCAACTACTTCTCGATGCCGCCCGACAGCCCCGCACGCGCGCTGCCGCCGGGCGCGGGCTTCGCGGGCTTTCGCCTGCAGGAAAGCCGCCTGGGCGACCAGAGCAAGCTCGACTGGCAGAAGAACGACTGGGTCGCCTTTCTCGGCGCCTCGTACTTTCGCGCGATCGGCGAGCTCTACCAGTACGGCCTGTCGGCGCGCGGCCTTGCGCTGGACGTGGCGGTGCCCGACAAGCCCGAGGAGTTTCCGACCTTCACGCGCTTCTACTTCGAGACGCCGGCCGCCAACAACACCACGTCGATGACGGTCTACGCGCTGCTCGAAGGGCCGAGCATCACGGGCGTGTTCAAGTTCATCATGCAGCGCGGCAAGGCCGTCATCATGGACATCGACGCACGCATGTTCCTGCGCCGCGACGTGTCGCGCCTGGGCCTGGTGCCGCTCACGTCGATGTACTGGTACTCCGAAACCATCAAGCCCACCGCCATCGACTGGCGTCCCGAGGTGCACGACTCCGACGGCCTCGCGATCTGGAACGGCGCGGGCGAGCGCATCTGGCGCCCGCTCAACAACCCCACGCAGACGCGCGCCTCGGCCTTCGCCGACACCAAGCCGCGCGGCTTCGGCCTGCTGCAGCGCGACCGCGCCTTCGACCACTACCAGGACGGCGTGAACTACGAGAAGCGCCCGAGCCTGTGGATCGAACCATTGGGCGACTGGGGCGAGGGTTCGGTGCAGCTCATCGAGATTCCGACCGACGACGAGATCCACGACAACATCGTCGCCTTCTGGGTGCCCAAGGCCGACGCAAAGGCCGGCTCGAGCTACAGCCTGCAATACCGGTTGCACTGGACCGACCAGGAACCCTTTCCGTCGCCGCTCGCGCGCTGCGTGGCCACGCGCATCGGGCGCGGCGGGCAGCCGGGCCAGCCGCGTCCGCAGGGCGTGCGCAAGTTCATGGTCGAGTTCATCGGACAGCCGCTGCAGGCCGTGCCCTTCGGCGTGAAGCCCGAGGTGATGCTGACGGCGGCGCGCGGCAAGTTCTCGTACGTCTTCGCCGAGGCCGTGCCCAACGGTGTGCCCGGCCACTGGCGTGCGCAGTTCGACTTCACGCCCGAAGGCAACGAGCCGATCGACATGCGCATGTACATGAAGAACGGCGACCAGACGTTGACCGAGACCTGGTTGTACCAGTACCAGCCAGGCTGAAACCGCAGGCGCTTCAGCGCTTGCCGGCCTTGTTGTAGGGCGCGAAGAGTTCCACCGCCCAGTCCACGAACACGCGCAGCTTGGCGCTCAGGTGCCGGTTGGTCGGGTACACCACGTGCAGGGGATACGGCTCGGGCGCCCAGCCCTGCAGCACCTCGACCAGCGCGCCGCTGGCCAGGTAGGGCGCGGCCATCACATCGAAGGTCTGTGCCACGCCCATGCCGGTGAGCATCGCGCTCAGGTGCGCCGTGCTCTCGTTCACGCCCACCACGGTGTGGCCGTGGATCTCGATGCGCTCCTCGCCGCGCCCATAGCGCAGCGGAATCGGCCGGTTGCTCAGCGACGAGAAGTAGCCCACCACGCGGTGCGTGCCGTCGCCGAGGTCCGCGGGCGTCTTCGGCACACCGTGGCGCTCCAGGTAGGCAGGCGTGGCGCAGGTCACGAAGGGCAAGGTCGCGATGCGGCGCGCCACGAGCGACTGGTCGGTCAGTTCGCCGGCACGGATCACGCAGTCGACCGCATCGCCGATCAGGTTCACCGGCCGGTCGCTCACGCCGATCTCGAGTTCGATCTCGGGATAGCGCGCATGGAACGTCGGCAGTTGCGGAATCAGGATCATGTTGGCCAGCGAGGAGCCGACGTCCACCCTCAGGCGCCCGCGCGGATTGGCCTGCGCGTTGGTGAGGTCGGACTCGATGTCTTCCAGTTCGGCCAGCACGCGCGCGGTGCGCTCGTAGTAGGCCGCGCCCTCGGGCGTGACCGTCACGCGCCGCGTGGTGCGCTGCAGCAGCTTCACGCGCAGATGCGTTTCGAGCTGCTGCACCATCTTCGTCACGGTGGGCTTGGGCATCTGCAGCGAGTCGGCAGCGCGCGTGAAGGTGCCGGCCTCGACCACGCGGGCAAACACGCGCATGGCGGTGATCTGGTCCATCGCCGGATTATTAGTGATCCGGAAACAAACAAATCCCGCGCGCCGTCTTGGTCCGCGTGGGGGTCGCGCCCAAACTTGCTTCTATCGACAACGCTGCATTGCAGCAATCACCAAGGAAGAAACCATGACCCTCAAGCTCGACGACAAGATCGCCCTCGTCACCGGCGGCACCAGCGGCATCGGCTTGGCCACCGCACAACGCTTCGTGGCCGAAGGCGCGCACGTGTTCATCACCGGCCGCCGCAAGGCCGAACTCGACGCGGCCGTGAAAGCCATCGGGCGCAACGTGACCGGCGTGCTCGGCGACGTGTCGAAGCTCGAAGACCTCGACCGGCTCTACGCCGCCATCAAGCAGGAGAAAGGCCGCCTCGACGTGCTGTTCGCCAACGCGGGCGGCGGCAGCCTGTTGCCGCTGGGGCAGATCACCGAGGAACACTTCGACAAGATATTCGGCACCAACGTGCGCGGCCTGCTCTTCACGGTGCAGAAGGCGCTGCCGCTGATGCCCAAGGGCTCGTCGATCGTGCTCAACGCATCGATCACCAGCATCAAGGGCAACCCGGCCTTCAGCGTCTACAGCGCGACCAAGGCGGCGGTGCGCAGCTTTGCGCGCAGCTGGACGGTGGACCTGAAGGACGCCGGCATTCGCGTGAACGCCGTGAGCCCAGGCGTGGTACCAACCCCCGCCTACGAACTGTTGGGCCTCACGGCGGAGCAGGTGCAGGGCTTCATCGAGGGACAAGCCCAGAACATCCCGCTGGGCCGGGTCGGCACGCCCGATGAAATTGCCAAGGCCGTGGTGTTCCTGGCCTCGGAGGACAGCAGCTTCGTCAACGGAATCGAACTCTTCGTCGACGGCGGCATGGCACAGATCTGACGATCAGCGCTTGGTGACGGACACCAACTCGACTTCGAAGTTCAGCGTGGCGTTCGGCGGAATCACGCCGCCGGCGCCGCGCGAACCATAGGCAATCGACGGTGGGCAGGTCAGCTTGGCCTTGCCGCCGGGCTTCATCTTCTGCACGCCTTCGGTCCAGCACGGGATCACGCCGTTGAGCGGGAACTCGGTGGGTTCGCCGCGCTTGTAGGAGCTGTCGAATTCCTTGCCCGTGTCGGGGAAGGTGCCGCGGTAGTGAACCTTGACCACGTCGGTGGCAGCGGGCGAAGCGCCAGTGCCTTCCTTGATCGACTGGTAGATCAGGCCGCTGGGCGTGGTCACGGGCGCGGACTGCGCGAACGCGGCGGGCATTGCAAAGACGGACACGAGAGCGGCACAGAAAAGAGACTTCACAAAACACCTCGAAGGTTGAGAGGCCCCGATTATGGCCAGCGGCTCATATCGGCCCATGCCGGCCTCGTTGGAACGGCCCTTGCTTTGCTGAAAGTGCACTGTCAACATTCACGCAGAGAGGAAGCCGCATGAACTCCACCGAAGCCAGCACTGGCGCAGCAGCGCCGGCCCATACCGGCACCGGCCATCTCAAGAAAGTGCTCGGCCCTGTCCAGCTCTGGGGCATTGCGGTGGGCCTCGTCATCTCGGGTGAGTACTTTGGTTGGAGCTACGGCTGGAACACGGCCGGCACGCTCGGCTTTCTGGTTGCCACGGTGCTGGTGGCCACCATGTACACCACCTTCATCTTCAGCTTCACCGAGCTATCGACCGCCATTCCGCATGCGGGTGGTCCTTTTGCCTATGCGCGGCGCGCCTTCGGGCCCAACGGCGGCTTCGTTGCGGGCTTTGCGACGCTGATCGAATTCGTCTTCGCGCCGCCGGCCATTGCGCTGGCGATCGGCGCATATCTCAACGTGCAGTTTCCGGGCATCAACCCGAAGTGGTTTGCGCTCGGCGCGTACGTGATCTTCATCGCGCTCAACTGGGTCGGCGTGGGCATTGCTGCGGCCTTCGAGCTTTTCGTGACGGTGCTGGCCATCGTCGAGCTGCTGGTGTTCATGGGCGTGGTCACGCCGGGCTGGACCATGGCCAACTTCGTGGCCAATGGCTGGGCCGGTGGCAGCGTGCTGAACGGCGCGGCCATCTCGGGCATCTTTGCGTCCATACCGTTCGCGATCTGGTTCTTTCTTGCCATCGAGGGCGCGGCCATGGCGGCCGAAGAGGCGCGCGACCCGCATCGCACCATTCCCATCGCATACACCACGGGCATCGTCACGCTGGTGGTGCTGGCCTTCGGCGTGATGATTTTCGCGGGCGGCGTGGGCGACTGGCGCAAGCTCGCCAACATCAACGATCCGCTGCCACAGGCCATGAAGGCCGTGGTGGGCGACAACAGCGGCTGGCTGCACATGCTGGTGTGGATCGGCCTGTTCGGGCTGATCGCTTCGTTCCACGGAATCATCATGGGCTACTCGCGCCAGATCTTCGCGCTGGCGCGCGCGGGCTACCTGCCGCGCTACTTCGCCGGTCTGAGCCCGCGCTTCGACACGCCGCACCGCGCGCTGCTGGCCGGCGGCGTGATCGGCGTCATTGCCATCTTCAGCGACGAGTGGGTGCAGTTCGGCGGCCAGACGCTCACCGCCAACATCGTGACCATGGCCGTGCTCGGCGCCATCGTGATGTATCTGATTTCGATGGCCGCGCTGTTCAAGCTGCGCCGCACTGAACCGAACCTGCTGCGCACCTACCGCGCGCCCTTCTACCCTGTGTTCCCGGCCATCGCGCTCGGGCTCGGCGTGGTGTGCCTGGGCGCGATGGTGTGGTTCAACGGCATGCTCACGCTGCTGTTCATCGTGCTGATGGCCGCGGCGTACGGCTACTTCCTGCTGACATCGGCGCAGCGCAAGGCGGCCGCGCCCGACGAGATGCTGTCTTCTTCGACCACTTCCGCCTGACACCTGACATCCGAAGAAAGATGCTGTATCGCACCACCATCGCCGACCAGGTCTTCGCCTTCGAAGACCTGCGGCAGGTCATGGCCTTCGCAAGCCCCGCGCGTTCGGGAGACTACCTCGCGGGCGTCGGCGCGGCCACCGCGCAGCAGCGCATGGCCGCGCGCCATGTGCTGGCCGACACGCCGCTCAAGCAGTTCCTCTCTGAAGCGCTGATTCCGTACGAGAGCGACAACATCACGCGCCTCATCATCGACAGCCACGACGCGCAGGCCTTCGCGCCGGTGTCGCACCTCACTGTCGGCGACTTTCGCAACTGGCTGCTGTCCGAGGCTGCCACCACCGCCACGCTCACCGCGCTCGCGCCGGGCCTCGCGCCCGAGATGGTGGCGGCCGTGTCCAAGATCATGCGCAACCAGGACCTTGTATCGGTCGCGAAGAAGTGCAGCGTGGTCACGCGCTTTCGCGACACCATCGGCCTGCCCGGCCACCTGGCCGTGCGCCTGCAGCCCAACCACCCGACCGACGACCTGCGCGGTGTGGCCGCCTCCACGCTCGACGGCCTGCTCTACGGCGCGGGCGATGCGGTGATCGGCCTCAACCCGGCTTCGGACAGCATGCCCGTGCTGGGCCAGTTGCTGCACATGCTCGACGAGGTGATCCAGCGTTTCGAGATTCCCACGCAAAGCTGCGTGCTCACGCACGTGACCAACACGCTCAAGCTGGCCGAAGCCGGTGCACCGGTGGACTTGGTGTTCCAGTCGATCGCGGGCACCGAGAAGGCGAACCTCTCCTTCGGCGTGACGCCCGAACTGCTCGACGAGGCCTATGCGGCGGCGCTGTCGCTCAAGCGCGGCACCATTGGCGACAACGTCATGTACTTCGAGACCGGCCAGGGCAGCGCGCTCTCGGCCAACGCCAACTTCGGCGTCGACCAGCAGACCTGCGAGGCACGCGCCTATGCGCTGGCGCGGCGCTACAAGCCCTTTCTCATCAACACTGTTGTCGGCTTCATCGGGCCGGAGTATCTGTACGACGGCAAGCAGATCATTCGCGCCGGGCTCGAGGATCACTTCTGCGGCAAGCTGCTGGGCCTGCCCATCGGCTGCGACATCTGCTACACCAACCACGCCGAGGCCGACCAGGACGACATGGACACGCTGCTCGTGCTGCTGGGCACGGCGGGCATCAACTTCATCATGGGCATCCCGGGTGCGGACGACGTGATGCTCAACTACCAGAGCACTTCTTTCCACGACGCGCTGTTCCTTCGCGAAACGCTGGGCCTGAAGCGCGCGCCGGAGTTCGAGGCATGGCTGCAGCGCATGCAGATCACCAATGCGGCCGGCCAGCTGGCGCCGCCCTCTTCCAACCGGCTGCTGGCCGACATGAGCGGGCTGTCCGCACTCGCGTCATGAGCGATTCACCGGTCACCCCCAACCCCTGGGCGCAATGGCGCTCGGCCACGCCCGCCCGGCTGGCACTGGGCCGCGCAGGCGCCGGCATGCCGACCGACGAGACACTGCGCTTCGGATGGGCGCATGCGATGGCGCGCGACGCAATTCATGCCGCGCTCGACGTCGATGCGCTCGAAGCCGCATTGACCGCGCAGCGCTGGGAAGTGGCGCGCGCACGCAGCCGCGCCGCGGATCGCACCGAATACCTGCGCCGGCCCGATCTCGGCCGCCAGCTCGATGAAGACGCAGCCACGCGCCTGCTCGGCGACCGGCGCTACGGCTGCGATGTCTGCGTGGTGGTCGGCGACGGGCTCTCCTCGCTCGCGGCAGCCCGTCATACGGTGCCACTGCTCGCGGCATTGCGATCGCACCTGCCGCCCGACACGAGCTTCGCACCCGTGGTCATCGCCACGCAGGCGCGCGTCGCGCTGGCCGACGAGGTAGGCGAACTGTTCGGTGCGGCGCTCTCGGTCATGCTGATCGGGGAGCGGCCCGGCCTCAGCTCGCCCGACAGCCTCGGCATCTACCTGACCCATTCGCCCAAGCGCGGCCGGCACGACGCCGAGCGCAACTGCATCTCGAACGTGCGCCCCGAAGGCCTGCCCTACGAAGTGGCCGCGTTCAAGCTGGCATGGCTGATGCGAGAGTCCCTGCGCAGGGGACTGACCGGCATCGGGCTCAAGGACGAGAGCGATCTCGCGGTGCTTGAACAGCGCCAGGCGCCATCGCTCGCGCGCTGAGCACAACCCACAAGCGGCAACGCCAGAACTGTCACGAGCGCTTCGTACGCTCGTCATCGTCTTTTTTTGTCCAACGCATGCACTCAAACAGGAAAAAAGCAATGCAACGTCGCCTCCTTCTTCTCTCGCCAATTGCCGCTGCGATGGCTGCGGCCGGCTGTGCCAGCCTCTCGTCTTCCACGGGGCCGGCCCTTTCGCCCGGCCACTGGGACGCCTTCAACCGCGCGCAGATCGAGGGCCTGATCGCCAGCCTCGGCAAGGGCAGCCCGGGCTACAACGCCGCAAAGCCGCCGTACGTGGTGTTCGACTGGGACAACACCAGCGTCTTCCTCGACATCGAAGAGGCCTCGCTCATCTACCAGCTCGAGAACCTCGTCTTCGGCGCCACGCCCGCGCAGCTCGAAGTGGCGCTGCGCAAGAACATTCCGAAGAAAGACTTCCTGCCCGCGTACAACAACGCGGCCGGCCAGCCAGTGAACATCGACCGCGTGGTGCCCGACATCGTCGCGAGCTACACGTGGCTCTACCAGAACTACAAGGGCCTGAAGGGCGACCAGTCGCTGGCCGTGGTGGCACTGAGCCCGCATTACGGCGCATTCACCACCAAGGTGCGCTACCTCTACGAAGCCATTGGCGACACCTTCGACCACGACACGGCCTACCCGTGGGTGACGTATCTCTTCGCCGGCATGACCGAGGCGCAGGTGCGCAAGCTCACGGCCGACACGGTGGCGTGGCAGCTGAAGGAGCCGGTCGCCAAGGTCAAGTGGACTTCGCCCACAGCACTGCCGGGCCGCGCGGGCGTGGTCTCGGTGAGCTGGAAGAACGGCCTGCGCCTGCAGCCCGAAATGCAGGAGCTGTACGCCGCCTTCCGCAACGCGGGCTTCGACGTGTGGGTGTGCTCGGCGTCGTTCGTCGATGTGATCAAGGAGATCTCGTCGAACCCCGCCTTCGGCTACAACAACCCGCCCGAGCGCGTGCTCGCAATGGAACTGGAGCGCGACGCCAGCGGCATGATCCAGCCCGAGTTCCGCCGCGGCTACGACCAGACGCAGGGCCCGGGCAAGACGAAGAACATCCAGCGCTTCCTGGTCAGCAAGTACGGCTACGGCCCGAGCTTCGTGGCCGGCGACAGCGAAGGCGACCAGAACATGATGGCCGACTTTGCAGACACGAAGAAGGTGCTGATCGTCAATCGCCTGCGCGATCCGAAGACCGACATCGGCAAGTTCTCGGCCATGGCGGTGCAGAACTATGGCAAGGCCGACACGCGCTACCTGCTGCAGGGGCGCGACGACAACACGGGCGCCTGGGTACCCTCGCAGCTGCACACGCCGCTGGGTGCAGCACAGGGCAAGGCGCTGAAGTAAACGCGGCGCACCGGGGGCGGTTGCCTATGATCCCTGGCATCGATCACCAGGAGACAACATGGCCACAGACCGCTACCCCCTTGCCGAACTGAAAGACCTGCCCGAGGACATCCGCATCGCGATCCTCGCCGTGCAGGAAAAGGCCGGCTTCGTGCCCAATGTGTTCCTCGGCCTGGCGCGCCGCCCCGCCGAGTGGCGCGCGTTCTTCGCGTACCACGACGCGCTCATGCTCAAGGAAGAAGGCTCGCTCACCAAGGGCGACCGCGAGATGATCGTCACCACCACCAGCGCGGCCAACCAGTGCTTGTACTGCGTGGTGGCGCACGGCGCGCTGCTGCGCATCTACGAGAAGAAGCCGCTGGTGGCCGACCAGGTGGCGGTGAACTACCGCAAGGCCGACATTACGCCGCGCCAGCGCGCGATGCTCGACTTTGCTATGAAGGTCTGCGACCGCTCGCACGAGATCGACGACAGCGACTTTCCGCCGCTGCACGCCCATGGCTTCGACGACGAGGACATCTGGGACATCGCGGCCATCACCGCCTTCTTCGGCCTGAGCAACCGCCTGGCCAGCTTCAGCGGCATGCAGCCGAACAACGAGTTCTTCCTCATGGGGCGGCTGCCCCGCGAGAAGAAGTAGCCGGGCCCGCTCAGGCCTTCGCGCGGCAGGATGCGAGGGCGTCCAGTGCCGGCTTGTAGGTGGGCGTGGTCACATCCATCACGCCAAGCACCGTGTGATACAGGTTGTCGTGCGTGAGCGGCGCATCGAGCCCCGCCTCCATGCACGAGCGCGAGAGCTTGCGCCGCTCGCTCATGCCTTCGCTGAACCACGTGACCATGGGCACGTGCTTCTGCGCCTCGGGCGCGAAGCTGTAGGGCACACCATGCAGGAACAGGCCGTACTCGCCGAGCGACTCGCCGTGGTCGCTTACGTACAGCATCGCCGGGTCGTATTGCTTCGATTGCGCCTTGAGCCAGTCGATGGTCTGGCCGAGGAAGCGATCGGTCTGCACGATCGAGTTGTCGTACACGTTCATCAGCTCCGCGTGGCCGCACTCGGCCAGCGCATTGGTCTTGCACTCGGGCAGGAAGCGCTTCACGTCGGGCGCCGAGCGCTTGTAGTACGCCGGGCCGTGGCTGCCCATCTGGTGCATCACCAGCACGATGCCCTTGGCGCGGCGCTCGGCCGGCAACGCGGCGATGCGCTCGTCCAGGCCCTTGAGCATCACGTCGTCGAGGCATTCGTCGCCGTCGCACAGCGCCTTCTTCGTGGCGGCATCGAGGCCGTCGAAGGCCGAGGCGTTCGGAATGCGGGTGCAGACGTCCTTGCAGCCGGCCTGGTTGTCGAGCCAGAACACGGCCAGCCCGGCGGCCTGCAGCACGTCGACCAGGTTCTCGTAGTCGTCCTTGCGCGATTCGTAGCCCTGCTTGCCCAGCGGCGAGAACATGCACGGCACCGAGGCCAGCGTGTTGGTGCCGCAGGAATGCACGTCGCGGTAGCTCAGCACGCCGCGCTTGGCCAACTCGGGCGTGGTGTCGCGCGCATAGCCGTTGAGGGCGAAATGGTCGGCGCGCGCCGTCTCGCCCACCACCACCACGAACAGCGGCGGCTTGGTCTGGGCCGCATAGCTCGCGCCCAGCGCCGTGCCGGCGGTGATCGGAATCAGCTTGCCGCTGCGCTTGAACAGTGGCTTGATGAGCAGCGAACCCGTGGAATAGAGGGTCGCGATGGGGTTCATCATGTAGCGCAGATGAACGTTGTTGCGCATCAGCGGCGCCAGCTCGCGGTTCATGGACACAGCCGCACCCAGCGCCACGACCACCGACAGCAGCAGCAGCGCCATGTTGCGCCAGAGCTTCGACAGGATGCCCATCGGCGCGACGCGCACCCGCCACAGCAACCAGGCCGCGGGCAGCACCACCACCCCCACGTTGAAGGCCATGCGCCAGCTCAGCAGGTCGCGCGCCTCGTTCGGGTCGGTCTGCAGCGCGTTGGCGATCATGGTCGGGTCCATCACCACGCGGTACTCGAGCATGTAGTGCTGCACCACCGCAGCCAGCACGACCACGGCGAGCCACAGCGGCTTCATCCATCGCGACCAGGCTGTGAGCGACAGCATGGCCGCCGAGCCGCACAGCGTGAGCAGGCTCATGACCACGATGGTCGACATGTAGGTGCTCGGCGCACCGCCGATGCGGGCCAACTCGTTCCACAGCGGCCAGTTGGTGGTCAGGACGAGGTAGAGGCTGAGCCACAGGACGACCACGGCGGCCGAACGCGGCCGCTCCAGCCACAGATTGAAGCGCACCCACGGGCCGCCGGAGGCAGGCGAGTGTGGCGTTTTGGAGTCAGAAGTACCCACCCGCTGCAATGGGGCGGGAGCGATTCGCGAAACAGACATGCGGCGAATGTAACGAACCCGCCTGAAGGGAGGCTGAACTGACTATTCAGTCAGTGTTCAGGCTGGCCCTGCGCATCCTCAGCATCCTCATCTTCGAACGCCGCCGCGCCACGTACGCACCAGAGGCCGCCAAGCTCAGCGGCCGGCTCACGCCGCGTTCCACCACGATCGACACCAGCGCACCCAGCATCGCCGCCGCCACGATGTCAGAGGGGAAATGCAGGCCCAGGTACACCCGGCTCCACGCCACCACGGCGGCCACCAGCAGCGCCGCCAGCATGGGCCAGCGAGAAGGCAGGCACCAGAGCGCAAAGGCCGCGGCAAAGGTGCCGGCCGCATGCAGGCTCGGGAAACCGGGCCGCACGCCCTGCGGCACCCACTGGATGCCCAGGCCATAGAACGCAGGCCGGGGAATCGGCGCCACCGCACGGATCATGTTCACGATCAGCCACACGGCCAGCACACTCATCAGCACCGTGAACAGCGCATAGCGCCAGCGCCGGCTGAACAGTGCACAGACCCCGATGGCGAGCGTCAACAGAGCCGGCAGCAGGTCGGAGGAAAACTCGGCGAAGCCCAGGCTCCACGCCGGCACCGACATGCCCGCGTTGACCAGCCTGAACAGCGCGAAATCAAGATCCTGCATGTGCGGGCACCGCCGGCCTCACTGCGCGCGAGCCGAAGCGCGTTACCCCCACCTCGATGGCAAAGCCCACCACCCAGCAGACCCAGGCCGTCCAGAGCGTGTGGCTCATGTAGTGGGCGCCGCGCAGCTGCTGCGACACACCCAGCACGAGCCCTGCAACCAACGCAACCCCCAGCCAGATTGCTGCAGCGCGGGACGACACCCGGCGCAGCACGAAATAACCACCCACGTAGGCAAAAGCAGCCGACGCGTGGCCGGCCGGGAAGCACCCGCCAGGGC
The DNA here is from genome assembly GCF_051216835.1 of Variovorax multivorans. NCBI lineage: Bacteria > Pseudomonadati > Pseudomonadota > Betaproteobacteria > Burkholderiales > Comamonadaceae > Variovorax > Variovorax multivorans. The sequence goes on from NZ_JBPJZL010000001.1 coordinate 666,771, forward strand.
CGCCGTCGTCGACGCCCCATGACCAGTGCGACACGTAACGCGCCATGCCGCCGAACTCCTGCAGGTCCCAGGGGCAGCTGGTGTGGCTGGCATGCTTGAGCAGGCTGACGGCAATCACCGAGCCCAGCACGGTCAGGGCCAATTGCACGCGGCCGCCGGTGCTCAGGCGGCGCAGCAGACCGAAGGGCCAGCGGATCGCGGCGAACAGCGTGATCACGAGCACCCAGCTGAGGTCGCGAGCGCCCTCATGCATCACATGAACCATGAAAGGGCTGTCGCGCAGGGGAAACCCGATGTGGGAACCTGCCATGCGCGCCAGCATCAGATCCCCGCCCGTCGCGTCCCACGCCATCAGTGCAACCAGTGCGATGAGGGTCAGAACCCCCAGACGAAAATTGGGAAAGCGAGTCATGGACGAAGGCAGGACTGAAAAACAGTCGCGAGCCTACGTTTGCGGAATGAACCGAGCCTGAAGCAAGATGAACCGAACCTGACTGAAAGGCCCGGTGCAACTCGGTGACGCTAGACTGCAATTTTTCTTGGAAAGACATGCGTGCGCATATTGCTGGTCGAAGATGACAGTGCATTGGCAGATGCCGTCTGCAGCTATCTGTTGGCCAAGGCTTTCGTGGTCGACGTGGCGCCCAGCCTGGCCGACGCGCGCGGCGCCTTGCTCTCGGTGCAGTACGCAGCCGTGCTGCTCGACCTGCACCTGGGCGACGGCGACGGCCTCTCGCTGCTGCCGCAGATTCGCGCCCTGCCCGAGCGCCCCATCGTCATCGTGCTGACGGCGCGCGACCAGGTAACAGACCGCATCCGCGGCCTGGACGCCGGCGCCGACGACTACCTCATCAAGCCTTATGACCCCGCCGAACTGCTGGCGCGCCTGCGCGCGGTCGAGCGGCGCCGCAGCTCCAGCAGCTCGCCGGTGCTGCAGCTCGGCACGCTCGAGATCGACCTGGCGCACGACATGGTGCGCAAAGACGGCTCACCGATCACACTGACGCAGAAGGAATGGGCGCTGCTGCGCGTCATGGCCACACGGCCCGAACGCATTCACACGCGCGAGAACCTCGCCGATGCGCTCTACGGCTTCGGCGACGAGGCCGACAGCAACACGCTCGAAGTCTTCATCAGCCGCCTGCGGCGCAAGCTCGGACGCAGCCACATCCAGACGCTGCGCGGCCTCGGCTACCGGCTGTCGTTCTCTGCGGACGACGACGAATGAGCTCCAGCAGCTTCGCGGCCGGCCGCGACTCGCTCGCCGGCCGGCTGACCCGCACGCTGATCGTCTGGGTCGGCGGCGTTTGGCTGCTGTGCGTGTTCGCCGTGGTCTGGTATGTGGACCGCGAGATCAACCACAACTTCGACAACGAACTGGTCGAGGTCTCGCACCGCATGTTCGCGATGGCAGTGCAGGAACTGGAAAAGCTGCAGCACCCGGGCCAGGAGCCGCCGCGCGAACCGCTGATCGCGCCCAAGCAGCTGTTCTCGGAAGACGCGGTGATCTACCAGATCGTCGACCTGCACGAGCATGTGATGCTGCGCTCCGCCGAGGCGCCCGCGGACACCTTCGACGTGCCGCTGGCCGCCGGCTTCGCGAACAACCCGACCTGGCGCATCTACACCGTGCGACACCCGACCCTGGGCCTGTTCTTCCAGGTGGCAGACCCGCTCGACGAACGCCGCCGCGCCCTCAACCGCACGCTCTTCGGCCTGATCATTCCGCTCGGCGCAGTGCTGCCGCTGCTCGCTCTGGTGCTGCGCAACGTGGCGCGCACCGAGCTGCGGGTGCTGCAGGATCTGGCCGGCGAGATCGAGAAGCGCAGCGGCGCCGACCTGAGCCCGATCGCCCTGCCCGGCGGGTTGCCCAAGGAGCTGCGCACTGTCGGCGACCATGTCAACCGGTTGCTGGAGCGGCTGTCGCACTCGCTCGACGTGGAGCGCGCCCTGGCGGCCAATGCCGCGCACGAGCTGCGCACGCCGCTCGCCGCCGCCCGCCTGCGGCTGCAGACCGCGCTGGAGCACGACCTGCAGCGCAACGACGTGCAGGCCGCGCTCGATGCGCTGCGTACCCTCAGCCACCGCACCGAGAAGCTGCTGCAGCTGTCGCGCGCGGAATCGGGCGCCTCGCTCGCGCGCACGCGGGTCGACCTGGTGCAGCTTGCCGGCACCGTGGCGCAGGAGTTCTGGCAAGACCCGCAGAATGCCGAGCGACTCATGCTCAAGGTACCCGACAGCGTCGTGCCACTGGCCCTCGGCGACGTCGATGCGCTCGCAATTGCCCTGCGCAACCTGGTGGAGAACGCGCTGCGCTACGGCGGCGGCCGCGTCGTGATCGAGGTGATGGCGCCTTGCACCTTGGCCGTGCGCGACACCGGCCACGGCGTTACGCCGGCGCAGCTCGAAACCCTGCGCGAGCGCCACGTGCGCCACAGCTCCGACCGCGCGGGCTATGGGCTGGGCATTTCGATCGTGGGCACCATCGTCGAGAAGCACGGCGCAAAGCTCGAACTCTCGTCGCCGCCCGTGGGTGCGGCGCACGGCTTCGAGGCGCGCATCGTGCTGCGGCCGGCCTGAGCCTCCTCAGCGGCGGGCGGTTTCCCTTTTCGGCACAAAGTCGTAGGAGTTGTCGAAGCCGAACTGCTCGGCGTCGTACATCGCCTTCATCTTCTTCACGAGATGCCGCTGCACCGGCTTGGGCAACGCAAAGTAGTTGTCATTGGCCGTGGTCTTGCGATCACCGTCCAGGTGGCCGGTGATGGCGTGGATCGTCGCCTTGCGGCCCAGATGGAAAGTGACGATCTTGATGCGCCCCACGTAGTCGTCGTTGTCGATGTGATCGGAGTCAACGGGGTTGAAGAAGCGATACACGAGGATCGGGTCGACCAGCCCGTCGCCGTCGATGTCCGCGAGTTCGATGAGCTTCGAGCGAAAGTTGACGCCGGCCTCGTCCTTGTTGGCGAAGTCGCGGATCGACCATTCACGGGTCAAGGTGTTGTCGCCGCCCACCTTGTAGAGCGAGGCCTGGATGGCCGAGGACAGCAGTTCCCCGGCGTATGGCTCGTCCTGCTTCTCGCCGAGCAGCAAGACATAGCTGCCCGACTTGTCGGTGTAGCAATAGCGCTTGAATGCGGGGAGTTCAAGCCCGGCCTTCTTCAGCGCCTCGGCGCTCAGATACGGCGCATTGGCTGCACATTCGTTCTTGCCGGGTGGGGTCTTCTGGGCATGGCTGCCGGTGGCGAGCAATGCCAGGAGCGTTAACGCCAGGAGCTTCCGCTTCATCGGACCGCAGCTCACTCGCTCACCAGCGCACGCAGCCAGTCTGGCAGCGCCAGCGCCTTCTGCTTCGGAAAGTCGACCCAGATGGTGGTCGCGCCTCCGGCCGCGCAGATCACGTCGGGTTCTTCCTCGCGAGCCATGGTGCCCCAGCTCTCGAAGGTGGTGCGGCCGGGGTCGCTCACGTACATCTTGAGCAGCACGTTGCCCGGGTATTCGATCTGGCGGTAGAAATTGCAGAAGGCGTTGACGATCACCATGCCCTCGCCGCTCGGCTCGGGCTCGAAGCCGATGGAGTGCATCCAGTCGATGCGCGCGGTTTCGAGGTAGCGAAAGTACGTGCCGTTGTTCAAGTGGCCCATTGCATCCATGTCGCCCCAGCGGATCGGGATCGACGTTTCATACACGAGCTTTTTCTTTTCGGGGATTTCGATTCTCATCGGTGCGCCTTGATGGATGCGAGGATGCCCAGCACGAACAGCAGCGCCGCCGCCCACTCGGCGGCCTGCGGCCAGCGGCCGTCCCAGACAAAGGAATAGAACAGCGCGAACAGCGTTTCGCTGACGATCAGCTGGCCGCACAGACTGGCGGACAAGCGCTGGCTCGCGACGTTCCAGAGGATGGTCGCCAGCCACGACGAGCCGAAGCCGCTCGCCAGCGCGATCCACACGAACAGCATGCCGTCGGGCTGTGCCTTCAGAGTGGCCACGTCGCTGCCCGCGACCAGCCACAGCAGCAAGGCGCCCAGGCCGGTCGCCACGCCGAGCCAGTTGGCCCAGTCGGTTGCATTGAGCTTGGTGTGGCGCTGCAGCCAGGCGGCATTGAGCAGGCCGTACACCGTCCAGCTTGCCATTGCGGCCAGGGCCAATGCGATGCCCCAGCCGAAGCGGGCACCGCCGCTGCCTGCGCCGTGCTGTGCGGACCATGCGCCGTAGATCATCAGCGCGATGCCTGCGCCCGTGAGCAGCAGCCCCGGCAGCAGCGCGCGCATCTGCAGGCCGACGGGCCGGCCCAGCAACATCATCCAGACAGGGATCGTGCCGATGATGAGGCTGGGCACCTCGGTGCCCGCCGCCTCGATGCCGAAGGCCAGCAGCAGGTAGTAACCAGTGAAGCCCAGCACGCTGAGCCCCAGGGCCGCGAGCGCCTGCCGCCCGTTCGGCCAGCGCACCGCAGCCGGCCGCGCGAACACGGCCAGGGCAGAGACCGCGCCGAACACCGCGAAGCGCGAGGCCGTGATGTCCACCATGCCGAAGTGGCCCACCATGCGCGGCGCCACGAAGGTCAGGCCCCAGAGCGCACCCGCAGCCAGCCCGGCCGCAATGCCGACCCAAGCCCGCGGACTCAGAGCGAGAACCCGTCGTCGGCCGCGATGACGGCGCCGTTCACGAAGTGGCTCTGGCCGCTGGCCAGCAGCACGATCAGGCCGTCCAGGTCCTCGGGCTTGCCCACGCGCTTGCGCGGCAGCATGTTGACCAGCTTGGCACCACCTTCGGTGCTCCAGTGCTCCTCGTTGAGCTCCGTGGTGATGTAGCCCGGGCACAGCGCGTTCACGTTGATGCCGAAACGGCCCCATTCGAGCGCCATGGCCTTCGTCATCTGCACCACCGCGATCTTGCTCATGCAGTAAGTGCCGATCTGCGGCATGACCTTGAGCGCGGCAGCTGAAGCGATGTTGATGATGCGCCCACCGATGTAGGTGCCCGGCGCCGTGCCCTTGGCGCGAGCCAGCATGCGCTTGCCCACTTCTTGCGCCACGAAGAAGGAGCCCTTCACGTTGGTGTCGAAGATGTAGTCGTAGTCGTCGGGGGTCACGTCCTCCAGGCGCTGCGTGGTGCTCACGCCCGAGTTGTTGACCAGGATGTCGATGGCGCCCACCTCGGTCTCGGCGCGCGCAACTGCCGCCTTGATGCTGCCGATGTCGGTCACGTCGAGCTCGACCACGTGGGCGTCGCCGCCCTCGCCTTCGATGCGTGCGCGCAGTTCCTTGAGCTTCTCGACGCGGCGACTGGCCAGCACCACTGCGGCGCCGGCACGGGCAAGGGTTTTCGCGAACTGGGCGCCGAGCCCGCTGGAGGCGCCGGTGACGAAGGCCACGCGGCCGGAAAGATCGATGCTGTAAGCCATGAACTGAATCCTGTGGAGTCGCGCAGGTGACGCCCAAGCGCCCCGCCCACGAGTGACACGGACCGCCCGTGGACGCCGCATAAAATGCCCCGCAACCCGGGAAGCCCCGCGCCTCGAAAAATCATTATCGACCCAACCCACATGACCCACGACGAAATCCTCGCCCAGTTCGGCCCTCGCGAAGCCATGGAATACGACGTGGTCGTGGTCGGTGGCGGCCCGGCCGGCCTCTCGACCGCGATCCGGCTCAAGCAGCTCGCCGCGCAGCACGAAAAAGAGATCTCGGTCGTGGTGCTCGAAAAGGGCTCGGAGCCCGGCGCGCACATCCTCTCGGGCGCCATCATGGACCCGCGTGCGCTCAACGAGCTGCTGCCCGACTGGAAGGAACTCGGCGCCCCGCTGAACCAGCCCGTGACCGACGACGCGATGGTGTTCCTGGGCGAGAAATCGGGCCTGCGCACTCCCAACCTCTTCCTGCCGGCCTGCTTCCAGAACCACGGCAACTACATCATCAGCCTGGGCGCCTTCACCAAGTGGCTGGCGCAGCAGGCCGAGAACCTCGGCGTCGAGATCTTCCCGGGCTTTCCGGCCGCCGAAGTGCTCTACAACGAAGACGGCTCGGTGCGCGGCGTGGCCACCGGCAACATGGGCGTCGGCAAGGACGGCGAACCGACCGAGAACTTCCAGCTCGGCATGGAACTGCTGGGCAAGTACACGGTGTTCGCCGAAGGCGCGCGCGGCCACCTGGGCCGCCAGCTCATCGCGAAGTACAAGCTCGACGCGGGCAAGGATCCGCAGACCTATGGCCTCGGCGTGAAGGAAGTATGGGAAATCGACCCCAAGCGCCACCAGCCCGGTTTCGTGCTGCACACCGCCGGCTGGCCGATGGACAACAACACCTACGGCGGCGCCTTCCTGTACCACATGGAGGACAACAAGGTCACCATGGGCTTCATCACGGGCCTGGACTACAGCAACCCCTACCTGAGCCCGTTCGAGGAAATGCAGCGCTGGAAGCTGCACCCCAACATCCGCTGGTATCTCGAAGGCGACGAGGCCAAGGGCATCAAGCCGGCCAAGCGCATCGGCTACGGCGCACGTGCCATCACGGCAGGCGGCCTGATGTCGCTGCCCAAGACGGTGTTCCCGGGCGGTGCGCTGGTCGGCTGCGAGGCCGGTTACCTCAACGTGAGCCGCATCAAGGGCAGCCACGCCGCCATCAAGACCGGCATGCTGTGCGCCGAAGCCGCCTTCGACGCGGTCACTGCCGGCCGCCAGCACGACGAGCTCACGGCCTACCCGGCCGCGTTCGAGAAGAGCTGGCTGCACGCCGAGCTGAACAAGGCGCGCAACTTCAAGGCCTGGTTCAAGAAGGGCCTGGGCATTGCAACCTTCATGAACGGCGTCGAGCAATGGCTGCTCAAGGGCCACATTCCATGGACGCTGCGCCGCAACAAGCCCGACCACCAGTACCTGAAGCCCGCGTCGGAGTGCAAGCCCATCGTCTATCCGAAGCCGGACGGCAAGCTCACCTTCGACCGGCTCTCCAGCGTGTTCATCAGCAACACCAACCACGAAGAGCAGCAGCCGGCCCACCTGACGCTGAAGGATGCGACGGTGCCGGTCAACGTCAACCTCGCGAAGTTCGCCGGTCCCGAGAGCCGCTACTGCCCGGCCGGCGTGTACGAGTTCGTGGGCACCGATGACGGCAAGCAGCGCCTGCAGATCAACGCGCAGAACTGCGTGCACTGCAAGACCTGCGACATCAAGGATCCGACGCAGAACATCGTGTGGGTTACGCCTGAAGGTGGCGGCGGGCCGAACTACGTGGGGATGTAAGGCGCTCTGCGCTTGTGTGGAAAAGCCCTCTTCGGAGGGCTTTTTCGTTTTGGTGCTGTCTGCGTTCGGGGGCGCGTGCGAAGGCCACCGGGTGCTCCCCTCCGCGAATGTCCCCCGGCCTTCGGCCTCCTCCTTTATTTCGCTGCGGGGAGCACCCGGCGCCCTTCGCACAATGAGTGCTGCTGTTGTGTTCGCCGATCAACTGCCGCTCTATCGGCTCTTCAACGTCTGTCCGCACTCCCCGCGTCCAGGAAATATTTACGGCTTCACGCCGCCTCCGCGCTTGCGCGCATACAGATACGCCCCGGCCGTGCCGCATGCGACCGGCAGTGTCAGTGCCAGCCACGCGTACCAGCCGGGTATCGAAGACCCGTATGGCCCCATCGCCATGAGCACGAAGAGCGAGGCCGTCATCAAGCCTGCGACCAGACCGTGTTGATAGGGCCGACTGTGCGCATGCGATGCGGCGACATAGCCGCAAGCAAGGTAGACACACACACCGAGCGCGAACGACAGAACGAAGCTGGGTGTCAGCGCAAACCCGTAGACCTGCGCATAGGCCTCTTTGGGAGAAGCACCCAGCGACTGCAGGACCAAGGTGCTCACGTTGGAGATCAGGCTGCTGCCATAGGTCTGCCCACCGACACCGACCGCTGCGCCAAGCAAAGCGGCGCGCCAGCTGAACCGGTCGCGATCGATCCGGTCCGGGTCGAGATTGCGCACGGCATCCGACACTTCAAATCTGCTGTCCATGATTGTTCCTCCGCTCCAGCAGGTACTTTAAGCGTGAACTCATCCGCGACAGGACCACGACGGGAGGCCTCGTCAGAGTTTTTTTCGCGGCGATGCGTCCGTTCGGAAACCCGTGGCGTAAATGGAATCAGGACGGCGATGCAAGTTGCCGCCCGCCAACCCATTCAACTTCTCGAAGAGGATCTTTCGCCATGAACACCCTGCTCAACCGCATCGCCATCGCCGCCGCTCTGACCGTCGCCGCCAGTCACGCGCTCGCCGCAGACCCGGCACCCGCCCCTGCGCCGGCCGCCAAGGCCGCACCGGTCAGCAAGCTGGCTGCCGCCCGCGCCCTTATCGCCGAGAGCAAGTGGACCGCGGCCATCAGCGAACTCGAACGCGTCAACGACACCGGCAACGCCGACTGGAACAACCTCATGGGCTACACGCTGCGCAAGTCCGGCGCCGGCAAGTGGACCGCCTCGGAGAAGTACTACGACGCCGCGCTGAAGATCGATCCGAAGCACGTCGGTGCGCTCGAATATTCGGGCGAGCTGTACATCTCGATGGGTGACCTGCCCAAGGCCGAGCAGCGCCTTGCCACACTGGGCCAGGCCTGCAACATGGCCTGCCCGGAGTACAAGGACCTGAAGGCTTCCGTCGAGAGCTTCAAGGCCGGTGGCGCCAAGAAGAGCTGAGCATGAAGCGGGCCAGCTGGCCCGCTTCATGCGGCGGCTACCTGGCAACCAGAAAGACGTAGTCCGCGCTGTAGTCCTGCCGGATGCGCTTGCCTGCATCGGCCTGCGCCTCGCACCCCTTTGCCGGCGCATTGCCGCCGAGGGTGTTGATGCGCTGCACGCTGGTAACGCCGGCCAGTTTTCCGGGGCCGCCCGCCGACTTGGCGGTCAGCAACAGCCACGGAATGTCGGCCTCGCGCTGGCCGTTGGCACGAGCCTTCACGGTGCCGAGCGTCTTGCTGCCGTCCAGCGCGGTCCAATTGGGCCCAGCGCCGTGCGTGCCGACCTTGGCACCACCGGGGCCGTACAGCTCCGCTTCAGGCGCCACGAACTGCCAGGCCAGCGCACCCTTGTCGCCGGCCTTGCACTCGTAGATCTGCACGCCCACCGCGTGCCAGGTGAAGGCGGCGCGTTCGCCATCAGGCGCCTTGATGGCGGCCGGCAGTTCGGTGGCTGGCGATGCGCAGGCGGCAAGCAAGGCGGCGCCCAGCAGGGCAGCTCCCAAGGGAAGGATTCGCGTCGGTTTCAATGTCATGGCATTTCCCGGTTCAAGAAGAAAAGATAAACGAACAAGTGCGGGCCGGACTATCCGGCCCTTCTCCAGAAACGACACGCACGCAGGAACGGATGCAATACTCGCCCGCATGAATAGAAATATTCTGATGAGTCTGCAAGACCTGATCGCCGGCGCGGCCCGTGGCGACCACGCGTGCTTTGCCCAGATCTACGAACGCACGCACCTGCATCTGTTCGGCGTCGCGGTTCGTATGTTGGGCAATGAACAGGCAGCCGAAGACGTGCTGCAAGAGGCCTATGTGAGCATCTGGAAAAACGCGGGCGGCTATCGCTCCAGCGTCGACGGGCAAGAGATCCAGCCCATCACCTGGCTGATCGCGATCGTGCGCAACAAGGCGCTGGACTCGCTGCGCGCGCGCAAGCGACGCAATGCCCACGAACAACCGCTGGCCACCGGCCCGGACGGAGAGGCAGAAACCGAGGCCGACACGGCAGCCGACCCGGCCCCCGGCGCAGCGCAGCTGTTCGACCAGGCCATGCATGCGCTTCGCATCGAGGGCTGCATGTCTGTGCTCGACGGCAGCTTCCGCCAGAGCCTGGCGCTGGCCTACTACCAGGGCCTGTCGCACACCGAGGTGGCGGCGCAGATGAATGCGCCGCTCGGCACGGTCAAGGCCTGGATACGACGCGGGCTCGACAAGCTGCGCGCCTGCCTGAGCGCGCAAGGGGTGGCGTCATGAGATACACCGACGCCCGCCTGCTCGATGCACTGGCATCGGCCTACGCACTCGGCACGCTCGAAGGCGGCGCGCGGCGGCGCTTCGAGCGGCTGATGCGCGATCGCGCGGACGTGCGCGCCGTGGTGGCGCAATGGGAGCAGAGGCTCGGGCAGCTGGCCCTGTCGGTGCCGCAGCGCAAGCCTTCGCCCGATCTCTGGCGCGCGATCGCCGCGCGCACCCAACCCGCCCAGGCACAGCAAGCACGACAGGCACGGGCCTCTCGCTGGACCGGCTGGCTGCGGCCCGCGGGCTTCGGCTTCGGCGGGCTCGTGGCGGGCGTCATCGCTGCGAGCGCGCTGTTCCTTGCAATGCCTGGAGCCTTCATCACGAGCGACCAGCTCGCGATGCGTACGGGCGAGCGGCTGCCGCAAAGCTATGTGGGCGTGCTCTCCGACACCGAGGGCCGGGGGCGATTGCTGGTCAGTTCGCTGCGACATGGCCGCACGGTCACGCTGAAGGTGCTGGGTGCGACGGCGCTGCCCGTTTCGGGCGGCGAACGGCTCGTGCTGTGGGCCTTGCCCGCCGACGCGGCGCCCTTCGCCATCGGCACGGTGCCGGCGAGCGGCGCTGGCATCCTCACGCTGCCCGACACCTCCGAGAAGCTGCTGTCGAAGGTCTCGCGCCTCGTCGTGACGCGCGAGCGCAGCACCTCGCCTGCGGCCCCCAGTGCCGATGTGGTGTTGAGCGGCGCCTGCGCCAAGCTCTGGTGAGCTTCCTGTGATCCTGATCCGGTGAGCCTCGCTTATTCTTGCGGCTCACAGGAGACAAAAACCCATGCAGATCGTCATCACCGGCGGCGCCGGTTTTCTGGGCGCGCGCCTCGCGCGCACGCTGTTGAAGCAAGGCAGCCTTTCTCTGGCCGGCGCACCGGCCCGGCCCATCGAGCGCATCACGCTGGTCGACCGCGCGGGCGCTCCCGCTGACCTCGCTGCCGATGCGCGCATCACCGCCGTGACCGGCGACCTGAACGCACAGCTCGCCGCCGAGGCGGACGCCACCGTCTGGCGCGAAGCCGATGCCATCTTCCACCTGGCCGCCGCGGTGAGCGGCGAATGCGAGGCCGACTTCGACCTCGGCATGCGCAGCAATTTCGCAGCCACGCATGCCCTGCTCGAAAAAGTACGCACGCTCGGCACGAAACCCGTGCTGGTGTTCGCCAGTTCGCTAGCGGTGTTCGGCGATTCTCCCGAGCAACCGCTGCCGAAGGTCATCGAAGACCACACGCTGCCCACGCCGCAGACCAGCTACGGCATCCAGAAATTCATTGGTGAACAGCTGGTGGCCGATTTCACGCGCAAGGGCTTCGTGCGCGGGCGCAGCGTGCGGCTCATGACGGTAAGCGTGCGCCCCGGCAAGCCCAACGGCGCGGCCTCGGGCTTCTTCAGCGGCATGATCCGCGAGCCGCTGGCCGGGTTGCCCGCCGCCTGCCCCGTGCCCGACGCAACGCCTGTCGCCATTGCGTCACCAGCGCGCACCATCGAAGGCATCATCCGCGCCGCCGAGACCAGCGATGCGCAATGGGGCCCGCGCACCGCGCTCAACCTGCCCTCGCTCGCCACCACGGTCGGCGAGATGGCCGCGGCGCTGGAGCACGTGGCCGGCAAGGCCGCCACCGCCCTGCTTGACCGCACGCCCGACCCGACGATCCAGCGCATCGTGAAGACCTGGCCGGGCCACATCGAGACCGTGCGCGCGAGGGCGCTGGGGCTCATGCCTGACGAAAGCTTCGAGGCCGTCATTCGCCAGTACGTCCGTGAAAATCCCGACGCGGTGAAGCTCCCCGGTGTTGCATAGTCCGTTGCGCCTGACGCGCACCTGACCCCAACCCCGGAGACATCATGAAACTCGGCCACATCGCCGCCGCCTGCCTTTCGCTCGCCCTGGGCACTTCCGCCTTCGCGCAGCAACCGACCGTTCTGAAGATCGGCTACGCGACTTCCAAGGAGTCGCACTACGGCGTGGGCTCCACGGTGTTCTGCGAAGAAATCGAGAAAGGCACGCAAGGCCGCTACAAGTGCCAGCACTTCGCCAACTCGGCGCTGGGCGGCGAACGCGAGCAGATCGAGGCCATCCAGCTCGGCACGCAGGACCTGGTCAACACCTCGACCGGCCCGGTGGGCAACTTCGTGCCCGAGGTCAAGATCGTCGACATCCCGTTCCTGTTCCGCGACTATGACCATGCGCGCAAAGTCATGGACGGCCCCATCGGCCAGGACATCCTGACCAAGTTCCCGAGCAAGGGCATCATCGCGCTCGCCTGGACGGAAAACGGCTTTCGCCACATGACGAACAGCAAGCGCGACATCGTCAAGCCCAGCGATGCGGCCGGCCTGAAGATGCGCACCATGGAAAACAAGGTGCACATGGACGGCTACCGCACCTTCGGCATCTTGCCCACGCCCATGGCCTTCCCCGAACTGTTCGGCGCGCTGCAGCAAGGCACGGTCGACGGGCAGGAGAACCCGATTCCGGTGATCCTGTCGTCGAAGTTCTCGCAGGTGCAAAAGCACCTCTCGCTCACGGGCCACGTGTACTCGCCGGCGCTGCTGCTGCTGTCGCCGAAGGTGTGGAACAAGCTCTCTGACGCCGACAAGAAGGTGTTCACCGAAGCCGCGAAGAAGGCCTCCATCGCCCAGCGCAAGAAGGTCAACGACGACGAGAACAACGGCATCGCCCAGCTCGAGAAAGACGGCATGAAGGTCACGCGCACCGTCGACGGCGCCGCCTTCCGCGAGGCGCTGAAGCCCGCCTACGTGAGCTACGCCAAGGAATTCGGCGCCGACAACATCAAGAAGATCACGGACGTCAAGTAAGCCCTGAGCCGCCACGGCCGGCTTTCCGGCAACGCGCCCGGCACGCATGCGTGCGCCGGGCGCTTCGTTTTTCAGACAGAACAGAGAACAACACAAAGTGCAAGCCTTCGAGCGCTACTTTCTCGCCGCCAACCGCTGGGCGCTGATTCTTCTGCTGGCCGCCATGTCGGTCATCATCTTCACCAACGTCGTGCTGCGCTACACCACGAACCAGTCGCTCGAATGGGCGGAAGAGGTGTCGCGCCACATGATGATCTGGCTCACCTTCCTGGGGGCCGGGCCGGTGCTGCGCTACGGCGGACACATCGCGGTCGAGAACCTGCAAGACGCATTGCCCCGCAATGCGGCCGTCGCGGTGCGCATCGTCGTCGCCGGGTTGCTGTTCGCATTCTTCGGCTTCATGGTCTGGTACGGCTGGCTGTACATGGAACGCACGATGTTCCAGCTCACTGCCGTGACGCAAATTCCGTTCGCCTACATCTACAGCGCGATGCTGTTCGGCGGCGTGCTGCTGATCGTGCACTGGCTGCTGGTGGTGCGCGGCTACGTGCTGCGCAGGGAGTTCGCGTCCGACGCGCACTTCGACGCCAACGCCTCGGCGTCGCTGTAAGGAGAACGACCATGGATGCCAGCATCGTTCTGATCGTTTCTGCCTGCATTTTCCTGGCCATCGGCGTGCCGGTGGCCTTTGCGCTGGGCCTCTCTACCGTGACCACGCTCATCCTCGCGGAAAACTACCCGCTGATGGTGCTGCTGAAGGAAACCTTCACCGGCATCGACAGCTTTCCGCTGATGGCGGTGCCCTTCTTCATTCTTGCGGCCGAGCTCATGAGCGGCGGCTCGCTCACCGAGGTGCTGCTGCGCTTCGCGGGCCAGTTCGTGGGCCACCGGCGCGGCGGGCTGGGCTACACCAACGTGGTGTCGCTGACCTTCTTCTCCGGCATCTCGGGCTCGGCGTTGGCCGACGCGGCAGGGCCGGGGTCGATGCTCATCAAGATGATGGACAAGGCCGGCTACGACCGCTCGTATGCGGCGGCGCTCACGGCCTCGACTGCCATCGTGGGGCCGATCATTCCGCCCTCGATCATCATGATCATCTACGCGCTGCAGGACGAGAGCGTGTCGGTCGGCACGCTGTTCGCGGCCGGCATCATGCCGGGCATCCTGATCGCGGTGGCGATGTGCGTCGTGAACTTCTACGTCTCGAAAAAGCGCAACTACAAGGGCGATGGGCAGACGCCTCCGCTGCGCGAAATACTGGTCACCACTTGGAAGGCGATTCCCGCGATCCTGCTGCCGGTGGTCATTCTTGGCGGCATGCGCGCCGGCTGGTTCACGCCGACCGAGGCCTCGGTGGTCGCGGTGTTCTATGCGCTGGTGTGCGGCAAGTTCGTCTACCGCACGCTTGAGTGGAAGATGCTGCCGGACATCCTCTCGCGCTCTGCCCTGCTGTCGGCTTCGGTGCTGATCATCATCGGGCTGTCGGCCTCGTTCGCGTGGGTGCTGACCATCGAGGGCATTCCGCAGCAGATGGCCGAATGGCTGATCAGCATAAACCTCTCGCCGTGGATGTTCCTGATCATCGTCAACGTGTTCCTGCTGCTGTTCGGGATCTTCATCGAGCCGCTGCCGGGCGTGATGGTGCTGGCGCCGATCCTCGCGCCGGTGGCCATCAAGCTGGGCGTGGACCCGGTGCACTTCGCGATGATCGTGATCTTCAACCTCACGCTGGGCATGATCACGCCGCCGGTGGGCGGGCTGCTGTTCGTGACGTGCAACGTGTCGAAGGTGCCGATGTCGGCGCTGGTGAAGGAACTGGTGCCGTTCCTTTGGGCGCACGGGGCTGTGCTGGTCATCCTGACCTTCGTGCCGGCGCTGAGCACCTGGCTGCCGCACGTGCTCGGGTTCAAGTAGCGGCCTGGGCTCCGGGGCCCGATCGGCCCGGTGCATGTTCACTGCCAGAATCGGGCGACGGGCCAAGGGCCGACAACCGACAAGGAGGGGACTGCGCCATGAATCGATTCCTGAGCTGCCTGCTGGGCGGTGCCTTGCTGGCTCCGGCTGCCTTCGGCGCCCCGCCCGCAATGCCCGCCGCGGCACCAGCCCCCGTATCGGCAGCAGCGCCGGCCGATCCCGCCGCCAGCATCCGCGAAGTCGAAGCCGCCGTGCGCGCCTGGGCTGCAGCCTGGTCAGCCCGGGACGTGGCGCGCTACCTGGCCGCCTATGCACCCGATTTCGCGCCACCCCGCGGCCAGGACCGCAAGGCCTGGGAAGCCGACCGCCGCGCGCGCATTACCGACAAGGCGGCCATCAGCGTGAGCATCGACAGCCTCGTCATCAGCGTCCAGGGACAGGCGGCCAGCGCGAGCTTTCAGCAGACCTACAGCGCCGACAAGCTGCGCGAGAAGAGCCGCAAGACGCTGGAATTGCAGCGCGTGGGCAACCAGTGGCTCATACGCAAGGAAAGCGCGGGCTGAAGGCCAGCCGCGATTGCCCCTGTAAGGCAAACGGTTCATGAAGATGTCACCACTTGCAACGATGCTGCAGCCCTCGATTCCCGAAAGCTGTGGCTGCCATGTTTCCCACCAAGACCGACAAGGCGCGCGACGAACTCCAGGGCGGACAGCGCACGCTCAGCCAGCGTGAACGCGCCCTGCTGCTGATGGCCGACGGCCGGCGCTCGCTGACCGACTTCAGTCCGCTGTTCGCCAACCGGATTGAAGCCGAACAGGCGATCCTGGCGCTGGTGCAGCGGGGCTACCTGCAGGCCCCGCAGGCTGCTGCGGCACCCGCACCGGCAGCGGCCCAGCCCGCGCCAATCGCCGCCGCCGAGCCGATCCAGGTCGCCACCACCTCGGCCGACACCTTCGACGGCAAGCGCTCGCTGGCCACCACGCGCATGTTCCTGTTCGACATCTGCGAGCGCATGTTCGTGCGGCGCGACCCGAAGTTCGCGCTGCAGATGCGTGACGCCCTGCGCGAGGCCCGTGACCGGCAGGCGATGTTGACCATCGCCGCGCTGATGCTCTCCGAAATCGAGAAAACGGCCGGCCCCGAACGCGCCGAATCGCTGCGCGAGCGTATAGACAAGCTGCTGCCCCCGGCCGAAATCATCCACTGACGCCAAACCCCGGCCCCGCGCGATCCACTACACTCGCCAGGGTCAGGAGAGAGCCCCGCATGCCGGGGCCGCCGAAGGCGCAGGGGTTTCCCGAACGCTCAGGCAAAAGGACTGACAAGGCGCCGGTGAACACCGGCGTTTCCTTGCTGGAGAGAGGCCGTTGCAGTGAAAACTGCCCATCGGCCCACCGAAGGAGCAAACCCCGATCGTGGGGCGAATCTCTCAGGTAAAGCGGACAGCAGGGGTGGCCCATGGCTTGCGTCATGGATTTCGTCTGCCCCTTTGGAGTGCCCCGTGGCTGCTTCTTCCGCCCCCGCTACCGAACTTCTCAAGACGCCGCTGTACGACCTCCACGTGGAGCTCGGTGCCCGCATGGTGCCCTTTGCCGGCTATTCGATGCCGGTGCAGTACCCCGCCGGCCTGATGGCCGAACACAAGCACACGCGCGATGCGGCCGGCCTGTTCGACATCTCCCACATGGGCCAGCTGCGCCTCGTCGGGCCCGATGCGGCGGCGGCTTTCGAAACCCTGATGCCCGTCGACGTGATCGACCTGCCCGCCGGCAAGCAGCGCTACGGCCTGCTGCTGAGCGACGAAGGCGGCATCCTCGACGACCTGATGTTCTTCAACGAGGGCAACGGCTCGATCTTCGTGATCGTCAACGGCGCCTGCAAGGTGGCCGACATCGCTCACATCCAGCAGAAGATCGGCGGCCGCTGCAAGGTGCAGCCCCTGCCCGACCATGCCCTGCTCGCGCTGCAGGGCCCGCAGGCCGCGGCCACACTGGCGCGGCTGTCGCCCGGCATCGAGCGCTTCGTGTTCATGACCGGCGGCGCGGTGCAGATCGGCGGCATTCCTGCCTTCGTCACCCGCAGCGGCTACACCGGCGAAGACGGCTTCGAGATCTCGGTGGCCGCCAAAGACGCCGAGGCGCTGGCCCGCCTGCTGCTGGCCCAGCCCGAGGTCAAGCCCATCGGCCTTGGCGCACGCAATTCACTGCGGCTCGAAGCCGGGCTTTGCCTCTACGGCAACGACATCGACAC
This sequence comes from Variovorax multivorans, assembly GCF_051216835.1. Classification (NCBI taxonomy): domain Bacteria; kingdom Pseudomonadati; phylum Pseudomonadota; class Betaproteobacteria; order Burkholderiales; family Comamonadaceae; genus Variovorax; species Variovorax multivorans. The sequence continues at coordinate 683,757 of NZ_JBPJZL010000001.1, forward strand.
CACGACCACGCCGGTCGAGGCCTCGCTCAACTGGGCGATGCAGAAGGTGCGCCGCACCGGTGGCGCGCGCGAAGGCGGCTTCCCTGGTGCGGCAAAGATCCTCGCGCAGCTCGCCGTCGCTGCCGCGGGCGCTGCCGGCCACACCGACCACGACACGCTGAAGCGCAAGCGCGTGGGCCTCGTTGCCCTCGAACGCATTCCGGTGCGTGACGGCACGGTGCTGCAGTCGTTCGAAGGCCACGACATCGGCGTCGTCACCAGCGGCCTGCTCGGCCCGACGGCCGACCGCTGCATCGCCATGGGCTACGTGGCCACCGCCTTCGCCGAGCCGGGCACGCGCGTGCAGGCCATCGTGCGCGGCAAGCCGGTGCCGATGGAGGTCTCGACGATGCCTTTCGTGCCCACCCGCTACTACCGCGGCTGAGCCTGGTCGACCCGGCTAGGCTCTGCACCCCGATTCATTTTTTCCACGAGGAGTTTTTCCATGAGCATCAAGTACACCAAGGACCACGAATGGGTGTCGGCCGAAGGCGACGCAGCCACCGTCGGCATCACCGTGCATGCGCAGGACGCGCTGGGCGACGTGGTGTTCGTCGACCTGCCCGAAGTCGGCAAGACCTTTGCGCAAGGCGAAGTTGCCGGCGTCGTTGAGTCGGTCAAGGCCGCGGCCGACGTGTTCATGCCCGTGTCGGGCGAGATCACCGAAGTGAACGAGGCGCTGCGCGCCGACCCGTCGCTCGCCAACAGCGACCCGCTGGCCTCCGGCTGGTTCTTCAAGGTCAAGCTGAGCGAGCCTGCACAGCTCGACGCCCTGCTGGACGCGGCCTCCTACGACAAGTTCGCCGCCGAATCCTGATCCGCTGAGTTCTTCAGCCACCTTTCTTCTTCTCCCCGAGCCCTCACCGCCATGCCGACGCCCGCCCTTCCCTCTTTGCAAGAACTAGAGAACGCCGAAGAATTCCTCGCCCGCCACATCGGTATCGATGCGGCGGACGAGGCGCGCATGCTGCCGGTGATCGGCTCGGAAACGCGCGCGGAACTCATCGACGGCATCGTGCCCGCGGCCATCCGCCGCTCAAAGCCGATGCGCCTGCCCGCACCGGCAACCGAAGCCGATGCGCTGGCCGAGCTGAAGGTGATGGCGTCGAAGAACAAGGTGTTCAAGAACTTCATCGGCCAGGGCTACTACGGCACGCACACGCCGGGCGTGATCTTGCGCAACGTGCTCGAAAACCCCGCCTGGTACACCGCCTACACGCCCTACCAGGCCGAAATTTCGCAGGGCCGCATGGAAGCCCTGCTCAACTTCCAGACGATGGTGTGCGACCTCACGGGCATGACCATCGCCAACGCCTCGATGCTCGACGAAGCCACGGCCGCAGCCGAGGCCATGACGCTGGCCAAGCGCAGCGTGAAGAGCAAGAGCAACGTGTTCCTGGTGTCTGGCGACTGTCACCCGCAGACCATCGAAGTCATCAAGACGCGCGCCGCGCCGCTGGGCATCGAAGTGAAGGTGAGCACCGTGTCGGAAACGCTGCCACACCTGATGGTGAGCGGCGAGTTCTTCGCCGCGCTCGCGCAGTACCCCGCCACCACCGGCCACGTACATGACCTGCGCCCGCTCGCGGGCCACGCGCATCAGTGCGACGCCGCCCTCATCGTCGCGGCCGACCTGCTGGCGCTCACGCTGCTCGTTGCACCCGGCGAGTTCGATGCCGACATCGTCTGCGGCACCACGCAGCGCTTCGGCATGCCGCTGTGCAACGGCGGCCCGCACGCCGCCTACCTGGCCTGCCGCGACGAATTCAAGCGCTCGCTGCCGGGCCGACTGGTCGGCGTGAGCGTCGATACGCACGGCCAGCCCGCCTACCGCCTCGCACTGCAGACGCGCGAGCAGCACATCCGCCGCGAGAAGGCCACCTCCAACATCTGCACCGCGCAGGTGCTGCCGGCCGTGGTGGCCAGCATGTACGCCGTGTACCACGGGCCTGACGGCCTCACGCGCATCGCGCAGCGCGTGGCGGCGCTCACGGCCATCCTCGCCAAGGGTCTCACGCAGACGGGCCGCGAGCTGGTCAACACCACCGCTTTCGACTCCCTGACCATCCGCACCGGCGAAGACACGCCGGCGATCATCGAGCGCGCGCAAGCCGCCGGCGTCAACCTGCGCCAGCGCCTGCAGCAGCACCTGGGCATCTCGCTCGACGAGACCAGCACGCGCGCCGACGTCGAAACCCTGTGGAACCTGTTCGCGCCCGCCGGTACGCAGGCGCCGCGCTTCGATGACCTCTCGGGCAGCACCACGCCGCTGATCCCCGAAGACCTGCGCCGCACCAGCGCCTTTCTCACGCACCCGGTGTTCAACACCCACAAGAGCGAGACCGCGATGCTGCGCTACATCCGCAGCCTGTCGGACAAAGACCTGGCGCTCGACCGCAGCATGATCCCGCTGGGCAGCTGCACGATGAAGCTCAACGCAACGAGCGAGATGATCCCCATCACCTGGCCCGAGTTCGCCAACATTCACCCCTTCGCGCCCGCCGAGCAGCAGCAGGGCTATGCCCAGCTCGACGCTCAACTGCGCGCCTGGCTGTGCGAAGCCACCGGCTATGCGGGCATCAGCCTGCAGCCCAACGCGGGTTCGCAGGGCGAGTACGCGGGCCTGCTGGCCATCCGCTCCTTCCACGAAGCCAAGGGCCAGGGGCACCGCAACATCTGCCTGATTCCGTCCTCCGCGCACGGCACCAACCCCGCAAGCGCCCAGATGGTGGGCCTGCAAGTGGTGGTGACGGCCTGCGACGCGCAGGGCAACGTCGACATGGACGACCTGAAGCGCGCTTGCGAAAAGCACAGCGACAAGCTGGCCGCAGTGATGATCACCTACCCCAGCACGCACGGCGTTTTCGAAACCCGCGTGAAGGAACTGTGCGAGCTGGTGCACGAGCACGGCGGCCGCGTGTACGTCGACGGCGCCAACATGAACGCGCTGGTCGGTGTGGCTGCGCCGGGCGAGTTCGGCGGCGACGTGAGCCACCTGAACCTGCACAAGACCTTCTGCATTCCGCACGGCGGCGGCGGCCCGGGCGTGGGCCCGGTGTGCGTGGTCGAAGACCTCGTGCCGTACCTGCCTGGGCACGTGACCGCAGGCATGCCGTCGAACGGCGTGGGTGCCGTGTCGGCCGCGCCGCTGGGCAATGCGGCCGTGCTGCCGATCAGCTGGATGTACTGCCGCATGATGGGCGCCAAGGGCCTGCAGGCCGCGACCGAAACGGCCATTCTCAGCGCCAACTACATCAGCGCGCGCCTGAAGGATCACTACCCCACGCTGTACGCGAGCCCCAACGGGCACGTCGCGCACGAGTGCATCCTCGACCTGCGCCCGCTGAAAGACACCAGCGGCGTCACCGCCGAAGACGTGGCCAAGCGCCTGATCGACTACGGCTTCCACGCGCCGACGCTGAGCTTCCCCGTGCCCGGCACGCTGATGGTGGAGCCGACCGAGAGCGAGCCGCTGGCCGAGCTCGACCGCTTCATCGACGCGATGATCGCCATTCGCGGCGAGATCCGCCGCATCGAAGAAGGCGTGTGGCCGAAGGAAGACAACCCGCTCAAGCACGCGCCGCACACGGCTGCGAGCCTGCTCGGCACCGAGTGGAGCCACCCGTACTCGCGCGAACTCGGCGCGTTTCCGCTGGCCGAACTCAAGAACGCGAAGTACTGGCCGCCCATCGGCCGCGTCGACAACGTGTACGGCGACCGCAACCTGTTCTGCAGCTGCGTGCCCGTGGGCGACTACAAGGAAACCGAAGAGGCCTGAGCGCCGTCGTATCGCAGCGATTCCCTTCTACGGCGGGGATTCGCGACGATAGGTCGCCCACTTCACGGTCAGGATGTCCGCAGCGATCTTGGCGGCATTGACGCCCGCATAGGCTTCCGATGGATTGAACTGGAATGCCTCCTGGTATCGCTTGACCTGCGCATAGTCCTGGTCGAAGGTCATCGGACCCATGAGTTCGGCAGGATCGGTGCCCGCTGGAAGCGCGAGGAATTTCTCCGAATCAGTGGCACTCTGGTAGAGATCGACGCTCATCAGGTTCATACGCTTGTCCTCGAGATTTTGATCTTGAGAACAAAGCCTCAGCGACATCCGTGCGGCATGCAATCGGTTCGCGCCTACACAGCGCGCCGGAGGAATGCTCACGGGCGCTCGTGTACATCGAGCGCCGTGCGCGTCAGGGTTGCTTCTTCTTCGCCACGTCGCCCGTGGCGATCTGCTGGCGCAGCCCGCGCAGGCTGGCCTTCACCTTGCGCTCGTTCTCCGGCCCCATGCGCACCATGATCTTCTGGCCGGAAGACAGCGACTGCAGTTGCGGATCGACGTATTCGTAGCGCACCCACGGCCGGGTCGAGGGCACGTCGCCCTTCACCTCGATCAGCCGCACCTGCACCGGGCCCTTGGGTTCGGGCGCCTGCAGCAAGTGGTCGATCACGGCAATGAGCCGGTCGTTGAAGTAGCGGCCCGGATAGCCCAGCTCTTCGTACGCCTGCTGGAACAGCGGATAGAGCTTTGCATACACGGCTGCCGCCTTGGCCGGGTCGACCGATTCGGCCAGCAGCACGATGGCGTTGTAGCGCGCGGCGTTGTTCGCGGCGATGGTCTGCACCTGGCCCTGCGGCCCTTCGGTGATGAAACGCTGGCCCGTGGGCTGCACCGGCCAGGCATTGGCCGGCGCCTGTTCTCGTGCGAGGTTGTCGACGGTGGTGACGAAGCGGCTCACTATGCCGTCGGAGCGCAGGTACTCCGCGACGTTCTTGCTGCCGAGCAATTCAGCCAGTGCCTTCGTCACGCGTGCATCGGAGTCGGCCAGCTTGGGCAGTGCGGCATCGGGCGGTGCCAGCGCATCGATCGGGTTCTGCGGGCCGGTTGGTTGGGCAACCGGCGGCGGTGCGGGCGCGTCGTTGGGTGCCGCCGCCACCGGCACGGGCTCAGCCGGCTTTTGCTGTTGCTGCTGATACCAGCGCCAGCCAACGTAGGCAGTCCCGAGCAATACCAGCACGAAGGCGACGATGGCGCCTATGGGCATTTCGCGGCGGGGTCTGAACTCAGGGGCGTCGCGCGTGTCGCTGTCGGGCTCGGACATGAGGTCGGTTTCCTTGTGCGGGAATGTCGGGGAAGCGAACGGCTATGGTGCACCAATTCGGGCTGCGCACCAGCCCCGTCGTCGTAACGCCCTGTGACGCGCCCGCGGCGCGGAAGTTCACACGCTCAGCCCATGAGCCGCACCACGTGAGCCTGCCGCGGATCGACCTTGCCCGCGTGCAGGTCGGCAATCACCGCCTGCGCATGCGCGAAGCCCTTGCCTTGCGCCAGCGTCATCCATCGGTTGTCAGGCCGGCTGAGTTCGGCGATGAAGTTGCCTTGCGCCTCGTTGAAGCGGCGGTTGACCTCCTGCGGGCCCCAGTCCGCGTTGCGCTTGCGGATCTGCACAGGGGCGAAGTAGAGCTGGGGCGTGGGGCCGGGCAGCGCAGTGGTATCGCCGAGAAATTCGGTCTTCTGCGCGGAGCCCGCATAGCAGTCGTACACCAGCGCTTCACCGAAGTGATGGTGGATGGTGGCGCGCAGTTCGTCGTTGCCCGAGAAGTCAACATACAGCGTGGGCACGTCGGCCGGCAGCGTCGTCACTTCTTCATAACCCAGCGTGCGGTCGTAGCAACCCAGGCTCTCCACGAAAGCGCGATTGGCGTTGGACGTGGCCGCGATCAGCTTCAGCCCCTCGCGCTGCCGCAGGCAGAAGGCCGTGCCGAACGCCGTCTTGCTCGACGCGCTCGACACCACGACCTGCTTCGCGCCGAAGAAGGCGTTGTCTTCCAGGAAGTCGGCCAGCATGAACGAGGTGATGAACAGCGGGCGCACCAGCATCTGGTAGTCCTCCAGCGCGGCGACGTAGCCTGCGTCGTTGCTGCAGCGCATGTACTGGTTGTAGGCCGACACCAGCTCGCTGCGGTGCGGCGCGCCGTCGTAGAAGCCGCGCGGCGTTACGCGCACGGGCTGCATGCGCAGGTGGCTCGCGATCGGAAAGTAGCCGTAGAAGCGCTCGCCCACCGCCACGCCCTCCACGTTCGAGGCCGCCACGTCGGCAAAGCCCCAGGCCGGCATATGGCCCCAGTCGGCGTCGCCGGTCGGGAAGAACTGCCAGTACTTCATGACCGCATCGCCGAAGGCCGCGTAGGTGATGTTGTTGGTGGTCAACGAGAAGCGGCCTATCTTCAGCAGCACCTCGCCGGGCTGCAGCTTGCCGGTGTCTTGCGTGGTCACGACACGGGTGGTGCCAAGGGCGTTCTTGCGCGTTTCGAGGCGGGTTAAAGTGAATGCGTTGTTCATTCGCAAACTGTATGGCGGCCCGTCTCCCGGCGGGTTCGGAAAACCGTCGATGCCGGACACACCCCGCTCCAAGCCCCTGAAACGCCCCACGCAGGCACGCAGCAAGTTCACCGTGCAGGCGATCTACGACGCCTTTGTTCGGATTTGGTCCGCGAACGGCTGGGAGGGCGTGACCACGCGCGCAGTGGCGCTGGAAACCGGCATCGCGGTCGGCACGCTCTACGACTACTTCCCCGACAAGGAAGCCCTGCTCTCGGGCTATGTGCGCCACTGCATCGAGGCGCTACTCGCGCGGCTCGATGCAGAAGTGATCGCGCCTTCGGATATCGCCTGGCAAGCGCGCGTGCAGCGCCTCGTGCGCATCACCTGCGACACGCGGCTCGAAGGGCTGCCGGCTTTCGACCACGAGATGCTGATGCTCGAACACCGCGTGGCGGAGCCCAAGCATCACCGCCGCGTGTACGACGAACTGGCTGACAGATGGCTCAAGGCCTTTGCCGTCTGCACAGACCTGCAACCGCCGCCCTCGCCCGCCACCATCCACGCGCTGCTGACCGCCGCATGGGGCGGCCGCCGCTATCGCCTGCTGGTGCAGCCCGAAGCGGACAACGACGAATGGGTGGCCGAGATGGAAGCGATGGTCATGGCGCGCTTGTCTACGCACTTGTCGGCGCGCTGAGCGATTGCAGCCACGCCAGCGTGGCCTGCAACTCTGCCGGACGAAGCTCGTGCGCACCCGGAAAGTCCGCACCCGACAGCGCCACTGGCAAGGTACGCGCGAACTCGCGCGTGGCCTGCGCGGCGCTTGGCGGAATCACGTTGTCGGCGCTGCCATGGCTCACCCAGAGCGCCTTCCCCTCGAAGGCCTCGGGTGCCGCGACGTGCGGCAGCACCTGCGACAGCAGCCGGCTGTGCCACACCATCGCAGCACGCACGCTCTCGGGCTTGGTCAGCAGCAGCGACAGCGCCATGATGCCGCCCTGGCTGAAGCCGCCGACCACCACGCGTTCCGCCGGCACGCCGAGTTGCTTGCCGGCCGAGGCGATCATCTCGCCGACCAGGAAGCGGCTTTCGCGCTCCTGCTCTTCGTCGATCCGGCGTTCACCATCGGGCAGTATCTGGAACTCGAACCACGCGTAGGCATCTGGCGACAGCACGTAGGGCGCGCGCAGGCTCAACACGTTGAACTGCGGCGGCATCATGCGCGCCAAGCCGAACAGATCTTGCTCGTTGCTGCCCACGCCGTGCATCAGCACCAGCAGCCAGGGTTCGCGAACATCGGGTTGCGCGCCATGCGCGAGAAACTTCAGGGGCAGATGCAGTTGGGTCATGGTTTGAAGCTCAATGAAATCCTTGCGCCAGCTCGCGCGTGACCTCGGCCGCAGGCAACTCGCGGCAGCCGGTGGCGTTCTGCCCCGACCACAGCGGAGAGAAGTCGCCGTTGCCCTGCGCTTCGGCCTTGGCGCGCAGGGGCGCGATGCCCGAAGTGGCCAGCGGAAACTCCGGTGCGGCCGCGCCGATGGGCCCCAGCTCGCGCATCACGCGGTTCACGATGCCGCGCGCCGGCCGGCCGGTAAAAAGATTGGTCAGCGCCGTGTGCCGCGAGGCCCTGCTCTTGAGCGCCTCGCGATGGAGCGCGCTGGTGGTCGCCTCGGGCGTCAGCAAGTAGGCCGTGCCAATCTGCACGCCCGCCGCGCCCATCGCCATGGCCGCGGCCACGCCGGCTGCATCGGCAATGCCACCGGCCGCGATCACCGGCACCTTCACGGCGTGCACCAGCTGCGGCAACAGCGCGAAAGTGCCGAGCTGCCGCGTCAGGTCGTGCGACAGGAAATGACCGCGATGCCCACCGGCCTCCAGCCCTTGCGCAATGACCGCATCCACGCCGCGCGCTTCGAGCCACTGCGCCTCTTCGACCGTGGTGGCCGATGCCAGCACCTTCGCACCCCAACCGTGCACCTGCGCCATCAGCGCTTCGGACGGCAACCCGAAATGAAAGCTCACCACCGGCGGACGGAATTCGGCCAGCAAATCGGCCACTTCGGCGCTGAAAGGGTTGCGCCCCGGGCCGGTGGGAATGTTCGCCGCGTCGATGCCGAACTCCGCATAGTACGGCGCCAGCGCGGTACGCCAGGCCGCTTCGCGATCGGCGCTCGGCACCGGCGGCGTGTGGCAGAAGAAATTGACGTTGTAGGGCTTGCTGGTGCCCGCGCGAATGGCGGCGAGTTCGCTGCGCATGACGTCGGGGCTCAGCATGGCTCCAGGCAGCGAGCCCAGGCCACCGGCATTGCTGACAGCGATGGCCAGCGCGCTGCCCTGCACGCCGGCCATGGGAGCCTGAATGAGCGGAAGGTCCGTTCCGATGAGTTGTTGCAGCGTGGTCATTTGGAGCGCTCCTTGTTCGTGTGTCGCCGGTTGCCGGCCATTCTCCTGCCAAGCCGGAGGTTGCGGCGGCGGCGGGGTCATCATCGCCAAATGGCTTCGGCACAATCGCGCGCATGCCCATCCTGAACCCGACGCGGCCCGCTCACTCGCGGCCGCTGCAGCGCACCATTGCTGCTGCCATTGCCACCGCCAGCCTCGTCATGCTCGGCGGCTGCCCGCAGAAAGAAGAAGCCCCTGCTACCACCGCCGACGCGCAACCGGACGAAGCCGCAGTGGCAGTGGCCGTGGCAACCGCCGAGGCCGTTGCCCCCGCGGCACCGCCAGCATCACCTGCACCACCAGTGCCTCGCCCCACCGCATCAGCCACGCTCAAGCGAGCCGAACTCATGGCGCTGGTGTTCCCCGACTCCCAGGGCCCGGGCGCCTCGCCCCGACAGCCCGACACCGTCTCGCTGCCCGAGAGGGCCAACGAGGGCAAGACAGTGCCCGGCAGCGAGGCCGATCAACAGGCTCAGGTGTCGCCGCGCGAAGTGGTGCGGCTGGACGATACGCACGCCGTCATGCTGACCGAAACTGTGCCGCTCGACGACCGGGGCGAGCCGATGAACGGCCACGTGAACGGCGCATGGCTCGGCGCCTACTTCTTCGAGCAGAGCGCCGAGGGCTGGAAGCTCGCGAGCCGCAGCGACGCTGTCGACTACCTCGGCTTCATGGGCAACCTCGGCACCACCAAGGTCGAGCGCATCGCGCCCCAGCGCTTTGCGCTGACCATTGCCCACGGCAGTTGCTGGCAGGGCTACTGCGGGCAGTGGCTGTCGGTGTATGGGCTCGAAGCGGGCAAGGTGCGCGTGCTGGCAAGGGGCATTGCGCTGTCGGCCACCAACGAAGGTGCCGACGAGTCCTGCGAGAAAATGCCCAGGCCCGGCAAGCCGGAAGAGCCACCACGCGGCGCGTGCTTCGACGTCAGCGGCACGCCGAGCTTTACGCTGGGCACCGACGAAGAGCCGGGTGAGATGCGCATCGCGTTCAAGGGCGAAAAAACGAGCGGCACCAAAAACCGCCGCGTGCTCACCATCGACAGCACGCTGGTCTATGCCTGGCGCAATGGCGCCTATGTGCTGACCGAAGGGCGCAACCCCGTTCCGTCGTTCTGACGGGCGAGCGCTGCGGCACCAACCCCGCCAGTTATTCCTCGCTCGTCCACTCCACCTGCACGCCCAGGCTGCGCAGGTTTTCCACGAAGCGCGGATGCGCCCGGCGAATAGGCGCGGCGTTGCGGATCTCCGACTTGCCCTCGATGCTCGCCGCCACCATGAACAGCGCGATCGCCACGCGAATGATGTAGGGGCTCTCGACCACCGCGGGCGTCAGCGGATTGCCGCCGAAGGTAATGAGCCGGTGTGGGTCAGACGAGAACACGTGCGCGCCGAATTTCGAGAGCTCGCCCGTCCAGCCCAGCGCCCCGTCGTACACCTTGTTCCAGAACATCGCATTGCCTTGGGCGCGCACGCCCAGCGCAATGAAGATCGGCAGCAGGTCCACCGGAAAGTACGGCCACGGCGCCGCCTCGACCTTGGTGAGCACGTTGCTCGTGAAAGGTGTCTGCACCTTCAGCGGACCAGTGCGGATGGCGCGCGACCAGCCGTCCGCATGCTCGATCTGCACGCCGAACTTGGCGAAGGTGCGGTCGAGCAGCGGAAAGTTTTCGGGGGCGCTGTTGCGCACGACCACATCGCCGCCCGTAATGGCACCCAGCGCCAGGAAGGTCGTGATCTCGTGGAAGTCTTCGTCGAAGCGAAACTCGCCGCCCTTGAGCGCGCCATTGCCATGCACCGTGAGCCGCGAAGTGCCCATGCCCTCGATGCGCACGCCGATCATGGCCATGAAGCGGCAGAACTCCTGCACGTGCGGCTCCGACGCTGCATTGGTCAGCGTCGAGGTGCCGCCCGCGGCGGCCGCGCACAGCACGAAGTTTTCAGTGGTGGTGACTGAGGCGTAGTCGAGCCAGTGGTCGGTCGGTGTGAGCCGGCCTTTGCTGCGCACCAGCAGCGAGCCCTCGGTGCGCTCGACCTCGCCGCCGAAGCGCTGGAACACCTCCACGTGCGGATCGATCTCGCGCACGCCCAGCGTGCAACCCTTCACGTTGTCTTCAAGCCGCGCAACGCCGAAGCGCGCCAGCAGCGGCGGCACCAGCATGATCGACGAACGCATCTCCTCGGGCAGCCGGTGCAGCGATGCGTCGAAGGTGGTCTCGCGGTGATGCAGCTCGAGCGTGCCGGTCTCGTGGTCCATGTGCACGTCGCTGCCGAGGGTGCGGAAGATGTCGAGGATCTTGCGCACGTCGGTGATGTCGGGCACGCCAAGCAGGCGCAGGGGCTCCCAGGTGAGCAAGGTGGCACAGAGCACCGGAAGCACGGCGTTCTTGTTGGCGGAGGGGGTGATGCGGCCACGCAGCGGCGTACCGCCGTGCACGATGAGGTTGGACATGAAGAAGAAACAGAAACGGGGGAGCGGGAGGCGGCGGGAAAAGGGTCGGAAACAGTCCGAAACCGGAGACGGGCACTTTACCGTCTGAAACCCGCATGTACGGGGCCGAAGTTGTAAGAACTTCAAAGCAGAAGCCGCTGGGTTGGCAATTCTTTCGCATTACTGCGCGCCAGCAAGTTCGGTCAGGACAGCCGGTTTGCGCTACTTCATGATCGCCGCATGGACAACCCGATGCCCCGCGAACCCGACATCTTCATCCCCCTTGTGGCCTGGATCGAGGAGCGGCTCGACGAGCCCCTCACGCTCGAGCTGATCGCGCAACGCGCGGGTTTTTCGGCGTACCACTTCTCCCGGATGTTCACCGCCCGCATGGGCCGCAGCGTCATGGCGCATGTGCGCGGGCGTCGACTCGTGCGCGGCGCCCGCAGGCTCTGCACCGAGCCCGACGTGAAGCTCGTCGATCTGGCCTTGGATTGCGGCTTCGAATCGCAGGAGGCCTTCACACGCGCATTCAAGCGCCTCTTCGGCGTGTCGCCCGGCCGCTTTCGTGTCGGCTTCTCTCCCACCCCCATCGAAGGACAATTTCCCATGAATGCACCCAGCAGCACCTCCACGGCAGTGACCCGATTGCCCGAATTGATCAAGCTCGAGGCGTTCCGCGTCGCGGGCCCCTCCCGACGCTTCGACGACGCGACGAGGTCGGAGATTCCCCAGCTGTGGTCGGCACTTGTCGGCGCCTTGCCGCTGAAGGGCCAAAGCCCGAGCTGGGCAACGTACGGCGTGGTCTGGAGCACGGACCGGGAGGCCGGGAGCTTCATGTACATGGCGGGCGTGGGCGTAGTGACCGACGGCGAACTCCCCAAGGGGTTCACCGTGAAGGAGATTCCGGCGGCAACCTATGTCGTTTTTCGCATCGCCCTGAACGGGTCAGCGCTGCACCCGCAAGTCAAGAGCGCCATGGCGACCATCTGGGGCGAGTTGATTCCCGCCTCGGGCCTGCGGGTCGTCGACAGCCCCGACTTCGAGATGTACGACGGCCATTTCGCACCCGACCAGCCAGGAGCCGTGATCGACTTCTACGTGCCCGTGGAAGCCTGAGCTCCCGGGCGGTGCCCACTCACGACGAACTTGTTACTCCCCCGCCGCGCCCTCGCTCGCCTAAATTGGTTGCACCCAGCCAGCCCCGCTGGAAAACAACCTCGAAAGGACAAGACAAATGAGCCACGCCTACACCGGCGGCTGCGCGTGCGGCGCAATCCGCTACGAAATTTCAGCCAAGCCGATCTTCCAGAACGACTGCCAGTGCCGCGACTGCCAACGCAAGAGCGGCACCGGCCACGGCTCGTACCTCACCTTCCCGCGCAGCGGTGTGAAGCACAGCGGCAATGCCACGCTGTGGGACATGGTCGGCGACAGCGGCAACGTCAAGACCCGGGGGTTCTGCCCGAACTGCGGCTCGCCCGTGTACCTGACCTTTGCGGCGATGCCCGACGTCTTCACCGTGCACGCGGCAAGCCTCGACGACCCCGGCCGGTACAAGCCCCAGGCGGTGACGTACACCGTGCGCGGGCACGAATGGGACTTTCTGGACCCGGCATTGCCCAAGTTCGACAAGATGCCGCCGATGTAACGGCCCTGCCCGCTCGCTCAGGGTTCCGCTACGGGCCCGGCAACTCGATCAACTCGCGCACCAGGTCAATAAAGGCTCTCAGCCCCGCCGGCACGTTGCGCCGGCTCGGGTAGTAAAGGCAAATGCCCGGATAGCTTGGCGACCACTCTTCCAGCAGCGGCACCAGCCGGCCGCTGGCCAGGTCGTCTGCAACATGGAACATCCCCATGTAGGCAATGCCTACGCCTGCGCGCGCCGCCTCCAGCATCAGCAGGGGTTCGTCGAGTGTGATGGGGCCGGGCACGTCGAGCGTCATCGCCTCGCCGTGGCGCGCGAACTCCCAGCGGTAAACGATGCCGCTCGAAAAGCGCCAGCGCACGCAGCGGTGCGCCATCAGGTCGTCGGGCACCTGGGGCGCGGGATGCTTCTGCAGGTATTGCGGCGACGCGACGACCACCATGCGCTGCTCGCCGCCCATGGGCACGGCCACCATGTCGCGCGGCACAGCCTCTGCCAGGCGAATGCCGGCGTCGAAGCCCTCGGCCACGATGTCGATCATCCGGCGCTCGGTGACGATGTCTACCTTCATGTCGGGGTAGCGGCGCAGGTACTCCAGCACCACCGGCGCGAAGATCATCTGCGCCGCACCGACCGAACTGTTGAGCCGCAGGGTGCCGGTGGGCGTGTCGCGCAGCTCGTTGGTCGCCTCCATGGCGCCGCGGATGTCGGCCAGCGCCGGCGCGATGCGCGCGATGAACTGCTCGCCCGCCTCGGTGGTGGACACGCTGCGCGTGGTGCGGTTGAACAGGCGTACGCCCAGCCTTGCCTCCAACCCCGCCACCGTGGCGCTGAGGGCCGAGCGCGACATGCCCATGTCGACCGCCGCCGCCCTGAAGCCGCCGTGCCGGGCCACCGCCAGCACCGCCTCCAGCTCTATCAACCCGCTGCTGTGCATGATGGATTGTCCTGATTATCTGAATGACGCATGGTGATTTGGCCGGCTTCTCAAGTCAATGCCAGAGCCCTAGATTTGATTCACGCCAGATTTTTCTCCGGCGAATCAACAGGAACACCGCCATGCGCAACATCGACCAGATCTACATCGACGGCGCCTTCGTCACCCCACACGGGCGCGAACAGGCCGAGCTCATCAACCCCGCCACCGAAGCCGTCATCGGCCACGTCACCCTGGGTGACCGCGAAGACACGCTGCGAGCCATTGCCGCCGCCAAGCGCGCCTGGCCCGCCTATGCGCGCACCACCAAGGCCGAGCGCATCGCGCTGCTTCACCGCCTGCATGCCGCGGTGCTGGCCCGCGCCGACGACATCAACGCCGCCACCACCGAGGAATACGGCGGCCCCGTGTCTCGCGCCAGCTGGGTTGCGTCGTATGCGGCACAAGCCTTTCTGCTCGCGGCGAAGACGCTGGAGCAATACCCGCTCACCCGCCAGATCGGTAGCGCGCAGGTCGTGATGGAGCCGGTCGGCGTGGCCGGCCTCATCACGCCCTGGAATTCCAACGCCGGATTCATCTGCAACAAGCTGGCCACCGCGCTGGCCGCCGGCTGCACCGTGGTCATCAAGCCCAGCGAGATGAGCGCCATCCAGACCCAGGTGGTCACCGAGGCGCTGCACGCCGCGGGCCTGCCGCCGGGGCTGTTCAATATCGTCAACGGCCGGGGCGACGTGGTGGGCGTGGAGCTCAGCAGCCACCCCGACATTGCCAAGATTTCGTTCACCGGCAGCACCGCCGTGGGCAAGGCCATCCAGCGCGCCGGGGCCGACACCCTCAAGCGCGTGACGCTGGAGCTGGGCGGCAAGTCGCCCACCGTGGTGCTGGACGACGCCGACTTCGCCACCGCCATTCCCCTGGCCGTGGCGGCCGGCTTCCAGAACAGCGGCCAGGCCTGCCTGGCCGGCACCCGCATCCTGGTGCCCGAACACCGGCTGGAAGAGGCTATCGCGCTGGCCCGGGCGGCTGTCGAAGCCGCGAAGGTCGGCGACCCGCACGATGCCGCGACCGAAATCGGCCCCATGGTCAGCCGCAAGCAGTGGGAGCGGGTGCAGGGCTATATCCGCAAGGGAATCGACGAGGGCGCGCGGCTCATCGCCGGCGGTGAGGGCCGCCCGGCTGGCCTCGACACCGGCTTCTACGTGCGCCCCACCCTGTTCGCCGGAATACGCAACGACATGGTCATCGCGCGTGAAGAAATCTTCGGGCCCGTGCTCTGCCTCATTGCCTACCGCGACGAGGAAGACGCCATCGCAATCGCCAACGACACGGTCTACGGCCTGCAAGCGGTGGTGCTGTCGGGCAGCGACGAACACGCCCTTGCCGTGGGCTCCCGCCTGCAGGCGGGCCGGGTGCTGATCAACGGCCTGCACCACGAGCCCCTGGCGCCCTTCGGCGGCTTCAAGCAATCGGGCATCGGCCGTGAATTTGGCACCTTCGGGCTGGAGGCTTATCTGGAGCCTAAGTCGGTGATACGCGCGGCTTGAACTCGAAGGCCTTCCCTACCCCGTCAGCGCCTCGCACTGGACTTCGATGCGGGCGTGGAGCAGGCCCAGCG
Source organism: Variovorax multivorans (assembly GCF_051216835.1). Taxonomy (NCBI): domain Bacteria; kingdom Pseudomonadati; phylum Pseudomonadota; class Betaproteobacteria; order Burkholderiales; family Comamonadaceae; genus Variovorax; species Variovorax multivorans. The sequence goes on from NZ_JBPJZL010000001.1 coordinate 699,190, forward strand.
TTGCCGAGAGAAGCCGCTGCAGCGAGCCGCGCTGGCATGCATCGAAGAGCGGCGCGGGGTCTGCATCGGATGAAGCGGCATCGCGCCGGTCTTCGTCCCAGGCGAGTAGCTGAACCAGCGTTTGCGCGCCTTGCACTACGTCGCGTGCGTCGTTCAAGAATGCGGCTTGGCTTTGTTGGGAAGAATCGAGTCGGTCGCCCTGGATCCATTCGAAGGGTTTGAATTGGACGGTGGGACGATAGGACGCGCAAGCACAACGGGCGTTGGTGCTTGCGTCGTTTGAAGAAGCATTGGCCATGGGCCTCCCAAGGATGTCGATTTGCAGAAACCGACGCACCCGACGCCAATCGGGGGCGGCAGCTCGAACAGGTTGGCGTACCGGGACATCCTTGCGGAAACCGGCAGGGCGCGAGCCCTCCCGTTCGAGCCGCCTAAAAAAGGAAGCATGAACAAAAAAGCCGCAGACCATGTGCGGTGACTGCGGCTTTCGTCGCAGGATGTCAGCGGGACGCCAATCCCGACCTCGCTCATCACGAGGCGAAGGCAATGTAAGCGGTGTCAATGGCGGGCGTCAAGCTTGGGGAGCCGAGGTCATACCGAGAGGTCGCCAGATGAATCGATGAATTGCGCATTCGATTGAGACGAAGCTCTGATCGCGCTGGCTGTGCATCCGGCTACAGTCGGCCACAACCGGTCATTTAGCGTGCCGACACAAGGGGGCCACCTTGGGCGTCGCTAGGTTGGCACGCGCTGCGGGAAACCGAAAATTTTGGGCATGAATGCTTGAGCATCATTTCGATAAATCTGTGAGACGCATCGTTGAGCCGGTCGTAGCGCCCTGGGGTTTTACGACTGGTGCTGGGCGTGGCTGCACTTTCCATCGGCAGGTACACGATGACTTGTTCCACTTCATCCACTTTTCGAGACGGTCGAGTGGTATCGAGTTTGAGGTATGGGTCTTTCCCGGTACGCCTTTACTCGGGCTCGACCAGTGGGCTCGCTTTCCAGACTTCGTGGGCGTTCCCACGGGTCAGGCTGCTGGCCTCAATGCGAAGGTCGGGGTGGGCGGCGGCGCGTCTCGTTTTCCCTGTAGAGATAGCAAGGTCCTCGACGTCGCGCTCTCGCGGGCAGCTGTGCCGGCACTGGAGGCCCATGCGCGCCCCTACTTGGCCAATTTCCAGTCGCTGAAAGACCTCGTTCCAGTGTTGGAGCACCCCCAATGGGCGAGCCTCCTCGTTCGCGGGGGGGACAGCTGACGCTCCTGGGAAACACCACGCTGTCGGCTAGCGCTTCGGCTAGATTCGGCCGGGAGCCGCCATTCGCAAGAGTATGTTCAGGGTAGTCTAGCCAGACATCACCGTATCGTTCAGGAGTCGTATGTCACTTCCCAAGGTCGTCAGCACGTCCGAACCGAAATTGCTTCACCGTCTGCAATGTGGCGAGTGCGGCTGGAACCTCTCGGTTCTTGCCGCCACAGATGCCGCACTTTGCGCATGCCCTTGGTGCGGTTGGGAAGACCTCTCGATCTCCACGTTGACTCGACATGGCGTCGGTGTAGAGATCGAATGCGAACTGCACGGAAAGATGACAGTGCAGGTGCTCAACGAGAATGTGCAGTTGCGAGACTGCTCTCCAGACCCGCTCTGGTGTCCGTTTTGCAGCGCGGATGCGAACGCATGAAGTGACTGCGATGTCGTTGATCGGCCATAAGCGGTCGGTCGGAGGCGGGGCAAAAATCATAGGCACGAGCAGACCTTTGGAGGGTACATATGCTTGCTGAAAATGTGGTGTTCCCCTGGTTGAATGTTCCGGTTCAAGTCGACTCGACCTTTTCCGACCTAACCGGAGAGGAGCATCTCGCTCTCCGCAACATGGGTAACTGGACGGATGGTCTGCGCACCGCTCTAGAGCATGCATGTTTTGCCGACTATTTAGAGAAGATCGAGGCCATCGGTGCTCAACCGCCAACAGTGCCGGTGATCAAGTGCCCCAATGAGATTTGGAACCATGTTCGGGTCGAATCCGTAAGGCCTGAAGGAGCTGATTTGATTGACCTGGAATTGCGTCTCTACTGGCCCAGTGCCTGTCCAAACTGCGCCCTGAGAGATCAGTGCACCACCTCATCTGTCCGGCGCATCCGGCGCTGGGAGCACGAAGCCGTGATCGACCGCATGCAGCAGCGCTTGGACCGCAAGCCTGATGCGATGACTTTGCGGCGCTCGACCATTGAGCATGTGTTCGGAACGCTGAAACACTGGATGGGCTCGACGCACTTCCTGATGAAGACGATGGCTCACGTTGGGACGGAGATGAGTCTTCACGTGCTGGCCTACAACCTCAAGCGGGTGATGAGCGTGTTGGGGGTTGCGAAAACGATGAAGGCGATGCGGCTGGTGGGGGCATGAGCCTCTTCAGGCTCTCATTCGCGCTTCGATGAGGTGCCGTGAAGGCCCCGTAGTCGATCTCAGACGCGGCTCGGCACCGAATGAAGTCTGTGATCCCCGCACGTCGTCGTTTGCACGGACGGTTGCGCGTTTCTACACAGCCTCGGCCCTAAGCCGACACGCGGTCCGCTCGAAAGCGGTCGATCGCGTGGAGGCGGTTTTCTCTCCATGGCGAACAGTTGCCCTGTCTGCGCAGTGCGGGCGCGGACGAAAGGCTATGGAAGTTGGCCTCGTGGACCGCATTCTTCACCCCACCCCATTGGTGGTTTTGCGAAGGACACCTCAAGCTCCACATGCCGATTGGCGGCACGCCCCGCCTCCGTAGCGTTGCTCTTGACAGGTTCTGTGTCAGAACCATTCCTAATCACGATGTGCTCAATGGCAGCAGGCGAAGCAAGCATCAATGCCCGAACGGCCAATGCACGATCCAATGCAAGATTTTCCGGATTCCCCTCACCTTTCGCGGCGTGCGCGTACAACCTCAACACATCAACCCTGCCGCCCTTGAGTTTGCAGACTAGTCTCTCCAGTTCCACGACGGCATTTGGCTCTAGCAGTGAACTGTTTTCTTTGAACCAGACATCGGTAGTCATGTGTAGCGGGGTCGTCGCAAGAGCAACGGAACACGCCAACGTCGATGGAAGCATCATCGCGATTCGGATCGCTGCAAGTGGAGCGGCGGAAGAGTTCATTCGGTGAAATGCTTCGGTGAGGCTGAAGGTTCAGTTCTGACTGAATTCATTCCGCCGTTTCCTCGAGGGCCGGTCTTGGCCGACTTCGGAAGTCTAAGCGCGACTTACGACGGTCCGCCGAACAGACTCTCTTACTCATCTAAGCCAACTCCCGCAACACCGCCCGCGCACAAACCAAAAACGGCTCAATCAACGGACTATCCCAATCACTACGCCAGCAAGCCGCAATCTCCATCCGCGCATCGACATTGCGCAAAGCCCTGAACACCACCCCGGGCGGCCGACCGATCTGCGCGCAGGCGGGCAATATCGCCACGCCCTTCCCCGCCAGCACCAGCGCCAGTGCCGACACCATCGTCTCGACCCGCTGCGCAACCGGCATGCTCACGTCGTGCCGTCGCAGCAGCGAGGCGACGACCGATTTGTCTACATCGCCCTCGGGCGCGGGCAGCCCAATGAGCGGCAGGCCCGAGAGGCGCGCCAGCGGAATGCTGGGCAGTCGCGCGAGCGGTGAATCGGCGCGCACCGCAAGCATCAGCGGCTGGCTGCCGATGCGCTCTGCCGCAATGCCCGCCTGCGCAATGGGAGGAATGCAGATGGCCACCGACACGTCAGAGTTGGTGAGGGCCGATACGTTGTTGACGGCGTTCAGCTCCGCATACTGGATCTCCACCTCGGGCAACTTGCGCCGCAATTCGTTTTCGAGCCGCGGCAGCACGAGGTAAGACAGCACGACCATCGTGCCGATGGTGAGCCGGCCCCGGCTGCCCGAGCCGACGGCGCGCGCGGCGTCGAAGCCTTCGTTGGCCAGCAGCAGCGCCTCTTTCGCGCGCCGAAACAGTGCATTGCCCGCATCGGTTATTTCCATGCCGTGCGCGGCCCTGCGAAAGAGCGGCGTGCCCACCGCCGCCTCGAGGTTCTTGATGTGAACGGACAGCGGCGGCTGTGCCATGTTGAGCCGGCGCGCGGCCTTGCCGACGCTGCGCTCCTCGGCAACGGCCACGAAATAGCGAAGAGTTCGAAGGTCTGGGGTAGCCATACGCTGTGCATATGCCTTTTCTGGAAAACAGTATTGGACGACTTGTTGCGGCGCATCAATCATTTGCGCCATGAAAAACTCTCCCGTCCTTCTTCCCAAGTCCGAGATCTGCGAGATGCCAGCAACAACCATGCGCAAGCTGGTTGCGCAGCGCGAGCTCTCGCCGGTGGAGATCGTCGAAGAGGTGCTGCGCCGGGCCGATGCGCTGCAGCCGCACCTGAACTGCTTCATCACGCTGTGCCATGAGCAGGCGCTTCAGCAGGCCAAGGAGGCCGAACAGGCGCTGATGCGCGGTGAGGCTTCGGGCCTGCTGCATGGCCTGCCCTTCACGGTGAAGGACATCGTCGACACGGCGAACGTGCGCACCACCTACGGCTCTTTGCTGCACCGCGACCATGTGCCCACGAAAGACGCGGTGGCCGTGGCGCAGATGCGCGAGGCCGGCGCCATCCTCATCGGCAAGACCACCTCTTCTGAATTCGGCGCCAAGTGCCTGACCGATGCACCGCTGTTCGGCAGCACCCGCAATGCGTGGAATGCGTCGCGCACGAGCGGTGGCTCCAGCGGCGGCGCGGCGTCGTCGATAGCGGCGGGCATCGCGCCGCTCGCCATTGCCACCGACGGTGGTGGCTCTACGCGCATTCCCGCCGCGTGCAACGGCGTGGTCGGCCTGAAGCAGAGCCTGGGCGTGGTGCCCCACAGCCAGGTGCAGGACGCGTTCGGCAACTACACCTACGTGACGCCCACCACGCGCAACGTGGCAGACACGGCACTGATGCTGCAGGCCATGACCGGCGCGCACGGGTCCGACCCGTGGTCGCTGGGCGTGCCGGCCAAGCGCTACTTCGACGACCTGCAAGCCGGCGGCGATCTTCGCGGCAAGCGCATTCTTTTCTGCGCCGCTCCGGCGGGGCGGCCGATTGCGGCGGACGTTGCGTCTGCCTTCGAAGCCGCTCTGGCAACGCTGGAGTCGATGGGTGCCGTGCTGGAGCCGATGTCGGGCGAAGGCTTCGACGTGGAGCCTGTGTGGCGCGTGATCAACCACACGAGCTGGCGCGGCCGTTTCGCGCCCATGGCTGCGGCGCATGGCGACCAGATGAGCCCGTCGCTGCTGCAGCAGCTTGCGCTGGCCGAGCATGTGGATGGCGTTGCGTTCCAGCAGGCCATGTTCGCGCGGACTGCGTTGTTCCGCGACGTGCAAGCGCGGCTGGAAACGCACGACTTCATCTTCACGCCCACACTCTCGCGCACGGCCCTGCCCATCGACCAGGACCTGTTCGGCAGCATCGAGATCGACGGCAAGGAATACGCCGAGGTGCGCGCGAACTGGTTCCCCTGGACGATGCCTTTCAACCTCACGGGCCACCCCGCAATCAGCCTGCCCTGCGGCGCGGACCGCGAGGGCCTGCCCATCGGCATGCAGCTGGTCGGCCGCTTCCGCGAAGACGGGCTGTTGCTGCAGGCCGCCGCTTCGTTCGAGGCTGCGCACTGGCCGGCGAATCCGTTGCCGGTTGTGGCTTTCTGAAGTCTTTCTTCTCTTCCGATTTTTCAACCATCAGGTAGCCACCATGACCTCGTTCCTGAAGACACTCGTGCTCGGCGCGTCGATTGCCCTGGCCGGCGTCGCCGCGCACGCCGACAACGCGCCCGTTCGCCTCATCATCGGTTTTCCGCCGGGCGGCGCGCTCGACAACCTGGCGCGCTCCCTCGCCGAGGAATTGCGAGGCTCGCTCAAGGAGCCCGTTCTGGTGGAAAACCGCCCCGGTGCATCCACGCGCATTTCCATCGAGGCGGTGAAGGCTGCGCGGCCCGACGGCCGCACGATCCTCATCGGTGGAACGCCGCCCTTCGTGCTGTTTCCGATGACCTATGCGCGGCTGAACTACGACGTCGACAAAGACTTCATTCCCATCGCGCATCTGGCCAACGTGCCCAGCGTGGTCTCCACCGGCGCGAACCAGCCGTACAAGACGATTCCCGAATACGTCGCGTGGATCAAGAAGAACCCCGCTCAGGGCAGCGTGGGCATGACCAACCTTGGCGGCGGCCTGCACTTCAGCGTGCTGCAACTGTCGAAGGCCATCGGCGTGCCGCTCACGGCCGTTACTTACCGGGGCGGCGCGCCGCTGGCGACAGACATCATCGGCGACCACGTGCCGCTGGGCGCCGACGCGTTGGCCAGCCAGCTGGAGCTGCATCGCTCGGGCAAGCTGCGCATCCTCGGCGTGGCGGGCACGAAGCGGCTGAGCTGGCTGCCTGATGTTCCGACCTTCAAGGAAGCGGGCTACGACGCCTTCGATCGTGCCAACGCGTCTTATGCCGCCTTCGTGCCGGCGGGCACGCCGAAGGATGTTGTCGCGAAGCTTGAAGCAGCCTTCCTGGCAGCGATGCGCAGCCCGCAGGTGCGCGGCCAGCTCGAACGCATGGGGCTCGACGCGACCGGGCTGCCCGGCGCCGAAGTGACGCGCATCATGAACGAAGACCGCGAGTACTGGCGGCCCATCGTCAAGGCCTCGGGCTTCAAGAGCGATGAGTGAAGCGGCGGCAGAAGACGAGGAAAGGGCCGCGTGGGCGGTGCTCGTTGTTGCAAGCCTGGGTGCGTTTCTCTGCTTCTTGAATCTCAGCGCGCTCAACGTGGCGCTGCCCTCGGTTGCGCGCGGCCTGAACGCTTCGCCATCGCAGGCAAGCTGGATCCTGCTGTCTTACATGCTGGTCAGCACCGTGTGCATCCTCAGCTTCGGGAGGCTGGCTGATCTGTGGGGGCGACGGCGGCTTTTTCTTGCGGGGCTGGGGCTTTTTCTGGTTGCGTGTGCAGCCTGCGCGGCCGCGACGAGCTTCGGCGCCATGCTGTTCTTTCGCATCTGCCAGGCGGTGGGTGCGGCGGGCGTCATGGCCAACTCCAGCGCCCTGGTGGGCGATGCCTTCGGCCGCAAGAAGGTGGGCCTTGCGCTCGGGGTGCTCGCCATGGTGGCCGCGCTGGCGCAGGTCGTGGGGCCGCTGGCTGGCGGGTTCGTCGTGTCGTGGTGGGGCTGGCGCGTTCTCTTCATGCTGAACATGCCTGTCGGGCTTTGCGTGCTGGCGTGGTCGTGGCGGGTTCTGCCGAAGAGCGCGGCAACGGCCAAGGCCGAGCGCTTCGACCTGACCGGTGCCCTGCTGTCGCTCGCCGGGATCGGGGGCGTGATCTATGCCCTATCGATGGTGGGAACGCGCGGCTGGGCGAGCACACCGGTGTGGGCCTTCATGCTCTCAGGTGTTTGCGCCCTCCTCTTGTTCGCCAAGGTTCAGCAGCGCACGGCAAGCCCCTTGGTCGACCCGGCGCTGTTCAAGGACTCGGGGCGTCGCACGGCGTACGCGGGCATCCTGCTCCTGTCGATGTCGCAGGCTGCGCCACTGCTGCTCGTGGCCCTGTATCTCCAGGCGTGCGCGGGCCTGGCGCCATCAGAGGCGGGCATGCGCATCGCACCGGTCGCGCTGGGGATGCTGATGGCCGCTCCTACAGCCGGCAGCCTGATGCGACGCTTCACACCCCAAGCCATCTGCATTGCAGGCCTGCTGCTTGCCGCAGCCGCGCTGGCGCTGTTGGCAGCCATGCTGCAGCCGGCCATCGGCGCCGGGCAACTGGCCGCGTGCCTGTGGATGCTGGGCCTGGGCATCGGGAGCTTCGTGACGCCCAACAACGCGTCGATTCTGCAAAGCGTGGTGCCGCAGCGCCGGGGCATTGCGAACGGCGTTCGCTCGACGCTGCAGAACACCGGAATCATGATGGGAACCGCCCTGGCGTTGAGCGTGGCGATGGCTGGGCTGCCCTACAGCTCGCAGCTCATGATTCTCGGGAATGGCGGTGCAGGGCTCTCGGGCGTCGATGTCGTTGCATTCACTCAGGGGGCGAGAAATGCTTTCGCGATGCTTGCTTGTCTTTGCCTTGCGGGTGCGGCGCTGATCCCGAACTGGAAGCCGTAGAACCACGCAATGTGGTTTTGGGTCTGCTACGATGCCGCTCGCGGGAAAACAGCCTCCCGTTCTGCAAAGTCAGACGGTGTCCCGTCCAAGCGCTGGTGACTCACAACGGAGCTATCCGTGGACACCGCCTTTCCTGACGCACCCATTGCGCTTACCGCGCCACCCCAGCCCATCTCTTTCATCGAAGCCCCTGCGCTTCTGGCTGTGAAAACCCGATGAGCACCACTTCCGCATCTCGCCCACGCATGGGCCTCGCGCGCCTGCTGCCTTCCGGAGTCGATCCAGGCGCCTTGCCCTTGCTCGCGGCGCGGGGGCTTCGCGCCTTCGGGGACGGGTACATGGCGGTACTGCTGCCGGCCTACCTTCTGTCGATCGGGCTCGGAACGCTGGAGGTAGGCATCGTCAGTACCGCGACGATGCTGGGCTCGGCGCTGGCCACGCTCGCGGTCGGCGCCTGGGGATACCGCTTTGCCGGCGGTCGGCTGCTGCGCGGCGCTGCTTTGCTGATGGCCGCTACGGGCCTGGGCTTTGCGGGCCTGTCCTCGTTCTGGCCGTTGTTGGTGGTCGCGCTGGTCGGCACGCTCAACCCCAGTTCCGGCGACGTCAGCGTGTTTCTTCCGCTTGAGCACGCCCGCCTGGCGGCGGCGGCACAAGGCCATGCACGAACAGCATTGTTTGCACGCTACAGCCTCCTGGGTGCCCTGTGCGCAGCCTTGGGCGCGCTGGCCGCCGCTGTGCCGGACTGGCTGGTTCGGCACAGCGAGTTCGCGCGGCTCGACGCGCTGCGCGGGATGTTCGTGGTCTACGCGGCAATCGGGCTGATCGTCTTCTGGCTCTATCGGAATCTGCCGGCCTACGCCGGCGCCAACAACGCGGACAGCCTGCCTGTCGCGCCAACACCCCTGGGGCCGTCGCGCCGCGTCGTGGTGCGATTGGCCGCACTCTTCAGCGTCGACGCATTTGCCGGCGGACTGACGGTCAACGCGCTGATGTCGCTGTGGCTGCTGGAGCGATTCGGCTTCTCGCTGACCCAGGCCGGCGTGTTCTTCTTCTGGACCGGCCTGCTCAGCGCAGCGTCGCAACTCGCTGCACCGCTGGTGGCCCGGCGCATCGGGTTGCTCAACACCATGGTCTTCACGCACCTGCCGGCCAACGTCTGCCTGGTGCTGGCAGCGGTGGCGCCAAGCCTGCCTGTCGCGCTGGGCCTGCTGATGATCCGCAGCGCGCTGTCGTCGATGGATGTGCCCACGCGAACGGCCTACGTGATGGCGGTCGTGACGCCGGCGGAACGCAGCGCTGCGGCGAGCTTCACCGCAGTGCCTCGGAGTCTGGCCGCAGCCATCAGCCCGACGCTCAGCGGCGCCCTGTTCGCAGCCGGATGGATCTCGTTGCCGCTCGTCGCATGCGGGTTGCTCAAGATTTCCTACGACCTTGCGCTCTGGCGTGCCATGCGACGGGATCGACTCGACGAGGGGTAGCCGTTCGGCGGCTTCTATGGGAGCTTCGCAATCACCTTGATCTCGAACTTGAAGCCATAGAGCCACGTCACGCCGATGCCGGTCAGCGTCGGATGCGGCGCGCTGCCCCAATAGTCCGGCAGCACCTTCCAGACCGTGTCGAAGTTCGACTCCGGGTCGACGATGAAGACGGTCACGTCGACCACGTCGTCGAAGGTACAGCCCGCAGCCCCGAGGATTCCGTTCAGGTTTTCGAACGCGCGCCGTACCTGCGCCTCAAGTTCGGGCTCAGGAGAGCCGTCTTCACGGCTGCCGACTTGCCCTGAAACGAACAGGAAGCCGTTGGAGCGGACTGCCGGCGAGTAGCGGTTCTTTTCATAGAGCGCCTGGCGCCCGGGCGGGAAAACGACGTCGCGTTTGGCCATGAGTTGCTTCTTCCTTCTTTGATGACGATGAAGGGACTTTAGGCAGCAGTGCTTTCCCGATAAACGGGCAAAGCCAACAATCACTGTTTGCAGAACCCAAACAATCCTCGAACCAGGAACAGCAGACATGGACCGTTTCGATGCGATGCAGGCATTCGCCCGCGTGGTGGAAGCTGGCAGCTTCACCAAGGCGGCCGAGACACTGCACATGAGCAAGACCAGCGTGACGCAGCTGGTGCAGCAACTGGAGGCAAGGCTGCGCGTGAAGCTGCTCAACCGCACGACGCGCAAGGTGAACGTCACGGCCGACGGGGCGGCCTACTACGAGCGCGTGGTGCGCCTGCTGGCCGACATGGACGATGCGGAGACCAGTCTGTCGAGCGCCTCGGCGTTGCCCCGCGGACGGCTGCGGGTTGATGTGCCGAGCCCGCTGGCTCGCATGATCCTGGTGCCGGCAATGCCGGCGTTCCATGCCCGCTACCCCGACATCCAGCTCGACATGGGCGTGAGCGATCGCATGGTGGACGTGATCGGCGAGAACGTCGATTGCGTGGTGCGCGGCGGCGAGCTCACCGACCAGTCGCTGATGGCGCGCCGCGTGGGCGACCTGCAGTTGGGGGTTTACGCGGCGCCGAGCTATCTGGAACGCGCGGGCATGCCTTCACACCCGCGGGAGCTGGAAGACACGCATCACCGCATCGTGGGCTTCCTGTGGTCGCGCAGCGGCAAGACCTTTCCATACGCCATGCACCTCGGCGACGAGAGCATTGAGGTGCAGGGCCGCTACGTGCTGTCGGTCGATGATGGCAACGCCTATCTCGCGGCTGGTCTGGCGGGCATGGGAGTGCTTTGGCTGCCGGACTACATGGCCGAACCACATCTGCCGAGCGGCGAGCTGGTGCCCCTGTTCGAGGGCTGGCAACTCGATCCGATGCCTTTGTACGTGGCGTTTCCGCCGAACCGGCATGTCAGCGCCAAGCTGCGCGTGTTCATCGATTGGGTGGTCGAGCTGATGGCGCGGCATGCGCCTGTTGCCGGCCGGCGCGATTCCTCGGGCTGACGCACTCGCAGGTCAGCCGCCCGGACGTCGTGCCACTGCCTTCAAGCCAGATCCCAGACCTTGTTTTTGGCTGCGGGCGTCAATTTGTCCTGGATTTTTTCGCACATGTAACAGGCCGAGACACCCAATAGACCGGCGTCGTCAAGGCGCCCGATGATGAAGACACCCCTCGTGCCCCCCGCAATACGCACAGCACCGCTGATGAACACCTTCTCGCCATTGCTCTGCACGATCTTGTCCGTCATGGCCACGTGCGGGTGCAGCGCTTGGTCTCGATAGGCGTTCTGATAGTTGTCTACGAGATAGCTCAGCAATTTCGGGTTCTGCGAAACGACGCCCAGAAGCAGAAATTGCAACCTCTTTGCCGGGATCAGGTCCTCGTCATCATTGAACATCGCCCGCACCACATTTCTTTCGTGCTCCGCAACGCTGCCGGCGAAAAAACCGTTCATCTGATCCAAGGTCAGCCTGATGTCCAAAACACCCCACCACCAAGCGGACTCCCTGGGAAACTCCGACTCCACCCCGGCATAGCAGACATGCTTGAGGAAGTGGTACTTCAGATTCAGTTCGGGTGAGCCGTGGTCACCCGGTCCCCAGCGCACGAATCCCGCGAAAGCGGAGTTGGGCCCGTGCAGGCCGTAGAGCGTGCGAAGGTTCGGGAAGGCCACGTCTGTGATGCCCGAGAAGCGGTTCCTGTCTGCAAGGCCGCGGCAAGCATTCACGGCCTGTGCAAGCTGCCCTAGCGTGGACAGGTTGGTCAAAGCAGGTGCGCCGGGCACGTTCGCAAGGTTGATCAAGGTCTGCACCACGGTGAGGGGGGTTCGCAATTGCGCGAACAGCCAAATGCCCTCCTGCTGCGCCGGTAGCACGTTCCCCCAGTGCTGGCGCAGCAAGGCGGTCGACGGCACGTTGTTCGCCGTCAAGGCGGCAAAGGACAGGCCCAGCCAATCCAGGACGACCTCGGCCTCGTCGATGAGCGCTCTCACCGCAGGCACCGAGGCTCCCGCATTGATATGGTCAAGAAACCTCTTGGCCGCATTGAACCGCGGCTGCGAGAAAACACCCGGCGCCACAGCCCCAGGACAGAGGATGGAAACGACCGCGTTCACCCGGGCCACGTCCCCATTCACGGCAGTGACTGTGGTGGCGCGGTAGTTGGCACAGAGGTTGCCCAGGCGCGCATCGGTCATCAGCACATGGACGCCGAGCGATCGAAGAAGCAGGTGTGCGCTGACCACTGAAATTGGCATGCGAAGAATTCCCTTTGGCGAAGCGCGTGCGGTTAGCGGGAAGCCGGGCCTTCAGGGCGCACGAACCGGCGTGACCTTGCGGATCAGGTTGCCGAAGGTGTCGGCCACGTACAGGGTGCCGCCGGCGTCCACAGTCACCCCGTAAGGCTGCTTGAACGTGGCGGCCGCGCCGATGCCGTTCTGCGCGCCCAGCACGCCGCGCTGGCCGGCGATCGTGGAGACGACGCCTGCCGGCGTGATCCTGCGCAGCAGGCTGTTGCCTGTGTCGGCCACGTAGACATTGCCGTCGCTGTCCACCGTCAGGCCGCCTGGCATGCTGAAAGATGCCGAACTGCCGGCCCCGTCGGTCGCGCCAATCTGGCCTGAACCGGCCAGCGTCGTGACCACGCCGCCGGGCGTGATCTTGCGGATCCGGTTGTTGCCGCTGTCGGCAACGTAGACGTTGCCGGCCACGTCAGTCGCAATGCCATAGGCCTGCCCGAAAGATGCCGCAGTCCCCGTGCCGTCGGCGAAGCCTGCAGTGCCCGAACCGGCCAGCGTGGTGACGTCGCCGGCAGGCGTGATCTTGCGGACAACGGCGCCGATGAATTCGAGCACGTAGATGTTGCCGTCGGCGTCCGTGGCCACCGATGAAGGGGTATTGAACGTGGCAGAGGTGCCGTGGCCATCGAGCGAGCCGATGGCGCCACTGCCTGCGAGCGTGGTCACGTCGGCTGCGGGCGTGATCTTGCGGATGCGGTTGCCGCCGAATTCCGCAGCATAGGCATTGCCCGTGGAGTCCAGCGCAAGGCCGGACAGGCCCGAGAACGAAGCTGCCGTGCCGTTGCCGTCTTGCGAAGTACCGCTGCTGCCACCGCCCGCAAATGTCGTGACATCGCCAGCGGGCGAGATCTTTCGCACAAGGTTCGTTGCCGTATCCGACACGAGCAGGTTGCCGCTCTTGTCGACGACCACGCTGTACGGAAGATAGAACGACGCCGCGCTGCCGTTTGCATTGACCGAGCCGATAGTGCCGGACCCAGCGAACGTGGACACCTGCGCCACTTCCGCCGAGCAGGCGACCGCCACGTCGCCGATGTCGGCCGAGGCCTTGCCGCTGCCCTTGGTCACGGTGCAGAACTGCCACAGGGGCTGGGTGCGCACGCTGACCTCGTAGGCTGAGCCTTCGGTGAGCGCGGTAGCAAAGGTGAACTTGCCGTCGGCCGTGAGTTTCAGGTCGTCGCCCGCATTGTTCTGGAGCACCAGGCTGCCGGTGAGGCCGGTGACGGTGCCGCCGACCGTATGCGTCACGACGACGGGGGGCGGTGGCGTCTGCACCGGCGCAGCAATCGGCACAAAGCCCGAGCCGCCACCACCACCACCGCCGCAGGAAGCCAGCAACACGATCGCACTGGCCACGACGCCGCAGCGCCCGTAAAAACTCACTTGACTGGAAAACATCCACTGCCCTCTTTGGTTTTGTCGATTCACGAAAAGAAACCCGCGCTCCGGCCGAAGTGCTACCGGCGGTTTCAAATCGTTGATTCTTGTTAACTATTTGCTTCTTCACCATCACCGGAACTAGGTAGATGGCGGAGCGAGGCACGGCTGCGCCTGCCCGTGCGGCGCGGCGGCGGCAGGCAGAGTCGTCAGGGCCGCGGGATGGACACTTCGCGCAGCCGCTGGTGCGCCGCACCATCCCAAGCCACGGGCTGCTGGTTCTTCGCGCTCAGATAGTGGTGCGTGAACACCACCAGGTAGGCATCCAGCGTTTGCTCGGCGGCATGCTCGCCTGCCAGGCTCATGCACATCGCGGCCACTTCGCTGGTGCAGAAATGGTCGTCGCGGCCGGAGTTGCGCAGCTTGTATTGCGTGATCTGTTCCGGCTGCAGGCTCAGCACAGGTAGCCGGTCGAGGTAGGGGCTCCTGCGAAACATCTTGCGTGCCTCGGCCCATGTCGCGTCGAACAGGATGAAGAGCGGGCGTTTCGCGGTGCCGCTGCTGGTCGCCTCAGGCGACGGAACGGTCAGTACCACGCGCTCGGGCGCCGCATACTGCCCCGGGAACACCACGTAGGGTTGCCATTGCGGGTCGTTCAGCAGCGCCAGCAGCGCGGGATCGGTTTCGGTACGGGCCCAGCCGAAGGCGAAGGTATCGGCCACCACGTCGGCGACCAGCCAACCGGTGTTGGTGGGCTTGAGCGGCTCAATGTCGGCCATGAGCAGGCACACCCCCGCGCGCGTTGCCACCGAAGGGCGCACGGCGCACATGCAATGGCTGGGCACCAGGCGGCAGCCCGCGCAGCGCTCGCGCTTGAAGCCACCACGGGCGAGAAAGGGCTTGGCGCTTCGCGCCAGGCGGGCGGCGCGAAGGAGGGAGACGGCGTGGGGCATGCGGCGATTCTCGGTCCCACCGGAATCCGTAGAAATTACACATTCGCGCCGATAGAGGCTCTGGCAGGCCCTGTGCTGGGGGAAAATCCATTGCATACAAAGGCAATACGCCCATAACGCCATGACACTCGACGAACTCTTTGCCAATGACGAGTCGCTCCCCACCGTGCCGAAGGTGGTATCCGACCTGATTGAGATGCTGCGCGACGACGACGTGCCTTTCGCGGCCATCGCGCATCGGATCGAGCTTGACCAGGTGCTCGCGGCCAGGGTGCTGCAAATGGTCAACTCGCCGTTCTTCGGGCTCCGGCGAAAGATTTCCTCGATCCAGGGTGCGATCCTGATGCTTGGGCTCTCCGCCATCCGGTCGTTCGTCGTGAGTTCGGGTTTGTCAGGCGCCTTCAGGAAGGTGGACGGAGTCAACCTCCCAGCCTTCTGGGCCCACAGCCTGCGCGTGGCGTCGGTCTCGAGGTATCTGGCTTCCAAGACCCGGCACGTGGACCCCAACCTGGCGTTCACCGCGGGCAGCATGCATGCCATCGGCCACCTGATCATGGCGCAGGCAATGCCCGATCGCATGGCCGCGCTGAATGCCGTTCACCCCTTGGACGCGCTGGGGCGTGCGCAACTCGAGCTTGTCGAGTTCGGATATCACTACGGCGACGTGAGCGCGTCTCTGGCGCAGCGCTGGGGCTTCGCTCCCGACCTGGTCGGTGGGCTTTCGAGCTTCGTGAGCCCGGCAAAGTCGGAACATGCCGATGCACTCGGCGGCGTTCTTCACCTGGCCGTGTGGCGCGTGGCACTGGAGCGCCAGGGCGTGGACCTGAGCAATATCGGCGGCTTCTGGCCGAGCCAGTCCGCACTGGCTGTCGGCATCACCGAGGACATGGTCCAAGAAATGCCGGCGCCGCGTGAGCTTGCCGCGGACCTCGAATCGATGATCGCCTGACCGTACTCCGGTCTCGACCTTCTTCGCGCGCTAGACCAACTGCAGGTCTTTCGGCGCCACCCCGTCGAACACCCGCGCGAGCTGTGCCGGCGAAAGGCCATACATCCGCTTGAACAGCCCGCCGAACACCGCGCGGTATTCGTTGAGCACTGGATAGTCGCGGTTCTGGAAAAGCGTGGCCTGCGTCAGCGCCTGCTGCTCGCCCACGACGCGCCCGCCGGCCTGCGCCGAGAGGCCGCCGCCGAGCACCCAGTAGACGGTGCCGTGCCCGTGATCGGTGCCGCGGTTGCCGTTCTCGCGGAAGGTGCGGCCGAACTCGCTGATGACGACCACCACGGTCTGGCGCCATGCGTCGTCGCCCATCTCCTGGGCAAAGCCGGCCACGCCGCGGCCCAGTTCTTCAAAGCGGTTGGCAAGGTAGCCGGTGGCGCCGCCCTGCCCCACATGCGTGTCCCAGCCGCCGACGTCGACAAAGCCCAGGTCGAAGCGGTCGCGCATCAGCAGCGCCATGCGGCGCGCCACCAGCTCGAAGCCCTTGGCGGTCATGGCGTTGCGGCTGGCGGCGTCCATCTCGGCCTGCACCGCGCGCGTTACCTCGTCGCGCACCTGAAAGCCCTCGGCCACCGGCTGGGCCAGCGAGGTGTTGCGGTACATGCCCGTGATGATCTGGCTCTGCCGCGCATCGATGCCCGAGCGTGCGTTGCCCGCGATCGCCATGTTGGCCGCCTTGGCGCTGCCGCGCATCGAGATGGGCAACTGATCGGTGAAGGCGATGGGCGACACGTCGGTAACGGGCCCTGCGCCGAGCACACCGGCCAGCCGGTTGAGGAAGCCCGATCGGTAGTCGCGGCGCTTGTCGAGCGCCTGGCCTAGCTCGATGGAGTCCTGTGTTTCGAAGTGGCTGCGCGTGAGGTCGTCGGTGCCTGCGAAGGCGACGAAGGAGGCCTGCTTCTGCTGGAACATTGGCATCACGCTCTGCGCCAGCGCGGGGTGCAGGCCCCAGTTGTTGTCGAGCGGCAGTGCGCCGTTGGGCGTGCCGGGGCGCGCGATGGCGATGTTGGGGCGCGAGGCGTAGTAGAAGTCGCTGCTCGTGGGTACGAGCAGATTGCTGCAGTCGTACGCGCCGCGCAGGAACACGACCAGCAGCTTGGCGCCTTCGGCCGCGGGCGCGGCCATCAACTGGCCGGCGGCGCCCGCGAACGGGGCGGCGGCCATGAGCTTCAAGAGTTCTCGACGTTGCATGACGGTTGTCCTTTCTTCTGTCTTGCCCCTTCCCCCAAAGGGGGAGGGAGAAAAACCAAAACCTCAGCGGCGCATCAACTCCGGCGATGCCAACAGGAAGGTGTTCCACTCCTGCGGGTTCTTCGCCTGCGCCAGCGCCTCGCGCGTGTCCGTGCTCATGCCAACCTGCATCGCGCGCACCGCGTGCGAATCGGCCAGCTGCGGGAAGGCCGGCTTCTCCAGCGGCGCCTTGTCGTCCGTACGAAACAGCACTGCGCCATTCGCGCCGATGGCGCGCGCAATCTCGAAGCGCGTGTTCATCTGCCCCGCACTGGCCCAGGCTGCCTCGTTGAGCGGATAGCCGTCGGGCGTCTCGTGGCCGTACAGCTGTTCGCCCATGCGGTTGATCCAGCCGAGCATCGGGTTCACGTTCGACACCACGCGATCGTCGTAGGCGAGCCGCACGCCGGCCATCACGTAGTGCACCGGGTCGCGGAACTTGCGGCCCAGCGATGCAGTGAACTCGGGCGACTCGAACAACGCCTTCAGCGTGATGGCGATGTCGCCGTCGCTGCGGGTGAAGGCAGCGGCCATGCGGTCGACCAATGCCTGCGGCGGATCGTCGGAGACGAAGTACACGGCGAGCTTGCGCGAAATGAAGCGCGCGGTAGCCGGCGCGCGCGCCAGGCGGTCGAGCGCTTCGTCGGCCTCGGCCAGGCCGCTGCTCTTGATGGGTTGGCCCAACAGCGTCTTCGGGCCGTAGTCGTGACGGTTGGGGTTGAACTCGAACAGGCCCTTGCGCACGTAGTCGGCGCGCACGGCCGGCCGCACGTTCGGCGGCGGCGCGTCGAGTGGCTGGTTGCTCACGCCCACGCCGGTGAGCACGCGCGCCAGCTCCTGCACGTCGCCCTGCGAATAGCCGCCGCCCACGCCTAGCGTGTGCAGCTCCATCAGCTCGCGTGCGTAGTTCTCGTTGATGCGGTTGGCGGCGTTCTGCGCGTTGTCGAGGTAGCGCAGCATTGCCGGGTGGTGCAGCGTGGCGCCGAGCAGGTCGCGAAACTTGCCGAGTGCGTGCGGGCGAATCGCGTTCTCTTCATAGTCGCCCACCATCGCGCGAATGTTGTCCTTGCGCAGGTTGACGTTGAAGTGGTTCATCCAGAACCACGTCATCTGCTCCTGCAGCTGGTTGGGCGAGTACAGCGCGCGCAGCACGAAGCGTTGTTGTGCTTCGCGTACCAGGTCGTTCAACCGCTGCTGGTAGGCCTGTCGCGCGGCTTTCTTCTGGTCTTCGTCGGGTAGCGCATCGGCCGCCTTGCGTTGCGCGTCGAGTTCGGTGACGAGCTGGTCGAGCGGCGTGCGCGAAATGCTCATCGCGTCGATCTGCGCCTGCGCCGCGGGTGGCAGCGGCACGGGGCGCGGGTTGAGCTGGTCGCGCATCCACAGCGACAGGCCGCGCTTTGCAAGCTGCGCATCGCTGCTCGCGTTGGCGCCCCAGCTCACGCGGTCTAGCCAGCGCAGGCGGGCGGCGTCATTGAGCGGTGCTGAAGGCAATGACACCGACACCACGGGCCGCTGATCGCCCGGTGCGCTTGCGCAGGCCGCGAGCAAGGCCAGCGCACACGCACCGAGCGCCATTGACGCGCGGCGCACCGAAAAGATCGACGCAGTGACCGGCATCACGATCATTCCATGCGCATGTCGTGATGGCGCACGTCGCCGATGGCGTGCTGTGCAGTATTGAGCGCCAGGTCTACGTGCGCCAGGCCGCGCTGCTGGAACGGCCTCGAGCGCGGGTCGTCTTCTTCGCGCGCCACATCGGAGCGCACCTTGCGCAGCAGGTCGACCGCGGCATGCAGGCGGCCTTCGCGCGGCAGCCACGCATCGGTGGGCTCGCGCCATTCGAGGGGCTTGCCGTCTAGCCATGCCGCGCGCTGCAGGTCGCCGATGGCGGCGTGGATCTCGTCGACCACCACCTGCTCGTCGCGCGAGATCAGCCCGTCTTCGGGGCGGCGGTGCTCCACCTTCCAGGCGGCCGTTTGCAGGTCGGACAGGGCGTGGAGGTAGAACGGATGCTTGCCGTATTCGTCGGCCAATGCGGGCAACGAAGCCGCAGCCATGAGGGCGAGTGCGGCAATTAGGCTTTTCTTCTTCATCTTCGGAGCTCCTGGGAGTGATGGTGAGTCAAGGACGCCTCCTCAACCATCCGGACCCGCTCCGCGTTGACGCTCTTTACCCTCGTAACGCAGCGCAAAGGTGGCGCCTAAGCGCCAGCTAAGTCAGGCTGCAGACAGGCTGGACGGCGCAGCGCCTGCAATCTGCCGCAGGGCGCGCTCGAACACCTCGACGGGTTGGCCGCCCGAAATGAGGTGCTGGTCGTTGATGATGATCGCGGGCACCGAGTGGATGCCAGCGTCGGTGTACATGCGCTCGCGTTCGCGGGTTTCCTGTGCGAACTCGTCGCTGTTCAGGATCTCGCGGGCACGGGCTGCGTCGAGCCCGGCTTCGGTCGCCGCGCGCACCAGCACTTCGGAGTCCGAGGGGTTCTGGCTGTCGGTGAAGTAGGCCTTCAGCAGCAGCTTCTTCAGCGCCGCCTGCTTGGCCGGACTTTCCAGCTCGGCCCAATGCAGCAGGCGGTGTGCGTTGAAGGTGTTGTAGACACGCGGACGGCCTCCGGGGCTGAACTCGAAGCCCACTGCCGCGCCGCGCTGGCGGATCATTTCGCGCGCCTCTGCCTGCTGCTCGCGCGTGGAGCCGTACTTCTGGTTCAGGTGCTCGAAGGTGTCCTGCCCTTCGGGCGACATCTGCGGGTTCAGCTCGAAGGGCTGGAAGTGCAGCTCCGCAGTGACGTCGGGCGCCACCTTCCTGAGCGCCGCCTCGAGCGCACTCAGGCCTACGGCGCACCAGGGACAGGACACATCGGAGACGAAGTCGATCTTGAGGTGGGAAGAGGTAGGGGTAGTCATGGCGCCATTCTTCACGGCGCCACAACCCTTGGTGCACGAAAGGTTTTCAGGCCGCGGCCTTGGCCAGGCGTGCGTCGTGCAGCGTCTTCTCGCGCAGGCGGTCGTACTCCTGCTTGTCGACCGGCACAGCGTCGGGCTTGCCGAGGTCGTTCATCCGGATGCGGTAGGTCTCCCGTGCGCTGAGCGCGGCCAGGGCCGCCAGCACCGTCACCGCGAAGGTGATGGCACCCACGGTGAACCACACGTTGGTCGAGCCGGGAGGCGCAACGGCGGCGAACAGCGCGGGCAGCAGCGCGGTGATGGTGGTGCCGATGTTCTGCGAGATGGCCATGGCCGACACGCGGTTGCGGGTGCGGAACAGCTCCGGATAGAAGCTGGGGAAGGTCGCGTTGTAGCCCTGGTACACGATGCCCCACATCAGCAGCGACATGGCGATGGCCAGCGGCACGTTGCGGATGCTGATGGCATACAGGTACACGAACGACAGCAGCCCCGACAGCAGCGCGCCGACGACGATGGGCGGGCGGCGGCCGATGCGGTCCGAGAGGTTGCCCACGAACGGGATCACGATCACGGCGAGGATGTTGCCGAGCACGGGAATCCACAGGTACACGTCCTTCTGGAAGCCGATGCCGTAGGCGGCCTGCACGGCATAGGCCGCGCCGAACACGGTGGCCACCACCGGAATGACGTTCATCAGCGCCATGCAGACCACGCGCAGCATGTCGGCCCAGCTGTCGGTAAAGGCCTGGACGATCGGCGCCTTGGCCACTTCGCCCTTCTTGTCGACTTCGGCGAAGGCCGGCGTCTCGTCGACCTCGCGGCGGATGATGTAGCCCGCCACGATGACCAGGAAGCTCAGCAGGAACGGAATGCGCCAACCCCACGAGTTGAATGCTTCTTCGGGCATGTAGTGCGCCAGCGGCAGGAACACGGCGGCCGCCAGAATCTGGCCGGCCTGCACACCCTGCAGCGTGAAGCTCGCGAAGAAGCCGCGGCGGCCGAACGGTGCGTGCTCAAGAATCATCGAGCTCGCGCCCGAGATCTCGCCCGCCACCGCAAAGCCTTGCACCAGGCGCAGCAGAACCAGCAGCGCCGGTGCCAGCAGGCCGACCTGGTCATAGGTAGGCAGCAGGCCGACGGCCACGGTCGAGAAGCCCATCAGGAACATGCACAGCACCAGCACCTGCTTGCGCCCGTGCGTGTCGCCCCAGTGGCCGAGCACGAAGGCGCCGATGGGGCGCGCGACGTAGCCCACGCCGTAGGTCGCGAGCGACGCGATGATGGCGGTCTGGGGGTCGCCCTTCGGAAAGAAGATCTGCGGAAAGATCAGCGCCGCCGCGGTGGCGTAGATGAAGAAGTCGTAGTACTCCAGCGCCGAGCCGATCCAGCCGCTTGCTGCGGCCTTCTTCGACTGGTGCCTGCCTTGCGGCTCATGGGCTGTGTTGGTTGCCATGTGTTGTCTCCAGTGTTGACGAAAAAAATCAGATCAAAAAATCAAATCAATCCTGCGCCTGCGAAGCCATGCGCGCCGGTGCGTTGAGGGCACCGTAGGCGTCGTAGTTGCCCACGCGCTGTGCGACCTCGAAAAACAGTCCGCCCTCGAAACTTTCGGTATAGATATGCAGGTAGTCGCCGGCCGGCGAACGGTCGAACAGCACGCCTGCTTCGCGCATGCGCGCCAGCAGTTCGGGCGCGATGTCGATGCGCGTGGCCAGGTCGTCGTAGTAGTTGTCGGAGATGGGCACGAAGCGCGTGCCGTTTGCACGCAGCCTGGCGGCCGTGTCGAAGATATCCGTGCAGCTCAGCGCAATGTGGTGCACCGCGCCACCGCCCGTCACGCTCAGCGTGCGCGCGGTGCGGGTGCGCTGGCTCAGCGACACGTTGAGCACCAGGCGCAGGCTGCGGTCGGCGTTGGCGACGCCGCGGCTGCGGATCAGGCCGAAGGGGTCGGCGAGCTCCAGGCTCTCGCCAGGCTCCAGGCCGAGCACGGCGCGCGTGAACAGCACCCAGGTGTCGAGCTGGTCGACGGCCAGGCCCAGGGCCACGTGGTCGATGCGCTGCAGGCCGGCGTCGTTAGCGCCGGTGCCATCGTCTTCCAGGATGAAGTCGGCTTCGTACAAACCGTTGTCGCCCAGCGCTTCGGGCACGAAATGAATGAGATTGCCGCCCGGCGCAACGATGGCCGGCACGCGCAGTTCGTTGGGGCCGACCGGGCTGTCATGCCGCTGCGAACGCATGGCGGTGGCTCGGCCCACGGCCGCGATGGGATCGTCGCAGCGCACACCCAGCGCGCACACCGAGGTGCCGTGCGCCTCGAAGCGCTGCCGCGCGAACGAATCGGGCTGGGCGTTGACGATCAGGTTGATCTCGCCCTGGCGGTACAGCGTCACGGCCTTCGAGCGGTGCTTGCCGATGCGGCGGAAGCCGAGTTGCTTCACCAGCGTGGCCAACGTGACGGCAGATGCCTCGTCGGCCGCGAACTCGATGAACGACAGGCCGGAGAGTGCCGGCACCGGCGGCGGGCTAAACAGTTGCACGGGCTCGACATCGCCCAAGCGCTGCCGCACTTCACTTTCGAGATACAGCAGCGAGCGCATCGCATCCACCGCGGTGCGGCGGTTCGGCGTCTCGCGAAAGATGTCGTTGAAGATCTCCAGCGACAGCGGCCCGGTGTAGCCCGCTCGCAGCACCTGCTCGAAGAAGCCGACCACGTCGAAGTCGCCCTGTCCCGGAAACGAGCGGTGGTGGCGCGCCCACTGCAGCACGTCCATCGACAGCAGTGGCGCATCGGCCATCTGCAAGAAGAAGATCTTGTCGCCCGGAATCTTGGCGATGCCCGCCGGATCGTCCTTCAGCGACAGCGTGTGGAAGCTGTCGAGGATCAGGCCCAGGTGCGCATGGTTCGCCTGCTTCACGATCTCCCAGGCCTGGCCGTACAGCGAGGTGTGGCGGCCCCAGGCGAGTGCCTCGAAGCCCACGCGCAGGTTGCGGCGCGCAGCGCGCTCGGCCAGCTCGTGCAGTTGCGCGGCGGCCAGTGCCGGGTCGTTCACCGACAGCGGCGAAGTGTTGGAGCAGCAGAGCACCATCGGCGCGCCCATGGCCTCCATCAGGTCGAACTTGCGCTCGGCGCGCTCCAGGCTGCGGCGGAACTGCGGCTCGGGCATGCCTTCGAAATCGCGGAACGGCTGATACAGGTCGATGGTCAGGCCAAGGTCGCCCGCGATGCGGCGCAGCTCGGAGGCCGTGCCCTTGAAGTTGATGAAGTCGGCCTCGAACAGCTCGATGCCATCGAAACCGGCGGCGGCGACGGCTTCGAGCTTCTGGCGGAGCGTGCCGCTGAGCGAGACGGTGGCAATGGAGCGATGCATGGGGATGGACTTTAGGAACACCCGGCCCTCGCCACAATCAATTCAGAAGGCAAATGATCGATGATCGATCACATACGTGCAGTATTCGCACGAAATACGGGATACACCTAGGCCGCTTGCCCAGCCAACAGCCCTCAAAGGCTGCGCCAGAAATCGATCAGCAGCTGTGTGAACTCCACCGGCCGCTCGACCGCGCTCAGATGCGCTGCGTCAATGGTGGCCAGGCGTGCACCCGGAATGGCGCCCACCATGGCTTGCGACATGGCCATTGGCGTGGCCTCGTCCTGCAGCCCGCCGATCACCAGCGTGGGCACGGCGATGCGGTGGTTGCTCTCGCGAAAATCGATGGCCGCGACGGCGTTGCAGCTCTCGATGTAGCCCTGCGCGTCAGTTCGCACCAGCACGTCGTGCAGCGTCTTCGCGGCGACTGCGCCTTCCGGCGTACCCACGTAGGCCGGCGTGAGCCAGCGCGCCACGGCGCCCGGGGCGATGGCGGCCACGCCTCTCGCAGCCACCGTCTCGGCGCGTGCACGCCAGGGGGCCTGGTCGGGGTAGTAGGCGGCCGAATTGGCGATCACCATCGTCTTCAGCAGCTCGGGGTGCCGTACAGCCAGCGCCTGCGCGGTCATGCCGCCCATCGACAGGCCGACGAAATGCACGGGCTCGCCGTCCGCCTCGCGCTGGATGAGTTCGGCCACGTCCTGTGCCAACGTCTCGACGCGCAGCGCGCCGGGCACCACCTCCGACGCGCCGTGGTTGCGGTGGTCGTAGCGCAGCACCGTGTGGGCGCGCGAGAGCTGCGCGGCCACGCCGTCCCACATGCTCAGGTCGCAACCGAGCGCATGGCTGAGCACGACGATCGGGCCTTCGCCCTCGCGAACGACATTCAAACGGGTCATGGTGTGGTTTCCTTTTTCGGATGTTGAAGACGCGGCAGCCAGAGGAACGCGATGGCCATCAGCACGCAGCCGGCCAGCAGCATCGGCACGACCATCGGCCAGGCGCCGTTGGAAAAATCGGCATCGACAAATCTTGCTGCCAGCTGCCCCACGCAGAACGCGACCATCATCATGCCGAAGCCCGACCAGGACACGGCCCGGCCCGCCAGATGCGGCAGGTCGCCCACCGCACCCGCCTGCCCGCAGGGCTGGTGGATGCCATGGCCGAGGCAGTACACGGCGTGGCCGAACAGCAGCGGCACGGCGCTCAGCGGCATCAGCCAGCAGCCGAGCGCCTGGATGACCGCACCGGTCAGGCTCAGCGAAGCACCGAGCCGCACGGTGCGCACCGGCCCGTAGCGCCGCAACAGCGTGCGGCACATGGTGGTGCTGAAGATATAGACCAGCGAGCCACCAGCCGGAATCCAGCCGTACCACGCGGGCGACCAGCCCAGATAGCCGATGTAGACCATCGGCGACAGCAGCAGGAAGCAGAACAGTCCGCCGTAGGTCGTCGCGGCCACCGAGGCCCAGGCGCGGAACGACCGGCTCGCGAACACGGCGCGCGTGCTGCCGCGCGGCGCAGACGATTCACCCTCGCTCAACAACGGCTTGCGCGTTTCACCGAACGAGCGCCAGCACAGTGCAAACAGCAGCGTGGCATAGACCGCCATCGCGACCATCACCCAGCGCCAGCCCGCGCCCTGCACAAGCCATGCACCCAGCAGCGGCGCCATCAGGCCGACCACGCCCAGCCCGGTGAGGCCACGCGCCATCACGTGCGGGCCTTCGTGCGCCGGATACAGGTCGCGCACCGCCGCCCGCGAGCACACCAGAATCGCCGCCATCGAAAAGCCCTGCAGCGTGCGCCAGCCTGCGAGCAACGCCACGCTGCCTGCGAACGCGCCGCCCAGCGCGGCAATGGCATAGCAGCCGAGCCCCGCCAGCAGCACCGGCCTGCGACCGAAGCGATCGGCCAGCGGGCCACACAACAGTTGCGCAAAGCCGAAGGCCAGCACGAACAGCGTGAGGCTGGTGCTGGCCGAACCGAGCTCCTTCGCAATGGCGGGAAGCGCGGGGAGATAACTGTCGGTGGCCACCGGCTGCGCCGCTAGCAGCAGCGGCAGCAGCAAGGCGAAGGAGACGTCGAACCGGCCCTTCTTGCGGGCGACCGGCGCGGTCACTGGGGCAGCGCAGGCAGCAGGCCTTTTTCGCGCAGGATGCCGGTCGCGATGCCGAAGGCATGGTTGGCCACCGGCACGCCGCAGTAGATGGCGGCCATCATGATCACTTCCTTGATGTCGTCCGGCGTGAGGCGCGACTCGGGCGGGCCGTCGAGTGCGGCGCGTACGTGCATGGCGAATTCTTCATACGCGTGGATGCCCAGCATCATCGACAGCACCATGTAGCGGCGCGTCTTGTCGCC
This sequence comes from Variovorax multivorans, assembly GCF_051216835.1. Classification (NCBI taxonomy): domain Bacteria; kingdom Pseudomonadati; phylum Pseudomonadota; class Betaproteobacteria; order Burkholderiales; family Comamonadaceae; genus Variovorax; species Variovorax multivorans. The sequence continues at coordinate 724,760 of NZ_JBPJZL010000001.1, forward strand.
CAGTGCGGGGCGGCCCCAGATGTCGTTCCAAGCATGGCGCGTGATGAGTTCCTGGAACTCGGCGTTGAAGCCGTTGCGGTTGGCGAGCGACTTGTCGACCCAGGCATCGCCGAGCACGCGGCGGCGGTTGACGAGGCCGGATTCGTAGTCGTTGGCCGGGGTTTCGGGGGCGGTCATTGGGCAAGTTCCTTGTCTGTAAGCCGGGCCTGCAGCGCCTTCACTTCGGCGAGGGCAGTCTGTCCGGCGTTGTGAGCGAGCGCGGGGTCGAACCATTCGTCGGCCGCGTCGCGTGGGAGTTCGGCGCGCAGCCGGTCGATGTTGGCGCGCATGCGCGCGGCGTCGACCTGCAGGCCTGGCAATGCGCCCGCCATTGCGCGCACGCTGCCGTGCGCCGACATCAGCAGCTGCGGCCATTCGGCCAGCTCGGCCTGCCAGGCGCCGAGCGCGCGTTCGTGTTGTTGCGGCATGGCGCCGAGCAAGGCGGCCACGCGCTGTGGCGCACGGTGCGCGGCGGCGATGGCGACCATCGAAGCCACCGGGTTGCGCTTGTGCGGCATTGCCGACGAGCCGCCGCGGCCCGGCTCGCTGGGCTCCGCGACTTCGGCCACTTCGTACTGCCCGAGCAGCGCGATGTCGACCGCGATCTTGCCGAGGCTGCCGGTGATCAGGCCCAGTTCGCAGCCAAGCGCCACCCATTCGTCGCGCTGCGTGTGCCACGTTGCGCCGGGGTCGCCCAGGCCGAGCTCCTTGGCCATGCGCTTGCGCACGGCAGCGCCCTGCCCCTTCATCTGCGCCAGCGTGCCGACGGCGCCGCCGAGCTGCAATTGCAGCGCGTGCTTCGCAGCATCGCGCAGGCGGATGCGGCTGCGCACCAGCGGTGCGGCCCAGCCCGCGCATTTGAAGCCGAAGCTGGTGACCGAGGCCGGCTGCATCAGCGTGCGCGCGAGCATCGGCGTTTCGGCATGCGTGACGGCCAGGCGCAGCAGCGCGTCGGCCGCCTTGGCAAGGTCGGTCTCGATGAGCGCGACCGCTTCGCGCGTGACCAGCGCCATTGCGCTGTCGATCACATCCTGGCTGGTGCTGCCGAAGTGCACGAAGGGCGCGGCGTCGGCATTGAAGAGGCCGACGGCCTCGCGCAACGCCTTCACCAGCGGAATCGCGACGCTGCCCGCGCGGCCGCTCTCGCGCACGATCTTGGCAACGTCGAACAGCTCGACCTTGCAGCTGCTGACGATCGAATGCGCAGCGCTCTCGGGGATCAGCCCTTCGGCCACCTGTGCGCGCGCGAGTGCCGCTTCGAAGCGAAGCATGGCGTCGACGAAGGCGCGGTCGCTGAAGGCGCCTAGCGTTTCGGACGTGGAGAGGAAGCCTTCAAAAATACTCATGCGATGACCTGGCCTTTCAATATTTCAATTGGGCCACGGCACGCAATTCCTCCGGGGAGGCTGTGCCGAATCCGAAGAACTCGAGGTACGCAGGGATCATTTCGAACAGCATGTCGGTGCCGACCTGCACCTGGCAGCCCTTGGCTTTTGCAGCCTGCAGCAGTGGCGTGTATTCGGTCTTCATGACCACCTCGCCGACGAAAGTGCCGGGGTCGATGCGGTCCACGTCGAAGGGAAGCGGATCGCCCTCCTTCATGCCGAGCGGCGTGGCGTTGACGACCACGTCGTAGCCGGCCGGGTCCTTCGAGCCGGTGGTCACCTTCATCTGCGGGTAGTGCTCGCGCAGCCGCGCCGCCAGTGCGCCGGCCGAAGCCTCGCTCATGTCGAACAGCATCAGCTCGGCAGCGCCCGCAGCGGCAATCGAGGCGGCAATGGCCGAGCCAACGCCACCCGTGCCCGACACCAGCACGCGCGTGCCCTTGAAGAGACGCCCCTTGCGCTCCACGCCGCGCACGAAGCCCGCGCCGTCGAACTGGTCGCCCAGCAGCGTGCCGTCTGGCCGCTTGAGGATCGCGTTGCATGCGCCAGCGACGCGCGCCGTGGGCGTCACCTCGTCGACCAGCGCCATCGTCGTTACCTTGTGCGGCATGGTCACCAGAGCGCCGCGCAGGTTGCTGAACTTGAAGATCTGCGGCAGCGAGGCCGCATAGTCCTCGGGCTTCACGCCCATGGGCACCACCACGGCGTCGATGCCGTGCTTGTCGAACCAGGGGTTGTAGATCATCGGGGCCTTGAAGGCCTCGGTGGGATAGCCGATGTGGGCGATGAGCGTGGTCTTGCCGGAAATCATGTCGGTTGTTTCTATGTGAAGGCGTGGCTCAGGCCACGCTGGGGGAGTGATAGCGCAGCGGCTGCGCAATCTCGGCGTGCATCGCTGGCGGATAGATGATTTCGCGCAGGAAGTCGGCGTCGGCCTGCATCGCAGTGGCAGCATCCAGATGGCCGAAGTAGCGGAAGTAATGCGGCATCTGCTGGATGAGCATCTCGAAGCCCGCCTGCGCGTTGAGCCCGCGCGCTCGGGCTGCCTGCACCAGCGGCGTGGGCTGGTTGCGCAACAGGATGTCGAACAGCGCCGCGTGGCCTTCCATGCGCGACACGTCGAGCGGCAGCGCATCGCCCTCGACCAGCCCCAGCTGCGTGGCGTTGACGACGAGGTCGAAGCCTTCGGGCGCGTTGCTGTCCACGGCAACCACGGTTGCGTCGAAGAAGGCATCGAGCTTGGCCGCCACGCCCGCCGCCTTGCCGGCGGCTCTGTCGTAGAAGGCGATGTGCGCCGCGCCGTTCACCGTGCCGCCCTCGGCCAGCGCAACGCCGATGGCTGCCGCGCTCACGCCCGCACCCAGGATCAGCGCGCGCTTGCCGCGAAAGGGAATGTTGTAGTGGTCTAGCGCGCCGATCAGGCCTTCGCCATCGAACAGGTCGCCTTCGAGCTGGTCGCCCTCGGTGCGCCGTACCACGTTGACCGAGCCCGCCACGCGGCCGAAGAGGCCGCAGCCGTCGAGCAGGTCGACCACCAGCGGCTTGTGCGGCGGCGCGATCACCATGCCGCGCACGTTGCGCGCGAGAAAGGCCGACTTGAAGAACACCGCGAAGTCGCGCACCGGCACCTGCATGGGCAGCAGCACGGCGTCGATGCCGAAGCGCTCGAAGGCGGCGTTGAACATGCGCGGCAGCCGCACATTGCGAACCGGGTCGCCGGGGATCAGGTAAGCCTGGGTGCTGCCGCGGATGGAATGGCTCATGTGCGTGCTTCCGTTCGTCAATCGCTCTTTTCGAGGGCGGATGCCGAGCTTTATAGTCGCTTCGCCTGAATCACGCAGCCTTTGGCACCTTAAATCGTGCGATTATCGAACTCAAAAAATCACTGATCGTTCAATTCAAGGGTTTTCACTGTCATCAAATGCAAACTCCGAACCCATCCGCACAGGCACACTTCCGCCCATGAGCAAGGACAGCAAGGACGACCCGGCGCCGCCCCCCGGCCTGGACAAGCGCGACTGGATCGCCGGCCTGGAGCGCGGTGTGAGCATCATCGAAGCCTTCGACGACGCCAACCCGCGCCTGACCGCCAGCCAGGCCGGCCAGCGCACGAACATGACCCGCACCGCCGCGCGGCGCTATCTGCTGACCTTGCAGCACATGGGCTATGTGGCGAGCGACGGCAAGCTCTTCTGGCTCACGCCGCGCGTGCTGCGGCTGGGCCAGTCGTACCTGGAGTCGGCCCGGCTGCCGCGCGTGGTGCAGCCCTTTCTGCAGCGGGTGGCGGCGGGCACCAACGAGATCGCGTACCTCAGCGTGATGGACGGCGACGAGGTGGTCTACATCGCGCGCAACGGCCCCAACCGCAGCATGAGCACCGGCTATGTGCTCGGCGCGCGCGTGCCGGCGCAGGTCACGGCCTCGGGCATGCTGATGCTGGCGCTGCGCAGCGACGCCGAGCTGAACGAATGGCTGACAACGAAGCAGCTCACCGTATTCACCTCGCACACCATCGCGAGCATGGAGCGCATGAAGCTAGAACTCGCCCGCATCCGGGCACAGGGCTGGGCGCTTTCCGAGCAGCAGCTCGACCTCAATTCGCGCGGCATCGCGGCGCCGCTGCGCGACCGGCACGGCACGCTGGTGGGGGCGCTGAACATCACGATGCCGATGGGGCACGAGAGTTCGGAAGACGCGGTGGCGCGGGTGCTGCCCGTGCTGCGGGAGACGGCGCAGGCGATGCGCAATCTGATCTGAGAAGCGCCATGACCGCAAACGCCTCGGGTTCTTCGAGCCAGACGACATTGCCCGACTGGGCGGCGCAGTCGGAGCCGGTGGAAGACGTGCACATCGACATCGCATTCATCGTCGAGCACTCGCTCTACTACGGCCCCTCGTCGCACATCTCCCCCGAACAATGGGAGAACCTGCGAGAGCCGCTGTATCAGCCAGCAATTCCGGGCGCGGCGCAAGGCTTCGTGCTGTCGGCCGACTGCATTGGCCACGAGGACGAGCTCTGCCGCCACTATCGCGACCTGTTGACCAGGGCCGCACGCCACGGCAAGGACCCGGCAGACGGCACCCATTTCTGGAACATACCGGTAGTCCATGCGCCCGGTCGCTTCCTGCTGAACTTCCCATGGCACGACCGCTTCAGCGAGGGCCGGGCCTTCATCGAAGCACTGACAACCGGCATACCCGGCGAAGTCTTTTCCGACTACGAGCAAGGCTGGTTCCTCGATCTGCGGCTCTGCGACGGCACGCTGTACCTGCGCGATGACGACCCCGACGAAGGCACAACCTTCCACAACCTGCGCTTCGCCTACGCACCGGTGCACGCGCAGGTCGAAATCGTGCTGGCGCGCGTGGAGACTTTGATTGCCCGGCTAGCGGGCGAATTCGGCCGGGATTACTGGACGAACGGCAACTGACAGCTTTCCGACAGCATCCACCGGGCACGATGCGCGCTTTCAATCCAAAAGCGCTGGAGACACAAGCACCATGTCCGACTTCTTTTCCCCGAACGACGCCCGCCTGAACCGCCGCCACTGGCTGCAAGCCGGCGGCGCTCTCACCCTCGGCGGCCTGCTGCCTTCGCTGGCCTCGGCCCAGGACACCTGGCCCAGCAAGTCGATCCGCTTCGTCGTGCCCTTCGCGCCGGGCGGCAGCTCCGAAATCGTCGCGCGCTCGACCGCCGCCGAGCTCTCGCGCACGCTGGGCCAGAGCGTGTTCGTCGACAACAAGCCGGGCGCGGCCGGCAACATCGCGATGAGCGAAGTGGCGCGCAGCACCGACCAGCACACGATCATCCTCGGGCACATCGGCACGCTGGCGGTCAACCCGTACATCTTTGCCAAGCTGCCCTACGACGCGAACAAGGACTTCAAGCCCGTGAGCCTGCTGGCCAAGGTGCCCAGCCTCTACGTGGTGCACCCCGACGTGCCGGCGAAGAACCTCAAGGAGTTCATCGCGTATGCCAAGTCGAAGCCGGGCAAGCTCAGCTACGGTTCGGCGGGCAACGGCAGCGCGGGCCACTTGGCCTTCGAATACCTGAAGATGACGGCCGACGTGTTCATGCTGCACGTGCCCTACCGCGGGACCGGCCCGATGGTGACCGACCTGCTCTCGGGCCGGCTCGACGCCTCGGCCATCGGCGCGGCGGCGATCATTCCGTTCATCAAGGCCGGCAAGGTGCGCTGCATCGCGACCGGCTCGGCCAAGCGCCTGCCGCAGTTGCCCGATGTGCCGACCGTGGCCGAACAGGGCTTCCCGGGCTTCGAGATGACTCAGTGGTACGGCATGCTCGCGCCAGCCAACATCACGCCTGCCAACCTGGCCAAGCTTTCGGCCGAGACGATGAAGGCCGTGAAGTCGCCCGACTCGATGCAGCGCCTGACGGCCGACGCGGCCGAGGCCGTCGGCGGCACGCCGGAGCAGTTCGCGCAGTTCATCGCAGCCGAGCAGACCCGTTGGCAGAAGGTCATCGCAAGGGCAAACATCAAGCCCGACTGAGCAGCACAGGCTCTAGCATCGGCGCCATGCGCATCCTGCTGGCCGAAGACGAACACACCCTGGGCACCTGGCTCTGCAAGGCACTGGAACATGCGGGCATCCAGGTCGAATGGGTGGACGACGGGCGCCTGGCCGACCGGGCGCTGCAGCAGCGCGACCACGATGCGCTGGTGCTCGACCTGGGCCTGCCCGGGCTCGACGGGCACACGGTGCTGCAACGGCTGCGCGAGCGCGACCAGCGCTTGCCGGCGCTGATCCTCACCGCACGCGACTCGCTGAACGAGCGCGTCGCTTCGCTCAATGCGGGCGCCGACGACTTCCTTGCCAAGCCCTTCGCGCTGGCCGAACTCGAAGCGCGCCTGCATGCGCTGGTGCGCCGCGCGCGCGGCGTGGAGCATCCGCGGCTGGCCTGCGGCCCGCTGGTGTACGACGGCGCGCGCCGGCACTTCACGCTGAACGGCGAGGCGCTGGCGCTCTCGCCGCGCGAACTGGCAGTGCTGCGCGTGCTGGTGCAGCGCAGCGGCGAGCCGCTGTCGAAGCAGCAGATCCTCGAGCGCGTGTTCTCCGACGACGAAGAGGTGCACCCGGAGGCGGTCGAGGTTTTCGTCTATCGGCTGCGCAAGCGGCTCGACGGCACCGGGGTTCGCATCGTCACGCTGCGCGGGCTCGGCTATGTACTGGAAGCAGACTGAGTGAGCGGCCTGCGTGAACGCCTTCGCCGCGCCAGCCTCTGGCAGCGGCTCGCGCTGCTGCTGTTCCCGGCCCTGCTGATCGTGACCGGCCTCGAACTGTGGATGACGCGGCACGACGCGCTGGCTGCCGCCAACGCGGCCTACGACCGCTCGCTGCTGGGCGCGCTCAAGTCCATCGACGCCAACATCTCGACAGCCTCGGGTGGCCTGTCGGTCGAGCTGCCGTACACGATGTTCGAGTTCTTCGAGCTGACGGCGAGCGGCCAGGTCTTCTTTCGTGTGTCCACGTCTGACGGGCTGGTGGAGCTCGGCAGCGCCGACCTGCCCGCGCCGCCCACCGAACTGGCGATGGGCGTGCCGGCCTTCTACGACGCCACCTACTTCGGCGAAGCAGTACGGCTCGCGGCCTACCGCCGCGACCTCGACCGCGCGCCGGCCGGCAGCACCGGGCGCAGCGTGCTGATCCAGGTGGGGGAAAGCACGCGCTCGCGGCAGGAGTTCAGCGCACGCTTCGTGCGCAGCGCGGCCTTGCGCGACGGGCTGGTGTTGGCAATGCTGCTGTGCGGCACCGCCTTGGCCCTCGCGGCGGCGCTGAGGCCGCTCTCGCGGCTGGCGCGCGAGGTGGGCTCACGCACGCCCGACGACCTCACACGCATCGCCGAGACCGACCTGCCCGCCGAGGTGCGCCCACTGGTGGCCGCGGTCAACCAGCAGATGTCGCGCACGCAAGACCTCGTGACGCAGCAGCGCCAGTTTCTGGATGACGCCTCGCATCAGTTGCGCACCCACCTCACCACGCTGCAGATGCAGGCCGACTACGCGCGGCGCGAACAAGACCCGGCGCAGGTGCAGGTCGCGCTCGACGCGCTCGGCACCGAGATCGGCCGCGCGACGCGCAGCGCGCAGCAGCTGCTGGCGCTGGGCCGCAGCGACACGGTGTCGGTGGAGCCCGCCGAGTTCGACCTTGCAGGCTTACTACGAGAAGTGGCGGTCGACCTGCTGCCACTGGCACGCGCCAAGCGTATCGACCTGGGCATTCATTCGCCCACGCCGGAGTTCCTTGCCGTGGCAGACCGGGGGCTCATGCGCGAGGCGCTGGGCAACCTTGTGAGCAACGCGATCACCTACACGCCGGCCGAAGGCACGATCACGCTCTTTGCCGCGGGCGACGCGGCGGGCTGGAGCCTCAACGTCGAGGACAACGGCCCCGGTCTCGGCGACGAGGAACGCGCCGCGCTGGGCCAGCGCTTCCGGCGCGGCGCGCGCGCCGGCAAGGGCGGCTTCGGGCTCGGGCTGGCCATTGCGCGTTCTATCGCTCAGCGGCACAGGGGCGAGTTGCGGCTCGAAGCGCGCGAGGCCGGCCCGGGGCTGCATGCGATCATCTGGTGGCCTCGCCCGGCCGCCATCTGATGGGCCCACTCCCATGTCCACGCCCCCCACTCGCCGCCATGCACTTCGCGCGTTGTGCGCGTTGCTGATGCCCTTCGGCATGCGCGCGATGGCCGCCGCGAACGACCCTTCCGAAAACGCCGCCGACTGCGTGATCCCCGCCAAGGCCGGCGGCGGCTTCGCGCTGACCTGCGCGCTGGCGCGCGACGCGTTGCAGGCCGTGCGGCCCGCGCGGCCGCTGCTCACCCAGCGCTACCTGCCGGGCGGCATTGGCGCCGTGGCTTTCGACCGCGTCGCCACAGGCAAGCTCGGCGGCCCGGGCACGCTGGTGGCGTTTTCCAGCGGCTCGCTGCTCAACCTCGCGCAAGGCCGCTTCGGCCCGCATTCGCCCTCGGCCGTGCGCTGGATCGCCACGCTGGGCACCGACTACGGCGTAATCGCCGTGCATCGCGACTCACCCTACAAGCGCCTGCAGGACCTGGTCGCCGCGCTACGGCAAGACCCGTCGCGCATCGCCTTCGGCGCGGGCGGCACGGTCGGCAGCCAGGACTGGGTGAAGGCCGCGCTGCTGGTGCGCGCGGCGGGGCGCGATCACAAGGCCATGCGCTTCGTTTCTTTCGAAGGCGGCGGGGATGCGCTGAGCGCATTGCAGGGCAAGCATGTCGACGTGTTCCCCGGCGATGCAGCCGAGGCGATGCAGGCCATTGCGGGCGGCGCGGCCGTGCGACTGCTCGCGGTGCTGTCGGAGAACCGGCTTGGCGGCGCGCTCACCGGCGTGCCGACCGCGCGCGAGCAAGGCATCGACCTGGTGTGGCCGACCGTGCGCGGCCTGTACCTGAGCGCTGACGTGCCCGAGGCCGCCGTGCGCGCATGGGTCGCGGCCTTCGGCGAAGCGAGTGCCGCGCCCGGCTACGCCGCGTTGCGCGAGCAGCACGGGCTGTACCCCTTCACGCTCACGGGCGCCGCGCTCGACGACTACGTGCAGGCGCAGATCAAGGCCTACCGCCGGCTGGCGGACGAACTGGGACTGCGGCGCTGGCCCTCCTGATGAACGCAGGCAAGATCGCGCTCATGACCGAAGACGCCATCACCCAACACATCATCGACATGCTGGCCGGCGGCCACTTTCAGATCGCCGACGACAACACCTTCTTCTTCCACAACTCGGACAACAAGTTTCCCTTTGCCACCCTCGTGACAAAGGACAGCGAGTTCGACAACGCCTCGAATCTGGACCGCCCCGGCGTATTCCGCCTGAACATCGGCGTGGGCAAGGAGACCTTCCACGCGCTGTTCGGCGAGACGGACACCACCGCCATCGACTACACCGCGCTCGACAGGCTGATGCCACATCCTGTGTACGGGAAGATGTACTGGGTCAGTGTGATCAACCCGAGCGACAGGACATTCGAGATGATGAAGCCGCTGATCGCAGAGGCCCACAGCCTCGTGGCCGCAAGAGACAAGAACAAATAGCCCGGCAGCTGTCTGCCGGGGCCCGCACAGTGATGTTCCTGGAACGCCAATTTCGGCGGGGATCCGCCATCTGAATCCAGATTACGCATTGAAACAAAAAGCATAATGCCCCCCGCTCGCGACACCACTGTCGCGAGCGGCCGGGTCGAGGGAGTACTCGGTCTTCTATACACAATCGAGATCACAAAAATGAAGATCAATCACAAGAGCAGCATCGTTGTCCTGTCGGCGCTGCTGATGACAGGATGCGCCTCCGTCAATATGGCCAGCAAGGAGGAGAGCGACAAGGCCAAGCAGTTCAGCGCCCCGGCCACCGGGAAATCCGGCCTTTATGTCTATCGCAACAGCTTCGTCGGGAAGGCTTTGAAGAAGGACATCTGGGTCAACGGCAAATGCCTGGGCGAGAGTGCATCCGACGTGTTCTTCTACACGCAGGTCGACGGCGGCAAGAAGAACAAGATCGAAACGGAATCGGAGTTCTCGCCCAATTCCCTGGAGGTATTCATGGATGCCGGCAAGAACTACTTCGTCCGGCAGTTCATCAAGATGGGAGCTTTCGTGGGCGGCGCCGACCTGGAGCAGATTCCAGAGGAGCAAGGCAAGGCCGATATAGCCTCACTCGGCCTGGCGCAGCCGGGTACGTGCAGCAAGTAAGCGGTGTTCCTGGGGGGCGATCACAAGCGGCCGATCGCCCTCCCCAGGCAATTTCGACACAGGCCTTCGCTCAAGGAATGGTCGGCCACCAAGGCGTGCATGAGGTGCGTTGCGACGTCGGTGGCCTCTCAACCTGCCTTCAGGAACACGTCGTGATCCGGCGCGAAGTTGGCGTGCAGCGGCAACATCGCGCCACCCAGCGCACAGGCCTGCGCCCCCGCCTTGCCGCCATGCAGCCGCGGCTGCCACAGGCCTTCCCAGTTGCAGCGATCCAGCGCGGCGCGGGTCTGGTCGAGCAGCGCCTGCAGCAACGCGCGCGACATCGAGCCGTCCACCACCACGTCGGGCAGGTCGAGCATGGCGGTGCCGCTCACGATGGCATGCGCCAGCGCCTGCGATGCGCTTTCCAGCCAGGCCTGCGTCATCGCGGCATAGGGCGGCTGCAAGGCACGATCGTCATACGCGGCCATGGCGTCGAGGCCCTCGCCGATCAGGCGCTGCTCCAGCTCCCAGAGCGACGCCTGTGCAACCAGTTGAGGCGGCAATGCACCGCGACTGCCCGGCGGCTGCATCGGCAATGAAGCGAGCGCGCCCGCATTGCCGTGCGCACCGGTGTGCAGATGCGAGTTGATGACCAGCCCGCCCCCCACGAAGGTGTCTACGAAGATGTACAGGAAGCTCTTCAGGTCGTGCCCCCGCCCGCCCACCAGCTCGGCCACGCAGGCAGCCACCGTGTCGCGCGCGAAGCTCACCGGCACGTCGGTGCGCGCGCGCACCTCGGCGGCCAGGTCCATCTGGTTCCACAGGTCTGACTGCGCCTTCGACAGGCCCAACGTACGGTGCCAGCCGCCGAGCTGGAACGGCGCGGCCAGCCCCGCCCCAACGTTGCGCGCCGCCAGTGGCCCCAGCCCGTCGCGCAGCCGGTGCATGTGCTGCGTGATGACGGGCAGCAGCTCGTCCGCATCGGGAAAGTCGTAGCTGATGGCATGGCGCTCGCGCACCTGCGTGGTGAAGTCGATCAGCAGCCATTCGGCGCCGCGTCGACCGACCTTGATCCCGATGGCAAAGGCGCCGTCGGGGTTCAGCGCCAGCGGCACCGAAGGCTGCCCGATGCGCCCGCGCACGCGGCTTTGCTTGACGATGAGACCGTCTTCTTCCAGCCGCGCGGTGATGAGCCCGATGGTCTGCGCGCTGAGTCCGGTCAGCCGCGCGAGATCGGCCTTGGGCAGGCTGGTGTGAACGCGCAGTGCCTGCAGCACTGTGCGCTCGTTGAACTGGCGCATGCCGACCTGGTTGGAGCCGCGAGGCCGCAACAGATCGGGCGTGCGTGCAGGTGTGTCCGCATCAGGCATGCGCCTCCGCGGGCAACTGGTCGGCCGTCATGGCGCCGGTCATCACGGCGACCGTGTCGCTCATGCTGATCTTCTTCGGGTCGAGCACCGCCGCGCGCTTGCCGAGACGCGCCACGTGGATGCGGTCGGCCACCTCGAACACGTGCGGCATGTTGTGGCTGATGAGCACCACGGGCAGGCCGCGGTCGCGCACGCGGCGGATCAGCTCCAGCACCATGTTGCCCTCCTTCACGCCCAGCGCGGCGGTGGGCTCGTCCATGATGACCACGTGCCGCGCGAAGGCCGCGCTGCGCGCCACGGCCACGCACTGGCGTTGGCCGCCCGAGAGCGTTTCGACCGCCTGCGTCATCGACTGGATGCCGACCTTCAGGTCCGCCATGCGGGCCGTGCTTTCGAGCAGCATCTGCTTCTTGTCGAGCATGCGCAGCACGCTGCCCAGGAAGCCGGGGCGGCGCAGTTCGCGGCCGAGGAACAGGTTCTCGTAGATGGTCATGGCCGGGGCCACGGCCAAGTCTTGATAGACCGTCTCGATGCCCGCGCGGCGCGCATCCAGCGGATTGCGAAAGTGCACCGGCTGGCCGTCGAGCAGGATCTGCCCCTCGTCGGGCACCACCGCGCCCGACAGCGCCTTGATGAGCGACGACTTGCCCGCGCCGTTGTCGCCGATCACCGCGAGGATTTCTCCTTCGCGCAGTTCGAAGTCGACACCGTCGAGCGCCGTGACCTGGCCATAGCGCTTTACCAGGCCCTTGGCCTGCATGACGATCTTGGGGTTGGTGACGGTGTTCATCAGCGGGCTCCCCGGCGCGACAGCTGGTCGGCCGCCACCGCAAGAATCACGAGCACGCCAGTCACCAGCACCTGGTAGATCGACGACACGCCCATCAACGTGAGCCCGTTGCGGAACACGCCCACGATGAGCACGCCGATCAATGAGCCGAGCACGATGCCGCGCCCGCCGAACAGGCTGGTGCCGCCGAGCACCACGGCCGTGATGGCGTCGAGGTTCTCGGTCTGCCCCGCGTTCGGGTCGCCCACGCCGGTGCGCGCCACCGACAGCAGCGAGGCGATGCCGTACAGCACACCCGCCGCCACATACACGCCCAGCAGCACGCGCTGCGTCGGAATGCCGACCAGCCGCGTGGCCTCGGCGTTGTTGCCCACCGCATAGATGTGCCGACCGGCAGCCGTCTCGCGCAGCACGAACCACGTGAGCGCATAGAGCACCACCATCAGCACCGAACCCCACGCCACCTCGGCATTGCCGATGGTGAAAGTGGTGCCCAGGCCCGTGAGGCCGCCGGGCAGGTCGGTGATGGTCTGCGACGACGAGTACAGCTGCGTGATCGCGAAGGCGATGTTCAGCGTGCCCAGCGTCACGATGAAAGGCGGCAGCTTGATGCGCGTGACCAGCAGGCCGTTGAGCAGGCCGAACAGCGTCGTCACGCCGATGCCGCACAGGATGGCCACCGGCACGGGCAGCCCGAGCTCAGTGGCGAACTTGCTCATGATGATGCTGCCCAGCGCCATCACCATGCCGCACGACAGGTCGATGCCCGCCGTGAGGATCACCAGCGTCTGGCCGATGGCGATCACGCCGACCACCATCACCTGCTGCAGGATCAGCGAGAGATTGCCGCCCGTGAGAAAACGGTCGGACTGGGTTGCAAAGAAGATGCACGCGCCAAGAAGGGCCAGCCACGGCCCCAAGGCGCCCCACGGAATGTGGTGCGTCGCAGATTTCGCCATCGAGATACTCCCTGGGGGCTGTCAGCTATTTACTTCTTGCCCCAGCACAGCTCGGCGCCAGTTTTGGTGTCCTTGCTGTCGACGCCCGCCACGCTCTTGCCCGCGATCAGCGTCACGCCCGTGTCGACATAGCCCGAGGCCTTCTTGCCCGTCTTGGCGAATTCGACGCCCGCGGCGACGCCCATCGCGGCCATCTTCAGCGGGTACTGCTGCGAGGTCGCGGCAATGATGCCGGCGTTGGTGTCCTTGATGCCCTGGCAGCCGCCGTCGACCGAGACGATCAGCACGCCCTTCTCCTTGCCTGCGCGCTTCAGCGCGTTGTAGGCACCGGCCGCGGCGGGCTCGTTGATCGTGTAGACCAGGTTCACGTCAGGCGCCTTCTGCAGGCAGTTTTCCATCGCCGTCTGCGCCTTGGCCTGGTCGCCGTAGCTGTCGGCCATGCAGACGATCTCGGGCGCCTTCGACAGCTCGTTCGACTTCGCCTCGTTGGCCGGCAGCCCGAAGCCCTTCATGAAGCCGTTGTGGCGCTGCGCACCCACCGGGTGACCCGGCAACAGGTCGAGCGCGATGATCTTCGCGGGCTTGCCGGCCATCGCGGCCTTGGCGTATTCGCCGATCAGCACGCCGGCCGTGTAGTTGTTGGTGGCGAACAGCGCGTCGGTCGCGTCCGGCGGATCGGCCGGGCTGTCGAGCGCGATCACCATCACGCCCTTGTCGCGCGCCTTCTTGATCGCCGGCACGATGGCTTTCGCGTCGCTAGGCGTGATCAGGATGGTCTTGGCGCCGGCCGCGATCATGTTTTCCATCGCCGTGATCTGGCCCGCGTTGTCGCCGTCGGCCTTGCCCGCGCCGGAAAGCAGCTTGGCGCCCTGCTTCTTGGCCTCTTCCTGCGCGCCTTCCTTCATCTTGACGAAGAAGGGGTTGGTTTCGGTCTTGGTGACGAGGCCGATGATGGGTTGGTCGGCGGCGAATGCGGCGGTGGATGCGGTCACTGCGGCGAGGGACATGGCCGCAATGGCCAGGATGGTGCGGGAGCTGCTGCGGGGCATGGTTTGTCTCCTTGGGCGGACGCTGGGTGATGCGCCCTGCGGTTTTGGATCCGGATCGCTGGCCTTGGAATGGGGCGTCCGGGCGCAAGGGGACTATCGGGCAGCGGGGCGACTAAATCAAGGCGATTTAGTTATCGGAAACCCGAAGATGAAAAAGAGGTTGATGCGCTCACACCAGCGAAAAGACGAGTCGGCCTCATGGAGACCTTCAATCAAACAGTTTCGAGGCTCCCCCTGAGCGTCGCATGGCCGGTGCCCGGCGCGTCGCAGTTGAAGGCGACGGTGATGCCGCTGTGGCCAGTCACCCCGTCATGGGGAGGCCATCCCCTGCGAAGACGGTTCGCCAACCGCTCGCGCTCGATCATGTTGGCGCGCTCGCCGTGGTCCCGTTTTCGAAATGCATGTGCTCTTGCGCCGCACTAGAAAAGTTCCCGATGAAGTCCGGCGTCGAATCTCTTTCCAACCTCACTTGGAAATTTCCGCTTTGAATTGACCACTCATAAACTGAAACACCCACGGGATATTTGGTCAAAATTCCAGTTAATCTATATTTTTCTATCCACTCCAGGGCATTCTCCTTGGCCACAAAAATCGCAGAAGGAAATTTCGCCCTAGACCCATTAAAAACCCAAACCTCCTTAGCCTCATCCATTTAGAGCCTCTACGCTAAAAAATAAAAATTAATCATTTACTGGCATCAAGAAAAAATTTCAAACGTGACGGATCGAGCACATCCAACACCTCACCCACAGCTTTGGCATGCTCTCCGTTCAATTCGCCATAAAAAACCCACAACCCTTCCAGAGCGCGAAATTGAACTCGCTGCTGCATTTTCTTATATTCCTCATTTGCAGACTCTGCAGCAGCACCAACAACAATCTGAAATATAAGTTCAAGCACGTCAATTTTAATATGCCTAGGGCGAGCATTCAAAAGCGAGGCAATGAGCACCTGAAGCGTCGGTTCAGCAGCGCTAAACAGCCGCCCTTGAACGACAACATGATTTTCAATTCTCCAATAATATTTTTCTGCCTCTTTTATTGTGGAAGTCAACAAAGCTTCCAAGGCGAGGGGGACTGAATCCGCTCGCCCTTGGATCACTTCGTACTTGCTCCAGTCAATCCTGGAACATTCAATCAATGCGAAATCAATCATTTTTTCCATGATGTCGTAGACGCCGCCGTTGGCCTCCATCAGCGCCTCGCGTCCGTCGTCTCGCTCCGCGCACCTGCACCAGCGGCGCGAACGAGGCCGCCTCGTGGATGTAGCGCTCGCCGCCCTCCTCGATCCGCCATGGCCTCGATGGCGCCGAGCCCAGTGCGCGAGATCTGCTGTTCGAGCAGCCGCCGGGCCGGGTCATACTTCTGCCGTTGACTCAGTCCATTGCCTTGTTCCCGCGCGACCTCAACGCGTAAGTCACCACATTCGCTTGGAATCGGAAAGGTCCTGCTTTATCGTAGTACCGATACCGGTTGTAGTCTGGTGTGACGTAAACGACTTGAGCCAGTCAAATTAACTAGCACTTCCTGGCCTCCAGAATTCAAGTCCCTCCAAAGCGCGCTCGATGTCTGTCAAGTCATCGACACCCCGCGTTTCGTCGAAAGCCCCGGACAAGATGGCTCGAATCTTGGCGAGCCGTCCGGTCACTTCTCCGTCATCAATGAATTTTGTCGTTTCCGCGCAGTATTCCGATTTCTTTCCGGGAAGATCGGGCGCGTAGTGGGAGCCGATCTTGTGCAGAGAAATGAGCACGTATTCGATGTCTCGCAGGATATGCAATAGCTTCTCTCCATCAATCCGCAATTCCTTGCGCTTATCGATCACTTAAGCTCTCCCAAAAACTTTGAGTTACATGCTGGAGCGTCGACCTTAATATTTAGCTCCTGCCTGTGATTCCGAGGATTCGTAACCCACTCAAGCCCTGACGCTTGCACGTAAAACTCAACAGAGTTGCGCCCACGGCCTTGTCCAATCTGATACTTCTCCTCGGCATCGCGTTGGCTTAGTGGCTTCCCCCTCGTGGGCTCGACATAGATGCGATTGCTGTCGCTTGCAATAACTCTGCCGCTGACTTGAATTCCGCTCGATCCTTTTCGATTCGTGTAATACCGCACTCGCGTCATCAGCGGACATTGCGTGCTCTCCTGCGACTGCGCCGGTTTCATCTGCTCTGGTGTCTTCATCGCACCAGCGCTCCCGCTATTTGCACGCCACCCTCCCTTTCGCGCTAGTCCAAAGGGGTCGTCCATTGCGTAGGGCTTAATACGTACTCGTAGAAACTTTCGCCACTGAGGATTTGAATTGGATTTACTTACACATTAAATTCGCTTCATTACACTCAATTCACTCCACAATTGAGATAAACCAATCGATTTCATGTAAGTACCATAATCAAGGAAATTATCGAGGCCAATTTCATCACTCGATAACCACATTGCATCACACTCGGGGCAGATAAAAATCAACCCTTCATTCGCTTTGATTTTCGCCTCAACAATCTCATCTTGCTCACAGCGCGGGCAAATCATATATTAACCTCTCAATTCACTGGATTGTTGAATTCCGCCGATCTCTGACCCTAGATTTCCATTGAATACTGACCCACCCGCTTTGTGAGCTTGAAGGCTTCACGGTGTGGATAAGTGCTTGGTGTTCTCCTTTTTAGGTTG